>DATBDE010000089.1:0-32603 GCA_036270095.1 Solirubrobacteraceae bacterium | reverse complement strand
GGCCAGCGCGTCGGCCTGCTCGCCACTGGCGGCGTAGACCAGCACCTGGCCCTCGTCGTTGACGTCGATCTGGGCCTCGAACTCGTCCTGCAGGCCGCGGATGGTCTCGCCGCCCTTGCCGATGACCAGGCCGATCTTCTCCGGGTCGATCTGGACCGAGGTGATGCGCGGCGCGTACGGGGACATCTGTTCGCGCGGACCCGCGATCGCGTCCCGCATCTTGCCGAGGATGAACGTGCGGGCCTCGTGGGCCTGCGTCAGGGCGTCGCGCAGGATCTCGAACGTGACCCCGGCGATCTTGATGTCCATCTGCAGCGCGGTGATACCGGTGGACGTCCCGGCGACCTTGAAGTCCATGTCGCCCAGGTGGTCCTCGACGCCGGCGATGTCGGTGAGGACGATGTAGTCGTCGCCCTCCTTGATCAGGCCCATGGCGATACCCGCCACCGGCGCCTTGATCGGCACGCCCGCGTCCATCAGCGACAGCGACGATCCGCACACGCTCGCCATCGAGGACGAGCCGTTGGACTCGAGGATGTCCGAAACCACGCGGATCGTGTACGGGAAGTCCTCGATCGACGGGATCATGGGCACGATCGCCCGCTCGGCGAGCGCGCCGTGGCCGATGTCGCGGCGCTTCGGCCCGCGCATGAAGCCGGCCTCCCCGACCGAGAAGGGCGGGAAGTTGTAGTGGTGGAAGTAGTACTTCGAGGTCTCGAGCCCGAGGGTGTCGAGCCGCATCTCCTCACGCGTGGTCCCGAGGGCCACGACGCTCAGGGCCTGCGTCTGCCCGCGCGTGAACAGCGCCGAGCCGTGCGCCCGCGGCAGCGGGCCGACCTCGATGTCGATGGGACGGATCTCGCCCGCCGCGCGGCCGTCGGGCCGGACCTTCCGGACCGCGATGCGCTCGCGGATGATCTCCTTCTCCAGCTTGTCGAAGATGCGCTGGACGGCGGCGCGGCGCTCGGTGTTGGCTGCCGCGTCAAGCCGCTCGTCCTCGGCGGCGTAGCGCTCGAGGATCTGCTCCTCGACCGCCTTGGTCGCGTCCTGGCGCTCGAGCTTGTCCTCCACGCTGGTGGCGCCATCGATTTGATTCCCCATCTCGGCCTTGATCTGGTTGTAGAGCTCGATGTCGACCTCGGGCGCCTCGACGGAGGCCTTCTCCTTGCCGACGGTCTCGCGCAGCTGCGCCTGCAGCGCGCAGAGCTTCTTGATCTCGCCGTGGGCGATGTCGAGGGCGTCGAGGATCTCGGCCTCGGGGATCTCGCTGGCGCCCGCCTCGACCATGAGGATGGCCTCGTCGGTTCCGGCCACGATCAGGTCGAGGTCGGACAGCCCCTCAGCCAGGTCGGCCTCGGACGGGTTGATGACGAAGTTGCCGTCGATCTTGCCGATGCGCACCGCGCCCACGGGCGTGGGGACCGGGATGTCGGAGATCATCAGCGCCGCGGAGGCGCCGTTCATCGCGAGCACGTCGTACGGGGTGATGTGGTCAACGGACAGCGGCATGGCGACCAGCTGCGTCTCGCGGTTCCAGCCCTTGGGGAAGAGCGGGCGGATGGGGCGGTCGATGAGCCGCGCGGTCAGCGTGGCCTTCTCGCCGGCGCGACCTTCGCGCTTGAAGAACGAGCCGGGGATCTTCCCGGCCGCGTACATCCGCTCCTCCACGTCGACGGTGAGGGGGAGGAAGTCGACGTCGCGGACGTTTCCGGCGGTGGCGGTGCAGAGCACCACGGTGTCCCCTGCGGAGACCACGACCGCGCCGCCGGCCTGCTTGGCCAGTCGACCGGTCTCGAACGAGATCTCCGTTCCGGCGATCTCCACCGAGACCTGGGTCACTTCAGGCATGTGTTCCTTTCCTGCCCGCTCCGGGTGAGCGGGCCTTTGCTTCTTCACTCTCTGAATGAGATCGACTGCATGGTAGAGGCTTGCCGCAGGTCTCTCGGGCGCCCGTCCACGAAGCCCGCCGGGGTCGTGGCCACCCCGGCGCGTAGGCCCTCGTCGAAGTCGCGCTGGATGCGCTCGGCCACCGCGGCTGAGCGCCGGTCGGCCTCGAAGCGGTCGATGTCGAGCCCGAGCCGCTCGGCGTGGGCCCACAGATGCGGGTCCTCGAGCCGGCCCTGGTCGGCGAACAACGCGTCGTGCATGGCCCAGAACGCGTCCTGGCGCCCGGCCGCCTCGGCCGCACACGCGGCGGGCCACGCGCGCGGGTGCTTGGAGCGGACGGGGAAGTGGCGGAAGACGACCCTCAGCGGCCGTTCGTGCAGCTGCTCGTGCACGACAGCGCAGTACGGGCACTCGAAGTCGGCGTAGACGACGACCAGCGGGGCGTTGTCGGGGCCCCGCACGTGGTCGTCGGGGCGGAGCGGCGGGAGCGGGGCGCTACCGAGCTCCCGCAAGGGCGTCGAAGATCAGGTTCGCCCCCGGGAGGTCGCCGGGGCTCGGGGCCACGAAGCGCCAGGCGATGTTCCCGTCGGGGTCGGTGAGCACGAGCGCGCGCTGGGGGAAGCCGCCGTCGTGGTAGACGTCGAAGGCGCGGCACGCCTCGCCTTTGGGCTCCCAGTCCGAGAGCTGCGGGATGGTGATGCCGAGCTGGCTCTTGAACGCCTTCTGGGTCCAGGTCGAGTCGCACGAGACCCCGAACAGCCGGGCGCCGCGCTGGGCGAACTCGTCCAGGACCTCCTCGTAGAGGTTGAGCTGGTCGGTGCACACGGGCGAGAACGCGAACGGGTAGAAGACCAGCACCGTGGTGTGGCCCAGCAGGTCCGCGCGCTCGAACCGGCCTCCCTCCTCGGTGGCGAGGGAGAAGTCCGGCGCCCGCGTCACCGGCGCAGGCCGAGCTCGCGGATCAGCGCCCGGTACCCCTCGAGGTCCTTGCGCTGGAGGTAGTTGAGGAGACGCCGACGCTGGCCGACCATCATCAGCAGGCCGCGGCGCGAGTGGTGGTCCTTGCTGTGGGTGCGCAGGTGCTGAGTGAGCTCGTTGATGCGCTCCGTGAGCAGCGCGATCTGGACCTCGGCCGAGCCGGTGTCGCCGGGGGCCTTTCCGAACTTGGAGACGAGCTCCTGCTTGCGCTCAGCGGTGACGGTCATGAACGGCGCGTCACGGTAGCAGCCGCGGCCACGTCCTCGTTCATCTGCTCGACCAGCGCCTCGACGGTCGCGAAGGCGCGCTCGCCGCGCAGGCGGGCGACGAAGTCGAGCCGCAGCTCCGTGCCGTACAGGTCGCCGTCGAAGTCGATCAGGAAGGCCTCCACGAGTACGGCCCGCCCGGTGCCGAAGGTCGGGCGCACGCCGACGCTGACCGCGGCGGCCACCTCGTTGGCGTAGGCGGCGTACACGCCGTGGCCCGGGTACACGAGGGCCTCGTCGGGCACGAGGTTGGCCGTCGGGAAGCCCAGCGTGCGCCCGCGCCGGTCGCCGATGACCACGGTGCCGCGCAGCTGAAACGGATCGCCGAGCAGGCGCCCGGCCCGCTCTACGTCGCCGAGCTGGATGAGGTGGCGGATCAACGTCGAGGAGACGATCTCCTGGTCGACCTCGACCAGCGGCGTCACGCGGGTGTCGAAGGCCTGCTGGCGGGCGAGCAGCTCCGGGTCGCCCTGGGCCTTGTGGCCGAAGCGGAAGTTCTGCCCCACCGAGACGCGCGTGGCGCCGAGCGCGCCGTTGAGCACGCGATCGATGAACTCCTGGGCGCTGCGCTGGGCGAAGGCGCGGTCGAACTCGATGACCACGAGCTCAGCGACGCCGAGGCCGTCGAGCAGCTCGGCCTTGCGGTCCAGCGTCGTGAGCAGCTTGGGCGCCGCCTCGGGCCGGATGACCGCGAGCGGGTGCGGCTCGAAGGTGAGCACGGTGTCCGCGTCGCGGATGACCTCGCGGTGGCCGAGGTGGACGCCGTCGAACTCGCCCACGGCGACTCGCCGGGGCCGCGCCTCCACGTCGTCGAGCCGGGTGACCTTCACCCGCGGAAGCCTACGATCGGCTTGAGGACGCCGCCCTCACGGGGTTCGGCGAGGGCGACGAGGCCGTCGGGGTCGACGAGGCGGACCACGTTGGGGGTCCGACCCCCTTGAGGGTGGTTGAGGGTTTGCCCGTGCCCGGCCCGCCGCCCCGCGTCGGCGTCCAGCCGCACCTCGGGCAGGAACGTCAGCGCCTCGTCCAGCGGCACGACGTGGTCGGGGTCGGCGTCCTGCACCCGGAACGGCCCGATGCGCATGCGCCGCAGCTCCAGGCAGTAGGCGTCACCGAGGTCGGCGATGAGCGAGCGCACGTAGGTGCCGCTCGAGCACGCGATCTCGAAACGGTCGGGGGCCAGGCGCTCGAAGCGGTGCACGACGACCTCGCGCTCGGGCACCTCCACCGCCTCGCCGCGGCGCGCCCGGCGGTAGGCCCGCTCGCCGCCGACCTTGACCGCGCTGTAGGCCGGCGGGCGCTGGTGGATGCGGCCGGTGGGCAGCGGCGCGTCCGGGTCGGGGACCCGGCCGGTCTCGGTGATCTCGCCCTCGGGGTCGCCGGTGGTCGAAACCGCGCCCAGGCGCGCCCGTGCGACGTAGGTCTTGGGCAGGTCCATGAGGAAGCGCTGCGCGCGCGTGGCCCGCCCCACGAGCACCAGCAGCAGGCCGGTGGCGAACGGGTCGAGCGTCCCGGCGTGGCCCACCCGGCGCACGCCGAGGCTGCGGCGCACCGCCGCGACGACGTCGTGGGAGGTCTTCTCCGCCGGCTTGTCAACGAGGATCACGCCGTCCAAGGCGAGGGTCAAGTCTTTCTGTGCCACATCTTTTTTCCGGTGTGGCAAAGAAAGACTTGACCCCTGGTGGCTACGTCGGCTGGCCGGCCTCGAGCTGCTCGGCCACCTGCGCGCGCAGGAACTCGACCAGCTCGGGCCAGCCCAGCTCGGTCGAGAAGCCTGCGGCCTGACGGTGGCCGCCGCCGCCCTGGGCGCGCGCGATGCGCGAGACGTCGATGCGGTCGTCGGAGGCGCGCAGCGACACCTTGCGCATGCCCTGGTTCGTGGACCCGAGGCGGTCGCGCACGAGCGCAGCCACCGCGGTGCCGTCGACCGAGCGCAGGTGGTCGATGACGCCCTCGGAGTAGTTCTCCTCGGCGCCGGTCTGGTGGAAGTCCTCGGCCGAGAGGTGCGAGAGCGTCAGCTGGCCCTCGTCGTAGCGCTCGATGTGGGCGAGGCCGCGAGCCAGCAGCTCGAGCTTGCCGTAGGGGATGCCCTCGTACAGGCGCTTGTAGATCTCGTGCACGTCGACGCCGGCGTCGATGAGCTCGGCCGCCATCTGGTGCGCGCGCGTGCCGGTGTTCTCGTACATGAACTTCCCGGTGTCGGTGACCAGGCCGACGTAGAGCGCCTCGGCCACCGGCAGCGTCGGCGCGACGCCGAGCGCCTTCATCAGGTCCCACACGATCTCGGCCGTGCACGAGGCCTCCGGCACCACGTGGTTGACGGTGCCGAAACGTGTGTTGTCGTGGTGGTGGTCGAGGTTGAGGATGTGCGCGCCGTCGCGCTTGAGCTCGTGCGCCGGGTTGCGGTCGATGTTGCCGCAGTCCAGGAACACGATCGTGCGGCTCTCGTAGTCGTCGGGCACGACCGAGGCCAGCCCGTCGAGCACGAAGAAGCGGTACTCGTAGGCCAGCGGGAACTCGTCCGCGGCCATGAACATGACCGAGTCCTTGCCCAGCGAGCTCAGCACCTCCTGCATGGCCACGAGCGACCCGAGCGCGTCGCCGTCGGGGTTCTCGTGCGTGACGAGGATGAACCGCTCGGAGTTGGCGATCTCCTGCAGGACCTGGTCGCGGCTGGCCTTCGACCCGTTCTCGCTCATGTCAGGCGGTTGATCCGGTCGGCCCGCCGCACCGTGTCGTCGAACACGAACTCGAGCGTGGGCGTGTGCTTGAGGCGCAGCTCCTCCGCGACGCGGCGCTGCAGGAACCCGTGGGAGGACTGCAGCCCCGCGAGCGAGGCCGCGACGTCGTCCTCGGACCCGAGGACGCTGACGAACACCTTCGCCTGGCGGAGATCAGGCGTCGTATCGACGGCGGTGACGGTGACGAAACCGATGCGAGGGTCCTTTAAATCCGTGGTGATGGCATCGCTCAGGACCGCGCGTACGGCCTCGTCGACGCGACGCATGCGCCCTCCGGCCATCCTAGCCTTCCAGGTCGGAGACTGACGTCAGCAGCCGTTCTACCCGAACTCCGTAAGGAAATCGTGCGTCGAGCCAGCGGCAGACGCGATCGGCCTCCTCCTGGAGCCTTCGGGACGACCCGCTGACCAGGGCTGCGGCCAGCGTTGCGCGCTGCCAGGTGTCCTGGTGGTCGACCTCGGCCACGGACACGCCCATGCGCGTGCGCAGGTGCGCCTTAACCGACTGCAGCTCGCTTCGCTTCCCCTTCAAGCTGGACGATTCCGGGAAGTGCAGGTGGATGATGAGGACGCCGACGAAGCCGGCGGTCACGAAAGCGCGCGCTCGACCTTGCGCGTCTCGAAGAACTCGAGCACGTCGCCTTCCTTCACGTCCTGGAAGTCCTTGAGCACGATGCCGCACTCCTGGCCCTCCAGCACCTCGCGCACGTCGTCCTTGAACCGCCGCAGCGAGGCGACCTCGCCGGTGTAGGCCACGGTGCCGTCGCGCACGACGCGGACGCGGGCGCCCCGAGTGACGCGGCCCTCGCTGATCTGGCAGCCGGCGATCGCGCCCACCCGCGAGGCCTTGAAGATCTGGAGCACCTGGGCCTCGCCCAGGGTGGTCTCCACCTCCTCGGGCTCGAGCATGCCCTCCATGGCCGCCTTGAGGTCCTCGATGGCGCGGTAGATGACCGCGTAGGTGCGGATCTCCACGCCCTCGTGCTCGGCCGCGGAGCGGGCGTCCGCG
The DNA here is from genome assembly GCA_036270095.1 of Solirubrobacteraceae bacterium. Classification (GTDB taxonomy): domain Bacteria; phylum Actinomycetota; class Thermoleophilia; order Solirubrobacterales; family Solirubrobacteraceae; genus DATBDE01. The sequence goes on along the minus strand of DATBDE010000089.1, from coordinate 25,723 downwards.
CTCGGCCGCACGTTGAAGCCGAGGATGATGCCGTCGGAGGCCGAGGCCAGCATGACGTCGGACTCGTTGATGCCGCCGACGCCGCGGTGGATGACGTTGACCGTCACCTCGGACTGCGGCAGGCGCGCGATCTCGTCCTCGACCGCCTCCAGCGAGCCGGACACGTCGGCCTTGACGACGAGGTTGAGCTCCTTGACCCGGCCCTCGCGCGACAGCGCGAGCACGTCCTCCAGCGAGACCTTGGTGCCCGAGCGGCGGGCCAGCGCCTCGGTCTTCAGCCGCTGGGCGCGCTCGGTGGCGAGCTGGCGGGCGCGGCGCTCGTTCTCGACCACCCGCACGTGCTCGCCCGCCTCCGGGACGCCGTCGAAGCCGAGCACCTCGACCGGCTGGCCCGGGCTGGCGGCCTTGATGCGCTCGCCGATGAAGTCGGACATCGCGCGCACGCGGCCCCAGTGCGCGCCGGCGACGATGGAGTCGCCCACGTGCAGGGTGCCGCGGCCGATCAAGATGGTGACCACGGGGCCGCGGCCGGGATCGAGTTTGGACTCGATCACGGCGCCCGAGGCCTCGGCGTCGGGGTTGGCCCTGAGCTCCTCGAGCTCGGCGACGACCTGGATGGTGTCGAGCAGGTCCTCGAGGCCGACCTTGGTCTTGGCCGAGACGTCGACGAACTCGGTGTCGCCGCCCCATTCGGCCGGGTTGAGCCCGAGCTGGGCCATCTCCCCGCGCACGCGGTCGGGCTGCGCACCCTCCTTGTCGATCTTGTTGATCGCGACCACCATGGGCACGTCGGCGGCGCGCGCGTGGTCGATCGCCTCCTGGGTCTGCGGCTTGACGCCGTCGTCGGCGGCAACCACGATCACGGCCAGGTCGGTCACGTCGGCTCCGCGGGCGCGCATGGCGGTGAACGCCTCGTGTCCCGGGGTGTCGAGGAACGTCACGACCTTGTCGTTGTGGTGGACCTGGTAGGCGCCGATGTGCTGGGTGATGCCGCCGGCTTCGCCCGCCGCCACCTCGGTCTCGCGCACGGCGTCCAGGAGCGAGGTCTTTCCGTGGTCGACGTGGCCCATGATCGTGACCACGGGCGGGCGGTCGGCCAGGTCCTCATCGGCGTCCTCGAAGGTGTCCTCTTCCACCACCTCGTCGGCGGCGTGCGTGATCTCGACGGTCTTGTTGAACTCCTCGGCGAGGACAGTGATGGCGTCGTCGGTGAGCGTCTTGGTCAGCGTGGCCATCTCGCCCAGGGTCATGAGCTTCTTGATCACCTCGGGGACGGGCACGCCGAGATACTCGGCCACGTCCTTGACCGTCGACCCCGACGGGATCTCCACCAGGACCTTGGAAGGATCGGTCGGCGCGACGCGGGGGGCGGGCTCCTGGTAGGTACCGCGGCGCCGGCGACCGCCGCGGCGCCGGGGTGGGCGGCTGGGCGCGGGTGCCGGGCCGCCCTGCTGGCGACGCGAGGCCTGGGAGTCGATGATCACGCGGCGCCGCCCGCCGCTGGAGGCGGGGGCGCGCTCGCCCTGCAGGCCCGAGCGGGTCGGGCGCTGGGGGCGCCCCTGCTGCGGGGGCTGCTGGCCCTGCTGCGGGGGCTGCTCGCCGGTCTGGCCCTCGCCGCCGCCCTGCTGCTGCCGTTGCTGGGGCGGCTGCTGCTGCTGGGGCGGCGTGCTCTGGCCGTCAGGCTCGGCCGTGGGCCGGGACGCGGCCTGCGCGGGCGCCGAGGCCTGCGGCTCCTGGGCGCCGTTGCCACCGCCGTTGAGCACGCGCAGGACGGCCTGCTCGTCGACGGCGGAAGCCGCCGCCTTGACGTTCAGGCCCGCGTCCTGGAGCTTGGCGAGCAGGGTCTTGGACGACATCCCCTGCTCCTTTGCGATTTCGTGCACGCGCTTCTTCGGCATCAGCCGGTCCATTCTAGGAGCTCGGAGGGACCCGGATTCGGGCTTGTGACTAGGACCGCGGTTCCTCCGCGGCCTCGCCCGGTGCAGCCTCGGCCGGCTGCTGCACGGACTCTTCCTGCACGCCGACCGCTTCGTCGTCGAGCTCGGCCTCCTGCTCGCCGGGGGCGTCGCCCTCGTCCTCGGCGATCGCCTCGACCTCCAGCTCGGCCTCCTCATCGGGCGGCGGCTGCTCGCCGATGCGCGCGAGATCCTCGACCCGGTCGGAGTCGATGTTGGCCAGCGCCTGGTGCGAGTCCAGGCCGCAGTAGCGCGAGCCGGGGAGGGCCGCGTTCGGGCAGCGGCGCCCGTTGGCGAGCATCGCGGCACAGCGGCCCGAGGACTCCTCCTCCTCGTAGCCCTGACGGGCCTCCTCCTCGGAGAACTCGGTCTCGGAGCGGATGTCGATGCGCCAGCCGGTCAGGCGCGCGGCCAGCCGGGCGTTCTGCCCCTCGCGGCCGATGGCCAGCGAGAGCTGGTCGTCGGGCACGACGACGGTGGCCTGGCGGTTGTCGTCGTCCACCAGGACTTCCCTGACGCGCGCCGGTGACAGCGCCTTGGCGACAAAGCGAGCCGGCTCGTCGTTGTAGGGGATGATGTCGATCTTCTCGCCGCGCAGCTCGGACACGACCATACGCACGCGCGACCCGCGCGGGCCGACGCACGCGCCGACCGGGTCGACGCCGCTGGCGTGGGAGACGACGGCGATCTTCGAGCGGTAGCCGGGCTCGCGGGCGACGTTGGTGATCTCGACCAGGCCGTCCGCGACCTCGGGGACCTCGAGCTCGAACAGCTTCTTGATGAGCTCGGGGTCGCGCCGCGACACGATGATCGACGGGCCCTTGGTCGAGGCGGAGACCTCCTTGATCACGGCCTTGACCCGCTGCGAGTGGTCGTAGCGCTCGCCGTCGACCTGCTCGGACTTGGGCAGCAGCGCCTCGACCCGCTCGCGCAGCTGGACGAGCGTGTAGCGCGAGTCGGACTGCTGGACGATGCCGGTGATCAGCTCGCCGACGCGGTCCTGGTACTCCTCGAACATCATGTCCCGCTCGGCCTCGCGGATGCGCTGCAGGATGACCTGCTTGGCCGTCTGGGCGGCGATGCGGCCGAAGTCGTCGGGGGTGACGTCGCGCTCATCGATCTGGTCCCGGTACTGCTCGAACTTGACCGGGTCGATCTCGGGCTCCTCGGGCTCGCGCATCTCCCCCGTCTCGGGGTCGACCGTCGTCTCCTCGTCGATCGTCTCGACGATGAGCTGGGCCTCGAGGCGCTCGGGGATGATGAGCTCGAAGACCTTGAAGTCGCCGGTGTCGTGGTCGATCTCGACCCGGGCGTACTTGGCCGAGCCCGGCTGCTTCTTGTAGGCGGACAGAAGCGCGTCCTCGAGGGCGATGAAGAGCTTGTCGGCGGGGATGCCCTTCTCGGCGGCGAGGGCGCGCGTGGCTTCCAGGATCTCTCGTGACATGCGCTAGTCCCCCAGGAGGTTGGAACGCTGGATCTCGGTGTAGGGGATGGTCACCACACCGTCGTCGGCGGCGAGCGTCAGCTCGTCGTCGGAGGCGCCGACCAGCTCGCCGGTGAACGACTTGCGACCGTGATGAGCGTCGCGCGTGCGCACGCGCGCGCGAGCACCGATGAAGCGGCGGAAGTGGTCGGGCTTGGTCAGCGGGCGCTCGGAACCGGGCGAGGAGACCTCGAGCCCATACTGCTCGCGCACCGCGCCGAGGTGCCCGGTGACCCGCTCGCACACAGCGAGCGTGACCCCGTCAGGATGGTCGATGTAGAGGCGGACGAGCGAGTCGCCCACGACCTCCGCGAGCAGCACCTCGACCTCTGGCTCGGTCTCGGCCAGGCGCGCCTCGATCTCGGCCTGGATGCTGTTCATGGGGGTTGTCCTTGCTCCTTAAAGTCAAAAGCGGGCGCGCGCCCGCTTTCCGAAACGGCACGGCCGGCATGGGTCACCGGCGCGCGAAAGCTTGTGTGGTCAAGATAGCACCGCTATGGCCCCCGACGCAGAGCAGGCCGTCGACCGCTTCCTGGCCTCCCTGGAGGGCGACACGCGCCGCGTCGCGGCCGGTGAGTGGGGCTTGAGCGTTGAGGCCGCCGGCTGGCCCCTGCACGTCGGCATGGCGCTGCGCGACGGCCTCCTCCAGGCCCAGGCGCAGGTCGTCGAGGCCGACCGCCTGGACGCGCACACGCTGCTGTTCTGGAACCGCTCGCTGCCGCTCGTGCGCTTCGCCCACAGCGGCGCCGGCGAGGTCTACGTCAAAGGCGAGCTGCCGCTGTGCGCCGTCGATCCGCGGATGCTCGACCGCTTCCTCGGGCTGCTCGTGCGCACGGCGACGATGGCGCGCGAGCGGCTCGGCTAGCCTCGGAAGCCCAATGGGCAAGGTCTACGACGGCATCGACGCGCGCCAGCGCGAGTGGATCGCGAACCAGGCGCTGTTCTTCGTCGGCACGGCGCCGCTGGCCGACGACGGCCACGTCAACGTCTCGCCCAAGGGCCCGATCGGCTCGCTCCGGGTGCTCGACGAGCACACCGTCGCGTACCTCGACGTGATCGGGAGCGGCGCCGAGACCATCGCCCACCTGCGCGAGAACGGGCGGATCGTGATCATGCTCTGCGCCTTCGACGGTCCGCCGCGGATCCTGCGGCTGCAGGGCAGCGGGGAGGCGCTCATGCCCGGCGACCCGCGCTACGACGCCCTGCTCGAGCGCTGCGCCTTCGAGGAGCCCGCCATCCCCGAGTCGCGCCGCGCCGTCGTGCTCGTCGACGTCACCCGCGTGGCCGACTCGTGCGGCTACGGCGTGCCCCTCATGCGCTTCGCGGGCGCGCGCCCGCACGCGGCCAAGGCGGCGGCCAAGCGCCTGCGGGTCGGCGGCGAGCGGGCCTTCGTGGACTACCAGCGCGAGCGCAACGCCCGCAGCCTCGACGGGCTCCCGGCCGTCGAGCCCGGCGTCACCGAGCCGGGTTGACCCTCGCTACCGGCGGGTGACCTCGGCCTGAGCGGGGGCGGGCGGCGGCGCCGCCAGGCGCCGGTGGACGAGGCGGACGGCCATCGAGCCCTCCCCCACCGCCGAGGCCACGCGCTTGATCGAGCCGGCGCGGACGTCGCCCACGGCGAAGATCCCCGGCTGGCTGGTCTCCAGGAACAGCGGGCGGTCGTCGGCGTACCGCGCCAGCGCGTCGCCCTGCAGGTCCCGGCCGGTGACCACGAAGCCCTTGTCGTCCATGGCCACGCGGTCGCGCAGCCAGTCGGTGTGGGGTGAGGCGCCGATGAACACGAACAGGGCCTTGGCCGGGACCGCTCGCCGCTCGCCGCTCTGGCCGTCGTCCAGCACCACGGTGTCCAGGCCGTCGTCGCCGCGCAGCTCGCACACGGTCGTGTGGCGCAACACGTCGACCCGGTCGTCCTGCTCGATCTGGTCGACGAGATAGCGCGACATCGACTTGCCCAGGTCGCCGCCGCGGATGATCAGGGAGCAGCTCGCGGCGTGGCGGGAGAGGAAGATCGCGGCCTGGCCGGCCGAGTTGCCGCCGCCCACGATGAGCACCGGGTCGCCGACGCACAACTGCGCCTCCGTCTGCGTCGCGGCGTAGTAGACGCCCAGGCCCTCGTAGCGCTCCAGGTCGGGGACGGCGAGGCGCTTGTACTGGGCGCCGGTGGCAACGATCACCGTGCGGCCGGTGGCGGCGCCGCCGCCCTCGATGTGCACGGTGTGGTGGCCGTCCTCGGACTCCAGTCGCACCGCCGCGCCCGGCACGACGAGACGGGCGCCGAACTTGCGCGCCTGCATCGCCGCCCGCTCGGCCAGCTCGCTGCCGGAGATGCCGGCCGGGAAGCCGAGGTAGTTCTCGATCCGCGACGAGGTGCCCGCCTGCCCGCCCAGCGCCACCGCCTCGACCGCCTGCGTGTCGAGGCCCTCGGAGGCGCCGTAGAGCGCCGCGGAGAGGCCGGCCGGGCCGCCGCCGACCACCACAAGGTCGCAGATCGGCGGCGGCGGGCCCGCGCTGGAGAGCCCGACGCGCCCGGCCACGGCGGCGATCGACGGGTTGCGCCACACGTCGCCGCGGGTCCAGATGACGACCGGCGTCTCGGCCGCCGAGACGCCGAGGCTGCGCAGGAGCGCCTCGGCCTCCTGGTCCTCCTCGACGTCGATCCAGCGGTAGGGCAGGCGGTTGCGGGCCAGGAACTCGCGCATGCGCCGGCTGTCGGGCGAGTAGCGCGACCCGATCACGCGCACCCCCACGTCGGCCTCGAGCAGGATCGCGCGCCGCTGCAGGTAGGCGCGCATGATCAGGTTGCTGAGCTCCTCGTTCTGGGCCACGAGCTCGCGCAGGCCGTCCGCGCTGATCTGGATGACCGCGCTGCGCTCGCGTGCGATCGCGGTCAGGTAGACGGCGGTGCCGGTGAGCAGGTTGAGCTCGCCCGTGAACCGCTGCGGGCCGTGGACCGCGATGACGCGGTTCTCGGTGCCGTAGGCGTCGACGATGGCCACCGAGCCCTCCTCGATGGCGAAGAAGTCGTAGCTGGAGGCGCCGGCGCGGAACAGCACCTCGCCGGGCTCGACCTGCCGCTCGGTGCCGGCGGCGCGCAGGATCGCGAGCTGCTCCTCGGTCAGGCGCGGGAACGCGCCGTGCAGGTCGCCCGTCTCGGGCAGGCCGACGCCGATGGGCTCACCCATCGTTCAGCGTCGCCTCCCAGTCGACCGCGAGCTCGCCGGCGGGCGCGCGCAGGACGAGCACCGGCGTGCCCACTCGCGCCGTCGGCCCGGGCGCGAACAGGCGGGCGGCGGCGAGCTGGGGCACGCGCTCGGAAACGCGCACCGGGCGGCCGTCGAGCACCAGGTCGAGCTTCCAGTCCACCCGGCTGTCGGTCAGGGCGCCGCGCGTCTTGCCGCCGGCCAGCGTCGCCCGGGCCGGCGTCCACTGCGCGCGGCGCTCGGCCAGCCGGCGTTGGTAGCGGCCCTTGTCGCGCACCTCGATGCGGCCGGGCGCGGGCCAGTCGGGGCGGTCGGGCCAGGCGTAGTGCACCGCGGTGGCGACGGTCTCGGGCCACTGCAGGACCGCCACCGTGCGCTCGATGGTGTGCGCCCGCACGGGCAGGCGCAACCCGGGGCCGAACGTCGCCCGCGCAGCCGGCGGGATGTGCTGGCGCACGCAGGCCTCGGCCTCGCCGTCGGGTCGGAACACGCGCAGGCGCGCGAGGGCGACGTCGAAGCCCGCGGTGCCGCCTTCGTGACCGGAGGACAGCTCCAGCCGCAGCCGGTCCGCGACGCCGGTGACCTCGGCCTCGCAGGCCACGGTGCACCCGCGCAGCTTCGCGCTGGCGCGCGGGGCGAGCACGCGATCCGCGGCGCCCTGGAGCACCCCGGTGAGCTTGGCGTCGATCCTTCCCGCCGCGGAGGCCGCGCGCCGCACGGGCGCGGGCAGCCATCGGCCGAGGTCGATGCGCAAGTGCTACGCCGCGGCGCGGCGACTGCGGTCGCGGTAGAGCTTGTAGTCGCCGCGCTCGGGCCGCATGCACGCCGCGAGCGTGAGCGGCTTGCGCGCCTCGGCGTGGCGGCCGAGCTGCTGCAGCGACCGGCCGAGGCAGAAGAGCGCGAAGTCGTTGGTCGGCGCGCGGTCGACGACGGCCTCGAACTCCGCTGCGGCGGCCTCGTAGCGGCGTGCGTGGAAGTACGCGCGGCCGAGCGCCTCGCGGATCGAGGTCTTCTCGGGCTCGGCGTCGCGGGCGCGGCTGAGCGGCACGATGGCGGCGTGGTGGTCGCCGGCCTCGAGCAGCCCGGTGCCACGGCGGTAGAGGTCGTAGACGGACTCCGGCGTCACGCGATCCAGTCTAGGCGGGCTACCAAACGGAAGGAGGCACGGCCCAGAGGCCCCGCAGCCGGCCCGTGTACTCCCATCCGGCGGCCAGCGCGCGGCGCAGCGCGCGCCGCTGCTCGGTGGTCGGCGGGGCGGTGCCGTAGCCGTAGCGCGCCTCGCGCACGGCGCGCACGTAGGCCGCCGCGCCCGGCTCGGAGGCGAAGGTGCGCTCCAGTCGCCGCAGGGTTATGCCGGTGTCCGGCGCGCGGCCCGAGCGGCGCAGCGCGCGCTCGAGCTCGGCCAGCTGCGGGTCGGCGGCCCTGCCGCGGCGCCGGCGCAGCAGGGCCACGACGGCGAAGGCCACCAGCACGAGCAGGATCACGGCCAGCCCGGCGCCGAGCACCGGGAGCACGGGGAACGAGGACGAGTCCGGCGCCGCGAGCGACTTGCCCCCGCCCTTGCTCGGGTCGGCCACGGTGTCGCCGATGCCGCCGTCGGTCGTCGCGCCGCCTCCGCCGGTGGTGACCGGGTCGAAGGACTCCTGCGCCCGCGCGGGCGCGATCGCCGGCGTCGGGTCGAAGGTGATCCAGCCGTAGCGCGGGAAGAAGGCCTCGACCCACGAGTGGGCGTCGACGTCGCGCACGATGTACTGGCCGCGCTGCGGGTCCAGCGACCCGGGCGAGAAACCCGCCGCCACCCGCGCGGGCACGCCGCCCATGCGCAGGAGGAGCGCCATCGCGCCCGAGAACTGCTGGCAGTAGCCGCGGTAGTCGCGGAACAGGAACGCGTCCAGCGGCGCCGCGCGCTTGGGCGGGTCCTCGGAGTACACGTACCGGCCGCCGTTGAGGTAGTCGTTGACGCGACGGGCGAAGTCGTAGGGGTTGGCGGCGCCGTCGGCGAGCCGCCGGGCCAGCGCGTAGGTGCGGGCGTAGGGCGAGTGGGCCAGGACGCGGTCGCCCTGCTCGGCCACGGTGGCGGTGGGCCCGAGCGCGACCGGCTGCTGGTGCGAGCCGAAGGGCCGGAACACCATCTCCACGCCGCGGGCGGGGTCGCCGCCGGCGCCGGGCAGGCGCATGGACCGGTACAGCTCGGTCACGTCGGGATAGTTCGTGCCGGCGGCGGCGAGCTGGTCCGGGCTCGGGCGGGGCACGTAGACGCGGGCGTTGTAGGTGTCGCCGTCGTGGAGCTGACCGAGGACCGCCCACGTGCCCGGGCTCCCGACCGGGACCTGGTGCAGCCGCAGCCGGTTGACCGAGAGCGTGCTGCCGGCGCCGATCACCTGGTCGGTGCGGATGCCGGCCAGGCTCACGCGGATGTTCTCCTCCCACTTGGGGTTCGGGACGACGTCGGCGCCGCGATTGGAGAAGGCGCCCTGGTCGGGGCGCAGCCCGGCGCGCACCCAGCGCGTGCCGTCGAACCCGTCCAGGTTGGCGGCCTTCCAGTATGCGCTCTGCTTGGCCTTGACCCGCAGCACCACGCGGTTGTCGCGGGGCCAGTCGATCGGCCCGTACGTGTGGTCCCAGGCGAACTGCTCGGTGTCGGAGCGCGAGAGGTCGGTCACGAACTTGTCCCAGTTGACCCAGGGCCGGCTCGCGTCCAGGCCGGGGCCGAGCGCGAGCCCGGCCACCGCGCCCAGGCCGAGCAGCGCGGCTGCGACGGTCGCGTCCGGGGCCGCGCCGGGGCGGGCGAGGCGCTCTGCCCACAGCACCGCACCGATGAGCACCGCGAACACGGCGCCGCGCAGGTAGGGCGAGGTCGCGCTGATCTCGGTGGCGGGGATCGCGTAGACGAGGGCCAGCGCGACCACGGCGATCGCTCGCCCGCGCCGCGACAGTGCCGCGGCGGCGAGGAAGGCCAGCGCGATCAGTGCTGAGCCGCCGGCCACGGTGACCATCACGATGAAGTCGTCGGCGCCGGTGTAGGGCACGCGCAGCTGCGGCAGCGCGCTCAGCGCGTCGCCGATGCCGGGGAACAGCGTGCCCCAGCCCCCGGGCAGGAGCTCGCGCACACTGGCGCCGCCGACGAGCAGGAGGAGCGGGACGAGGGCGACGGCCACGGCGGCGATCACGAGGCGGCGCCGGCGGCGGGCCAGAGCGACGGTGGCGCCGGCGGCGGCGCCCACCACGACCCCGAGCACCATGCGCCCGGGAGCCGACGGGAACAGCAGCGTCGCCCACTGCAGCCCGACGAACAGCGCCAGCGCCGCGACGGCGCACAGCCGAACCGTCATCGACGTACGCGTGCCTTGCGCGGCACCCGTCGTGACCCGGGCGCGCAGGCTGGCGGCGGTCACGCGGCCGCCTTCCGGACGTGGGGGCCGAGCGCGTAGCCGCGGCAGCCCGCCACCGCGAAGGCCTCCGGTCCCGGCGCGGCGGCCGGGCGTCCGGGCACCACCAGGACCGACCCGACCGGCACCCGCTCGAGCCCCCGGGGGGCGGCGGCCAGCGGCCGGGCGGCGACGTAGACCACGGGCCCCATGCGCCCGCCCGCCGCGCTCAGGCCCGGCGGCGTCGCCACCGCCTGCACGAGCGCGAGCCGGGCGTGCACCTCGGGCCAGCCGCCCAGGCCGGCGTCGAGGTCGGTCGGGCGGCGGTCGCCGGGCAGCAGCACCGAGCACCCGCCCTCCCCCGCCAGCTGCAGCGCCAGCGAGGCGGCTGCGCGTACGGCGGCGTCGAGGTCCTCGTCGCGCTCGGTACGGGCATCCAGCACGACCAGCGGACGGCTGTCGGCGTCGGCCTGCAGCCGGCGCTCGAGCAGGCCGCGGCGGCGGGCCAGCGCGGGCCAGTGGATGCGCGAGGCGGGCGTGCCCTCGCGGTAGCTGCGCAGGCCGTCGATCTCGGTCTCGGCCGCCTCGGCCAGCAGCGGCCGGTCGCCGACGCGGCCGCCGTCGGGCCCGGCGCCGGGGGCGCGCACGGCCTCGGTGCGCGGGAGCACGAGCACCTCCTCGGCCTCCCCCACCGCCGCCTGGCGCGAGGCCAGGCCGAGCGGGTCGCGGATGACGACGCGCGTGGGCTCGAGCAGGCGTCGCCCGCGCCGCGTGAACGTTGCCTCGATGCGGAAGCCGAAGCGCTGGCGCCCGGAGGGCAGCGACACCGGGTCGTCGAGCAGCGGCTCGTCGACCACGCCGGCCGGGAACGGGAGCCCACCGGCCCGGGCCAGGATGCGCACGCCGAGCGGCTGGTCCTCGACCACGCGGCGCGCGGCGATTGTGCGTTGCACCCGCACGCCGCGCGCGGCCAGCGCCACCCAGGCCGCGCACAGCAGGCCCAGGAACACGAAGGCGACGCCGGGGACATAGAACGGCTCGGCGTCGAGCAGCCCTGCAGCGACGATGAAGCCAGCGCCGAGCAGCGCGGTCGACACGGCCCCGCGCATGGCTACAGCCCCGAGGTCCTCGAGATCGCGTCGGCGACGACGGCGCCGCCGGAGGCCTCGGCCGCCTCCGGCGCGAGCATGATGCGGTGAGCCAGCACCGGCTGGGCCAGCGCCTGGACGTCGTCGGGCAGCGCGTGGTCGCGGCCCTCGAGCAGGGCGCGGGCCTTGGCCGCGCGCAGCAGCATCACGCCCGAGCGCGGGCTCGCGCCGAGCTCGACCCGCGGGTCGGCGCGCGTGTGCCCGAGCAGGGCGACGATGTAGTCGCGCAGGGCCGGCGCTGCGCGCACCCGGGCGGCCGCGTCCTGCAGGGCCAGCACCTCGGTCGTGTCGGCCACGGTCTCGAGCTCGAGCACGCGGTCGCCGGTCTCGTGCGCGGCCAGCATGCCCGCCTCCGCTCCGGCGCTCGGGTAGCCCATGGACAGCCGCATCATGAAGCGGTCGACCTGCGACTCGGGCAGCGGGTAGGTGCCCGCGTACTCCATCGGATTCTGGGTCGCGAGCACGATGAACGGGTGTGCCAGCTCGTGCGTGTGCACGTCGACGGTGACCCGTTGCTCCTGCATGCACTCGAGCAGGCCCGACTGCGTCTTCGGCGACGCGCGGTTGACCTCGTCGACGAGGACGACGTTGGCGAAGATCGGTCCGGGGCGGAACTCGAAGCGCTCCTCGCGCTGGTTGTAGACCGCGGTGCCGACCACGTCGGCGGGCAGCAGGTCGGCCGTGCACTGGATGCGTGCGAAGGCGCCGTCGATCGACAGCGCCAGCGAGCGCGCCAGGGCCGTCTTGCCCACGCCCGGGTAGTCCTCGATGAGCACGTGGCCGCGCGCGGCGAGCGCGACCAGCACGAAGTCGAGCACGTCCTCGCGCACCTCCACCGCGCGTCCCACGTTGGCCGCGATCCTGCGCGCGACCGCGGCGGCAGTCTCAAGCTCTTGCTGCTCGACCCGCGGGAGCTCGACCGGCTCCATCCTTCTCCTCCCGACGTAGCTCGACCACCGCGTCGAGCACCTGGCGCGCCACCTGGGCCTTGGCCGTGCGCGCGACGTGGCGCTCGCCGCGCGCGGTGAGGATGGTCACCTCGTTGGCATCGGCGTCGAAGCCGATGTCGGAGCGTGAGATATCGTTGACCACCACGGCATCCAACCCCTTGCGGGCCAGCTTGTCGCGGCCGTAGGCGACGGCGTTGCCGGCGCCGAACTCGGCCGCGAAGCCGACCAGCACCTGGTCGGGCCGCCGGCGCGCGGAGAGGCCGGCCAGGATGTCCTCGGTGCGCTCCAGTGCCAGCTCCATGCCGTTGGCGGCTCCGTCCTTCTTGATCTTGTCGGCGGCCGCGCTGGTCGGCCGGAAGTCACCCACCGCCGCCGCCATGACCAGAACATCGCACGCAGCGAAGCGGCTACGCGCCGCGTCGGCCAGCTCGGAGGCGGTTTCGACCTCGACGTACTCGATACCCGCGTGGCGCGGAAGTCCCACGTTGGCGGCCAGGCAGGTCACCGCGGCGCCGCGGCGGGCGGCTTCCTCGGCTACCGCGAAGCCCATGCGGCCGGAGGAGCGGTTGCCGACGAAGCGCACCGCGTCGATCGGCTCGCGGGTGCCGCCGGCGGTGATCAGCACGCGCACGCCGGCGAGGTCCGCTGCGCCGGCCAGCGTCGCCTCTACCGCCGCGAGCAGGTCGGGCGGCTCGGGCAGGCGCCCCGCGCCCCACTCGCCGCGCGAGCCGAGCGCGCCGGTGCCCGGCTCGAGCACGTCGACGCCGCGCGCGCGCAGGATCTCGACGTTGGCCTGGGTCGCCGGGTGCTCCCACATGTGGTTGTTCATGGCCGGCGCCACGAGCAGCGGGCATCGCGCAGCCAGGGCGGCGGTGGTGACGAGGCTGTCGGCCAGGCCCGTGGCGAGCTTGGCCAGCGTGTTGGCCGAGGCGGGCGCGATCAGGTAGGCGTCGGCGTTGGCCACCAGCTCGAGGTGGGACAGCGGCGCGTGGTCGGGCGGGCGCTGGTCGGGGAAGGCGCCGCGGGCGGGGTCAGGCTCGAACTCGTCGACGAGCACGGGCGCGCCGGTGATGGCGGCAAACGACGCGCGGCCCACGAAGCGCAGCGCGGTCTCGGTGCAGATCAAGCGCACCGCGTGGCCCTGCACCGTGGCCAGGCGTGCGAGCTCCAGCGCCTTGTAGGCGGCTATGCCCCCCGAGACTCCGAGCAGCAGCCGCGCCACGCCACCGGACCTACCGGTAGTGGTACTTGATCTTGCCCGCGGCGACTTCCTCGAGCGCGATCGTGAGGTAGTTCTTTGATCGCGTCTCGACCATCGGAGGCGGGAACTCGTCGAACGTCCCCTCGCCGAGGTTGTGGTAGTACGAGTTGATCTGTCGCGCGCGCTTGGCGGCGACGATCACGGAGGCGTAGTTCGAGTCGACCTCGCCCAGAAGCTCGTCGATGCGTGGCTTGATCACCTGTCCGAGTCTAGCGGCCGATCCAGGCTGTCTCGCACGATGCGCTCCAGCTCGCCAACCGCGGTCTCGAGTCGATCGTTGACCACGACGTGGCCAAACTCGGGCTCGGCCTCGAGCTCGTCGAGGGCGGTGGCGAGGCGCCGCTCGACGTCCTCGGTGGCGTCGGTTCCGCGGCCGACCAGGCGCTCCCGGAGGGCGTCCACCGAGGGCGGGGCGATGAAGACCTGCTCGGCCTCGGGCATGGCCTCGCGGATCTGCCGCGCGCCCTGGACCTCGATCTCGAGCACCACCGGGACGCCGGCGGCGGCGCGCCGCGCGAGCTCGGACCGCAGGGTGCCGTAGCGGTTGCCCGAGTAGCTGGCGTGCTCGACGAACTCGTCCGCGCGCAGGCGCTCGTCGAACTCGGCGTCGGAGAGGAAGTGGTAGTCGGCGCCGTTCTCCTCGCCCGGCCGCGGCTTGCGTGTGGTCGCCGACACCGACAGCTCGAGCTCGGGGATGCGGGAGCGCAGGCCGCGGATGAGCGTGCCCTTCCCCACCCCGGAGGGGCCGGTGATGACGAAGACGCGGCTCGGGCTCAGCGCGAGCGCAGGAGCGCGACCAGCTCGGACCGCTGGCGCTCCGACAAGCCGCCGATGGTCTTCGACGGCGAGATACGGCAGGTTTGCAGGACTTTGTTGACCTTGACCCGGCCGTACTTCGGGACCGCGAGCATCATGTCGAACACCTTGGCGGTCTCGACCCAGTCGGGCGGCTGCAGGAGCACGTCCTGGATCGAGGTGCGGCCGGCCTTGAGGTCGCGCTTGAGCTGCGCGCGACGGGTGCGGATCTGGTTCGCACGACTGAGGGCGTCCATCCGCTGCACGAGAGACCTTTCGGGAGTCGCCGCCGAACGCGTGGCGGTCGTATGGGCGGCCGGCGGCATCGAGAAGCACTCTTTCATCCCACGCGGCAGCGATCAAGCGGGAACGGGCAAATTCGCTTCGACCTCAACCTGAGGTCAAGTTCTCAATTGTCACGAAGCAGCGAAAAGGGTTGTTTTACAGGCCTTTTCTGTGGGGCCGGACGGCGCCGGATCCTTCAACGCGCCGTCGAGGGCGCCTCCAACGACCTCGAGGCCTCGCTTCGGGTCATCTCGTGGACAATTCGCGTGGCTGCGAGGGGGTCGCGGAAGCTCTCGGTTCCGACCGCGACGATAGTCGCTCCGGCGTGCATGAGGTCGAGCGCGTCGCGGCCGCGCTGGACGCCGCCCATGCCCACGATGGGAAGGTCCACCCGCGCGGCAACCTGCGCGACCTGGGCCAGGGCGATGGTCCGGATCGCGGGCCCGGAGGCGCCGCCCGTGCGCCCGCCCAGCCACGGCTCGCCGGTCATGGGGTGCAGCGGCATCGCCCGCAGGGTGTTGATGAGCGAAACGGCGTCGGCGCCGCCGTCGCGAGCGGCCTCGGCCACCGCGGCGGAGTCGGTCGCGTTGGGCGTGAGCTTGACGATGAGCGGCTTGACGGTGAGCGGCCGGACGTGCGCGATGAGGCCCTCGGTGGCGGCCGGATCGACGCCGAAGTCGAGTCCGGTCTTGACGTTCGGGCAGCTCAGGTTGAGTTCGAGTGCGGCGACCACATCGCGCTCGGCGAAGGCGGCGACCAGCGTGGCGACCTCCTCGCGGGTCGAACCCATGACGTTGACCATGAGCGGAACCGGCAGCTCGGCGAGCTCCGGGAGGTCGTGCTCGAGGTAGCCGCGCAGGCCCTTGTTGGGCAGGCCGATCGAGTTGACGAGCCCCGCGCTCTGCTCCCACAGCCGCGGCGGCGGGTTGCCCTCGCGCGGCTCCAGGGTCACGGTCTTGGACACGAAGGCGCTGAACGGGAACCGCTCGAGGATGCCGTCGCCGAAGGCGCGGCGGGCCGCGATGGCGTCGAAGGTGCCCGATGCGTTGATGACCGGGTGCTCGAGCGCGATCCCGCAGAAGTCGATCACGCGACGGCCTCCAGCTCGCCCGCCGCCAGCACCGGGCCGTCGACGCACAGGCGCACGTAGCCCGTGCGCGTGGGCACGACGCAGCCGAAGCAGGCCCCGAACCCGCAAGCCATACCCGACTCGAGTGCGAGCTGGGCGGGCACGCCGCGCTCGGCGCACAGCGCGCGCACGCCCTCGAGCATCGGCGGCGGGCCGCACGCGTAGACGGTGACGACGGGGTCGCGGTCCAGCGCGGAGGCGAGCAGTTCGGTCACGAAGCCAACGTGGCCGGAGGAGCCGTCGTCGGTGGCGAGCTCGACCTCGCCGCTCATCAGCTCGGCCGCCTCGGCGTGGCGCTCGTCGCGGAAGCCGAGCAGGGCCAGGCCGCCGACCGTGTCCTGCCAGCAGGCCAGCGGGACGATGCCGATGCCGCCGCCCACGAGCAGCGGGCCGGGCGCCGCGGTGAAGCCGTTCCCGAGCGGGCCGAGCAGCCAGAGGCCGTCGCCGGCCTGCAGCTCGGAGAGCCGGCGCGTGCCCGGCCCGACGTCCTCCCACAGGAACTCGACCCGGCCGTCGCCTGCGCGGAGGTAGGAGAAGGCGCGCGGGAGGAAGGGCCGCTCGCCGTCTCCCCCTCCCCACTCCTCGACCGCAGCCAGCATGTAGAACTGCCCTGGCCGTGGGGCGGGGCCGTCGTCGCTACAGGCGAGCCAGCGGTAGGCGCCGACCTCGCGCGCCTCGACCACCGTCGCCGTGCGCCTCACGCCGCCTCCTCGGCCGCCTGCGGCCGGCTGCCGTGCAGCTCCTGCAGCGAGAGGACGGGCGCGACGCGGCCGGCGCGCGCGGCGGCGATGGCCCGCGCGGCCGCCATCCCGCCCGACAGCGTGGTGATGCAAGGGATGCCGCGGGCGATGGCGGCGCGACGGATCTCGTAGCCGTCGGCACGCGCGCCCGTGCCCACCGGCGTGTTGATGACGAGGTCGACGGCGCCGCGCTCGATCTCGTCGACCACGTGCGGCGAGCCCTCGCCGATCTTGTTCAGCGTGCGCACGGGGACGCCCATGCGCGCGATCGCCTGCGCCGTGCCCCGGGTGGCGACGATGCGCAGACCGAGGTCGTGCAGCTGGGCTGCGATGCCCAGAGCCGCGGGCTTGTCGCGGTCCGACACGGTGATGAACACTGTCCCGGCGTCGGGCAGGCGCGCCCCCGCGGCGGCCTGCGCCTTGGCGAAGGCGGTGGGGAAGTCGCGGCCGACGCCCATGACCTCGCCGGTCGAGCGCATCTCGGGGCCGAGCAGCGCGTCCGAGCCGGCCAGCCGGTCGAAGGGCAGCACCGCCTCCTTGACCGCCACGTGGTCGCCCGCCATCGGGTCGGCGGGCAGGTCGAGGCCCGCGAGCATCGCGCCCAGCATGACGCGGCACGCCATCTTGGCCAGCGGCACACCGGTGGCCTTGCTCACGAACGGCACCGTGCGCGACGCGCGGGGGTTGGCCTCGATCACGTAGAGCTCGCCGCCGTGGATGGCGAACTGGACGTTGAGCAGGCCGACCACGCCGAGGGCCAGGGCGATGCCGCGCGTCTGGTCGCGGATGGCGTCGAGCATCTCGTGCCCGAGCGAGTGCGGCGGCAGCACGCAGGCCGAATCGCCCGAATGCACGCCGGCCTCCTCGACGTGCTGCATGATCCCGCCGATCCACACGTCCTCGCCGTCGCACAGGGCGTCGACGTCGACCTCGGCGGCGTCCTCGAGGAAGCGGTCGAGGAAGATCTGGCGCTCGCTGCCGTTCTGGGTCCGCTCGAGGTAGTCGCGCAGCCCCGCGTCGTCGTAGACGATCTCCATGGCCCGGCCGCCGAGCACGTAGGACGGCCGGACGAGCAGCGGGAAGCCGACCGCGGGCGCGCGGCTCAGCGCGTTCACGACCGAGGTCGCGGTGGCATACGCGGGCGCGCGGTACCCGAGCCGGTCGAGCAGAGCGCCGAAGCGGCCCCGGTCCTCGGCCAGGTCGATGGCCTCGACGCTCGTGCCCAGCAGCGGCACCCCGGCGTCTTGCAGTCCGGCTGCAAGCCTCAGGGGGGTCTGACCCCCGAACTGCACGATGACCCCCTCCGGCTCCTCCACCTCGACCACCGCGAGGACGTCCTCGAGCGTCAGCGGCTCGAAGTACAGCCGGTCGGAGGTGTCGTAGTCGGTGGAGACCGTCTCCGGATTGCAGTTGACCATCACCGCGTCGCGGCCCTGCTCGCGCACGGTCATGGCCGCGTGCACGCAGCAGTAGTCGAACTCGATGCCCTGGCCGATGCGGTTGGGCCCCGAGCCGAGGATGACCACGCTGGGGGCGTCGCCGCGGCGCACCTCGTGGTCGGCGCGGCGCTCCCAGCCCGAGTAGTAGTAGGGCGTGGCGGCGGGGAACTCGGCCGCGCAGGTGTCGACCGAGCGGAAGGAGCGCTCGCCCGCGAACGGTGCCTCGGGGTCGGCGGCGAGCTCGGCCAGCTCGCGCAGGTACCACGGGTCGATGCGCGTGCGCGCGTGTAGCTCCTCGGTGCTCGCGCCCCGGCGCAGCGCCTCCAGGAGCACGTCGTAGCGCCAGGCGTCGGGGCCCTCCAGGCGCGCGAGCAGGTCGCCGTCGAAAGACGGCGGGGCGTCGAGCTCGCGTGAGCGCATGGCCTTGGCGAAGGCCTGCTGGAAGGTCCGGCCGATGGCCATGACCTCCCCCACCGACTTCATGTGGGTGGTCAGCTGCTCGTCGACGCCGGGGAACTTCTCGAACGCGAACCGCGGCCACTTGACCACCACGTAGTCGATGGTGGGCTCGAAGCTGGCCGGGGTCAGGCGGGTGATGTCGTTGGGGATCTCCTCGAGCGCGTAGCCGACCGCGAGCCGGGCGGCGATCTTCGCGATCGGGAACCCGGTGGCCTTGGAGGCCAGGGCGCTCGAGCGCGACACGCGCGGGTTCATCTCGATGACGAGGATCTCGTCGGTCTCGGGGCTGACGGCGAACTGCACGTTGGAGCCGCCGGTCTCCACGCCGACGGCGCGGATGACCGCCAGCGCCTGGTCGCGCAGGCGCTGGTAGGTGCGGTCGGTCAGCGACTGCTGCGGCGCGACGGTGACGCTGTCGCCGGTGTGGACGCCCATGGGGTCGATGTTCTCGATCGAGCAGATCACGACGACGTTGTCGTTGCGGTCGCGCATGACCTCGAGCTCGAACTCGCCCCAGCCCTCTAGGTACTGGTCGATGAGGATCTGCGAGATCGGGGAGGTGGCCAGGCCGTGGCGCACCGCCTTCTCGAACTCGAGCTCGTTGCGGGCGACGCCGCCGCCGCGGCCGCCCAGGGTGTAGGCGGGGCGGACGACCACGGGCAGGCCGAGGTCGGCGATGACGTTGCGCGCCTCCTCGACCGTGTGCACGATGGCCGAGCCGGGCATGCCCAGGCCCGCCTCCTGCATGGCGTCGCGGAAGAGCTCGCGGTCCTCGGCGGTGCGGATGGCGTCCAGAGTGGCGCCGATGAGCTCGACCCCGTGGCGTTCGAGCACGCCGCTCTCAGCCAGGTCCTTGGCCAGGTTCAGCGCCGTCTGGCCGCCCAGGGTGGGCAGGAGGGCGTCGGGGCGCTCGCGCGCGATGATCTGCTCGACCGGGCCGGGGAGCAGCGGCTCGACGTAGGTCGCGGTGGCGAACTCGGGGTCGGTCATGATCGTGGCCGGGTTCGAGTTGACGAGCACGACCTCGTAGCCCTCTTCGAGCAGGACCTTGCACGCCTGCGCGCCCGAGTAGTCGAACTCGGCCGCCTGGCCGATGACGATCGGCCCCGAGCCCAGGACGAGGATCTTGCGGATGTCGTCTCTTCTAGGCATGCGTTGGTGCCAGGATCGGGAGAACGGTGGCCCGCCCGCCGGGTCCTCTTCGAGTGCAGGAGACCGGCCCCGGCGGGCGGGCAGCTACACGCGACGGCTGTGTGCGGCGCCCTCGGCCGGCACTCCGCGCATCGGCGAACGGCTCCTTGGGCCGCTTCATGCCGCTATCCGTTCCAGGAACCGATCGAACAGGTACAGCGAGTCGTGCGGCCCTGGGCCGGCCTCGGGGTGGTACTGGACCGTGCCCCCGCGAACGTCGAGCAGGGTCAGGCCCTCCACCGTACGGTCGTAGAGGTTGACGTGGCTCAGGGCGGCGGCGCCGAAGTCCGTCTCCCAGCGCACGGGCTCGTCGGCCTCGATGCGCTGGCCGCCGTCGGGGCCGAGGACGGCGAACCCGTGGTTCTGCGACGTGATCTCGATGCGCCCGGTCTCGAGGTCCTTGACCGGGTGGTTGGCGCCGCGGTGCCCGAACGGGAGCTTGAAGGTGTCGAGGCCGACCGCCCGGCACAGCAGTTGGTGACCGAGGCAGATGCCCCACACCGGCCGCTGCCCGACGAGCTCGCGGACGGTGTCGACGACGTAGTCCAGCGCCGCCGGGTCGCCGGGCCCGTTGGCCAGGAAGATCGCGTCGGGGTCGCCGGCCAGGAGCTCCTCCGGCCCCGCCGTGCACGGGTGCAGCGCGACCCGGGCCCCGCGCGCGACCAGGTTGCGCACGATCGACAGCTTGATCCCCGTATCCAGCGCCGCGATCCGCGGTCCGTCGCCGTCACCGACCTCGCTCATGCGGTCCGGAGACACGCTGCGGGCGAGGTCCTGGCCCGCCATCGGCGGCTCGGCTCGCACGCGCTCCATGGCCTCGGCCTCGGGCACCTCGGCCGCGAAGATGCCGCCGCGCATGGCGCCGCGGTCGCGCAGGTGGCGCACCAGGGCGCGGGTGTCGACGCCGGTGATCGCGGGCACGCCGCAGTCCTTGAGCCAGTCCAGCCACCCGCGCTCGGCCCCGGCCGCAGCCTCGGCGTTGACGGCCGCGCGCATGATCACCGCGCGCGCGTGCGGGCGGTCGGACTCCATGGCCTCGCCCGACGCGCCGTAGTTGCCCACGTGGGGGTAGGTGAAGGTGATGATCTGGCCCGCGTAGGACGGGTCGGTGACCGCCTCCTGGTAGCCGGACATGGCCGTGTTGAACACGACCTCGCCGGTCACCGGCCCGGGCGCGGCGACGGCCTCGCCGTCGAACCGCGCCCCGTCCTCGAGGAGGACGAACGAGGTGGTCATGCGGCCGACAGGGCGAAGCTGCGCTCGCGGTAGGCGACGGCGCCGGCGGCGACGGTCATGAGCACGCGCCCGCGGAGCTCGCGCTCGTGGAAGCAGCAGTTCTCCGAGCGGCTCTCGTAGCCGGCCTCGACCGGCCGCCAGACCCGGTCCAGCGCCACCAACGCGAGGTTGGCGGGCTCGCCCACGGCGATGCGCGGCACCGGCAGCCCGAACAGCGCGCCCCCGGCGGTCAGCCGCTCGACCACCAGGCCCAGGGGCAGGATGCCGGGCTCGATCAGGCACGTGTTGAGCGCGGCAAACGCGGTCTCGAGCCCGGTCGTCCCCATCAGCGCCTCCTCGAAGGGGACCTCCTTCTCGTGCGGCGCGTGCGGGGCGTGGTCGGTCCCGAAGCAGTCGACGGTGCCGTCGCGCAGGGCCTCGACGAGGGCGAGCCGGTCGCTCTCGGCCCGCGCGGGCGGGTTGAACTTCATCGCCGTGTCGAGGCCGCGGACGTCCTCTTCCGTCAGCGTCAGGTGGTGCGGGGTGACCTCGGCGGTCAGGCGCACGCCCGCCGCCTTGGCCGCGGCGACCGCCTCGACCGACGTCTCGGCGGAGAGGTGCTGGATGTGGATGCGGCCGTGCTCGTAGGCGGCGATGGCGGCGTCGCGGGCGATCATCGTCGACTCCGAGATCGACGGGATGCCGGCCAGCCCGAGCAGGGCGCTGACCGCGCCCTCGTGCATGACGCCCTCGCCCGACAGCGTCGGGTCCTCCTCGTGCAGGGCGACCACCCCGCCGCAGAGCTTCTGGTACTGCAGGGCCCGGCGCAGCATGTTCGCGCTGGCGATCGGCAAGCCATCGTCAGTGAACCCGAGCGCGCCGGCGTCGCGCAGCTCGGCCATCTCGGTCAGCGACTGGCCCTGCTGGCCGACGGTGGCGGCGGCGAGGAACCCGACGGGAACGCGGGCGTGGACGCCGGCCAGGTCGGCCACCGAGCGCAGCACCGAGGCGCTGTCGATCGGCGGCGACGTGTTCGGCATGCCGATGATCGCGCAGAACCCGCCCGCGGCGGCAGCGCGGGTGCCGGTCTCGATGTCCTCCTTGTGCTCTTGGCCCGGGACGCGCAGGTGCACGTGCGGGTCGACAAAGGCGGGGAGCAGGTTGGTGCCGCCGGCGTCGACGGTCTCGACGCCCTCGGGGGCCGCCAGCCCCTCCCCCAGCTCGGCGATCTCGCCGCCGCGCACGAGTACGTCGATGCGGCGGTCGAGGTCCGTGCGGGGGTCGAGCACGTGGGCGCCGGTGACCAGCAGGTCGGCGGGCGCTGCGGGCATGCGGGACAGCGCGCTCATGCCGGCTGCGGGGTCAGGCGCTCGCCGAGATCGGCCTGTCCACTCGCCGGCTCGGGGTCGTGGGCGAGCAGCTCGTAGAGGACGGCCATGCGCACCACCACACCGGCCTGCACCTGGGCGGCGATCACCGCCTGCGGGGAGTCGATGACCTCGGGGGCGAGCTCGACCCCGCGGTTGACCGGGCCGGGGTGCATGAGGATCTGGCGCGGCTGCAGGCGGCGGCCGTCGATCTGGTAGCGCTCGGCGTACTCGCGCAGCGAGGGCACGAAGGCCTCGGTCATGCGCTCGCGCTGCATCCGCAGCGCGTAGACCACGTCGGCGTCGGCGAGGCCGTCGTCGAGGTTGTAGGCGACCTTGCAGCCGAGGGCCTCGATCCCGCGCGGCAGCAGCGTGGGCGGGCCGCACACGGTGACCTCGGCGCCGAGCTTGCGGAAGGCGAGGATGTTCGAGCGGGCCACGCGCGAGTGCGCGACGTCGCCGACGATCCAGATCGAGCGCCCCTCGAGCGACCCGAGCTTGTGCCGCAGCGTGTAGACGTCGAGCAGCGCCTGGGTCGGGTGCTCGTGCTTGCCGTCGCCCGCGTTGACGACCGCGGCCGGGGTCCAGCGCGTGACCAGCTCGGCGGCGCCCACGTGCGGGGAGCGGATGACGATGGCGGCCGGGTCGTAGGCCGAGAGCGTCTGGATGGTGTCCTTGAGCGACTCGCCCTTGTCGACCGCCGAGCCGGCGCTGCGCACCGAGACGACGTCGGCGCTCAAGCGTTTGGCGGCCAGGTCGAAGCTCGACGAGGTGCGAGTGGAGGACTCGTAGAACAGGTTGACCACCGTGCGGCCGCGCAGGGCCGGCACCTTCTTGATCTCGCGTCCCGAGACCTCGGCGAAGGAGTCGGCGCGGTCGAGGATGCGCTCGATCTCGTCACGGGTCAGGGGCTCGATGGAGAGCAGATGCATCATGCGAGGGGCGCCTCCTGTGGCTGGGTGATGGTCACCTCGTCGATTCCGTCGAGCTCCTCGACCCGGACGTTGACGCGCTCGGCCCGGGCGGTGGGGAGGTTCTTGCCGACGTAGTCGGGACGGATGGGCAGCTCGCGGTGGCCGCGGTCGGCGAGCACGGCGAGCTGGACCCGCTGGGGCCGGCCGTAGTCGAACAGGGCCTCGATCGCCGCCCGCACGGTGCGGCCGGTGTAGAGGACGTCGTCGACCACGACGACCGTGCGCTGCGCTATCGCGAAGTCCAAGTGCGAGGCGTGCACGACCGGGTGCTGGGGTCGCGTGGCGAAGTCGTCGCGGTAGAACGCGATGTCGATGTCGCCGAGGGGCAGGTTCTCGTCCAGCAGGTCGGAGACGAGCTGGTGCAGCCGCATGGCAAGGATGGCGCCGCGACGGTGGATGCCGACGATGGCGACCTCGCGATCTGCGTTGCCTTCGACGATCTCGTGACCGATCCGCACGAGTGTGCGGCGCATGGCCTCGCTGTCGAGGACGACCTTTTCCGATACGTCTATGAGCGTGCCCCTTCCTGGTCTCACGGGACCGGGTTAAAGGAACCGACGCTCCGCAGGCTAGCAACGGCGGCGGCGGCAGCGCGGTGGCGCTCAGACGCTCATGCCTCAGCCTGCCTCGACGGGCTCGGGCTCGCGCTCGTCCCAGCGGATCAGGCGGGGCTCGCCGCGCTCGGGGAACGGCAGCTCGACGGCGTCGAAGTCGCGCGGGATGACGGTATTGGGGAAGGTCGCGCAGGCTTCGTCGCGCACGTCGCGCGCGAAGTAGCGGGTCGAGAGGTGGACGAGCGCGAGCATGCGCACGTTGGCCTCGTGGGCGATGGTGGCGGCCTGGCGCGCGGTCGAGTGGCCGGTATCCGCCGCGCGCTCGGTCTCCTCCTCCAGGAAGGTCGCCTCGTGGACGAGCAGGTCGGCCTCGTGGGCCGCGACCCGGACCGCGTCGCTGGGCGCGGTGTCGCCGGAGAGGACGATCTTGCGCCCGGCGCGGGGCGGCCCCATGACCTGCTCGGGGACGACGCCGTCGACGGGCTCGCCGCGCTGCAGGCGGCCGAAGTCAGGACCCGGCGTCACGCCCAGGCGCTGGGCCTCGACCGGGTCAAAGGCGCCCGGGCGCTCGTCTTCGACCAGCGCGTAGCCGAAGGCGCGGGTGGACCGGTGCTCGACGCGGAACGGGGCGATGGCGTAGCCGTCGTGGCGCATTGGCTCGCCGGCCTCGAGCTCGACCAGCTTCACGTCGTAGGGCAGCTTGCCGACGATCGGGCGCAGCATGCCCATGAGGTTGCTCAGGCCGGGCGGCCCGTTGATGGTCAGCGGGCGGTCGCGGTCGCGCAGCGCGAAGGTCTTGAGCAGGCCGGGGATGCCCAGCCAGTGGTCCAGATGGAAGTGCGTGAGGAACAGCGCGTCGAGGTCGGCGAGGCCCACCGAGGAAACGAGCTGGCGCTGCGTGCCCTCCCCGCAGTCGAACAGGATGCGCTCTCCCCCACGCCGTACGAGCAGCGCCGGCATCCCGCGCCGACCCGTCGGCACGGACCCCGCCGTACCGGCGAAAAACACCTCCAAATCCATACGCGCGAGCGTAGTACGGTCGCGCCATGACCCGACGCTCCCTCCTCACCGTCGCACTCGCCGCCGTGCTCGCGCTCGCCCTCGTGGCGGTCGCCGCCGCCGCGACGAAGACGAAGTCCAAGACCGTCACCGTCGCCAAGGGCGCGACCAAGACGATCGTCGTGGCGTATCCCGACGCGCTCAAGAACGGGAACTCGAAGTACAAGTGCTCGGCCTCCGTGACCAGCGGCGACAAGAGCAAAGTGAAGATCACCAAGGGCTCGGCCCAGGGCGGCTCCGTCTGCCAGGCCAAGGTCGTCAACAGCTCCTCGAAGTCGGCCACGGTCAAGGTGACCGCGACGACGGTCGAGCCCTAAAGCTCGACGAGCTCGAACTCCAGCCCGCCCGCGGCGTCGGTCCGCGCGCACCCCATGGTGTGGCGCGGCTGGCGCCGCCGGTCCGTCGGGCTGCCGGGGTTGAAGATCTGGAAGCCGTCGGGCGCGCGCTCGTGCAGCGGGATGTGCGAGTGGCCGAAGACGACGGCGTCGGCGGCGGAGAAGCGCGCGCGCAGGCGCCCCAGGCGGCCGGTCTTTGGGCCGGCGTCGTGGGTGAGGGCGATGCGGGCTCGGTCGGCCTCCACCGTGCGCTCGGCCGGCAGCAGCTCGGTCAGCGCCGGCTCGTCGACGTTGCCGTGGACGGCGGCGACGGCCGGCCCGAGCGCCTCGAGCTCGCGCAGGACGGCGACCGTGGAGATGTCTCCGGCGTGCAGGATCAGGTCGGCGGAGCGCAGCCGGGCGACGCAGTCGTCGGGGAGCCGCCGCGCCCCGCGCGGCAGATGGGTGTCGGAGATGATCGCGACGACCACGCGCCGCTAGTCTGACCCGCGCAGGCGCCCGTAGCTCAGTGGATAGAGCGCTCGCCTCCGGAGCGAGAGGTCGCAGGTTCAAATCCTGCCGGGCGCGTAGAGGACTTTCCTGCAACTCGCAAGTTATTGGCTTGGTGGTATGCGATCCGGGCCAGTGGTCACGCGCCAACTCGCAGTCTCGTGGCCCAATCGATCGCCCAATCCCTCAACGATTGAGACAGTCTCGCGCGGTCTGACTGGCGCTCGAGCTTGCGTGACGGCGCTTCGCGAAGGCGTTTGGTGAGCCGACAATGGCGCGGCGTCTCAGTGGGACTCGCTCGCTTCCGTGCTCGGGTCGGGGATGACG
>DATBDE010000088.1:0-32610 GCA_036270095.1 Solirubrobacteraceae bacterium | reverse complement strand
GACCGCGCAGAAGCCGAACTCGCTCGAGGACCAGAGCACGATCTCCGCCCCCAGGCGGGACAGGTGCGTCGCGCAGGTGGCCGCCGCGGCCAGATGGTCGAGCACGAAGTCGCGGTTGGAGACCGCGTCGATCGAGTTCTCGGACACCCCGTCGAAGCCGAGCGCGCGCGCGACCGCCGCCCGGTCGGTGGCGAAGTTCACCCCGGCCAGCGCGCCCGCCCCCAGCGGCAGCTTGCGGGTGGCGCGCACGACGGCGCGGAAGCGCTCGCGATCGCGCTCGAGCATCCAGAAGTAGGCCAGCAGGTGGTGGGAGAGATAGACGGGCTGCGCGCGCTGCAGGTGCGTGTAGGCGGGCATGGGCCAGTCCAGGTGCGCCTGGGCCACCGCGATCAGCACCGCCATCAGCTCGGCGCAGGCCCGCTCCGCGAGCTCGGCGTGGGCCCGCACGAACATGGCCATGTCGGTCGCCACCTGGTCGTTGCGCGACCGCGCCGTGTGCATGCGCCCGCCGACCCGGCCGGCCAGCTCGGTGACCCGGCGCTCGACCGCCATGTGGATGTCCTCGTCGTCCTGCGCGAACGGGAAAGTGCCGTCCTCGAGCTCGCGCTCGACCTGGTCGAGCGTCGCCAGCAGCGCGTCACGGTCGCCCTCCTCGATCACGCCGACCGCCGCGAGCATGGTCACGTGGGCGCGCGACTGCGCGACGTCGTAGGGCCCGAGGCGGCGGTCGAAGGCGATGGACGCGTTGAGCCGCTGGAAGGCGGGGTCCTGCGGCTCGGAGAAGCGCGACATGGCGCGCCAGTGTAAGAGGCGCCGCGCGGCCTACGAAGACCGCGGCGCCGGCGGCCCTCTGGAGGGTGTCAGTGCTGCGCGATCACGTCGTGGATCTGCGCGACCTGCGTGGCCAGCCCGAACCCGAGCAGGTACAGGGTGATCCCCCAGCCGGTGTACGCGTTGCGGGCCCGCGGGTACCAGCGGCTCTCCGGGTTGCGACCGGCCGACCAGGCCACGGGCACGAAGAACAGCAGCCCCGCGAGGATGAGCAGCCAGGGCACGAGCCCGGTGAAGTAGGACGCCTTGAAGGTGAAGGCGGCCGCGATGTCGACCATGGCCTGGTACCAGAGGACGATCGGCAGCACGAGGGCAAGCAGGAAACCGAACGCGCCGACCCAGCGGGCCTGTCGGCGGCGCCGCTCCGCCCGATCACGCATCGGTCGATTATGGCAACGAACGGGACCGCGACAGCACCGACCCGAGCGCCTGCGCGACCGCTTCCACCTGGCGCTCGGTCATGCGCGGGAAGAACGGCAGCGCCACCGAGCGGGCGGCCACGTCCTCGCACACCGGGAACTCGCCTTCGCGGTGGCCGAAGCGCTCGCGGTAGTACGACATCAGGTGGATGGCGGGCAGGTAGGGCTTGCTCTGCACGCCGCGCTCGGCCAGGGCACGAATGGCGGCGTCGCGGTCGAGGACGCGCGGCAGCTGCACGACGAACACAAACCAGCCGCGCACGGCGCCACCGCGGTCCGGGCAGGGCAGCGCGAGCTCGGGGTCGAGGTCGGCCAGCGCCTCGCGGTAGCGCGCCGCCACCCGGGCGCGGTCGGCCAGCAGCTCGTCCAGGTGCTCGAGCTGGGCCACGCCCAGCGCGCAGGCGACGTCCGAGAGGCGGTAGTTGAAGCCCAGGCGGTCGTGGTCGAGCCAGTCCATGTTCGGCGCCCGGCCCTGGTTGCGCTCGGAGTCGATGCGCTCCTTGACCTCTGCGTCGCCGGTCGTGACCATGCCGCCCTCGCCGGTTGCGAGCTGCTTGTTGGCGTAGAAGCCGAACACCGCGGGGTGGCCGCGGGCGCCCACCGGCACGCCGTCGGGGAAGGTGGCGCCGAGCGCCTCGGCGGCGTCCTCGACGATCGGCAGGCCGAGCCGCTCGAGGCCGGGCACGTCGGCCGGGTAGCCGAAGATGTGCACCGGCAGCAGCGCGCGCGTGCGCTCGTTCACCGTGGCGGCCACCCCGTCGGCGGGCATGTTGAGCGTGACCGGGTCGATGTCCACGAACACCGGCGTCGCGCGCTCGTAGACGATCGCGTTGGCCGAGGCCACGAACGAGAACGGGCTTGTGACCACCTCGTCGCCGTCGGTCACGCCCACCGCCCGCAGCGCGAGGTGCAGTCCGGCGGTGCCGCTCGAGACCGCGCTGGCGTGCTCCACGCCCAGGCGCCGCGCGAAGCCCTCCTCGAACGCGGGCAGCATGGGCCCGAGCGAGAGCTGCCCCGAGCGCAGGACCTCGAGCACGAGCTCCTCCTCCCGCGGGCCGAGGACGGGCTGCGCGAGCGGGATCAAGAGCGGGCGGCCCGGTCGGGCGCCGGCTGCAAGCCGAACTCGAGCGAGTCGACCAGGGCCTCCCAGGAGGCCTCGATGATGTTCTCGGACACGCCGATCGAGCCCCAGACCTCGCCGCCGTCGGAGGAGTCTAGGAGCACGCGCGTGATCGCGCCGGTGCCCTTGCGCTCGTCGAGGATGCGCACCTTGAAGTTGACGAGCTCGATGTCCTTGAGGTGCGGGTGGATCTCGGCGATGGCGGCGCGCAGCGCCCGGTCGAGCGCGTGCACCGGGCCGTTGCCCTCGGCGGTGCGCACGTAGCGCTCGCCGTCGAGCCAGATCTTGATCGTGGCCTCGGTCTCGACGCGGCCGTCGGCGCGCTTCTCGACGATGACCCGCCAGGACTCGAGCCGGAACAGCGGCTCGTAGGCGCCGGCCTCCTTGCGCAGCAGCAGGTCGAAGGAGCCGTCGGCGGCCTCGAAGTGGTAGCCGGTGTGCTCGAGCTCCTTGACGCGCTCGATCACCCGCGACACGGTCGCGTCGTCCACGGTCAGCCCGGCCGCGTCGGCCCGCGCCCGCACGGTGCCCCGGCCCGAGAGCTCGGAGACCAGCAGCTCACGCCGGTTCCCGACCAGGTCCGGGTCGAGGTGCTCGAACGTCGCCGGGTCCTCGTTGACCCCGGCCACGTGCATGCCGCCCTTGTGGGCGAACGCGTTGCGGCCCACGTAGGGCGCATCGGGGTTCGGGGTGAAGTTCAGGAGCTCGTCGAGGAAGTGCGACGCGTCGGTGAGCTCCGCCAGTTGCTCGTGCGTGAGGCAGATGTGCCCGAGCTTGAGCTGCAGGTTGGGCACGATCGTGACCAGGTTGGCGTTGCCGCAGCGCTCGCCGTAGCCGTTGATCGTCCCCTGCACGTGGGTGGCGCCCGCGGCCACGCCGGCCAGCGAGTTGGCGACGCCGCAGCCGGCGTCGTCGTGGCAATGGATGCCCACGCGCACCTCGTCGCTGACCGCGGCCACGACCGCCTCCATCGTCGCCCGTAGGCGGTCGGGCAGGGTGCCGCCGTTGGTGTCGCAGGGCACGACGGTCTCGGCGCCGGCCTCGAGCGCCGCGCGCAGGCAGCGCAGCGCGTAGCCGGCGTCGTCGGCGTAGCCGTCGAAGAAGTGCTCGGCGTCGTAGACCACGCGCTTGCCCTGCCCGACGAGGAAGGCGACGGACTCGGCGATCATGCGTAGGTTCTCGTCGCGGTCGACGCGCACGACCTTGTCGAGGTGCAGCCCCCAGGTCTTGCCCACCAGCGTGCACACGCGCGTGAACGAGTCCGCGAGCACGCGCAGGGCCGGGTCGGCGTCCGCGGCCACGTCGCGGCGGCGGGTCATGCCGAAGGCGGCGATCTCGGCGTGGCCGAAGGTCTCGCGCCCGAGCAGGGCAAACAGCTCCTGCTCCTTGGGGTTGGAGGCCGGGAAGCCGGCTTCGATCAGGTCGATGCCGAGCGCGTCGAGCCGGTGCGCGACGCGCAGCTTCTCGTCGGCCGAGAGCGACATGCCCTCGCCCTGCATGCCATCCCGAAGCGTCGTGTCGTAGAGCTGGATGTCCAAGCCCGGACCATCCGTCCTAGGCGCCTCGGCCGGGCGTCAGCGCCGGGACCTGCACGATCTCGTTCCACTTCGCGTAGCGCTCCGAGCGCCCGCGCAGGGCGTCCAGGAACACCTGCTGGATCTCGCCCGTGATCGGCCCGCGCCGGCCCTCGCCGACCTGGTGGTCGTCGACCTCGCGCACCGGGACGAGCTCGGCCGCGGTCCCGGTCAGGAACACCTCGTCGGCCATGTAGAGCTCGGCGCGCGCGATGGCCCGCTGGGTCACCGTGTAGCCGAGGTCCTGCGCGATCTCGATGACTGAGTCGCGGTTGATGCCGCCGAGGATGTGCGCGGTCTCGCACGGGGTGAACAGCTCGCCGTCGTCGACCACGAACACGTTCTCGCCCGAGCCCTCCGAGACCTCGCCGCGCTCGTCGAGCAGGATGGCCTCCTCGTAGCCGGCCTTGTGCGACTCGATCTTGGCCAGGACGGAGTTCAGGTACTGGCCGGAGGCCTTGGCGTGCGGGATCAGGGACTGGGCCGAGAACTGGCGCCAGGACGAGACCTTGGCGCGGATCCCGTTGACCAGGCTCTCTTCGCCCAGGTAAGCGCCCCAGGCCCACGCGGCGATGGCCACGTCGACCGGCGCCTCGAGCGGGAACAGGCCCATGGTTCCGTAGCCGCGGAAGGCGACGGGGCGGATGTAGCACTCCTCCAAGCCGTTGCGGCCGATGAGCTCGTGCGTGGCCGCGCGTAGCTCGTCGGTCGTGAACGGCAGCGGCATGTAGTAGAGCTCAGCCGACTGGACCAGGCGGTCGAGGTGGTCCTGGTGGCGGAAGATCGCCGGGCCGCGGTCGGTCTTGTAACAGCGGACGCCCTCGAAGACGCCGGTGCCGTAGTGGAGGCCGTGCGTGAGTACGTGGACCTTGGCGTCCTCCCAGGGGATGAGCTCTCCGTTCATCCAGATGAGATCCGCTGGCTCCACGTCTGACTCCTGTTAGAGGTTTGCGAGGACGGCTCGGGTGGCCTCGGCCGTCGTGGCCGAACCACCGAGATCGGCCGTCCGCAGGCCGCTCTCCAAGGCCCGATCCACCGCCGATTCTACTGCCGCCGCCTCGTCCGGAAGCGACAGTCCGTGGCGGAGCATCATGGCCGCCGACAGCAGCATCGCCAGCGGGTTCGCGGCGCCGGTGCCGGCGATGTCGGGGGCCGAGCCGTGCACGGGCTCGAACAGGCCGGGGTCGCCGTCGGCGCCGAGCGAGGCCGAGGGCAGCAGGCCGATCGACCCCGTGAGCATGGCCGCCTCGTCGCTGAGGATGTCGCCGAACATGTTCTCGGCCACGATCACGTCGAAGTGACGCGGGTGGGCGACGAGCTGCATGGCCGCGTTGTCGACCAGCATGTGCTCGAGCCGGATGTTCGGGTACGCGCGTGAGTGGACGTTGATGACGACCTCGCGCCACAGGCGAGAGGTCTCGAGCACGTTGGCCTTGTCGACGCTGGTGACGCGGGTTTCGGCGGCGTCGAAGGCCACCCGGGCGATGCGCTCGACCTCGCCCACGCTGTACACGCACGTGTCGAACGCGCTGTCGGCGTCGCGGCCGCGCGCGCCGAAGTACAGGCCGCCAGTGAGCTCGCGCACGACGAGCAGGCTCGTGCCCTCGATGACCTCGCGGCGCAGCGGGCTGGCGTCGTAGAGCGCCGGGATCGGGCGGACCGGACGCAGGTTGGCGTAGAGGCCGAGGCTCTTGCGCAGGCCGAGCAGGCCCTGCTCGGGCCGCCGCGCGTCGGGGGCCGTGGTGTCCCACTTGGGCCCGCCGACGGCGGCCAGGAGGACGGCGTCGGCGCTGCGGCAGGCCTCGAGCACGTCATCGGTCAGGGCGGTGCCATGGGCGTCGATGGCAGCGCCGCCGAACACGCGCTCGTCGAACGCGAAGCTGCCGACCTGGTCCAGCACCGCGAGCGCGCTGGCCATGATCTCGGGGCCGATCCCGTCGCCCGGCAGGGTCACTATGCGCCGCGCCATGAGTCGGCGGACCCTAGAGTGTCGCGCTCATCAGTGCACGGATGCTGGCGCTCGCGGGACTGCTCGCGACGCTCCTCATCGCACCGGCCGCGGCCCGCGCCGACGTCAAGCCGTTCGGGACGCTGAACTGCGCCCCCAGGGCGGGGTCCGGTTCTGCCCCGGGCAGTCGAGCCTCGGCAACGACCAGCGGATCAAGTCCTTCGACGGCGTGCCGCTGGACGCCGACGTCGCGCTGCCCACCAGCGGCGACAGCAACCTGCCGCTGGTCGTGCTCCTGCACGGCTGGGGCGGGAGCAAGGTCGGGTTCGACCAGATGCAGGCCTGGGCGGCGCGCGGCTACGCCGTCCTCTCCTACACGGCGCGCGGGTTCAACGGCTCGTGCGGGCGCCCCGCAACCGCCTGTTCGACCCCGCCGGCTGCGCGACGGGCTGGGTGCACCTGGCCGACGTGCGCTACGAGGCGCGCGACACCCAGTTCCTGGCCGGCAAGCTGGCCGACCAGGGCCTGATCGACGGCGAGCGCATCGGCGTGACCGGGCCCTCGTACGCGCGCGGCCAGTCGATGGAGCTGGCGGCCCTGAAGGACCGCTACATGGACACCGACGGCAACCTGCACGCCTGGGTCAGCGACGGCGGCCATCCCATGCGCATCGCCGCGGCGACGCCGGCCATCCCGTGGACCGACCTCGCGCACTCGCTCGAGCCCAACGGCCGCACGCTCGACTACACGATCGCCGGCGCGACCGACGACACCACGCCCATCGGGGTCGCAAAGCAGTCGTTCGTCAGCGGCCTGTACGCGCTCGGCTCCGCCACCGGTTACTACTCGCCGCCCGGCGTCGACCCGTCGGCCGACCTGACGACGCAGTTCGCCCGCGTCAACCAGGGCGAGCCCGACGATGCCAGCGCGGATGCGATCGCCAAGGAGATCACGACCTACCACTCGGCCTACTACCTCGACCATTCCGAGGCCCCGGCGCCGCTGCTGATCTCCAACGGCTGGACCGACGACCTGTTCGCGGCCGACGAGGCGCTGCGCTTCTACAACCGCACCCGCATGCAGTACCCGGCCAGCCCGATCGCGCTGATGTTCTTCGACTTCGGGCATATGCGCGGGACCGGCAAGCCCGCCGACACCGCACGCCTGTGGCAGCGCCAGTTCGACTGGTTCGACCACTACGTCAAGGGCGACGGCAGCGTGCCGGTCCTCACCGGCGTCGAGACGCTCACCCAGACCCGCCCGAAGGCCGCGCCCTCCGGCGGGCCGTTCGACGCGCCGGACTGGAACGCGCTGCACCCGGCCGAGGTCCGGTTCAAGGCCGCCGACGCCGAGGACGTCTCCTCGGCCGCCGGCAGCCCGGATGTCAACCGCACCGTCGACCCGATCGCGGGCGGCGGCGACGCGTGCGCGACGACCGCGTCGGCCGACCAGAAGGGGACCGCCACCTACCGGCTCCCCAAGGTGACCGGCAAGGGCTACACGCTGCTGGGCGCCCCGACGGTGATCGCCGACCTCGCGGTCAAGGCGTCGACGGCGGCGGTCAACACCGAGCTGGCGGCGCGGCTGTGGGACGTGGCCCCGGACGGCCAGCAGACCCTGGTCGCGCGAGGCCCGCCCTACGGCCGCATGTCGAACTTCCCGTTCCGGATCACGGTCTCGAACCTCGACGCCCGCCTGCCGACCCACGACAGGCCGGGGGCGACGAAGCAGGTCGTGACCCCGGCGACGCCGTTCCTGCCCACGGGCGCGACGCCCACGGCCGAGGCGGCCAAGGCGATCGAGGCCAAGGAGAAGGCGAAGAAGCGCAGCCGCTAGGCGACGGCGGCGGGTGCCAGCACGGCGTCGAGCAAGCCCGGGAAGCGCGCCTCGAGGTCGGCGCGCCGCAGCGAGCTGAGCTTCGCCGCGCCCTCGCGCCACTGCTCGATGACGCCCGCTTCGCGCAGGACGCGGAAGTGGTGGGTGCACGTCGACTTGGTGATCTCGAGCCCGAAGCTCCCACAGGCCCGCGGCTCCTCGTCGGCCGCGAGCACGGCGACGATCCGCAGCCGCTGCGGATCGCTGAGGGCGTGCAGGACCGCAGTGAGCTCGATCTCGTCGCGATCCGGGTGCTCGAGGGGCATGCCGCAGAGTGTACGACGATCGTCGAACTCGTTGCTACGGTGATCGTCGTACATGACGCTACCCGCGCCAGTTCGCCGCAACCTGCTTCTGCTCGTCGTCTGCCTCGCGCAGCTGATGGTGGTCCTCGACGTCTCGATCGTGAACGTCGCGCTGCCGTCGATCCGGCATGACCTCGGGTATTCGACCACGGGGCTGCAGTGGGTCGTCAACGCGTACACGCTGACGTTCGCCGGCTTCCTCATGCTCGGCGGCCGGGCGGCCGACCTGCTCGGGCGCCGGCGCGTGTTCCTGGCCGGCACCGGGCTGTTCACGCTGGCCTCGATCCTCTGCGCCGTGGCCGACTCGCAGGCCACGCTGGACGGCGCTCGCGCGCTGCAGGGCTTCGGCGCGGCGATCATCTCCCCGGCCACACTGGCGATCCTCGCGACCTCGTTCACCGAGGGGCGCGCGCGCAACCGCGCGCTGGCCGCCTGGGGCGCCATGGGCGGCGTCGGCGGCGCTGCCGGGGTGCTGCTGGGCGGCCTGCTCACCCAGGAGCTCAGCTGGCCCGCGATCTTCCTCATCAACGTGCCCATCGGGCTCGTGGTCGTCGCCGCCGGCCTGCGCGTCGTGCCCGAGGGCCGGGCCCAGCTCGAGCATCGGCACTTCGACGTCGCCGGGGCGATCCTCATCACGCTCGGGCTCACGGCGCTCGTCTACGGCATCGTGCGCACCGACAGCCTGGGCTGGGGCGCGACCGGCGTGCTCGTGCCGATCGCGATCTCGGTCGTGCTCCTCGCCGCCTTCGCGCTGGTCGAGGCGCGCGTCGCCAAGGCGCCGCTCATGCCCGCTCGCCTGGTCAAGCTCGGGCGCCTGCGCGCGGCCAACCTCGTGGTCTTCCTGCTCTTCGCCGCGGTCTTCGCGATGTGGTTCTTCGTCTCGCTGTACCTGCAGCAGGTGCTCGGCCTCGACGCGCTCGAGGCCGGCCTGGCCTTCCTGCCCATGACGCTGGTCATCATCGCGGTGACCACGCAGACGCCGAAGCTCATCGCCCGCTTCGGCTCGGGCCGCGTGCTCGCCGTCGGCCTGCTCATCGCGGGCGTCGGCATGGCGCTCTTCTCCGACGTCCACGCCGGCGGCAGCTACGTGGCCAACGTCCTGCCCGCCGGCCTGGTAACCGCGGTGGGGCTGGGCCTGGGCCTGGTCTCCGGCACCATCGTCGCCGTCCAGGGCGTCGAGCCGCGCGACAGCGGCCTGGCCTCGGCGCTCCTGAACAGCTCGCGGCTGGTCGGCGGCGCCCTCGGGCTCGCGGTGCTGAGCGCGATCGCCGCCTCGCACACCAGCGACAAGCTCGCCGCGGGCACGCCGCACCTGGCCGCCCTCAGCGACGGCTTCTCGGTCGCGTTCCTCACGGGCGCGGGCGCCTGCCTCGTCGGCGCGCTGCTCGCCGCCCTCCTCCTCGGCCGCCAGGCGGCTCCCGCACCGGCACCGGCGACCGAGGTGGAGTCTCCCGCCGCCTAGAGCGCGACCTGCTTGACCACGGTGGGCGCGGCGCCGCCCGTGCCCACGGCAGCGATCCTGAGCGTCAGCCGCTGAGCATCACCACGGTGGATGGCCCGCTGCAGGGCGGCCGGGTAGCGCAGGGTCAGCCGATCGGGGCGGCCCTGCATCAGCGCCGTGCCCGCCTTCAACGCCACCGGCTTGCTTCCGTCCACTCCGGCTCGCGCCGTCGCGATCAGCGAGCAGGCCCGGTCGCACATGGCGGTCAGCGACGCGCCGTGCCCGCCGCCGCGCACCGACGTCACCTGGATCGCGGGTGCGCACCGCGGGAACGGCGCCGCCGGGTCGCCGAAGCGCTGGATGCGGTCGTTCTCCTCGTCGCTGACGTACACGCCGCCGCGGCAGTCGACGGCCATGCCGTAGGGGTCGTGGAACTCCCCGGGCCCGCTGCCCTCGGAGCCGTCGCCGCCGTTGCGTCCCCACATGCCGACGAAGCTGCCGTCGAGGCCGAACTGGCTGACGCGGTCGTTGTCGACCTCGGTGACGTAGATGCTGCCGGTGGCCTCGTCGATCGCCGCCGTGTAGGGCAGGCTGAGCTGGCCCGGCGCCTTGCCGAGGCCGCCGAAGGCGCGGATGAGCTGCCCGTCGGGCGTGAACTCCTGCACGCGGTTGTTGAGCTTCTCGACCACGTAGACGTCGCCGGCCGCGTCGGTGACCACGCCGCGGGGCTCGTTGAACTCGCCGGGCCCGCTGCCGGACGAGCCGTCGCCACCGTTGCGCCCCCACTTGCGCAGGAACTGCCCGTCGGGGGTGAAGGCCTGGACCCGGTTGTTGCCGTGGTCGGCGACGTAGACCGTGCCGTCGGGCCCGACGCCGATGCCGCGCGGGTCGTCGAACTGCCCGTCGCCGACGCCCTTGGTCCCCCACGTGCGCACCATCCCGCCGAGCAGGTTGAGCTGCACCACGCGGTTGTTGCCGTTGTCGATCACGTAGACGGCACCGCGGTCGTCCACGGCCACGCCGTACGGCGACTTCAGGCCGAGCCCGTCCTTCCACGAGGCGATGAACGTGCCGTCGGCCGAGAAGACCTGCACGCGGTCGTTGCTGCGGTCGGCGACGAACAGGCGGCCGGCGCTGTCGGTCGCGAGGCCGTCGGGGGTGTCGAACTGGCCGTCGCCCGAGCCCTTCGTGCCCCAGGCCGACAGGAACGGCGGGACCGCCTGCGCGGCCGGGGCGAGGAGCGCGAGGGCGACGAGCACGAGGGCGAGCACGAGGCGCGGATGTCGGGTCATACCCCTGTGAACCGCGGGCGGCGCGAACGTTCCAGCGCGTGCGCGCCAACCTGCTCCTGGCGTATTTACCAACGCCTGGCGCGCTGCGGTTACGATCGCGCGCGGTGAGCGAGGAGGGCGCTACGTTCCTCGCCGCGTTGAGCGAGGACGAGGTCCAGGCCCTACGCGAGCGGGCGACGCCACGGAAGTTTTCCCGCGGTACCGCCGTGGCCCACGCGGGTCAGGCCGGCGACAGGGTCATCGTCGTCCTGTCCGGACACGTGAAGCTCATCCGCGTCACCGAGGACGGGCGCGATGTGCTGCTGGCCATTCGCGGGCCCGGCGACCTGGTCGGCGAGCAGTCCGCCATCGACGGGCAACCGCGGTCGGCGTCGATCGTCGCGCTGGACGCCGTCGAGGCGCTGGCGCTGGCCCCCGCCGACTTCCTCGCCTTCCTGACCGCCACCCCGAACGCGTCGCTCTACGTCATGCGCCTGCTCGTCGCCCGCCTGCGCGACGCCGACCGCAAGCGGGTCGAGTACGCGACCCAGGACGTAGTCGGCCGGCTCGCCGGGCGCCTGGTCGAGCTGGTCGAGCGGTTCGGCGCCGACGACGGCCGCTCGGTGCGGATCGACCTGCCGCTCACGCAGGAGGACCTTGCCGGCTGGGTCGGGGCCTCGCGCGAGGCCACCAGCCGCGCGCTGCAGCAGATGCGCGGGTTGGGCTGGGTCACGACGGAGCGGCGCGCGATCACCGTGCACGACCTCGACGGCCTTGGGCGGCGCGCCAGCGCATGAGGGCCTTGCTGCTCGTGCTCGTCGTCGCGGCGGCACTGGCTGTCGGCGCGGCGCCCGCGTCCGCGGTCCTGTTCCGCGAGTTCTCCACCGCCGCCCCCAACACGCTGCCCGCGGGCATCACGAACGGGCCCGACGGCGCGCTGTGGTTCGCGGAGAACGGCGGCAGCGCGGTCGGCCGCATCCAGGTCGACGGCACGCTGGGCGCGTTCCCGGTCGGCGGCACGAACAACACCCTGATCGGCATCACGCGCGGCCCCGACGGGAACCTGTGGGTCACCGACGACCTCAACGGGATCATCCGCCGCGTCACCCCCGCCGGCGGGGTCACCGCGTTCCCGCTCCCGACCTCCTCGGGCGCGCAGGACATCACCACCGGCACGGACGGAGCGCTCTGGTACACGATGCGCAACGTGAACAAGATCGGCCGCATCACCACCGGCGGCGCGGTCACCGAGTACACGCTGCCGCAGTCGACCAGCCTGCCCTACGGCATCGTCAGCGGCCCCGACGGCGCGCTCTGGTTCGCCGAGGAGAGCGGGCGCATCGGCCGCATCACCACCGGTGGCGCCATCTCCGAGTTCAATGTGCCGACGCCGGGCAGCTTCCCGCACGACATCGCCGTCGGGCCTGACGGCGCCATGTGGTTCACCGAGCGCGACGCCGACAAGATCGGCCGCATCACGACCGCCGGCGCGATCAGCGAGTTCCCCATCCCCACCCCGCAGGCGCTGCCCCTGGGCATCACCAATGGGCCCGACGGCGCCCTGTGGTTCACAGAGAACGTGGCCGAGGCAATCGGCCGCATCACCCCCGACGGCACGATCTCCGAGTACCCGCTGCCCAGCCCGCCCGGCAGCCCGTCCGACATCACCACCGGCCCCGACGGCGGCATCTGGTACACGCGCGCCACCGATCGCGTGGGCCGCCTCGACCCGAGCGCGAACCCGGTCACCGGCCAGGCCGTGGTGGCCGAGCCGGTCGAGGGCAACGTGCTCCTGCGCACCCCCGGCAGCACGTTCCAGCCGCTGACCGCGGGCCAGGTCATCCCCACCGGCTCGGAGATCGACACCACCACGGGCCGTATCCGCATCACCGCCAGCGTGGGCACCGACACCAGCGCCACCAAGACGATCGACTACTACCAGGGCCGCTTCAAGATCACCCAGCCCGCCACGCCCAACGCGGTGCTGCGCGCAACGCTGAGCGGGCCGCTGAGCCGTTGCCGTGCCCGCCGCGCCGGTGCCGGCGTCGCCGCGAGCAAGAAGAA
Organism: Solirubrobacteraceae bacterium; assembly: GCA_036270095.1. Taxonomy (GTDB): domain Bacteria; phylum Actinomycetota; class Thermoleophilia; order Solirubrobacterales; family Solirubrobacteraceae; genus DATBDE01. The sequence continues at coordinate 19,762 of DATBDE010000088.1, read as the reverse complement.
GCGCAAGCTCTGGGGCGACGGCAAGGGCAGCTACGAGACCCGCGGCCGGCGCGGCTCGGGGACGGTGCGCGGCACGATCTGGCTGGTCCAGGACAACTGCGACGGCTCCACGCTGATCCGGGTCAAGGAGGGCACCGTGATCGCGCGGGACCTCGTGCGCCGCAAGAACATCAGGCTCCGCGCGGGCCAGCGGTACGTCGCGCGTCCGCGCCGGCGCTGAGATGCGCGGGCCGCGCTCGCGCCGGATCGCGCTGGTGGTCGTCGCCCTGGTGGCGGTCGGCGCCGGGATCGCCGTGTACGCGACCGGCGTCCTGAACCGGGTCGAGCACTCGAGCGTGGACACCCGCTTCGACGTGCGCGGCGACCGCAAGCCGAACCCGGACATCGTCATCGTCGAGGTCGACGACACGACGTTCCACGACCTGCAGCGGCGCTGGCCCTTCCCCCGCTCGCTCCACGCCCAGGTCATCCGGCGCTTGGTCGCCGCCGGCGCCCGAGCCATCGGCTACGACGTCCAGTTCACCGAGCCCACCACCGTGATCGAGGACAACGCGCTGATCGAGGCGGTCAAGGCGGCGCCGCGGATGGTGCTCTCCACCACCGAGGTCGACAAGCACGGCCACAGCGGGGTGTTCGGCGGCGACGACGTCGTGCGTAGCGTGGGCGCGCGGGTGGGCGACGCCGTGGACGACACCGACGGCGACGGCGTGTGGCGGCGCTTCTTCGCGGCCTACCAGGGCCTCGCCAGCTTCCCCGTCGCAGTGACCGAGCGGGCGACCGGGCGGCCGGTGGACCGTAAGCGCTTCGACGACGGCGAGGCGTGGATCGACTACGCCGGCCCGCCCGACACCTATCCGATCGTGCCGTTCTCGCGCGTGCTGCGCGGCCAGGTGCCGCCAAGCACGTTCAAGAACCGGATCGTGATCGTGGGCATGGGCGCGCCGACCCTGCACGACACCCACACCACGCCAACCTCGGGGCGCGGGGAGATGATCGGGCCCGAGGTCTGGGCCAACGCCGTCGCCACCTTGCTCGACGACTTCCCGCTGCGCTCGACGCCGGGCTGGCTGAACGTCGTGCTCGTCGCGCTGCTCGGCCTCGTCGTGCCCGCGGCCGGGCTGCGCTGGGGCGCGCTGCGCACGCTGGCCCTCGGCATCGGTCTGGCGACGGTGTTCCTGGTCGGCGCCCAGCTCGCCTTCAACAGCGGCTGGATCACCCCGGTGATCGCTCCACTGCTCGCGCTCGCGCTGGGCGCGGTGGGCACGCTCGGCGTGGTCGGGTTCCTCGCCGCCCTGGACCGCGAGCGCACGCGCACGCAGTTCGCCCGCTTCGTCCCCGAGTCGGTGGTGGACACCGTGCTGGCCCAGGCCCACGGCGCGCGGCTGGGCGGCGTGCGCACCGAGGCCACGGTGCTGTTCTGCGACCTGCGCGGCTCCACGGCCATGCTCGAGCGCATGAGCCCCGAGCGCGGGATCGAGGTCATCAACCGGTATTTGACCGCGATGACCGACGCCGTCGTCGCCCACGGCGGCACGCTGGCCGGCTTCCGCGGCGACGGCCTCCTGGCCCTGTTCGGGGTGCCGCTCGCGCAGCCCGACCACGCCGACCGCGCGCTGGCCGCCGCGCGCGAGATGGCCGGCGAGCGGCTGGCGGCGGTCAACGCAGCCCTGCGCGCGGAGGGCCTCGAGCACGACCTCGAGATCGGCATCGGCGTGTGCTCGGGCGAGCTCATGGCCGGCAACGTCGGCTCGGACCAGCGCATGGAGTACACGGCAATCGGCGACCCGGCCAACGTCGCCTCGCGCTTGGAGGGCCTGACCAAGGGCACCGGCCACCGCGTGTTCATCGCCGACGCGACCAAGGTCCTGCTCCACGACGGCGCTGCCGACGGCCTCGTCGAGGTCGACGAGCTCCAGGCGCGCGGGCGCAACGCGCCGGTGCGTACCTGGACGCTGGCCTCATAGGCCATCGCGCAGGTGCGCACCTGGACCATGGCCTAGGCCATCGCTCGCCGTTCCTGGCTCGGGACGCAGGGGTGAAGCCGTGCTAGGCACGGCGAACCCCGAGGACCTAGCCAGGGATGGCGAGAATGGCCTAGGCGCGGGCGTCGATGTTCAGGCGCACGTAGTCGAGGACGAGCGGCTCGCCCACGCCGCGGAGTACCTCGGCCACGTAGGCGTCCCGCAGCGCCTCGGGCAGGCGGTCCAGGTGCGAGCCCAGGCAAACCGTGCTGGCAAAGCCGGCGGCGTCCTCGGGCTCGGCCCGCTCCTCGGTGCGCCAGCAGCGCGCGTGGGCAAAGCCGGCCCGGCGGAGGCGGTCCTGCGTCGGGATCGGCGTGGCGTAGTTCCAGGGCCGCCAGTCGGCGATGTGCTCGGCGTACGGCTCGCGCCCGCCGACATCCCGCATCACCGCCTTGAGGGCGGCGATGTTGCCCTCGCCGCCGCACTGGGCCACCAGCTGTCCGCCGGGCCGGAGCGCGGCGTGCAGCGCCGCGAACAGGCCGTCGTGGTCGGAGATCCAGTGGAAGACGGCGTTCGAGAACACGGCGTCGACCGGCTCGTCGAGCTCGAGCTCGGTGAGGTCGCACAGCCGGGTCTGCACCCGGTCGGCAGGCAGGGCCTCGCGCGCGGCGGCGACCATCGAGGGCGAGCCGTCGACGGCGATCACGCGCCCGTGCGGCAGGCGGTCCAGCAGCTTGGCGGTCACGCCGCCGCTGCCGCAGCCGGCGTCGAGCACGGTCTCGTCGCCGCGCAGCTCGAGCCGGTCGATCAGGCGCTCGCCCCACTGCGCCATCGGTGTGCCCACGCGGCTGTAGGTCCGCGCGTCCCAGTCCCGTGTCGCCTTCACAGCGCCGTGGTGACGGGGCCGGACCGCTCGCGCTCGCGCTCGTAGCGGTCGATGTCCTCGGCGCGCTCGAGCGAGAGCGCGATGTCGTCGAGTCCGTTGAGCAGGCGGTTCTTGATTTCCTCGTCGATGTCGAAGAGCACGTTGTGCCCGTCGAAGGCGACGTACTGGTCGGGCAGCGAGATCTCTGCCTCGGACGCCGCCATCAGCGCCCGCACCTCGGGCTCGGGCAGCGCCACCGGCAGCAGTCCGTTCTTGGTGCAGTTCGAGTAGAAGATGTCGGCGAAGCTCGGCGCGACGATGGCCCGGAAGCCGTAGTCCTCCAGCGCCCAGGGGGCGTGCTCGCGCGACGAGCCGCAGCCGAAGTTGCGGCCGGTCACGAGGATCGGGTGCGGGTGCAGCACCCAGTCGTCCTCCTTGGCCCAGTCGTGGAACAGGAACTCGCCGAAGCCGGTCCGCTCCACGCGCTTGAGGAACTGCTTGGGGATGATCTGATCGGTGTCGACGTTGTTGCGGTCCAGGACCGAGATCGGGCCGGCGACCTTCGTGATCGGGTCCATGGTGTTCAGGCCTCCCAGGTGCGGATGTCGACGAAGTGGCCCTCGACGGCTGCGGCCGCCGCCATCTGGGGCGAGACGAGGTGGGTGCGGCCGCCGCGGCCCTGGCGCCCCTCGAAGTTGCGGTTCGAGGTCGAGGCACAGCGCTCGCCCGGCTGCAGGATGTCCGGGTTCATGCCCAGGCACATCGAGCACCCCGCCCCCCGCCACTCGAAGCCCGCGCCCTCGAAGACCTCCTTCAGGCCCTCGGCCTCGGCCTGGTGCTTGACCTGCACCGACCCCGGGACAACCATTGCTCTCACCCCGCGCGCGACGCTGCGGCCACGGACGACTTCGGCGGCGGCGCGCAGGTCGCCGATGCGCGAGTTCGTGCACGAGCCCAGGAACACGCGGTCGACGGGGATGTCGGTGATCGGCGTGCCCGGCTCCAGGTCCATGTACTTCAGCGCCCGCTCGGCGCCCTCGCCGTCGGGGTCGGGCACAGCGTCGGTGACCGGCACGACCTGGCCCGGCGTCGTGCCCCAGGTGACCACGGGCGAGAGCGCGGCGGCGTCGACGACGACCTCCTTGTCGAAGCTCGCGCCGTCCTCGGTGTGGAGCGCGCGCCAGCCCGCGATGGCCTCGTCGAGATCGGCCGGGGCGGCCTCCTTGCCCTCGACCCAGGCGAAGGTGGTGTCGTCGGGCGCCACCATGCCGGCGCGCCCGCCGCCCTCGATGGTCATGTTGCAGACGGTCATGCGGCCCTCCATCGAGAGCCCCTCGACGGCCGGGCCGGCGTACTCGACCACGTGGCCGGCGGCGCCGTCGACGCCCATCTGGCCGATGGTGCCGAGGATCAAGTCCTTGGCGGTGACGCCGAAGCCAAGCTCGCCCTCGTAGCGGATGCGCATCGACTTGGGCTTGGACTGGGTCAGGCACTGGGTGGCCAGCACGTGTTCCACCTCGCTCGTGCCGATCCCGAAGGCGAGGGCGCCGAAGGCCCCGTGGGTGGCGGTGTGGGAATCGCCGCAGACGATGGTCATGCCCGGCTGGGTCAGCCCGAGCTCGGGGCCGATCACGTGCACGATGCCCTGGCGGTCCGAGCCCAGCGAGTACAGCGGGATGGCGAACTCGTCGGCGTTGCGCTCGAGCGTCTCGACCTGGATGCGGGAGAGCTCGTCGCGGATGCGCGCCGCCACCGGCGTGCCGTCGGTGGGCACGTTGTGGTCGGCCGTGGCCAGCGTGCGATCGGGCCGGCGTACGGTGCGGCCCTCGAGGCGCAGCCCGTCGAACGCCTGCGCGCTCGTGACCTCGTGCACGAGATGCAGGTCGATGTAGAGCAGGCCGGGGGCGACCTCGTGCGCCTCCCAGATCTTGTCGAACAGCGTCTTGGGCATGGGTGCTCCTAGCTCCGTCTGAGCCCGGCGGAGACGACCGCCAACAGCGTCGCCTCCCCGGGGCCGGGATTCTCGAAGTGGTGCGGAAGGTCCGCGTCGAAGGTCACCGTGTCGCCGGCGGCCAGCGCGTGGCGCTCGCCGTCGATGACGAGCTTCACGGCGCCGGTCTCGATGACGGCGGTCTCGCGGCTGCCGGGCTCGTGCATCGGCGGGTCGCCCGGGCCGCCGGTCTGCGCGCCCGCGGCGAGCGCGTGGCGCGAGAGCTCGGCGCGCAGGCCGGGCGCAGGCGGGGTGAGGATCTCGTAGCGGTGCCCGCCGCCGCCGCCCTGGCGGCGCTCGTCGGCGCGCACGATCGACACCGCCCCGCCCTCGTCGAGGCGCAGCAGCTGGGAGAGGCGCAGGTCCAGCCCCTCGGCGATGCGCGCGGCCACGGCCAGCGTCGGGCTGGTCTCGCCGCGCTCGACCTGGGAGAGCATCGGGGCCGAGACGCCCGACCGCTCGGCCAGGTCGCGCAGCGAAAGCGACAGGCCCTCGCGCAGGGCGCGGATGCGTGGGCCGAGCGTGGCCAGGGCGCGCGGATGGGGCTGGGCGGGTGCGACTGTCACCGTACGAGCGTACGTTATCACGTACAGCGCACCGGCCAGGACCGCCGTTTAGCCTCGCTCCATGGGACTCCGGGCAGGGATCCCGGCCGCGCTGGCCGTCTGCGTGCTGCTCGTGACGGCGCCAGTGGCCGGCGCCGCGGACCCCCCGCGGGCGCACCAGTGGGGGCTGGACATGCTCCACGCGGACGCCGCCCATGCGGTGAGCACCGGCGCCGGCGCCGTCGTCGCCGTCGTCGACACCGGCGTCAAGGCCGACCACCCGGACCTCTCGGGCCAGCTGCTGGCCGGGCACGACTTCGTCGACAACGACGACACGCCGCAGGACGGCAACGGCCACGGCACCCACGTCACCGGCATCATCGACGCGCTGTCCGGCAACGGCGTCGGCGTCGAGTCGGTCGCGCCCGGGGCCAAGGTCCTCCCCGTGCGCGTGCTAGACGACAGCGGCGACGGCGACGGCGACCAGGTCGCGGCTGGCATCGACTGGGCCACCGACCGCGGCGCCGACGTCATCAACCTCTCGCTGGGCGGGAGCCTGCCGCTCATCGGCGGCTCGAGCGCCAGCTTCGACGCCGCCGTCGACCGGGCGCTGGACCGCGGCATCGTCGTGGTCGCCGCCGCCGGCAACGACGGGCTGCCGGTATGCGAGCAGAGCGCGGGCCAGGGGCGCCTGCTGTGCGTGGGCGCGGTGGACAAGCGCGGCAACCGGTCGTACTTCTCGAACTTCGGCGGCGGGCTGGCCATCACGGCCCCCGGCGGCTCGGGCCTGCCCGGCGCCGACGAGGACATCCTCTCGACCTGGAACGACGGCGGCTACACCGAGCTCGCGGGCACCTCGCAGGCCACGCCGTTCGTCTCCGGCGTCGCGGCGCTGCTGGTGTCGAAGGGCGTTCGCGGCCAGGCCGCGGTGTCGCGCATCCTGTCGACCGCGCACGACGCCGGCCCGGTCGGCCCCGACGCCACCTACGGCGCCGGGATCGTCGACGCCGCGGCGGCGGTCGCCGGCCTCGGCGGCGCGGGCGGCGGTCCAGGGCCGGGCGCGACGCCGCCGTCCGCGGCCGCCCCGCCGCCCGCGCCGGCCACCGCCACCACCGGCATCACCATCGGGCGGCGCATCAGCCGCAGCGGCCTGCTGCGGCGCGGGCTGCCCGTGCGCTGCCGCGCGGCCGGCATGGGTACCTGCGACGTCACCGCCCGCTACGGACGCACCCCGGTGGCCCGCGGCGCCGGGGCGGTGACGCTCACGAAATCCGCGCTCGTGCGCGCCGTGGTCACCGGCGCCGGGCGTCGCGTGCTCGCCCACGAGCGGCATGCCGTGCGCTTGAAAGTCTTCGTGCGGTGTCCCGGAATCACACCAAAAAACGCCCATGTAGTAGTCGGCAGCGGTTAGCCTCGGGACAGTCGATTCCCTGCAAGAGGTAAGAGGAGGCCCGATGGCCGCTCCCGAGGTGCCGCTCCGCGGCGCCAGTGCTCAGGTCAAGCTTCGCAATCCGGTGAACACCGCGTTGCTGTCGCTGATCCCGTTCTACGCGCTGTTCTGGTGGTACTACATCAACAAGGAGATGGTCGAGCTCGGGCGCGCCCGTGGCACCGACCAGCTCGGCGACAGCCCTGGCACCTCGGTGCTCGCGCTGTTCCCCGGCGGCATCATCATCGTGCCGGCGCTTCTGTCCTACTGGAACACCAACGGCCGCATCCTGCATGCGCAGGCGCTGGCCGGCGTGCCGGGGGGTGAGCAGATCAACCAGGCCGTTTCGTTCATTCTGCTCATCGTCTTCGCGCCGATCGGCATCTGGTGGATGCAGAACGAGCTCAACAAGGTGTGGGCGCTCGAGACCGAGGGTGGTGCGGCGATGCTCCAGCAGGGCGCGCCTGCCCCCGCGGCCGCCAACCCCGTTGCCGGCGAGGCCCAGCCGGCTGCGCAGCAGCCGACGCCCCCCGCTCAGTGAGCTAACGCGTCAGGCGCAGCGCGGCCGCGAGCCGCGCGCGTGCGGTAGGCCGTCCGGTCGTACACAGCGACGAACCGGACGGCCTCACCGCGTACTCCGTACAGGACCCCGCCGGCACTCGCGACCCGGGTGCCGCCGAGGCGCGTTGCCGTCCGGGCGCGCCGAAGCGGCCGCGCCGACGTCCCCGGCCCCAGGCCCCGCGCGGTCCGGAAGCCGCTCGAGGAGGCGAGGATGAGCGCCGCCTTCCCGCCCCGCTCGGCCACGACGAGCTTGCCCGCGCCGGGCGTGCAGAAGCGCAGCAGGTCTCCGGTCGTGCGCACGGGTCGCCCAGCTGGGCCGGCGGCGCGTAGAGCGGCGGGCCGTTCTGGGCCTGGCCCACGCAGGACGGGTCGGCGGGGATGTCGTTGTGGGTGATGACCCCGCCGGTGCCGGGGCCGAAGGAGCGCGACCAGTCCGGCGGCAGGCCGGGCAGCGCGCTCGGGTCGGCGGTGTGGCCGTTGAGGTTGAGGTTCGTGACGTAGAGCCCGCCCTCGGCGCGGGCCTTGTCGAAGAAGTAGTGGCCGTCCCACTCGTAGGTCTTGGTCGAGCCGTCGTCCTGGATCCCCGACCCGCGGCAGTGGTCGGACTGGAAGTAGAAGCACTTCGGCACCGCCGCGGCGGTGCGCGCGGGCTCGTTGGCGAGGAAGTCCACGACGCCGAGCTCGGCGATGTTCTGGCGCCGCTTGTCGAAGTCGATGCAGTACGGGTCCGCGCCGGGGTCGGGCCCGGTCGCCCCGAAGCCGGCCTGCTGCAACGTGCACGCGAACGGGTTCGTGCCGTCCCACGCGTCGGCGGCGCCAGCGCCTGCGCGGGCCGCGCGGCCAGCGCGAGCGCCACCGCGACCCCCGCCGCGAGTACCCCTGCTCGCACGCCTGCGAGTCTAAAGCGAACGGACGCGTTCTTTCGAGCTTGGCCGACCTCCTACGCTGACGCGGTGCCGTTCTCACGCCCCGACGTGCTCGTCCTCGCCGGCGGCGGCCTGATCGGCGAGGCGTGGATGACCGGCGTGCTGGCGGGGATGGAGACCGCCTCGGGCATCGACTTCCGCGAGTGCGAAGGCTTCGTGGGGACGTCGGCGGGCTCGATCGTCTCCGCCCACCTCGCGGCCGGGCGCCGCCCGCGCACGCCGGACTTCCCGGCGAGCGACCTCCCCGACGAGCTGCCCGAGCTCGACGACGACGAGAACCGCGCCCTGGCCGGAATGCTCATCGGCGGGGCCCGGCGCACGCTCGACGGCGTGGGCCGCGCGGCCGCGGCGTCGCTGCAGCCCTTCGCGGCCGGCGCGCTCATGGCCGCCGCCCCCGGGGGCGCGCTGGCCCGGGCGGCGCTGCTCTCGCGCCTGCCCGCCGACGGCCGGCGCCTGGAGCAGCTGCACGCGAACATCGAACGCCTCGACGCGCGCTTCGACGGGCGCCTGCGCGTCACGGCCGTGGATCGCCGCCGCGGGACACGCACGGTGTTCGGCGGGCCCGGCGCCCCGCCGGCTGCCGTGGCCGACGCGGTAGCGGCGTCGTGCACGGTGCCGTGGCTGTTCGCGCCGGTGCGGATCGGCCGGCGCGAGTACGTCGACGGCGGCGTGTGGAGCCCGACCAACCTCGACGCGGCCCCGGTGCGGCGCGGCACCGACGTGCTCTGCCTCCACCCCACCGCCCGCTTCCCGGTCACCGCGGGCTCGGCCCTGGCCGCCATCCGGGTGCTGTCGCGCCCGCAGGTATCCACCGAGGTCCTGGCCCTGCAGCGCCGCGGCGCACGCGTGCGGGTGATCGGCCCCAACGACGGCGCCCGCGACGCCATGGGGCAGGACTTCATGGCGCCCGACCGGCGCGCCGAGGCCCTGGCCGCGGGCTACGACCAGGGCCGCACGGTCTCGGAGAACGACAGCTAGAGCGCGCTGGGCTCGAGTGCCTCGCGCCCGGCGACGTCGCGCCGGCGCACGGCGTTGGAAAGCGCGCGCACGTAGGCCCGGCCGGCGGCCTCGATGATGTCGGTGCTCACGCCCTGGCCCGAGGCGCTGCGGCCGTCGAGCTCGAGCACGACCGACGTCTCGCCCAGCGCGTCCTGGCCCGCGGTGACCGCGTCCACGCGGAACTCCCGGAGCTTGGCGTCGATCCCGGTGGCGGAGTTGATGGCGTGGAAGATCGCGTCCACCGGCCCGTCGCCGGTGAACGACCCGGTCATCTCGGTGCCCTCGGGCGAGCGCACGGACACGGTCGCGTGCGGCGGGCGCCGCGACGAGGCCTCGACGTCGAACCACTCGAGCGTGTAGCCGGCGATCTCCTCGCGCAACTCGTCGGTGACGATCGCCTCGAGGTCCATGGCCGTGACCTGCTTCTTGCGGTCGGCGATCTCCTTGAACCGGGCGAACGCCTGGTTGAGCGCCTGGCCTGACACGGTGAAGCCCAAGTCCTCGAGCGCCTGGCGCAGCGCGTGGCGGCCGGAGTGCTTGCCGAGCACGATCGCGTTGGAGTCCAGACCGACCGTGGTCGCGTCCATGATCTCGTAGGTCTCGCGCTCCTTGAGCACGCCGTCCTGGTGGATGCCGGACTCGTGCGCGAACGCGTTGCGGCCCACGATGGCCTTGTTGGGCTGCACGACGTAGCCGGTCAGGCGCGAGACCAGGCGGCTGCTCCGCGCGAGCTCGCGCGAGTTCAGCTCCGTGTGCACGCCGCCGATGGCGTCGCCGCGCGTGCGCATGAGCATCACGATCTCCTCCAGGGAGGCGTTGCCGGCGCGCTCGCCGATGCCGTTGACCGCACACTCGACCTGGCGGGCGCCCGCCATCACGCCGGCCAGCGAGTTGGCGACGGCCATACCGAGGTCGTCGTGGCAGTGAACCGAGAGCACGACGTCGCGCAGGCCGGGCACGAGGGCATACAGGCGCTCGAGGTAGGCGGTGTACTCGGCCGGCATCGTGTACCCGACGGTGTCGGGGATGTTGATCGTGGTCGCGCCCTCCTCCACGGCGATCGCGCACACCTCGGCGGTGAACTCGAGGTCGGCGCGGGTGGCGTCCATGGGCGAGAACTCGACGTCGTCGCAGTACTGCTTCGCGTGAGCGACGGCCGCCCGGGCCTGGCCCTTGACGTCCTCGCGCGTGGTCTGCAGCTGGTGCTCGATGTGGATGTCCGAGGTCGAGATGAAGGTGTGGATCCGCGGGCGCTCGGCCTCCTTGACCGCGTCCCAGGCGGCGTCGATGTCGGCCACGTGAGTGCGGGCCAGGCCGGCGATGATCGGGCCTTCGACCTCGCGGCTGATGGCCTGGACGGCCTCGAAGTCGCCGGGGCTGGTGATTGGGAAGCCGGCCTCGATGACGTCCACGCCCAGGCGCGCGAGCTGGTGCGCGATCTCCAGCTTCTCGGTCGTGTTCAGCGAGATGCCGGGCGACTGCTCGCCGTCGCGGAGCGTGGTGTCGAAGATCAGTACTCGGTTGGGGTCCATGCTTGCGTCTCCTTCGTCGTTTCTTCTCCGGGCTGTGGTTTGCGGCAAGCGGCCGCCACGCGCTATTCCCCCCGAAGGGGGAGGAGAAGAAGGCGAAGGTCAAGCAGGTGCGCCACTGCGGCGGACGATAGCACCGGGCAGGCCGCCCGAGCTATTCGCGTTGCTGATCCTTGGGGGCCGGTTGGGCTTGGGCGGAGCGGCGCTCGGCGCCGGCGGTCACGGTGCGCGTGGGCGCGTGAACGGCGGCGATGAAGGGGTGGTCCAGGCGGGGGTGGCACTCGGCGCCGGCGGTCGCGGTGCGCGGGGGCGGCAACGGCGGCCGCGGACGTGAACCACCTGAGGTCTGATGGTCAGACCCGAAGTGGTTCACGTCGCACGCTGAGCGACGTGAGCCGCCCGTTACGGCGTCAGCACGACCTTGCCCACGTTGCGCCGCTCGGCGATGTAGCGGTGCGCTTCGGGCGCGCGATCGAACGGGAAGGCCTCGGCCACCACGGGCTGGACGACGCCCGCGTCGACGAGCTCGCGCACCGGGGCGATCCACGGCTCGAGCGTGCCGCGGTCCTTCCACAGCGTGAGCATGTTCAGGCCGATGACGGCCTTGGACTCGGACATCTGCTTGATGAGGCTGAAGCGCGGCATCGACAGCGCGGCGCGCCCGGCGTTGAGCAGGTTGCGCGTCTCCCCCGCCATGACCGAGGAGGCCCCGAAGGCGATGAGGCGCCCGCCGGGGCGCAGGAGCTTGTAGGAGGTGCGGAAGGACCGCCCGCCGACGGCATCCATGACGACGTCGAACTTCGGAAGCCCGCGCTCCCAGCCGCTGCGCGTGTAGTCGAGCGGGTGGTCGATGCCCATGCCGCGGATGGCCTCGTGCTTGCCGGGCGAGGCCGTCCCCCAGACCTCGGCCCCGCGCGCCTTGGCGATCTGGGTGGCCGAGATCCCCACCCCGCCGGCGGCGGCGTGGATGAGCACGCGGTCGCCGGCTCCGAGCGGCCCGTAGCCGAGCAGTCCCTGCCAGGCGGTGGCGTAGTTGACGGGGATGGCAGCGCCCTGCTCGAAGCTGAGCGCGTCGGGCAGCGGCACGATGTCGTCGGGGTTGGCCGCCACCCGCTCGGCGTAGCCGTTGAACAACGTGCCCGCCATGACGCGCTCGCCGGTGTCGGCTCGCGTTCCCGCCACCTCGTAGCCGACCACGCAGGGCGGCTTGGGCGCATCCGGGTACAGGCCGACGCGGGCCATGGTGTCGGCGAAGTTGATCCCCGCCGCCTTGACGTCGATCAGTACCTTCCCGTCGCGGGCCTGCGGGTCGGGACGCTCCTGGACCTGCAGGACCTCGGGCGGGCCGTGCTTGGTGATGACCACCGCGCGCATCGGGCGGGAAGGCTATTGCAGCGAGAGCGTGCGTCCGTCCACGAAGCCGTCGGTGGCCACGATGCGCTCCAGCACCTCGGGCGGCACCGGCGCGTCGGTCGTAAGCACCATCACCGCCTCGCGGCCGTCGGTCTCGCCGGGGCGGTGCCCCACGGCGGCGGACAGGATGTTGATCCCCGCCTCGCCCAGGGCGGTGCCCACGCGGCCCACCATCCCGGGCACGTCGGAGTAGCGGAACAGGGTCACGTGGGGGTCGATCTGCACGTTGAAGCGCTGCCCCCAGGCCTCGAGCAGGTGCGGCCGGTTGACGCGCCCGAAGACCGTGCCCACGACCCGCTCGCGCACGCCCGCGCCCTCGACGGTCACGCGGATGAGGTCGGCGAAGTCGCGCGCGACCGGCTCCTTGGTCTCGGAGACGACGATGCCGCGCTCCTCGGCCAAGGCCGGGGCGTTGACGTAGTTGACCTCCTCCTCGGTGTGGCCGGCCAGCACGCCGTTGAGCACCGCGATCGTCAACAGGCGGTCGTCGCGCTCGGCCAGGCGGCCGAGGAACTCGACCTCGACGCGATCGATCGAGCCGCCTTCGGCCAGAGCCGCGCCGATGCGGCCGAGCTGCTCGCACAGCGGCAGGTACGGACCCACCGCCTCCCAGTCCTCGGGCGGGATGGCGGGGATGTTGACCGCGGTCGAGACCACGCCGCCGGTCAGGGCGGCGACCACCTGCTCGGCGGCCTGCTCGCCGGCGCGGTCGGTGGCCTCGGCCGTCGAAGCGCCCAGGTGCGGGGTCACGATCACGTTGGGATAGGCGAACAGCGGGTGCTCGGTGATCGGCTCGCTGCGGAACACATCGAGGGCCGCGCCGGCCACCTTGCCGCTGTCCAGGGCCGCCTGCAGGTCCTCGTCGACCACCAGCGGTCCGCGGGCCACGTTCAGGACGCGCACCCCGTCGCGCATCTTCGCGAAGGCGTCGGCGTCGAGCCAGCCCTCGGTGTCGGGCGTCTTGGGCAGGTGGATGGTGACGAAGTCGGCCCGGCCGTAGAGGTCGTCCGAGGTCTCGGCGCGGTCGACGCCGAGGTCGCGGTACCGCTCGGCCCCCACGTAGGGGTCGTAGGCGACGACGCGCATGCCGAAGCCGCGCGCCCGCTCGGCTACGAGCTGTCCGATGCGCCCGAACCCGACGATGCCGAGGGTCTTGTCGTAGAGCTCGACGCCGCTGTACTTCGCGCGGTCCCAGCGCCCGGCGTGCAACGACGCGTCGGCCTGGGGGATGTTGCGGGCCAGCGCCAGCAGCAGGGCCATCGTGTGCTCGGCCGCCGTGACCACGTTGGATTGGGGCGCGTTGGCAACGACGATCCCGCGCTTGGTCGCAGCGGGCACGTCGACGTTCTCGACGCCCACACCGGCGCGGCCGATGACCCGCAGGCGGTCGGCGCGCTCGATCAGGTCGGCGGTGAGCTTGGTGGACGAGCGAATCAGGATGCCGTCGTAGGCGCCGATGCGCTCGGCGAGCTCGCCGTCCTCCCAGTCCAGCCCGAGGTCGACGTCCAGGCCGGCTGCGCGCAGGCGCGCGACCCCCGGCTCGCCGATCCGCTCCTTGACGAGGACGCGGGCGGCCACTAGGCGACCGGGACGCCGGCGTCCACGAACACGCGCTGGGCCGCGCCGACGCCGGCGCCCTGCTCGACCGGGTGGCCGAGCTCGACCAGCGCCATCTCCAGCCCCGACAGCGACGTGAGGATGTCGAAAGCGCCGAAGTAGCCGGTGTGGGCGATGCGCAGGATCTTGCCGCTCAGCTGGCTCTGGCCGCCGTTGGCGGTGATGCCGTAGCGGTCGCGCAGCAGCTTGGGCAGCTTGGCGCCGTCGACGTCCTCGGGCACCGCGATGGCGGTCACCACGGTGGAGCGGTCGTCGGGATCGCCGAACAGCTCCAGGCCGATCGCGGCCACGCCGGCGCGGGTGGCGCGGGCGAGCAGGTCGTGGCGGGCGAGCGCGTTGTCCAACCCCTCCTCCTCGATGAGCTCGAGGGCCACGTCCAGCGCGGCCAGCAGCGTCACCGGCGGGGTGAAGGGCGAGTTCGGCGGGTCCTTGCGCTGGGCGCCGACGGTGCGGGCCCAGTCGAAGTAGTAACGGCCGCCCGGGCGCTCGGCGGCGAAGTCGAGCGCGCGCTGGGAGGCGGAGACGAAGCCCATGCCGGGCGGGGACATCAGCGCCTTCTGCGAGCCGCCGACGACGACGTCGATGCCCCACTCGTCCTGGCGCAGGTCGGCCGCGCCGAGGCCCGAGATGGCGTCGACGACGAGGAACGCGTTGCGCTCCTGCGCGACCTGGGCCAGCGCGCGCACGTCGTGCACGACGCCGGTGGAGGTCTCGGACTGGGTGGCGAGCACGACGTTGACCTCGGGGTTTTCGCCCAGCAGGCGCTCGACCTCGGCCGGGTCCAGGCGGGCGCCCCAGCCGGGCTCGTAGCGGACCACGTCGGCGCCGTAGGCCTCGCCGAGCTCGATCCAGCGCTCGCCGAACTTGCCAGCGGCGCAGGCGAGGACGCGGTCGCCCGGGCGCACGAGGTTGGCGACGGCGGACTCCATGCCACCGGAGCCGCTGGAGCTGAACAGCTGCACGTCGTTCTCGGTCCGGAACACGGCCGGCAGGCGCTGCAGGACGCGCGTGTACAGCTCCACGCCGGCCGGGGCGCGGTGGTACAGGACCGGCTCGGCCATCACCTGCGAGACGCGCGGCGGCAGCGGCGTCGGGCCGGCGGTCATCAGGTACTGCTTGATGAAGGGATTGGCGTCGGGCATCAGCGTGGTCCTCGGTCGGTTTCGACGGGAGTGCCCAGGCGTGCGGCGGTTCGGCCGTCGTTCCCCGGTGGTGCTCCACCCTAGGACGCCAGTCGCGACGGCTTCGGCGAGTGTAGCGCGGCCCGGAGCGGGCTAGTCGGGGTCGGGCTTCGCCCGACCACCCTGACATCAGAAGTCGGTGTCGATCCAGTCCATCATCGAGCGCAGTTCCTTGCCCTCGCGCTCGACCTGGTGGTTGGCCTGCTCCTCGCGCATGCGCTTGAAGTTCTCCTGGCCCGCCCGGTTCTCGGCGATCCACTCGCGAGCGAACTCCCCCGACTGGATGTCGGCCAGGATCTGCTTCATGGCCTCGCGCGTGGGCTCGCCGATCACGCGCCTGCCGCGCGTCATGTCGCCGTACTCGGCCGTGTTGGAGATGGAGTAACGCATCCCGCTGATGCCCTTCTCGTACATCAGGTCGACGATCAGCTTGAGCTCGTGCAGGCACTCGAAGTACGCGAGCTTGGAGTCGTAGCCGGCGTCGACCAGCGTCTCGTAGCCCGCGCGGACGAGCTCGGTGACGCCACCGCAGAGGACGGACTGCTCGCCGAACAGGTCGGTCTCGGTCTCGTCCTTGAACGTGGTCTCGATTACGCCGGCGCGCGTGCCGCCGATGCCCTTGGCGTAGGCGAGGGCGACGTCGTGGGCGGTACCGCTCGCGTCCTGGTGCACGGCGAGCAGGCAGGGGACGCCGTTGCCCTCGACGTACTGGCGGCGCACGAGGTGGCCGGGGCCCTTGGGCGCGACCATCGCGACGTCGACGTCGGGCGGCGGGGTGACGGTCTCGTAGTGGATCGAGAAGCCGTGGCCGAACATGAGGAGGTTGCCGGCGGCGATGCCGTCGCTCACCTCCTCGTCCCACACCGACCCGTGCAGCTCGTCGGGCACGAGCATCATCACGATGTCGCCGCGCGAGGCGGCCTCGGGCACGGGCAGCACGATGAGCCCGTCGGCCTCGGCCTTGGCCACCGAGGAGGACTCGGGGCGGAGCCCGACAACGACGTCGACGCCCGAGTCCTTGAGGTTGAGGGCGTGGGCGTGGCCCTGGGAGCCGAAGCCGATGATGGCGACGGTCTTCCCTTCGAGCTTGCTGAGGTCAGCGTCCCTGTCGTAGAGCATGGGGCGGATCAGGCTAGCGGAGCCGCGTCACGCGCTGGCGGCGGCGACCAGCGTCCGCCCGGGCACGCGCAGCCCGCCGCCCTCGGCCTGGAAGGGCTCGAGCGCCTGGCCGGTCTCCTCCGCGACCTCCGCGCGCGTGGCTTCGTCGCTGGCGGCCATGGCGTCGGCGAACGGCCGCGAGCAGTCGGTGGTGATCGCGAGGTAGTCGCCGACGTCGTCGTAGACCATCTCGACGTCGACGGTGCCGACCTCGACGTCGAGGAAGCCGGCGTCGCCCAGCAGCCCCTCGAGCTTGCCCGGGCCGGCGAACGCGAACATGCCCGGGTCCTTCGGGTCGGGCACCGGCATGAGCTTGCGCTTGAGCAGCGACGGCATCGTCGCCGTGGCCCACGGGTTCGTCTCCGCCGCGTCCCAGGCCGCCAGCGCCACGCGCCCGCCCGGGCGCAGGACGCGGCGGGTTTCGCTCAGCGCCGCCGCGGGGTCCGCCATGAGCATGTAGCCCCAGCGGCACAGCACGGCGTCGACGCTGGCGGTGTCGAGGTCGATCGACTCGGCGTCGACGACGCGGAACTCGACGTTGTCGAGGCCGAGCTGGGTCGCGCGCTGGCGCGCCACCTCGAGCATGGGCTCCGCGAAGTCGCTCGAGATCAGGCAGCCGCCGGGCGTGATGAGCTCGGCGGCCAGGAAGCCCGTGATGCCCGGGCCGGCGGCGAGCTCGAGCACGGTCTGTCCCGGCTGCGGATTGATCGCGTCGACGAGCCAGGCCGAGACCGGCATCGCCGCCTGCTGCAGCTCGTCGGCCCGCTCCGACCAACCCGCCGCCGCGCGCGACCACCGATCGCGGCTGGCCTGGCGGTATTCGGTCGGGTTGGTCATGCGCGCGCCAGGCTAGCGCGCGTTTACTTGACCTTGAAGCCCACGACGTTGCCCGCCGTCGGCGAGAACGTGGTCTGCGCCACGCCGGCGCGGTTGACCCCGGTGGCGTAGAGCAGGTACGAGCCCTTCGGGAGGCTCGCCTTGGACGGGATCATGTACGTCCAGCTCGACGTCCTCACGGTGGCCGGCAGCAGGATCACCTGCGCGCACGGGACCTTCTCCAGCCGCTTGCCGTCGAACCACTTGCATGTGGTGCTGCCGCCGCCGGTCTTGCGCAGCGCGAGCTGCACGCTGGTCACGCCGAGCGGGTCCGACGCGGTGCCGGTGAACGCGAGCGGCTTGGCCTTCGGCTTGCGGTGCGAGTGACGGCGGCGCTTGGCCGTGCGCGTGAGCTTCTGGCCCTGGTTGGGGCTGACGATGGAGACGCTGGGCGCGGCCGGGCCGCCGCCCACGGCCGGCGTCAGCCCCGTGGGCGGCAACGGCGGCGCGGTGTTGGGCGCCGGGTCGCACTTGTTCGAGTACTGGTCGGCGCCGCGGTCGGGCGTGGCGCCGCGCGATTCGCCGTCGATGTCCTCGCCCACCTCGCCGGGGTCCAGCGCGCCGCCGGCACCGCGGGCCGAGGCCGTGTTGACCAGGTGCAGCGCGGCGTCGCAGAAGAGGCTCGTGGGGCTCGACCCGGTGTCGTTGTTGGGGCCGTTGGCGCCGCCGGGCTCGATGCCGCCGAGCGCGATCGAGTTCTTGACCGTGGGGTTGAAGGTGCCGCCGCTGGCGTTCAGCGCGATGGCCGAGCCGCCGGTGTTGACCGCGCTGACGTGGCGGACGACGGCGTTGACGGTCTCGGTGGCCAGCAGCGAGAGGCTCATGCTCATCGCCGGCGCGCTCTTGGCCGTGACCAGGCCGGTGCCCTCGACGACGATGGTGTGGGTGAGCGGGATCGGCGGCGGGGCGCCGGTGAAGGCGAGCGGGGAGCCGTCGGCGGACTCCAGCAGCAGGCGGCTGACGGTCATGTCGCCGGGGTTGCTGATGGTCAGGGTGCCGACGATGAGGACGGGGCCGGCTCCGGTGCCCTTGAGCGTGAGGTCCTGCTGCCCGAAGCTGGGCGACTCCGGGTAGAAGCCGGGGCGCACCTCGACCGTGTCGCCGGGCAGGGTGACGCTGCTGCTGCTGGCGTCGGTGAGCGTGCGGCACGTCGGCGCCGTGCCCCCGCAGGCGCCAGTCGGCCCGTTGCTGTCCACGACGACGGTCTTCGCGCTCGCGGCGAGGGGACACGCAAGCGCGGCGATCATCCCCACCGAAGCGGCCATCCATGACGCGCGCTTCATGGGTCCCAAGATAACCCTGCGCGCGCGCCGGGACGCCGGTTCCCCGGGTCAGCGCAGGACGGCCCGGCGCAGCTTGCCGCTGGCCGTGCGGGGCAGCGGCTCGTCGCGCCGCTCGATCTCCTTGGGCACCTTGAAGCCGGCCAGGCGGCCCGCGGCGTGGGCACGCAGGTCCTCGGCGTCGGCGCTCGCGCCAGGCCGGAGCACGACCGCGGCCACGACCCGCTCGCCCCACTCGGGGTCGGCGCGGCCGAACACCGCGGCCTCGGCCACGGCGGGATGGGCCTCGAGCGCGGCCTCGACCTCGGCCGGGGCGACGTTCTCGCCGCCGGTGACGATGGTCTCGCTGCGGCGCCCGACCACGGTCAGGCGGCCGTGGCGGTCGAGCACCCCGAGGTCCCCGGTGTGGAGGAAGCCGTCGGCGTCGCGCGCGGCCGGTGCGACGGTGGGGCCGCGCACGAGGATCTCGCCGCCGGCGTCGAGGGCGACCTCGGTGCCGGGGAGCGGGCGGCCGGCGGTGCTCGTGGCCTCCCCCGGCTCCTCGGCGGTGACCTGGGAGCAGGCCTCGGTGAGGCCGTAGGTCTGGGCGACGGGGATGCCGACGGCGCGGGCGCGGTCGAGCTGCTCGGGCGGCACCGGGCCGCCGCCGATCAGCGCGCAACGCAGCAGCGTCGGGCGCTGCGGCTCGCTGTCGAGCACTCGCTTGAGCATGGTGGGCACGAGCGAGGCGCCGGTGACGCCCTCGTGCAGCGCGGTTGCGACGTGCTCGGCGTCGAAGCGCTCGTGCAGGACGACGGTGGTGGCGTGGACGGCGGCGCGCACGACGATCCCCAGGCCGCCGACGTGGGAGAGCGGCAGGCAGCACAGCCACCGCTCGTCCTCGGGGTGGCCGAGCGCGGCGGCCGAGGCCCACGCATGCGCGACCCAGTTGCCGTGGGTGAGCACGACCGGCCGGGGGGCGCCCGTGGTGCCGGAGGTGTGGATGACCATGGCCGGGGCGTCCTCGGCCAGGTCAGGGGTCAAGTCTTTCTTTGCCGCACTGGATTGCGGTGTTGCAAGGAAAGACTTGACCCCCGCCGTGACCGCCGCGCGCTCGGCCTCGCCCAGGCGCAGGTCGACCGGGACCGCGACCGCGCCGATGCGCAGGCAGCCGTGCAGGGCGGCGACGAAGGCCGCCCCGGCGGGCAGCGCGAGCGCGACGCGGTCGCCGGGCTTCGCGCCGAGGGCGGCGAGCCGGCGAGCGGCGCGCGTCGCCGCGCGGTCGAGTTGCGCGTAGCCGCACGACCCGTCGGCGGTCAGCAGCGCGACCGCTTCGGGGCGCGTGCGAGCCGCGCGCGCGAGCCAGGATTCGACGAGCACCTGCTGAAAGTAGCCTGCACGCCCATGGGAGCGACCTGGACGGCGGGCGGCGAGTACGAGGACATCCGCTACG
>DATBDE010000087.1:0-42632 GCA_036270095.1 Solirubrobacteraceae bacterium | reverse complement strand
ACCCCCTCAACCGAGGACGAGCGGTGACGCTGACCTTGGATCAGTTCAAGTACGGGTGGGCGAACGCCCTCAGCGCAGAGGAGGCGAAGCAGCTCTACGAGACCTACCACGTGGCGGCGCCCGGGGTCCGGGTCTGATGGGGGTTGGCGACTACTCGCACAAGCGATACGGGCCCTTGTGCGGGCAGACGCGCGAGCGGATACTTACGCCAATGCTTGAGGCGTCGGTGTCGGCCCTAGGCTCCTACGCGGGACCGGTGGGCGCTCGCTGCGGTGACCTCGGGCGAGGCGTAGAGGGTGTGCACAATGAGACGGATCCTGGGAATAGCGGTGCCCGTGGCTGTGGCCGCCGTGGCGCTAGCCGGTTGCGGCTCAAGTAGCAGCACAACGACGAAGTCCGCCACCAAATCGGTGACACTGAGCACGAGCGGCGCTCACGCGGTCAAGCTCTCGGCGGACCCCAGCGGCTCGCTGAAGTTCAACACCACAACGCTGAGCGCCAAGGCGGGCACGGTGACCATCACGATGAACAACCCGTCCTCGGTTCAGCACGGCATCGCGGTTGAGGGCAACGGCGTCAGCAAGAACGGCAAGATCGTCGGCCAGGGCGGCACATCCGTCCTCGCAGTCCAACTCAAGGCCGGGAAGTACACGTTCTTCTGTCCCGTTCCCGGCCACCGTCAGGCGGGCATGCAAGGCACCCTGACCGTCACCTGAGCGCCGGATACCGACCCGGCCCACGGGTCAGCTTGTACGTGACCGTCACAATCTGGCCACGCTCTGGCACATCGCCCATGTCCGCACGCCACGTGCGGGCGAGTATGCCCGCCGCTTCGACCCGATCATCGCCGCGCCGGGGCTGTACGCCCTGACCGACCATGACCGGCTGGTGTTCGACTCGTGCGCCCACGACCTCGACGTGTTCGAGTTCCTACGCCTGCGCTCGGCGCGATTCGAAGACGGCAGCCGGGCGGCGGCACCGTGAGGTCCGCGTGTC
This sequence comes from Solirubrobacteraceae bacterium, assembly GCA_036270095.1. Taxonomy (GTDB): domain Bacteria; phylum Actinomycetota; class Thermoleophilia; order Solirubrobacterales; family Solirubrobacteraceae; genus DATBDE01. Next base: position 41,636 of record DATBDE010000087.1, on the reverse strand, counting down.
CCAACGCAAGCACATGCCTCGGGATCAACCTCGGCTGACTGACAGGTTGTGCCCGCGCTGCGGGACGCCGCTGAATCGTCCAGTGCGACCGTGGCGATCGAACAGGGGTCAGGCGACGACGAGTCTCCGTTCTGGACGCGGTGGCGCCGGATCGGTGCGTTCATCGTCGGAGCTGCGGCCGTGATCACCGCGGTGATCACGGTGCTCACGCCGGAACGTGAAGTCATGGCCGCGGCCAATCGGGACATGCCAAGCCAGCCCCGATGGTGTGGGGCAAAACAGGCCCCTTCTCGGCCGCGGGGACCCTTGGAGAGCCTTGAGCCGAGCCTTGGCAGCGCCGGCACCCAACCTTCGGTCGCGCAGGCGATCAGCCTTCACGCGCGAGCTTCCAGGCGGACTGCCAGCTCATCGGTCTGGAGCCGGTGCCGTCCGGGCAGGCCGTGGTCGGCGCGCTCGTGGGCCGCGTTTCGAGCGCCGGAGGATGCGCGCCCGCTCAAACTCGTCGGCGCTCAGCCTCCGGCGATCGTGGACAAGATCGCCGGGTGCGCGATGGCTTGTCGCGTCCCGCGGGGCTCGTGATCGAGACCGCCACGTTCCCGTAGGGCAGCACTCAGACCTACACACATGTCCAGATGCGCCAAAAAGTGCGTCGCTCACGAGCTTCCAAACGACGAACCACGGATCTGAGCATCCGAGACGAAGTCCCTGTAAATGCACACGATCTGCCGGGACCTGTAGCGCGCCCGAGAGGATTCGAACCTCTGACCTTCGGTTCCGTAGACCGACGCTCTATCCAGCTGAGCTACGGGCGCAGCGGCGTTCAGATTAGCGCTGGGGCGATCCGCGGGGACCGGGAGCGGAGAGGGCGGGATTCGAACCCGCGATGGAGCGTGAACCCCATACTCGCTTAGCAGGCGAGTGCCTTCAGCCACTCGGCCACCTCTCCCGGGAATCAGCGAGTCTAGCCGTTCATGAGCACGCCTCCAGACCCCCAACGGACCCACGACCTGCTCCTCCAGCTGCGCCAGTCCTACCGCGCCGGCGCCCTCCTGGAGACCGATCTCGCCCCCGACTGGCTTATCCAGTTGCGGGGCTGGCTCGACGAAGCAGTCGGGGCCGGCATCCTCGAGCCCAACGCGATGGTCCTGGCCACCGCGACGGCCGACGGTCGTCCCAACGCGCGCTCGGTGCTGCTGCGCGGCCTCGACGAGCGTGGGCTGCAGTTCTTCAGCAACTACCGCTCGAGCAAGGGACAGGAGCTCGAGGCCAACCCCCGCGCTGCGGCCGTCTTCCCGTGGGTTGCCATGGGCCGCCAGGTCGTGGCCGCCGGCCCCGTCTACCGGCTCTCGGACGAGGGGTCCGACGCCTACTTCGCCACCCGGCCGCGCGGGCACCGGCTCGGCGCGACCGCCAGCCCGCAGTCGCAGGTGATGCCGAACCGGGAGGCGCTCGACGCCGCCATGCGCGAGACCACGGCGCGCTACCCCGAGGGCACGCCGATCCCGCGCCCGCCGCACTGGGGCGGCTTCCGCCTCGACCCGGAGACGGTCGAGTTCTGGGAGGGCCGCGAGGACCGGCTGCACGACCGGCTGCGCTATCGCAAGACCGCGGACGGCTGGGTGCTCGAGCGGCTCGCGCCCTAGCCCTTGTCGAGCACAGCGCGCCCGCGGGGCGAGAGGCGGTAGCCGATGCGCAGGCTCTCGGTTAGGCCGAGCTCCTTGAGCTTGCGCACGTCGGCCTTGAACGGCAGGCGCTCGCGCCCGAGCAGCGGCGCGAGGTCGGCCGCGCGCGTCTCCGGATGGCGGGCGATGAGCTCGAGCACCGACCGTGTCCACGGTCCGCGCGAGGAGCGGGCGTCGATGGCGTCCAAGCGCGCGCGCACGGCCGCGAGGTCGTCGAGGTCCTCGCGCAGCGCGATGCGCGGGTCGACCCCGGCGTAGCGCAGCCCGATGCGGTACGTGCGGTCGCCCGGGCGCTGGTCGAGCACGTCCACCAGCGCGTCCCGACTCGCAAGACCCGACGCCCGCGCGTCGGCATCGGTGATCGACCCCGGGCCGACCTCGTCGACGCTGACGATCTCGACCAGCCCGACCGCCGTCCGCAGATTCGTCCCCACCCGCACCCGCGGCTGCGTCCAGCGCCGGAACGCGACGGTCACGGACCCGTCGCGGATGGCGCGTAGGGTGGCGAGCGGGATCAGCACGAGGCTCGCGGCGAGGCTAGCGTGGGCGCGTGCGCGCCGAGCCCCTCCGCCGCCAGCTCGCCTACTTGGCCGACCGCTCGCCGTTCTACCGCGCGAAGCTGGGGCACCTGCCCGAGCGGCTCAAGACCAACCACGACCTCCGCGCCATCCCCTACACGACCAAGGACGAGCTGCGCGCCAGCCAGGAGCGCGACCCGCCCTTCGGCGAGTACCTGTGCGCGCCGCGCACGGAGCTCGTCCGCCTGCACGTCACCTCGGGCACCACCGGCGCGCCCGTGGCCATCGGCCTGACCCGCGCCGACCACGAGCGCAACAGCGCCATCGGCGGCGAGGCGTTCCGCATCGCCGGGGTGCGCCCGACCGACGTCGTCGCGCACTGCCTCAACTACGCGCTGTACGCCGGTGGCATCGCCGACCACATGGCGCTCGAGCGCAGCGGGGCCACCGTCGTCCCGGTCGGCGTCGGCCAGTCCGAGCGGCTGCTCGAGCTCATCCCCCAGCTCGGCATCACCGGCGTGTTCGGCACGCTTTCCTACCCGTCGCACCTGGCCCGCCTCGCCCGCGCGGCCGGCATCGAGCCCAAGCGCCTCGGCCTGCGCCTGCTCGTCACCGCCGGCGAGCCCGGCGCCGGCCTGGCTGCCGTGCGCCGCGAGATCGAGGACGCCTGGGGCACCCGCGTGGCCGACACGTTCGGCATGAGCGACGTCTGGTCGACCATGGCCGGCGAGTGCGGCCAGAGCGTGGGCCTGCACCTCACGACCGGCGACGGCGCCCTGGTCGAGCTCTGCGACCCGGAGACGGGCGCGGCGGTCGAGCTCGAGGACGGCGCCACCGGCGAGCTGGTCTGGACCCACCTCGAGCGGGAGGCCTCACCGCTGCTGCGCTACCGCTCGGCCGACCTCGCGCGCGTGTGGACAAGGCCGTGCCCGTGCGGCCACCCCGGCCTGCGCCTGCGCATCGAGGGCCGCCGCGACGACATGCTCCGCGTCCGCGGCGCCAACGTGCACCCCCAGGCGGTCGGCGCAGTGCTGGCGACCCGCCCCGCCTTCGGCCGCTACGCCGTCGTGGCCGAGGGCGACCCGGTCCAGCCGCCGCTGCGCGTGCTCGTCGAGGCGCCGGAGGCCACCGCAGCGCAACAAGCCGAGGCCGAGGACGAGCTGCGCCGCCGGCTCGGCGCCACCGTCGCCCTGACCACGGTGGCGACTGGCACGCTGCCGGTCGCGGAGCACAAGACCCGCCTCGTCTACAGACTGCTGCGCGGCGACGAGCTGCCCCCGGCGCTCGCGCAGGCCCTCGAGAGAAAGGAGCGTGCCCGATGACCGTGACCACGACCGAGCTCGGCAGCGCCCGGGTGGTGAGCTGGGACCGCCAGGACCGCCGCAACGCCTGGACCCGCGCGGTGATCGAGGAGCTGGCCGAGGCGATCGAAACCGCCGGGGCCGACCCCGCCGTGCGCTGCATCGTCGCGCGCGGCGCGGGCGAGCACTTCTCCGCCGGCGACGACCTGTTCGCCACCGTGGTCGCCGACCACGCCGAGTGGGAGCTCGTCGTCGCCGCCTTCCAGCGTCTGACGCGGACCGCCCTGCACGCGCCCGTGCCGGTCGTGGCCGTCATCGACGGCGTGTGCATCGGCGGCGCGCTCGAGTTCGCCGCCTCGTGCGACCTGCGCGTGTGCACCGACCGGGCCCGCTTCGCCACGCCCGAGGTCCGCATCGGCCTGACCGCGACCAACGCCGGCACCCTCCTGCTGCCCGAGCTGGTCGGCGAGACCGCCGCCCGGCGCCTGCTCCTGACCGGCGAGATCGTGGACGTCGCCTGGGCGCAGGCCACCGGTTTTGCGACCGACGTCGTGGCACCCGGCGCCCTCGACGCCCACGTGGTCGAGCTCGCTCGCAGCTTCGACGCCACCTCGCGCACGGCGGTCGCCGAGACCAAGGCCATGCTCAACGCGCGCTTCGGCGCCCTGCTCGAGGCCGCGCTCGAGCGCGAGGAGGAGGTCTGCATCCGCCTGTTCGACGGCGACGACGCCCACGCCGCCGTGGGTGCCTTCGTGGAGCGGCACGGCGGGCCCTAGGCTGCCGCGGGAACGCGCGTGGCTTCGTATCCCCCCCACCCCCTGCGCCCATATCCGCCCCTCGTCGTCAACGCGGCGCTCACCGGCATGGTGCCGCGGCGGGAGCGCGTGCCCCACGTGCCGGTCACGGCCGAGCAGATCGTCGCCGACGCCGTGGCCTGCTTCCAGGCCGGAGCGACCATCGTCCACCTCCACGCCCGCCGGCCCGACGAGGAGCCGGAATGGCGTCGCGAGGCGTACGGCCCGGTCATCGCCGAGCTGCGACACCGGTGCCCCGGCCTCGTGGTCTGCGTGTCGACCAGCGGGCGCACGTACTCGGAGCTCGACAAGCGGGTCGACGTGCTGATGCTCGCGGGCCACGAGAAGCCCGACATGGCCAGCCTCACGCTGGGCTCGCTGAACTTCCGCGACACCGCCAGCCTCAACGCGCCGCAGACGATCGTCGCGCTGGCCGAGCGCATGCGTGACGCGGGCATCCGCCCCGAGCTGGAGGTCTTCGACACCGGCATGGCCGCCCTCGCCCACCAGCTGTTGGACAAGGGCGTGCTCGAGCCGCCGCTGTACGCGAACCTGCTCCTCGGGGCGCCCAACACGGCGCCGGCCACCGCCCGCGATCTCGCGTTCCTCGCCGACGCTCTGCCCGCGGACACGGTCTGGGCGGCCGCCGGCATCGGGGCCTTCCAGCTGCCGATGAACGCGATCGCCGTCTTCATGGGCGGCCACGTGCGCACCGGCCTCGAGGACAGCCCGTACCTGCGCTACGACGAACGCGTCCCGGCCACCAACGTGCAGCTCGTCGAGCGCGCCGTACAGCTCGCCGCCGTGGCCGGGCGCCGCCCCGCAACCGTCGAGCAGACCCGCGCCCTGCTGGGCCTCGCGCCGGCATGACCCCCCGCGAGCTCCCCTGCACCCCTATGCAGGCCGGCCTCGTCTTCGAAGCGCTGGCCGGCGGCGCGGGCACGTACCTCCAGCAGTCCATCATCGGCCTGCACGAGCCGGTCGACGTCGCGGCGCTGCGCCGGGCGTGGGAGGGCGCGGTGGCCCGCAACTGGGCCCTGCGCAGCAGCTTCGCCGTGGGCGCCGAGGCGGGGCCGACGCTGCGGGTCGAGGACGGGCTCGAGGTGCCGCTCGTGGTCCTGGACTGGACCGACCGCGACGGCGCCGCCCAGGAGGAGCGCTTCGCCGAGCTGCTGCGGGCCGACCGCGCCACCGGGTTCGACCCCGCCGCCCCACCCTTGATGCGGCTCGTGCTGTGCCGGCTCGGCCCGACCGAGGCCCGGCTGGTGTGGAGCTACCACCACGCGATCATCGACGGCCGCTCGCGGGTGCTGATCCTGCGCGAGCTGTTCGACGCCTACGAGGGGCGCGATGTGACCGCGGAGCGCCCGGGGCCCGACGCCTTCGCCGCCTTCGCGCGCTGGACCAACGAGCGCGCCGGCGACGCCGAGGCGCTGGCGTTCTGGGAGCATGCGCTCCGCCACGCCGCTCCGACGCCCTCGCCGCGCCGGCCCGACCCGCCCGAGGAGCCCGGCGCCCGGTCGCTGCGGCTGTCCCGCCCGCTCTCCGATGCGCTGCGTACGTTCGCCGAGGCCCACGACATCACCCTGGCGACCGTGCTGCAGGGCGCGTTCGCGCTCGTACTCGGACAGGAGACCGGGCTGACCGACCTCGTCTACGGGACCGCGCGCGCGGGCCGGCGCTCGGCTCCCATGCCGACCGACGCGATGGTGGGGATGCTCATGGCCACCACGCCCGTGCGGTCGCGGATCGACCCGGGGCAGACCCTCGTCGACTGGCTCGGCGACCTGCGGGCCTTCGCGCTGGCCGTGCGCCCCTACGAGCACGTGCCGCTGGCCGAGATCCAGCACGTCTGCGGGATCGCCGCCCCCGAGCAGGTCGTGCGCACCCTGTTCGTGTACGAGAACGCGTCCATGGCCGCGCAGCTCGAGCGCGACATCAACCTGCTCGAGCGCCTGAACTACGGCCTGACCGTCAACGCCTACGGCGACGAACGCCTCCTCGTCAAGGCGCTCTACGACGGGGAGGGGACGTCGGCCGCCACCGCCGAGCGCTTCCTCGAGCGCCTCGAGCAGGTGCTGGGCGATATCGCGGCCTCGTCCCCGGGGACGCGCGTGGGCGACCTCGCCGCCCTGCCCGCGGACGAGCGCGGGCGCCTCTCTGGGGAGCTCGTGTCCTTCGCGCCGCCGGGCCCCGACGAGCTCGTGCCGGCCCTGTTCGCGCGCCGCGCGCGCGAGCACCCCGACCGCCCCGCGCTGCAGGCCGGCGAGGAGACCGCGACCTACGGCGAGCTCGACGCACGGGCGAGCGGGCTCGCCGCCCGCCTCGCCGCGCTCGGCGTCGAGCGCGAAGCGCGCGTGGCCATCGCGACGGAGCGCACGCTCGACCTCGTGGCCGCCGTGCTCGCCGTCCACCGCGCGGGCGCCGCCTATGTGCCGCTCGATCCGCGCTACCCGCCCGAGCGCCTGGCCTTCATGCTCGCCGACAGCGGCGCCCGGATCGCGCTCACCGACGCGGCCAGCGCCGACCGCTTGCCCGCCGAGGCCGGAGTCGAGGTGCTGCGGGTCGACGCAGCGGCGACGGCGACGGCGACGGATGCGCCCACGGCCGCCCCGACCGACCTCTCGCACGTGATCTACACCTCGGGCTCGACCGGCCGGCCCAAGGGCACGCTGATCGAGCACGGAGCGGTGGCGGCGCTGACCCGCTGGGCCCGCGAGACGTTCTCGGACCACGAGCGCGACGGCGTCCTGGCGTCCACCTCGCTCTCGTTCGACTTGTCCGTGTTCGAGCTGCTGGTCACGCTCGCCCTGGGCGGCCGCGTCGTGCTCGTGCCCGACCTGCTCGCGCTCGCCGACCCCGACTTCGTCGCGTCCGTGGCCCTGGTCAACAGCGTGCCCTCGGCGCTGAGCGCGCTGCTGCGCGAGCGCCCGCTGCCCGCGAGCGTGACCACGGTCGCGCTGGCCGGCGAGGCCCTCCCCCAGACGCTGGTCGACCGCCTGCACGAGCACCCGTCGGTGAGGGCGGTGTGGAACCTCTACGGCCCCAGCGAGGACACCACGTACTCGACGGCGGCGCTGTGCGCCTGGGGCGAGCCCGGGCCGCCGCCGATCGGGCGCCCGCTCCCGGGCACGCAGGCCTACGTGCTCGACGCCACCCGGCGCGCGGTGCCGGTGGGCGTGCCCGGCGAGCTGTACCTGGGCGGTGCCGGCCTGGCCCGCGGCTACCTGGACCGCCCCGAGCTCACCGCCGAGCGCTTCGTGGCCAATCCGTTCCCGGACGCGCCCTCGCCGCGTCTGTACCGCACCGGCGACCGCGCCGTCTGGCGGGCGGACGGCCAGCTCGAGTACCGCGGGCGCCTGGACGACCAGGTCAAGCTGCGCGGCTTCCGCATCGAGCCCGGCGAGGTGCGCGAGACCCTGCTCGAAGACGACGACGTCGCCGACGCCGCGGTAGTGGTGCGCGGCGACGGCGAGGACCGGCGCCTGGTCGCCTACGCCGTCCCGCCGACGGGCACGACGATCGACCCACAGCGCGTCCGGCGCACGCTGGCCGACCGGCTGCCCGCCCACCTCGTGCCCAGCGCGGTGATGGCGCTCGACCGCCTCCCGGTCACCCGCAACGGGAAGCTCGACACCGCGGCGCTGCCCGCGCCGCTGGCGCGCGCGGCGGACACGACCGCGCGCACGCCCACCGAGGCGGCGCTGGCCAACATCTGGGCCGAGCTGCTCGACCTCGATGCGCGCCCGGGTCCCGAGGACGACTTCTTCGGGCTCGGCGGCCACTCGCTGCTGGTGCTCCGGCTGCTGGCGGCGATCGAGGAGCGCCTCGGCAGCCGCCCTTCGGTGGCGTCGATCTACCGCGCCACCACGCTGCAGGCGCTGGCGCTCGACATCGACACCCGGCAGGCCGAGCTCGACACCAGCACGGTGATCCCGGTGCGGCCGAGCGGCACCCGCCCGCCCTGGTTCTGCGTCTACACCGACGCCCGCGGCGTCGTCGCGCTGCGCAACGTGCTGCCGGCGTTGCTCGCCGACCAGCCGGTCTACGCCCTTTCGGCCATCGACCCGCGCGATCCCACCTGGCGCGTCTCGAGCGTGCACACGATCGCCCGCGCGCGCGTCGACGCGCTGGTCAAGCAGGTGCCGGACGGCCCGCTGCGGCTGGGCGGGCACTCGCTCGGCGGTCTCGTGGCCTTCGAGATGGCCTGCCTGCTCGAGGAGGCCGGGCGCGAGGTCGAGATCCTCACGCTGCTCGACACCTCCTCGCCCAGGCCCGGCTCGGTCGTCGATCGCCTCGCGTTCCGCACCGCACGGCCGCGGGACGGGCGCCGCTTCGCCCCCGACCACCCGCCGCTCGGGCCGGTCAAGTGGTACGGCGACTTCCTCATCGAGGAGGGGCGGATCCTGCGCTGGCGGTACGAGAACGCGCGCTCCCTGCGGGCCGCGCGCGCCGCCCGTGCAGCGACGCAGGCCCCGCGCGGCTTCAGCGACCCCTTCGACACGTGGGGCGCGCGGCGGCTGCAGCTGACCATGCGCCCGCGCCGGTACCACGGCCGCGTCGTGATCTTCCGCACGTCGGGCTCCGTCACCATGTTTCGCGGGCCCGACCTGGGGTGGAGCCGCTGGACGGCGCGCGCGCCCGAGCTGGTCGACGTCCCCGGCGACCACGTGACCATGCTCTCCCAGGCCGAGGTGGCCGAGCTGGCGGCGTCCCTGGCCGACACGCTGCAGAGCCTGGACCGGGCATGAGCGGCCGGGTCGAGGTGTGGTGGGCGCACGCCAGCGACGCCGAGCAGCGCCGGGCGCTCGTACGGGAGCTGCTCGCGCAGCACCTGAACTGTCTCACCGACGCCGTCGAGCTGCGCACGACCGCCTCCGGCCGGCCCGAGCTGCACCGGCCGCGGGCGCGCCTGCGCTTCAGCGTGGCGTCGAGCGGGCCGGTGACGCTGGTGGCGATCACCGACGGGGCCGCGGTCGGCGTCGACGTCGAGCGGGCGGCCAACGGCGCCGGGCTTGACCGTGCCCAGCATCTGTTCCTGAGCGCCGCGGAGCAGGAGGACGTCGCGGCGCTCCCGCCGCACGCCCGCCCGCGCGAGCTGCTGCGCCGCTTCACGGTCAAGGAGGCCCTGGCCAAGGCCCTGGGCACCGGCCTGACCGACGACCTGCCCGCGCTCGTGCTGTGCCCGCCGTGGCACGGCGGCCCGCTTCCCGCCGCGGGCGATGTGGTGGCGGCGTTGGTCGTGCGCGGCGGCTGGGACGCGTGCGTCCAGCGCCGCGTCAGTCGACCACTGCCGTCGCTTCGATCTCGACCAGCAGGTTCTGGCCCATGAGGTCGGCGCGCACGCACGCGCGCACGGGACGCGGCTCGTCGAACCAGCGCCGATAGACCTCATTCATGGCCGCGAAGTTGGCCGTGTCGGTCAGCCATACGGTGACCTTGACGACGTCGGCCATGGTCGCGCCGGCCACGCGTAGAGCCGCCTCCACGTTGCGCAGGGTCTGCTCGGTCTGGGCCGCGACGTCGCCCTCGCCGACGAGGTCGCCGTTCTCGTCGTAGGCGAGCTGGCCCGCTGTCCACACGAGGTTGCCGGCGCGGGCGGCGGCCGCCAACGGCGCCGTGACCGGCGGCGTCCCGCCCTCGCCGGGAGCGAAGAACTGCGCGCTCACGGGCCCTGCGGGGGCTCGACGTCGTCGATAGCGAGGAACGCCTTGATGCGCTCGACCGAACGGCTGCGGTCGTACTCGCGGTACATGCGCTCGCGCAGGTAGGGCAGCGGGAACCCGTTGACGTTCTCGAACAGCGTCACGCGGCCGGCGTGCGAGCTCGTGGTCAGGTCCCAGAGGAAGTTCATGAGGATGTTCTTGTCGTACGCGGAGATCGCCGCGCCCTCGTAGAAGAACCGCAGCCGGGGGCCGAGCGTCGGGTCGTCGAGGTCCGCCTCGGACCAGCGCAGGATCGGGCCCTGGCCCGCGAGCTCCTGCAGCCGGTGGATCATCATCGGGTAGAGCCCGACCGCGTACGCGCGGCCGGCGGTGACGAGCTTCTCGTCCGGCCACATCACCCCGGAGTCGGTCATCTGAGCGTTGGCCTCGGCACCAAGCACCATCCCCTTGAGGACCTGCGCGTACTCGATCGCCTCGGCGACCAGCTGGCGGACTCCGGGGCGGTGCGAGGTGCCGATGCCATCGGTGATCAACTGCAGGGTGGCCACGAACAGCTCGGCCTTGACCGAGAGCTTGATGAGGGTGTGCCAGTGCTCGAGCGCGCCGATGAGGCCGTAGTAGCGGCCCACCGCGGTCCAGCCGTAGCTGCAGATGCGCTCGCGCGGCACGAAGACGTTCTCGAAGATCGCCAGCGCGTCCATCTCCTCGCCGCGCGAGGCGATCGGGTGGTCGTGAAAGGGGGCGTCCGGGTGCGACGTCATCTCGCGGCAGACCAGGCGCACGCCCTCGCTGTTGACGGGGACGACGAGCCAGAAGCTCGACTCGCGCGACGGGTCGGGGAGCGCCAGGTTGGACACGACCATCTCGTTCGCCTGCGGCCCGACGCTGGCGACGATCTTGGCCCCGCTGATCCAGATGCCGGTGCTGTCCTCCTTGACCGCGCTCAGGGACCCGGGGATGGTGATGCCGTCGAGCTCGAGGTCGAGCGAGTTGCCCTCGGCGTCCCTGCCCGTGGCCTTCTCGGCGTCGAACAGCGGGATGCCGCGCCGGCCGAGCGCCGAGCCGCGGCTGCGCCAGCCCTGCGGGTCGGCAACCGGGGCGGCGAGGAGGAGGTTGTTCTCGCTCGCGTACTCGAGGTACTTGGGGATGTTCTCGGCGTGCTCGGGGTCGTGCTCCGCGAACAGGTGGTGAAACGCGGTCAGCCCCACCTGCGTCGTGGCGATCATGTCGGCCTGGCGGCCGAACACGCCGAAGCTCTGAAGGGCCAGGTACTCGATCGACTCGCGGCGGCTGCGCAGGTCCGCGAGCGACCGCGGCACCATCCACGTCTTGGTGACGCGGACGCCGTCGTCGCGCTCGTAGGTGAGGATGTCGCGCGTCTCGGGGTCGTGCTGGGCGTCGTAGGCCTCGGCCAGGATGTTGATCCCGCCGGCCGTCGCCGGATGGGTGGTGACGTCCTCGATCCGCTCGGCCTTGTACCAGACCTCGCGCCCGTCCCGGAGCGACGCGCGGAACTCGTCGCCCGTCTTCAGGAACGACGTCTGGTCCTTCGCTTCGGTGCTCATGTGCCGCGCATCCTCGTCCGCTCGGCGCGGCTTGTCATCGGGGGATCAGCGCGGATTCCGCGAGGGTTTTCCCTCACTCAGGCGGGCTGAGCTTCAGGATGCGCTGGGCGTTGCCGCCGAGAACGCGCTCGCGCCGCTCGCCCTCGAGGCACTCGTGCACGAACGCGAGCCCGCGGTCCGGCGGCCACCACGGGTAGTCGGTGCCGAAGAGGATGTGGTGGGTGCCGTAGAAGTCGAGCGCCAGCGCCAGCGCCGCCGGGTTGTTCGACACCGTGTCGGTGTAGAAGCGGCGCAGGTACGCGGTGGGCGGCTCGGCCAGCGGCTCGTTGCCGCCCCAGGGGGTCGTGTACTCGAAGTCCACCCGGCCGGCCAGGTAGGGCAGCATGGCGCCGAGGTGCGGGTGCACCACGACAAGATCCGGGCACGCGTCCATGGTCCGGCTGAGCACGAGGCTCAGCGCGGCGACGCTGGTGTCGAACATCCAGCCGAGGATGAACTCCATCCCGAACTGCACCCGGTCGGCCACCACCGACGTGGTCGGGTGCAGGAACAGCGGCACGCCGTGCTGCTCGATGCGCTGGTAGACGGGCACCAGCTCGGGCCCGACGATCGGGCCTCCGCCGACGTTGGAGCCGATGCACACCCCGACCAGGCCGAGCTCGCCGATCGCGTGGTCGATCTCCTCCACCGCCGCGGCCGGGTCCTGCATGGGGATGGTCGCCAGGCCGAAGAAGGCATCGGGGTGCTCGCGCTGCGCCACCGCCTTGGCCTCGTTGAGCACGCGCGCGCCCTCGCGCTCCTCCTCCGGCGTCCAGGTCGTGAGCCCGAGCGTTTCGTTGCTGACCACGAGCTGGTCGATGCCGAGCGGCTGCAGCGCGTCGAGCACGAGCTCGGCGTCGATGCGCTCGCGGCCGAACGCGAGCGGCACGTCGGGGGCGAGCTCGTAGATGAAGCCGTCCCCGTCGCGGCGGCACAGCGGGTGCGTGGTCCGCGGCAGGCAGTACTCGAAGAACGCGCGCGGATACCAGTGGGCCTGACAGTCGACGATCACGAGGGTGCGGGAGTCAGCGGCGGCGCTGCAGCGACGGCGTCCGGATGACGTTCTGGGCCAGCGCGAGCGCCACGGCGTGCGTGCGGTTGCGGCAGCCGAGCTTGGCACAGATGGTCCGCACGATGCGCTCGACGGTCTTGACCGCGAGGTGGAGCTCCTCGCTGATCGACGCGTTGGTCTCGCCCTCGGCGATGAGCTGCAGGACCTCGAGCTCGCGCAGCGTGAGCTGCGCGCCCGGCGACCTCAGCTCCGACCACGAGGCGGTGTTGAAGAACGTCGCCCCGCCCAGCGCGGCGCGCATGGCGTTGAGGAGCTCCTCGCGGCTCGAGTCCTTCGACAGGTAGCCGCTGGCGCCCACGTCGAAGGCCTCGGCCACGTTCACGGCCTGGGCGAACGCGGACATCATCAGCACCACCGGGCCGCCGGCGCCGGCGCAGAGCTCGCGGGCGACCTCGATGCCCGAGCGGTCGGGCAGGTCGAAGTCGAGCAGCACGACGTCGGGCTTGAGCAGGTCGGCCATGGCGATCGCCTCGCCCGCGGTGGCGGCGCCGCCCACGACGGTCACCCCGGCCTCGCCGCCGAGCAGCCCGACGAGGCCCTCGCGGAACATCGTGTGGTCGTCGACCACGAGCACGCGCACGACCGTTTCGGGCGTGCTCAGGCTCACCACGGTGTCGTCGGCCGTCCTCGTGCCGCCGAGCGGGGCGGTGAACGCGACCTCGGTCGGCCCGCCCGCGCGGGAGGTCAGCGCGAGCCGCCCACCCAGCGCGACCGCGCGCTGGTGCATGCTGGTCAGGCCGAAGCCCTCGTCGGCGGCGGCGAAGCCGGCGCCGTCGTCGGTCACGGTCAGCGCGAGGCCGTCGCCGACGTCGAGCGCAACGCGCACCGTCGACGCGTCCGCGTGCTTGCGCACGTTGGCCAGCGCCTCCTGGAGGATGCGTAGCGTCGCGATCTGCACGTGGCGCGGCACGGCGCCGGCGTCGCCGCGGACGTGGACGTCGACCCGTTCCGGGCCCGAGCGCTCGAGCTGGCGCGCCGTCTCCTCGATCGCCTCGGCCAGCGACCGGCCCTCGAGCTCGGACGGCGGCGTGGCCAGCAACGAGGCCCGCAGCTCGGTGAGCAGGTTGCACGCCAGCTGCTGCACCGACTTGGCCTCGTCGTGGCCGGCCGACTCCGGAGGCAGGTCCTGGGCGAGGCGGTCGGCGCCCACGCTGATCGCGGTCACCGACTGGGCGATGGTGTCGTGGAACTCCCGTGCGAGCCGGTCGCGCTCCTCCTGCACCGCGCGGCGGCGCACGTTGTCCCTGATCGTCTGCTGCAGGCGCAGGTCGCGCAGGAACGACGCCACCTGGTCGGCCATCTGCTGGGCCACGACGACGTCACGGTCCGAGTAGGCGCCCTTCGCGCGGGCGATGAAGTTCAGGACGCCGAAGGGCTTGCCGCGCAGGCGCAGGGGCGCGCTGACGATCGAGTGGTAGCCGGCCTCGTAGATGGTCGCGTCCGACACGCCGGGGAAGCGGTCGTCGTCGCCGAAGTCGTCCGAGAGCAGCGGGCGGTTGGTCAGCAGCACGCGCGACAGGCCGGTGGCGTTGAGCGGGTGGACGTCCTGGTCGCCGGGGATGTGCGCCGAGGTGGCGATGGCGAAGCGCTCGAGCCCGGCCCCGTCGGCCGTGAGCAGGTAGATGCTCAGGCGATCGTGCGGCAGCGCCCGCTGGGCCTCCTCGGCGAACGCCTCCACCACCTCCTGGATCTCGTCGCGCAGGCTGTCGGTGGGCAGGTCGGCCGCGAGCGCGGGCTGGGTGACGCGCTGCAGCAGCCGCTCGAAGCGCAGGGCGAGCAGCTTGCGGGTCAGCGGGGAGACCCGCGCCGCGGCGGGATCGATCCCGTGGAGCTCGAGCTTGCCGACCGTCGTGCCGTCGATCTCGAGGTCGAGCACCTCCGCCGCCTGCTCCGCCTCGGGCCACGGCGGCAGGATGGCCTGGCCCGGGTGGCGGATGACCTCGCGCAGCTCGGGCGCGTGCGCGCTCCACAGCCGTACGGTGACCCGGTCGCCGCCCACGGACGCTGCCCTGCCGATGCTCTCCGCCAGCTCCTGCACATCGGTGGCCACGGCGATCGCCTCGACGAGGCGCTCGTCGAATCCGGTGTTGATCTCGGGCATGCTGCTCGCCGAGCCTACGCCATCCTCGGCCGATGAGGGAAAACCCTCAGCCAACGCTGGGTACTTCCCCGATGACATCGCCGCCAGGGGCCTGAATGATCGGCTCCGCATGGAACCGAACGGCGACCTGGCGGCGATGTTCCGCGATGAGCTGGCCCTCTGCGGCATTTCCGCGGGCGACACGGTGGGCGTGCTCACCCAGGGCATGAAGCGCGGGAAGTACGCGGAGGCCTTCCAGGACGCCGCCCGCGCGCTCGATGCCGCGACCTTCCATGTCGACATTCCGTCCACCGGCGCCCCCGACGACGGCGGCGAGCTGGGCGTGCGCGCGGCCGAGACCGGCCTGGATGCGTTCCCGGCCACGCTGGTCGAGACCTTCAGCCGCTGCGACCTCATGGTCGACCTCGTGTTCCTCCTGTGGTCGGCGGAGCAGCAGGCCATCCGCGCGGCGCAGACCAAGATCATCAGCTGCGTCGAGCCGCCCCAGGCGCTCCGCCGCCTGTTCGCCGACGACGACCTGCGGCGGCGCGTGCGCGCCGCTCGCGCACGGCTCGAGCAGGCCTCGCGGCTGCGCTTCACCGACGACGGCGGCACCGACTGCACCTACGAGCTGGGCGAGTTCGGCTACATCCACCAGTACGGCGTTGCCGACGAGCCCGGGCGCTGGGACCACTTCGCCAGTGCCCTGGTCGGGACCGTTGGCAATACCGACGGCATCAACGGGACCGTCGTGCTCAAGCCGGGCGACATCCTCTTCCCGCACTGGCGCTACGTGACCTCGCCCGTGCGCCTGACGATCAAGCACGGGACGATCACGGCGATCGACGGCGACCTCGACGCGGGCCTCGTGCGCGAGTACCTCGAGCGCTTCGACGACGACCGCGCCTACGGCATCTCGCACATCGGCTGGGGCATGAACCATCGCGCGCGCTGGGACGCGCTGACCATCGGCGACTGGGACGCCGACCACGCCGGCACCCGCGGCATCGGCATGGACTCGCGCTCGTACTACGGAAGCGTGATGTTCTCGACCGGGCCGACGGTCGAGTTCGGCGGGCCCAACAGCACGGCGTGCCACATGGACATGCCGATGCGCGGCTGCTCGCTGTGGCTCGACGACGAGCAGATCATCGACCATGACCGCGTCCTCCCGGCCGAGCTCCATCCCGCCGAGGCCGCCCGTGTCTAGCCCGTCGCGCGTGACCGAGCCGCTCGGCTCCGAGGGCGCGCTCATGGCCGAGCGCGACGCCATGGGCCACGCCATGCGCGAGGGCATGTGCCGCTTGGCCAGCGGGGTCGTCGTCGTGACGAACTGGATCGAGGGGCGGCCGTGGGGCACGACCGTGAGCTCGTGCACCTCGCTGTCGATGGACCCGCCGCTGCTGCTGGCCTGCCTGATCACCGGCGCCGTGAGCACGCGGGCGATCCTCGAGCAGGGCTGCTTCGGCGTGAACATCCTCGGCCACGACCAGACCGACATCGCCACGCGCGCGGCCGCGCCGGGCAAGCCGAAGTTCATCGACGACCTCGTGCGCGACGAGAGCGAGATGGGCTCGCCGGTCATCAGCAACGCGGTCGTCGCCATCCACTGCGAGCTGTACAACTCGGTCGTCGTCGGCGACCACACGATCTTCATCGGCCACGTCGGGGACGTCAGCTTCGGTCGCGCCCGCTCGCCGCTCGTGTTCTTCAACCGCCAGTTCTACGACCTGCTCAAGCACCTGTCGTGAACCACCAGGGGCGCGAAGTCGAGATGCGCAAGCTCGCGCAGCCGGCGCTGGCCGACTGCGCCGAGAGGGGCGCGACGGTGCTGATCCCGGTCGGCGCGATCGAGCAGCACGGCCCGCACCTGCCGGTGGAGATGGACATCTACGCGGCCGAGCGCGTGAGCGCGGCCGCGGCGCGGGAGTTCGACGACGTGCTCGTCGCGCCGTCGATCCCGTGGGGGCTGTCGCACGCGCACGTCGAGCTCGGGGGCACGATCAGCCTCACGCCGACGACGATGCTCGCGCTGGCCAACGACGTGACCGAGACGCTGCTGCGCTCGGGCTTTCGGCGCCAGGTCTGGATCAACGGACACCACGGCAACAAGCCCATCCTCGGGCTCGTGATGTACGAGGCCAAGCGCAAGCACGGCCTGTCCATCGGCACGATCACGTACTACGACCTCGCGGCCGCCGAGTTCGCGGAGGCGCGCACGAGCGCGGTCGGCGGCAGCGGCCACGCCTGCGAGTTCGAGACCTCGTTGCTGAGCCACCTGGCGCCGGGCATGGTCGGCGACCCGCAGGGCATCCGGCGGCCGATCGAGGCGCGCACGCCGCGCGACTTCCGCGACCTCACCGACGCCGGCCAGACGGCGATCGGCTACACGTTCGCCGAGCGCTTCCCCGAGGGGATCATGGGCGACCCGACCGTCGCCACGGCCGAGACCGGCGCGCGCATCTGGGAGGCGGCGGTGCAGGGCATCGTCGAGTTCCTGGCCGACTTCCGCACGCTGCCCCCCGAGGGCGTCACCGCCAAGCGTTAGTCGCCCGCGCAGCCGTAGCGGCTGCACGGGAGCGAGGCGTTGGCGCACGCGCACAACGGGCCGTTCGGCGGGCAGCACTTGCCGCCGACGGACATGCAGTTGAGGCACTCGTCGCTGACGGTGGGCATCGGCTGGGGGGTGATCGGCGGCTGGGGCACCGGCGTCGGCGGCGCGGACAGCGGCTGGCACTTCCCGAAGCAGCCTTCCTTGGCGGCGTCGATGTACTTGCGGGCCGCGGTCTCGAACGCGCACCACTGCAGGACGAAGATGCGCGGCCTGGTGAAGCAGCGCGCCGCGTTGCGGCGGAACGTCTGCTCGATCCGGTCCTTGCACTCCAGGCACAGCGTGTTCGGGAACTGGGCGGTGCCGCGCGGCGCAGCGCCGGCGGTGGCGATCCGCGCACCGAACGGCGCGGCCACCATCGCCGCAACGATGGCCAGCTTGACCGCCGTGCGGCGGCTGAGGGACAGGTCGTCGGCCCTGGCCGCCGCGCGCGCGAGGTCATCGAGGTGCTCTTGGTTCACGCGAGCTCTTCGTACACGCGGACCAGGTCGGCCGTGGCGCGCGCGACGAGATCGGGCGCCCGGTCGGCGGCCGCGAGCGCCTCGGGGGTGGGGCCGGAGATGAGGAGCTGCGCGAACGCGACGAGCGCCAGGTCGAAGCGCTCCATGGCCGCGACCGCGTCGCGGCCTGACGCCCCGGCGTCGGGGACCGCGGCCAGCTTGCGCCGCAGAGCGGCGTGGGACGCCCGGGCCTGGGCGAGCCGCTCGAGCGCGACGGCGCGGTCGGCCGGCTCGTCGGTGTCGTAGGCGTGCGCCAGCGCGCGGTTGCATGCGGTCAGGTCGCGTTGGACCCTGCGCCCGCCGGTACCCGCCAGCAACCGCCGCAGCCTCCGCCGGGCGCGGGGCGTCGCGGAGCCGGCGGCGGCCTCGGCAACCTCCATCCCAAGCCGAGCGTACCCGCCGCGCGTGCGCCGGCGCAACCGCCGCTCTTGCTCGTGGGCCTCACCCGCGCTCGCGACCGATGAGGTCCTTCACGAACGTCGCGACCTGTTGGCGCTGGCGGCCGAAGTCGAAGAGGTCGCTGGAGCGCGGGACACACGCACGCCGGTCCTCGATCTCCGAGCGTTCCACCCCGTTCATCAGCTTCGCCAGCGCGGCGACGTACGTCTCGTCCCAGGGAGCGTCGCCGGGGAGGCGCCAGAGCCAGCCGCCGTCGAGGTCGTAGGCCGCCGGGAGCTGCCCGGTGACCACGGGCAGCTCCGCCGACAGGTACTCGCTCAGCTTGGTCGTGTAGCGGAAGGTTCCGACGCCGTCGACGCTCTGCGGCAGGCTCGCCACGTCGATGGCGTCCAGGTGCGCGCTGACCTCGGTCCGCGCCACCGCTCCGGGCAGGTAGACGTTGTTCAGCGCAAACCTCGAGCGCAGGGTCGCGAGCCGGTCCCGGCCGCTGCCGCTGCCGACGATGAGCACGCCGACGTCCTCACGGCGCACGCGCGCCAGCGCCAGGACCAGCTCGAGCCCGTAGCAGTACCGAACGCGGCTGTTCCACTCCAGCGACCCGACGATGCCGAAGATGACCATGTCGGCGGGAATCCCGAGGCGTGCGCGCACCTCGCGGCCATCGGTCCGCCGCTGCGCAAGGGGAGCCCAGTTCGGCGCGGTCATCGCGCGCGGAGCGCCGAACGTGAGCGCCCGACCCGTCAGGTACGGCGACCAGCCGATGAACCCAGCGCAACGCCGGCACAACAGCCGCTCGTACAGAGCGGCGATCGGCGCGACGAGCGGCCGTCGCGTGCGCACGAACGGTGCGATGGCGTCGCCGCTCGAGACGACGTAGGGCACGCGCAGGAGCCAGCGCGAGACGAGGACGGCGATGCCGCCGGCCACGCCCATCCCTTCCATCACGACCAGGTCGGGCGACCGTTTCCGCAGGGCGCGGATGACGCCCAGGCACGAACGCACCCGCGCGCTCCGATCGAAGGGGACCGGTCGGGCGTCGAGCGCTTGGAGCAGATCTGCGATGCGCTGTTCGTCGCGGCTCCCCGACCCCTGCGTCGCGAAGTAGCTGACGTCGAGCCTCACGCGTCGAGCGTCTCGAGGATCACGTTCTCGACCTGGCGGGCGATGATCGGCCAGGCAAAGCGCTGGGCGCGCGCCGCGCCGTTCCTCCCCATCCGGGCGGCGCGCTCGGGGGAGCGGAGCAGGTCGACCGCAGCCGCGGCCACAGCGGTGGGGTTCGTCGGGTCGATCAACACGCCGGTCTCCCCGTCGACGACGGCGTCGAGCGCGCCGCCGACGTTCCCGGCGACCACGGGCAGCCCGCGCGCGCCCGCTTCCAGATAGACGATCCCGAAGCCCTCGCCTCCCCCGCGCACGGGCAGGCGGCTCGGCATCACGAAGACGTGCGCCGTGCGGTACCAGTGGTCCCGCTCGGCGTCGGAGACCCCGCCGAGGAAGCAGGCGGCGCCGTCGAGGCCCTCCTCCGCCGCCTGTCGCTTCAGGCGCGGGAGCAGCGCGCCGTCGCCCAGCACGACCCAGCGCACGTCGGGAACGTCTCGCTTGATCAGCGGCAGCGCGCGCAGGATGACGTCGTGTCCCTTGTACTCGTCGTCGAGGCGGGCGACCGTCAGCAGTGTGCGCCGCTCCGCGCGCTGGGCCGGAGGCGGGTCGGCGGGGAGGTCGACCCCGGGAGGGATGCGGTGGATGCGGCGCCTCTCCGTCCCGAACCGGCGCGCGAGCGCGTCGGCGTGCCGGCTGACCACGACGACGGCCGAGGCGTCCCGCAGCGCAAACCTGCACAGCCTCGGCGCCGCCCGGACCTCGTCGGCGTACAGGTACTGGACGGCTCGCGGTCCGAGCGTCGTGCGGATCGCCCAGGCCGCCGGCGCGGTCACGATGTGGCCGCTGAGCACCGCGTCGGGGCGAAACCGCCTGGCCTCGCGCACGGCCGCGGCATTCAGGCGCAGGAACGACGCCTTGCGGGAGCGCGGTACCCAGTCGACGCGGCGGAGGTCGAAGGACTGTTCGGCATCGAACTCCTTCGCCCCCGGCGACGTCAGCGTGACCACCCGCGACGCGAACTCCGTGTGCAGGACGAGCCGATGGAGGAGCACCTGGATGCCGCCGTGTCGCGGCGGGAAGTCAGGCGTCATGACGAGCAGACGACGGGAAGGCGCCATGGCCAGCGACTACACGAGGACGGGCCGCCGCCGGTCCGATCGCCGGCCGCCGTGTCCGAGCGACTCGGCATACCCCGCCAGGACCCGCTCCACGTACGCCGGCACGTTCATCTGCTCGACGACGCGCGCTCGGGCGGCCCGGCCGATCGCGGTCCGGTACTCGCGGTCGCGGAGCAGCCGGCTCGCCGCCGCCGCCCACGCGGCCGGGGCCTGCGGCGGCAGGAGCAACCCGTCGCGACCGTCCGTCACGACCTCCTTCGGGCCTCCCACTTCGGTTGCCAGCACGGGCAGCTCCATGGCCATCGCCTCGATCATGCACATGCCGAACGGCTCCGCCCACGACGGGACGAGGAGGATGTCCGCGGCGCGGAGCACCTCGGGAACGTCGTCGCGTTCGCCCAGGAAGCGAACCTGGTCCTGGACGCCGAGCGACGAGACGAGCCGATCCAGCTCGCTCGCGTAGGCCTCCGAGTCGTAGCGCGCGGCGCGGCTGGTGAACTTCGGCGAGCCGACGAGCAGCAGGCAGGCATCCGGCCACTCCCGCTTCAGCTCGGCCAGGATCCGGATGGCATCGTCCTGGGCCTTCCAGGGGATGATCTGTGCCACCGTGGCCAGGACCGGCGTCGTCTCGTCGAGCCCGAGGCGCTCGCGCGCCGTCCGGCGCGACAACACGGACGGACAGAACCGGTCCACGTCGACCGGGTTGTGGACGACCTTGACGGGCTTGCGGGGATTGAGCGCCCACAGCGGCTCGGCGGCGTAGGAGGAACAGGCGAGCAACCCGTCGACCCCGCTGACCATGCTCTTCAGCATCAGCGTTGCCACGCGCCCGCCCGGCAGGCGGTCGTGGACGTGCGCGATGGTGGGCACGCGCGTCCGCGCGGCGGCCCCGGCGGCGATCAGGCCGGTGCGGATCGAGTTAGCGTGCACGAGGTCGGGCTCGAGCTCCCGGGACAGCCGAGCGAGCTGCCGCGACGTCGTCGCCGCGTCGTAGAGCGCGCGCGTCGTGTGGAGCGGGTGGAAGCGCAGGCTCGCGTCGGTGCCTACGATGATCTCCACCGGCACCCCGAGCTTGCGGCCGGCCCGGGCGAGCGCGCCGTTCGGGCACACCAGCATCGGCGCGTAGTCCGGCGGCAACGCCTCCATCAAGGTGAGCAGCGACCGCTCCGCGCCGCTCACGTGCCCCGTGTGGTTCACGTAGAGGACCCTCACGGCTTCACGCCGCCAAAGCTGCGGTCGGCTCCCCGCATCCCGATCAGCTGGTCGTGGACGCGGGCAAACCTAGGGCCAGGCCCCGGGTCGCCGTGGGGGCGCACCATCCTCGCTGTCGACCGTAACGGGCCGCCGCCTGTTCCTGCAACCCCGC
Organism: Solirubrobacteraceae bacterium; assembly: GCA_036270095.1. Taxonomy (GTDB): domain Bacteria; phylum Actinomycetota; class Thermoleophilia; order Solirubrobacterales; family Solirubrobacteraceae; genus DATBDE01. The sequence goes on along the minus strand of DATBDE010000087.1, from coordinate 19,824 downwards.
TCGTCGCGGCTGGACCTCCCCGGGGCTCCCTGGTTACAGTCGACCGGTACGGCGCACGAGGACGTCCTGAACCCAGCGACGCAACCCACTCAGTCCGTCGACCTCCGGGAGTTGCTGCGGCCGATCCGATCGCGGTGGTGGTTGATCCTGGCCGTGGTCGCGGTGGCAACCGGCGGGACGTACCTGTACTACGCGTCCAAGCCGAAGCTCTACACCGCCTCCACCCAGGTGCTGATCCAGGCGAGCGCGTCCGACGTGGGCTTCTCGGCGGGGAACGCGACGCGAACCGCCAACAACATCCTGCAGCTCCTCAAGTCGAGCCCCGTGGTCGAGGAGGTGGTGCGCAGCGTCGGTGGCTCGGGCCGGGTCACGGCGGCGGCCTCGTCGGACTCCGATTTCGTGACCGTCACCGTGACCGCGGACACCCCGCAGCGCGCTGCGCGGCTGGCGAACGCCTACGTCGACGCGCTGATTTCGGGCCGCGAGAGCCAGCTGCGCAAGAACACCGAAGAGGGTCTGCGCGCCGCACGCCAGGACCTCGAAGCACTGCCTCCCGGGCCGCAGAGCGCGGGCCAGCGGACCCAGCTCAAGTCGCAGATCGCCGATCTGCAGGCGGCGCTGACGCTGCCCCGCGCCGGCGCCGAACCGGTCGGCCGGGCGCAGCCGCCGAGCGGCCCGTCGGAGCCACGCCCGCTGCGGAACGCGGCGTTCGCGTTCGTCCTGAGCCTGCTGCTGGCCGTCGCGGCGGTGTACGTCCTCGATCGTCTCGACAAGCGAATCCGCCACGTGGAGGACGTCGAGCGGGCGTACGGCGTCAGCCTCTTCGGGGTGGTGCCGCACCACCAGGGGCAGGACCCGATGGTCGACCAGTCCTTCGACGAGGCGTTCCGCAGCCTGCTCACGAACATCCAGTGCGCGGACCTCGATCGCCCACCGCGGACGGTCCTGGTCACCAGCGCGTTGCCCGGCGAGGGCAAGTCCACCGTCGTGCGCAACCTCGCCCTGGCGGCGCGCGACTCGGGGCTGCGCGTGGCCGTGGTCGAGTCCGACCTCCGGAATCCGAGCCTCGCGACGATGTTCCGGATCGAGGCGACCCCCGGGCTGGTCAACGTCCTCTCCGGCGGGATGGACCTGGGCGATGCGCTTCAGCGTGTCGCCGCCGACGCACCGGTGGCGGTGGCGGCCCCCGGGGCGGCGACCAACGGCGACTCGTCGCCGGTGCCGCCCGGGAGCATCTCGGTCCTCACCAGCGGCACCGCGAGCGCCAACCCGCCGGCGGTCCTCGCCACCGAGGGGCTCAGCTCGCTCTTCGACCAGATCACGGCGGAGTACGACCTCGCCCTCATCGACTCCTCGCCGCTCCTGACGGTCAGCGATGCCGTGCCCCTGCTCGCACGCGCCGACGCCACGATCCTCGTGGCGCGGGTCGGACAGGTGACGGTGCCGGCCGTGCGCCGCGTCACCGAGATCTTGCGGCGTCACCCGAGGATGAACGTCCTCGGCGTGGTCGCCAACGACGTCTCCAGCAAGGAATTCAAGCGTCTGGCCGCGGGGTACTTCGGCACCGCCGCGTGACGCCATTGCACCGGACCGACGCCGCCATCGGCACGGCTGTGGCCGGCGTTGCCATCGCCGCCGTCTCGGTGGGCGCGGCGATCGCCCTCCCCGCCGCGCCGTTCACCCTCCTGCTCGCGCTCGCGTTCGGCGCCGTCTGCGTCTGGATGTTCACGAGCGCGCGCTACGCGTGGTCACTGGTCGCGCTGCTCCTCTACCTCGCGCTCGTCGACGGGGCCCTCCGGCTGGCCAGCGGCCACTCCGAGCTCACCCTGCTGCGCGACGGGCTGCTCTACGCGATCGTGCTCGGCGTGGTCGTGCGCGGGCTGGTCCGCGGCCAGGCTCTCGAACCGCCGCCGCTGACCGGCTGGGTGGTCGCGTTCGTGGCCGTGGTCCTCGTCCAGCTCGCCAACCCGGCCGACGGCTCGTTCGCCCACTCGCTGGCCGCCCTGCGTCCCCACCTCGAGTGGGTCCCGCTGTTCTTCTTCGGCTACGCCCTGCTGCGCACGGCGCCGCGGCTCCGCATCTTCTTCGTGCTGCTGCTGGTGGTCGCCGCCATCAACGGCGCCGTGAACTTCGTCCAGCTCAACCTCTCGGTGAGCCAGTTCGCCGCCTGGGGACCGGGGTACTACCAGCGCCTGCACGGCACGGACGGCCTCTCCGGCCGGTCCTACGCGGGCGGCACCGACCCGAACACCGGGAAGCAGATCTCGCGCAACCGGTCCTTCGGCCTGGGGTCCGACATCGGCTTCGGCGGCGCCGTCGGGATGCTGGCCCTGCCGGGCGGGCTGGCGCTCACGGTGCTCGCTCGCCGCCGGACGAGGCAGGCCCTGCTCTATGCGGCCCTCACCGGCGGAGCGGTGTTCGCCGTGCTCACGTCGGCCCAGCGCACGTCGGTGGTGAGCGCGGTGGTCGCCGCCTGTGCGTTCGCGCTCATCGTCAGCTCGGCGCGCCGTGCGCGCCAGCTGCTCTTCGGTCTCGCCACCGTCGGGCTGGTCACGGGCGCGATCGTGTTCTTCCTGGCCAACGGGCCGGGCGGGGCGTTCTACCGCTACTCCGGCATCGCGCCGACGCGCGTCGTGCCCACCGCGATCGACTCCAAGGGAGGGACCCTCGCCCTGGTTCCGCAGTACGTGGCGGACTTCCCGCTCGGTGCGGGGATCGGCAGTGTCGGTCCCGCGGTCAGCCTCGGGGGCCAGGCGCACCCGGGCCGGGTCCTGAACGGCGACAGCGAGGCGACGTACCTGCTGGTCGAGCTCGGCGTCGCCGGGCTCCTGGTCCTGCTGGCCTTCAGCCTCCGCCTGATCATCGGGAGCTGGCGCCGCGTGCGCCGGGTGGCCGACGACGAGCAGCGGCTGCTCCTGGCCGCGCTCGTCGCCGCGCTCGTCGCGCTGGTGACGTCGGGGTTGGCGGGGGCGGCGACGTCGAACACGCCCGGAGGGCCGTTCTTCTGGTTCGCGGCCGGGACGCTCTCGTTCTGGCTGTTCCGCACCCGCATGCAACCGGCCGCCGGATCCGTGGCCACGAAGCTCCGCCCGGCGGCGCCGCCGCTGGCCCTGCCGCCGCGCGCACGCAGCACCACCCGCATCCGGATCGTCTGCGGGCCCGTGCACGCCGAGGTCGACGCGATCCGCGACTACGCCGACCACCTGGCGAGCGCGCTGGCCGACCGGGGGCTCGAGGTGGAGGTGGACCGCGAGCCGCCCGAGGCGCACCCGGCCGACGTCATCCTGCTCAACTACAACCCGTTCTCCTACGGGAGACGGGGCTTTGCCCGTGCGCCGGCCGCCGGCCTGCGGCGGGCGCGGCGGCGCGGAAGCCGCATCTGCCTCGTCGTCCACGAGTCCTACGTGCCCGCGCTGAACTGGCGCTGGGCCGTGCTGGGCGCGTGGCAGCGCGTGCAGCTGCGCAGAGTCGTGCGTTGCGCGGACGTCGTGTTCACGCCGGTGGAGCCGCTGGCCAGGAAGCTCGCGGCCGAGCACCTTCCGGTCGGCTCGAACCTCCCCGACCTGCGGCGGTGTCGCGGCGACGAACGGGCCAGGCTCGCGCTCCCGCGGGACGCACTCGTCATCGCGGCCTTCGGCACCGGGCACCCGTCCCGCCGCATCGAGGACGTCGCCGGCGCGGCCAACGCGGCGGCCGACGTCCACCAGCAGGTGGTGGTGCTGAACCTCGGCGCGGGGGCACCGCCGGTCCGGGGTCTCCGGGAATCGGTGCGGCTGATCGAGCCGGGCTGGCTGGAGGCGTCGGACGTCGCCCGCCACCTGGCGGCGGCGGACCTCTTCGTGGCCCCCTTCGTCGATGGCGTGTCGACGCGCCGCACCACGTTGATGGCCGCCCTCCAGCACGGCCTCCCCGTCGTGGGCACCGACGGACGGCTGACCGACGGCGTGCTTCGCTCCAGTCACGCCCTCACCCTGGTGCCGGTCGATGATCGGCAGGGCCTCAGCGACGCCGCACGAGCGCTGGCCGGCGATCCCGGCCGGCGCCACGCCCTTGGCGCCGCCGGGCGGGAGCTCTACGAGCGCGCGTTCGACTGGCCGGTCATCGCAGCCACCATCGTCGCGGCGCTGCGATGAGGCCGGCGGTGATGCTGGTGGCCCACGACGTGGGCGCGGGGGGCGGGATGGAGCGCCAGCTGGCCGCGCTGGTGACCGGGCTGCTCGAGCGCGGCCACACCGTAACCGTCCTCGCCCGGTCCTGTCGGCTCCCGCCCCACCCGCACCTGCACTGGGTCCGCGTGCACGGCCCCGCCCGCCCCTTTGCGCTCGCCTATCCATGGTTCTTCGTGGCCGGCTCGTTTCTGGTCTCGCGTCACCGCCGCGGGCTCGTGCACACGACGGGCGCCGTCGTCCTCAATCGGGCCGACACATCCACCGTGCACTTCTGCCACCGGGCGTTCGCCCGGCGCAGCCGCACGATCACCCGGGCGCGCCGGCGGACCGCCGCCCATCGGGTCAACTCGTGGCTGGGAACACGGCTCAGCCTCCTGGCCGAGTCCTGGTGCTACCACCCCCGCCGCACCGCCAGCATCGTCGGCGTGTCGCGCGGCGTGGCGGCCGAGATCGAGCTGGAGTTCCCGAAGCTGGACGGCCGGGTCACCGTGATCTCCAACGGCGTCGACCTTCGGGAGTTCGCGGAGGACGCGACCGCCCGTCGCCGGGTCCGCGAGCGCCTCGGGCTGGACGACGCGGACCCCGTGGCGATCTTCGTCGGCGGAGAATGGGAGCGGAAGGGGCTGCGGTTCGCGATCGAGTCGCTCGCCCGCGCTCCTGAGTGGCGGCTCATCGTCGTCGGCGAAGGGGACGCGGCCCGGTACGCAGCCGTCGCCGCCGCGGCGGGGGTGGGCGACCGTGTGCGCTTCGCGGGCGCCGTCGCCGACGTGGGCCCCTTCTACTCCGCCGCCGATGCCTTCGTGCTCCCCACCGCCTACGAGGCGTTCCCGCTCGTCAGCCTCGAGGCCGCGGCCGCGGGGCTCCCGCTGCTGATCCCCTGGGTGAGCGGGGTCGAGGAGCTGCTGGTCGACGGCGTCAACGGGTGGTTCATCGAGCGGGACGCCGACGTGATCGCCGGCCGGCTGGTGGAGCTGGCTGCGGACCCGGGCCTGCGGAGCGCGATGGCCGCGGCCGCGCGCGAGGCCGCCGCGGGCTTCGGCTGGCCGCCGGTGATCGACGGCTACGCGCAGCACTACGAGCGCCTGGCCGCGGCGAAGGCCTAGACGCTCGCGTCAGGGCCGGCGCAGCACCAGCACCATCGTGCTTGCGTTGGGGAGCGGCCGCAGGAGCCGGAGGTCGAGCAGGGCCACGGCGTCGAGGACGCGGGAGAACGCCTCATCCGCCGCACCCGAGCGACGCTTGATGTCCACCCGGCGCTTGACGGCGAGCTCCAGCCGCTCGGCCAGGTGCGTGAAGAGGTGCCCGCTGCGATACGTGCGGCGGACCTCGAGCCCGCTCGCCGCGCACAGGCGCTCCAGCTCCTGCTGCCGATAGAGGCGCAGGTGGGTCGGGTCGTCGATGCGCCCGAAGCGGACCCCGCCGCCGTTCCCGGCCGACAGCTCGCCGCTCACCGCGGCCAGGACCCACGGGAACGACCCACGGTTGCCGCACGGTGTCGAGATCAGCGCCCATCCGCCCGACCGCAGCAGGCGGCTGACCTCGCGCAGCATCCTCGCCCCCGAGGGCACGTGCTCGAGCACCTCGATCGAGACGATCGCGTCCACCGAGCCGTCGGCCAGCGGCACCTCCTGGGCGTCGGCGACGACGTGCCGTACGTCGGGGTGCCGGCCCGCGGAGCGCTCGGACGCCAGCGCCGACAGGTCGGCGGCGACGATGGTGGCGCGCGGATTGCGGCGTTGCCAGAGCGGCAAGTAGCGCCCCTCGCCGGCGCCCAGGTCGAGCAGCGTCCCCGTCGTGCGCAGGTCGGGGTCGCGCTCGAGGATCCACTCGACCGTGCGCACGCGAACCCGCTCGAAGACGTCGCCGAACACGGCCGTGCGCCCCCGCTCGTGGTAGGAGTCGTAGTCGCCGGCGCTCATGCTTGCCGGATGCCCTGCCTCGCCTCGCGGGCCGCCCCGCGGATCATGGAGACGGCCGCCTTCAGCTCGTCGCGATCGAAGATCCACATCAGCGCCGCGAAGCCGGCCGTCGCCGTCGCCACCGAGAGCAGCGCCGAGGGCACAGTCACGCCGAGGCGGTCCGCGACCACCCATCCCGCGGCGCCCGCGACGGATCCGGCGAGTGCGGGGCGCACGACCCGCCGCACCAGGCGCGCCCCGCAGCGCTTGCGGGTGCGATGGGCGACGAGCGGCAGCTCGCAGAAGGCGGCGGCCGCCCATCCGATGCCGATCGCGACCACGCCGAGACCGGGCAGCAGCCCGAAGGTCGTCCCCCAGCGCACGGCGTTGCTGAGGAAGCTCCCCTGCAGGGCCGTGGTGGAGTCCCCCTGGGCGTACAGGTAGGCGTAGCCGCTGATCCCGATCGGCCCGTAGACGCCGATGGCCAGGGCGGAGCCCGGGAGGATCAGGGCCGCGTCGGCCCAGTCATCCCCGAACAGGAGTGGGACCAGCGCGGGGCTGGAGGCGACCAGCGGCGTGAGCACCGCGACCACCGCGACCGCAACGGTCGCCACCATCCGCTCCAGAAGGCCTCCGACATCGCGGGCGTCGGGCGACCCTTCGAGGCGCGCGAACAGCGGGAACCCGACGTGCCACATGGCCTCGAACAGGAGGTACGGCGCACGGAGGATCCGGTAGGCGAAGTTCCACAGGCCCAGCACCGGGACGCCGCCGATGGCGCCGATGCCCGCGGTGAGGACGAGGTCGTTGGCGAGATGGCTCGCGTTCACCGCCTGGAAGCGCACGCCGAACCCGAGGATCGAGCGGAGCCGGGCGAGCTGTAACGACGGCACGAGGAAGCCGGCCGGACTCACGATGCAGGCCACCACCGTCGCTGCCGCCGCGGCGACGACCATCGCCGTCGCGAGGCTCCACGCCCCGAAGCCGAGCGCGGCAGCGGGGATCGCCCACGCGAGGTTGACGACGACCTCGGTCGCGTCGATCTTGACCTGCGCCTTGAACTCCATCTTCCGCTGCAGGAGCAGCACGGCCGGCGACCGGAACGCCGACAGCGGGAGCGCGAGCATCATGACCGCGGTTACGAGCGCCGTGTTGCCCACCGAGACGGCGACCGCCGTGGCGACGATGCCGATCGTCGACGTGATGACGAGCTGCAGCCCGGTGATCGCCCGCAGCTCGCCCCGGGCGGGCGCCTCGGCCCGGCCCACGATGGCGTACCCGAGCCCACCCACGGCCAGGAACCGGCCGAGGTTCACCACGGCGTACCCGATCGCCACGAGGCCGAAGTCCTCGGGGACGAGCAGGCGCGCGAGGACGAGGTTGCCCAGGAACCCGAGGACCTGGAAGGCGACGCCTCGTCCCATCAGCATGGCCACCCCGGTGGCCGCGCGGGACTTCGCCTGCGCCGAGGTCAGCGTCTCCTCGGCGATGGCGCCGGGTTCGAGCGTCAGCTCATCCTCGGCGGCGCTCAAGCGCTCGCCAAGCCGTCGAGGCCGGACAGAAAGCGGTCGCGGACCTGGCGCACCGAGAACTCCGCTCGCGCAAGCGCCAGGGCGTTGGCGCCGATCGTGGCCGCCCGCTCGAGCCCGCGCTCGATGCCGGCGACCAGCGCCTCCGGGCGCGGCGAGTCGACGACGATCGCCGCGTCGTGCTCGCTGAGCAGGCGGGCGGCGGCCGCCTCCTTCGGGCCGTGGTACAGGATCGGCCGTCCGGTGCCCAGGTAGGTCACGAGCTTGGTCGACAGGCTGAAGCGGACGAAGTCGCGATGGGCGGCACCGAACGGCAGCGGCAGGTAGAGCAGGTCGGCGTCGCCGGCCTCGCGCTGCGGCGTTTCGTCGGGCGCAAAGCCTCGGACCTCCATCGGCACGTCGGACGCGTGCGCGAACGGCAGGCCACCGCCGCGCCACGTCAGCGACACCGTGCGCCCGGGCCGCGCGGCGCGAAGCTGCGCGAGCGCGGACAGAAGGGCGTCGAAGTTCTCGCGGTAGGACGTGTGGTACGCCCCCATGAAGTAGACGTGCAAGGTCGACTCGCGCGGGCTCGGAGCGCGGGTGGCGATGCTCTCAAGCCCGTCGGTCAGGACGGTGAAGGGCCGCTCGCCGTAGCGGGTGCAGTACTCGCTCCCGAGCTGACGCGTGATCACGAACCGCGCGTCGGCAACGCGCCAGGCGTTCCCGAGGCGCCGCAAGGCCAGGCGGCGCACGGGGCTGCCCCGCAGCGCGTATCGCAGGTCGTCGTGGACGCCCAGGAGATAGGGGAGCTGCAGGTCGTGCGCAACACGGAGGCCGGCCCAGAAGTCCAGCGCGTGGGCGGTGCAGTGAACGGCCTGCGCCCCCCATTGCACCGCCGTTCGTCGCAGGGTGCGCGCAAGGCCGCGCTGCGCGGGGACGTCGAGCGCACCCAGTCCGGGGGCGAGCCGCGTGTGCTCGAGCCGCCCCACGGCGGGTCGGGAGCGGACGTGGCGCTCCTCGACGAGTTCGGTGCGCGGGGGCGCCTCCGGCGACGTGCAAATGCTGAGCGCGTCCACCGAGGAGGCCCGGATCAGCGTGCGCAGGACCCGCGGGCCCCCTCCAGGCCCGCCGACTCCGAACGGTTGAACGAACAGGATGCGCACGGTTAGCGTGCAGCGGGCCGATGCCTCGAGTGAGCGTCATCGTGCCGGCCTTCAACGCGGGCCCGTACCTCGACGAGACGATCGCAAGCCTGGTGGCGCAGTCGCTCGACGACTGGGACCTGACCGTGGTGGACGACGGCAGCACCGACGGCACGGCCGGCGTCGCCTCCGACTGGGCCCGGCGTGACCCGCGCGTGCGGCTGGTGCGACAGCCCCACCGTGGCGGCGTCGCCGCGGCACGCAACGCCGGCCTGAGGGCAGCCGACGCCGACGCGCAGTACCTCCTGTTCCTGGACGCCGATGATTGCCTCGAGCCCACGGCGCTCGACATCCTGGCCGGCTACCTCGACGGTCGCCCCGGCGTCGGGATGGCGCACTGCGCCTACACGCTCATCGATGGTCAAGGGCACCCGGTCGCGTCGAGTGGGGAGCCTTGGACGCCGCGCTGGGTTGCCTCCGGCCACTGGCTGCGGCCACTCCGCCCGGACGAACCCGACACCCCGTTTGTGTCGGTGTTCTGTCTTGCGGCCATTGTGCCGTCAATGGCGCTCATCCGCCATTCTGCGTTCCGCTTGACTCCCGGGTGGGACGAAGGGTTCGGCCAGCCCTTCGAGGACACGAACCTGTTCCTGCACCTCGCGCTGGTGCGGAGGATCCACTACGTGCCCGAGCGCCTCGTCCGGCATCGGCGCCACGGCGGCCAGTCGACCGCGGACCGGGACCGGCTGGGGAGCCAGGAGCGACGCCTCTATGAGCGGTGGAGGGACCCCGTCGGCCTCGCGCCGGCTCAGCGCGAGACCGTCCGCTCGGCCTGGCGCTTTCGCGAGCGCCGGCTCATCCCCGCCTACGCGCTCGCCGCGGCGCGGCGCTATGTCCGCGAGCGAAAGCCGCTTCTGGCCCTGCGCTTCCTCGCGGGCGGCGCGCGAAGCTGGATGACGTCGCACCTACGCCGGTGACCACGACGATCGTCCTCACGCCGGTGCGCAACGAGGCGTGGATCCTCGACCGCTTCCTCGGCTGCACGAGCCTGTGGGCCGACCACATCGTCGTCGCCGACCAGGGCTCGACCGACGGGTCGCACGAGATCGCCGCGCGCCACCCCAAGGTCACGCTCATCGAGAACACGGGACCGGAATACGACGAGGGCGCGCGGCAGCGGCTCCTGCTCGAAGCTGCGCGCGGGTTCCCCGGCAAGCGGGTGATCTTCGCGCTCGACGCCGACGAGATCCTCGCGCCCACCTGGCGCCGCAGCGCGGCCTTCGCGGCCGTCGCGGAGGCCCCGGCCGGGACCGTGGTGCGCATGCGCTGGGTCAACATCCTCCCGGCCTTCCGCTCCTGCTGGCTGCCCGACGAGGACATCGTGTTCGGCTACGTCGACGACGGGGCGGCGCATGCGGGCGAGCGGATCCACTCGATCCGCCTTCCCGTCCGGGCATCGGCACCGTCCGTCTCGCTCAGCGACGTCAAGGTCCTGCACTACCAGTACGCGAACTGGGCGCGCATGAAGAGCAAGCAGCGCTGGTACCAGTGCTGGGAGCTGCTCAACCTGCCGCACAAGCGCCCCATCCAGCTCTACCGGCAGTACCACCACATGGACGCGATCCCGCCCGAGCGCGTCGCGCCGCTGCCGGAGTCCTGGCTCGCTCCGTACGAGGCCGAGGGGATCGACATGCGGTCGATCGCCGAGGAGCCGCACTACCCCTGGGACGAGGAGGTCCTGGGCTGGATGCGGGCGGGCGGACCCGACCGGTTCAAGAAGCTCGACCTTTGGGATGTCGACTGGGACGGGGTGGCCGATCCGCGCGGTCGACCGACCCGGCTCGTCCACCGGTGGCTGCGGGCGACGCAGGGCGATGCGGACCGGGCCCGCATCCGGCTGGTCCAGCGCGCGCTGATCCCGTTCGGCTGGTAGGCCTCAGTGCAGCCATCGGCGGTAGGGCTGCAGCGAGCTCTGCGCATCCGCGGGCCGGTCGCCGACCTTGCGGGCGGGGTTACCCACGACGATGGTCCAGGGCTCGACCACGCCCCGTACCACGGCGCCCGCCCCCACCACGGCGCCCTCGCCGACGCGAGCGCCGGGCAGGACGATGGCCCGCGCTGCGATCCACACGCGATCGCCGATCACCACCGCCGACTCGACGCCGGCGAAGTCCGGTGAGCGCGGGTTGTGCTCCGCGGTCAGAATGAGCGCCTCGGGCGAGATGTTCACCTTGGCGCCGATGTACAGGCCGCCTCGTCCGTCGAGCACGACCCCGGTATTGATGTTGGTGCTCTCGCCCACCGTGACGCCGCCCTTTCCCGTCACCCGGACCCCGCGCTCGAGCGAGACGTCGTCCGCCGCCTGCGCCCGGACCAGCGAGACGAACACCAGCCGGCGCACCGCGTGCGAGGGGACGCGCAGGAGCGCGTTGACGAGCCTGACGTAGAGGTCATAGGCGCGGGCGTGCACGACGCAACAGGTATCACTCCCGCAACCGTGGGGAGCCTCAGGTGCACGATCGTCATGCCGCTGGCCGAGCAGCGCGGCGGCGCCGAGTCGGCGCTGTTGGCGCTGCTGCGCCACGGCCGCGGTCTCGGCTTCGCATGGCGGGTGGTGTTCCTGGAGGACGGCCCGATGGTGGCCGCATGCGCTGCGGCCGGAGCGCCGTCGACGGTCCTCCCCGCCGGCCGTCTGCGCGAGCTGCACCGCTACGCGCGGACGGTTGGGGGGCTGGCCCGGGCGCTACGGCGCGACCGACCCGACGTCGTGGTCGGATGGATGACGAAGGCCCAGCTCTACGCCGGCCCGGCAGCGAGGCTCGCCGGCGCGCCCGCCGTGTGGTGTCAGCACGGCATGCCCTTGCCTCGGAGCGCGCTCGATCGCGTGGCGACGGTGCTTCCCGCCCGCGGCGTCGTCGCCGTGTCGCAGGCGGGCGCCCGCGCTCAGCGCTCGCTCGCACCGCACCGACCGGTCGCGGTCGTCCACCCGGGCATCGATCTTGCTCGCTTCGACCCCGAGCGCCTTCCGGCGCCCGCCGAGGCGCGGGCGCGGCTGGGGCTGCCCGGCGCCGGCCCGCTCGTGGGCGTCGTCGCCCGGCTGCAGCGCTGGAAGGGCGTGCACGTGCTCGTCGAGGCGCTGCCGCAGGTCCTGGGGGAGCAACCGGAGCTTCATTGCGTCGTCGTCGGCGGCGTCCATGCGCTGGAGCCCGACTACGAGCCGTACCTGAGGCGTCGCGTCGCCGACCTCGGGCTGGAGCAGTGCGTGCTCTTCGCCGGACAGCGGTCCGACGTCGCGCCCTGGCTCCAGGCGATGGACGTTGTCGTCTCCGCCGCCGCCGACGAGCCGTTCGGACTGACGATCGTCGAGGCCATGGCCCTCGGCAAGCCCGTCGTCGCGGCGGCCGGCGGCGGCCCCAGGGACATCGTGCGCGACGCGATCGACGGCGTCCTGGTCGCGCCCGGCGACGTCGGAGGGCTCGCTTCCGCCGTGACGCGTGTGCTTGCGGACCCCGAGCGGGCGGCGCGGCTCGGGCGGGCGGCGCGGCAACGGGCCCGCGCGTTCTCGAGCGAGCGGTACGCCGCTCGCTTCGCCGCGGCGGTGGTCGATCTCATCGCCTGAGAGGGTTCGGCGATGCGCCTGGTCCTCGTCGCCCGCGCGTACTGGCCCGCGATCGGCGGCGTGGAGGGCTTCGTGCGGCTCCTCGCGCGCGAGCTCGGCGAGCGCCACGAGGTCACCGTGCTCGCCCAACGCGTGGATCGCGGCGCGTCGAACCGCCTGACCGACAGCCTCGATCCGCCGCCTCCGTTCGCGCCGTTCGACGACGGGCCGGCGCGGGTCGCGCCGATCCGCGTGCCCGCGGCGCGGCGGGCGCTCATGCTGCCGCTCGCCTACCAGGTGACCCCGGGGCTCCGCCGCCACGCCTACGGGCGCAACCGGATCGCCGCCGCCGGGCTCTACGCCCGGGTGGTGGCCCCGGTCATCGCCGAGCAGCTCCGGGGCGCCGACGCCGTCCACGTCTTCGGCGGCGACCTGGTCAAGGCCGCCGCGGTGCGTGCTGCCCGGACGGCGCGGGTGCCCGTCGCGATCACCCCCTTCGTCCATCCCACCCAGTGGGGGGACGATCCGGCATCGGCGCTGGTCTATCGCCGGGCCGGCAAGGTGGTCGCGCTGCTCGAATCCGACGCGGCGGTGTGCAGGGGCCTCGGGGTGCCGGCGGACCGCATCGCGCTCTGCGGCATCTGCAGCCCCGCGCTGCCGGCGGGCGGGGGCGCGGCCGTGCGCAAACGGCACGGGCTCGGAGGGCCGATCGTCCTCTTTGTCGGCGCCCGGCGGGGCTACAAGGGCGAGGACGTGCTGCTCCGGGCGGCGCCGTTCGTCAGCCGCGTGCATCCGGACGCGGCGTTCGTCTTCGTCGGCCCCGGCCCGCCCGTGCGGGGCGCTCACGTTGTGGATGCCGGCGTGGTGGACGACGACGAGCGGGCCGCGTGGGTCGACGCGGCCAGCGTGGTCTGCCTGCCGTCCGCGGCCGAGATCTTCCCGACGGCGTTCCTCGAGGCGTGGAGCCTGAGGACGCCCGTGGTCGCGAGCGACCTGCCCTCCTTGGTGGAGCTGATCGCTGCCTCTGGCGGCGGCCTGGCGGTGCCGAGGGACCCCGAGCGCGTGGCCCGCGCGATCCAGGAGGTGCTCGACCACCCGGACGTCGCCGCCCGCATGGGCGAAGCGGGCCACGCCTTCTGGAAGCACGGGCACACGCCGGCCGCCATCGCCCGGCGGCACGAGGCCCTGTATGCGGACCTGGCGGCGCGCATGGGCGCCGGTGCGCGCTGATACGTTCGTCCACCATGCGCGAGCTCAGCCACGCGCTCGTCCTGGGGGGGTCGGGATTCATCGGAAGCTGGCTGGTGGAGCGACTGCGCGACGACGGCGTCGAGGTGACCGTGCTCGACCACGCCGTGGACGTCGAGGTCACGCGGGAGAGCGTGGAGGAGGCGCTCGCGTCGGCCCCCGTCGACACCGTCTTCCACCTCGCCAATGCCGCGCTCGTGCCGCCGTCGGTGCAACGCCCGACGGAGGATCTGGAGCGCAACGTCGTCCCCACCTTGGCAGCGCTCGAAGGCCTCCGGCACGCTGACAGCGGCGCCGTGCTGGTCTTCGTGTCCTCGGCCGCGGTCTACGGGGACGCCCGGTACCACCCGATGGACGAGGACCACCCGCTCGAGCCGAAGTCGCCCTACGGCGTCTCCAAGCTCGCGGCCGAGGGCTACGTGCGCCTGTACGCCCGGTTGCACGGGGTACGCGGCCTGTCGGTTCGGCCCTTCTCCGTCTACGGGCCCGGGCAGCGCAAGCTCGTGGTCTACGACCTGCTGACCCGGCTGCACGCTGGCGAGCGTCCGTTGCGCCTGTTGGGCTCACCCGACGTGAGTCGCGATTTCGTGTTCGTGCAGGATGCGGCGCGCGGGCTCGTCACCCTGGCGCGGGGCGCCGCGGCCGGCGGTGAGGCCTACAACCTCTGCTCCGGGCGGTCCACCAGCCTGCACGAGCTTGCGACAACGCTCGTCGCCGTGAGCGGCATGGCGGCTGACGTGGAGTTCACCGGCGCGGTCCGCCCGGGCGATCCGCTGCACTGGACCGGCGATCCGCGGCGAGCCGGCGCGCTCGGCGTCCGGTGCGACACGCCGCTGGTCGAGGGCCTGCGCCGGACCGCCGCGTGGTTTCAGGGCCAGGCCGGAGCATCCGGGTGAAGGCCTCGTTCGTCACGACGCACTTCCACGACTTCGCGTGGACGGCGCGGCTGATCCGGCAGCTGCGCGCAACGACGCCTCCCGACGCCTTCGCGGAGATCCTCATCGTCGACCAGGACCGCACACGGGCCTCGGCGGACCGGCTGGCAGCGCTCGATCGGGCCGTGCGCGTCCTCCAGTACCCGAGGAGTCCCAAGCACTTCGAGTGGACGCGTCACGATCACGCAGCGGTCCTCGACCGCGCGGTGCGGGAGGCGCGGGGACCGCTGGTCTGCCTGTTCGACTCCGACGCGCATCCGATCAGCGCGGAGTGGTGGCCGCGGGTGATGGCGTTGCTCGAGGCCTACGACGCCGTGCTCGCGCAGGAGCAGGGAACGGATTTCTCGCACCCCTGCTTCATGGTCTTCGCCGCCGCCGAGGCACCGGCACTGCGGTTCGACCAGGACCTCTTCACCGAGCAGCACCGCGACACCGGCCGGATGATCGGGCAGCAGTTGCGGGACCGCGGACAACGCGTGCGTCTCGTCGCGCCGGAGAACGCGTTCCGGGGGCAGTTCGGCACGCTGTACCTCGGGTGCATCTACCACCATGGAAAGGGGGTGTTCGCCGGGGTCGACGATCCCCTGCTCCAGCGCCAGATCGGGTGGGAGCACCGTTGGTATCGGGCGCGCGTCCTCGAGGACGAGGCGTATGACCTGACCTGGGCGCGCACACTCCAGCTGGCCTCCGTGCGGGCGGGTCGCCAGCTGGTACGTCGGATGATCGGGCGCTCGTGAAGGGAATAGGGTCGGCGGATGGCGGCTGCCACCGCAGTCACCGCAAACGGGACGGCTGCCCCCGCCGGACCGGCCGAGTCGACCGCGGTCCGGACGGCGCGCGTCGTGGTCGCCGGGCTGCTCGGCCTCGGCTGCGGGATCAGCGCGTTCCTCGAGTCGTACTACGCGATCGGGGCCTGGGGCTGGATCGGCCTCGGGCTGCTGGCCGCAGCGCTTGCCTTCGTCGTCGGCGCCACCGCACCCAGGGGGCGCGCGTTCTGGCTCGCGGTCGGCGGCCTGGTGGCGCTGTGGGCGTGGGCGGTGCTCTCGAGCACCTGGGCCGAGTCATCGAGCGCCGCGCTCCTCACCGCCAATCGCTGGCTCGTGTACGCGGCGTTCCTCGTCGTCGCGACCTATCTGCTGCGCGATCGGCCCGCAGCGATCGCCATGGTCGCCGGGGTGGGGGCGGGCGGCGTGGTCACCGTCGGCTACCTGGCCATCGAGCTCCTTGGCTACGGCGGCCCCGGGGACTTCGTCAGCCGGCGGCTGGCCGACCCGATCGGCTACCCCAACGCCCTGGGCACCTATCTGCTCGTCGGCGCGTTCTGGCCCGCCGTCGCGATGGCGGAGCGAGCGCGGCCGCTGCCGCTGTCGGCCCTGAGCGCGGGCGTCGCATCGCTCGCCTCGAGCCTGATGGTCCTGACCCAGTCGCGCGGCGTCGCGGTGGCGGCGGGGGCGTCCATCATCGTTGTCCTCGGCGTGATCCCGGGGCGGGTCTCCCGGGCGTGGCTGCTCGTGCTCGTCGCCGGCGGCCTCGCCGTCGCGGCGCCGACCCTGCTCGATGTGTACAGCACGGCAGGGGGAAACCGGCCGCCGGCCGCAAGGACACAGAGCGCGGTGCACGTCGCGCTCGGCGTCGCCGCCGCCGTCGCCCTGGTGTGGGGTGCCGGCCTGGTCGTGCTGCGGTCGGCGCCCGAGCGCGCGAAGGCGATGCTCGCGACGGTCGGCCGCGGCGGGATCGTCGTCGTGGCGGTCGCCGCCGTCGTCGTCCTCATCGTGTTCTCGGGACGGATCGGCGATGCCATCAGCCGCCAGTACGACATCTTCACCCACCCCGGCCAGTCCACGGCGGACACCGCCGGGTCGACGTCGGCACGGCTCGTGTCGGGCGCCGGCAACCGCTACGACTTCTGGCGCGTCGCCTGGCACGACTTCACCGACGCGCCGCTCTTGGGCGTGGGAGCCGGCAACTACCCGGTGTCGTACTTCCGCGCCCGCGCCACCATCGAGGACATCCGGCAACCGCACAGCGTCGAGCTGCAGGCGCTCGGCGAGCTGGGGCTGGTCGGCGGGCTCGCGCTCCTGCTCTTCGTCGTCGGGGTGGTGATGGGCCTGGTTGCGCGGCGGGCGCCCAGCCGCATCGACCCGACGGCGCGGGCGCTCACCGTCGCAGCCGCCGGGGGATGCGTGGGCTGGTTCGTCCACACCAGCGTGGACTGGATGCAGCTCATGCCCGGCCTCACCGGCATCGCCTTGTCCGGCGCGGCCGTGCTGGTCTCCGACGAGGCGCAGGGCGGGCTCCGCCGCCGCCTGCTGCCCTGGCCGGCGCTGGCCGTCGCGCTGGTCGTCCTCGGGCTCGGTGCCGGGTTCCTGGCCCGCCAGACGCTTGCCGATGCGTACCGGATCAGTGGCCAGGGACAGCTGGCGCGCGCGCCCGCGGGTGCGGTCGGCGCGGCAAACCGCGCGCTGGCCTACGACGGCGACCTGCTCGACGCGTACTACCTCAAGGCGGCGGCCTACGCCCGGATGGGCGACTACCCCAGCAGCCGGGCCACCCTGCTCGCGGCGACCCGCCGCGAGCCGCATGCGTGGCTCACCTGGGCGCTCCTCGGCGACCTCGACGTCCGCGGTCGCAACCTCCGCGAGGCGCGGCGGGCCTACGCGCGCGCGCTCGCCCTCAACCCGCGCGACCCGTCACTGCGCAAGCTCGTTCGGGCTAGCCCCGCTTGAACGCGTAGTACGCGGACTTCTTCCGGCCGTCCTCGGTGATCAGCCCCGCGTTGCCGTTGCCAGGGGCGTCGAAGAGGAAGTCGTACCCGAAGCCGGTGACCGTCGGCATGCGCCGGACCATGCGCAGGGCCTGCCGGATGATCGGCCCCTGCTGCGCGAGCGGCACGACGAACTGGGTCAGGGGATCGCCGGTGGTCGGGAGGAAGTACTCCGACAGCCAGAGCTTGATCCGCGGCCGCCCGCGGCCGAGATAGCGATCGATGTAGGCCTGCAGGCGCGGCAGGTCCGCGAGCTCCACGACGTGGTAATTCGGCGGGAGGGGATGCTTGCGCTTGATCAGCCCGATCGGGTTGTGCCCGTAGAGATCGAGGCGCGGCGGGTCGCCGTTGGGCAGGCGCAGATAGCGGACCCAGTCGAGGGGCCGGATGTCGCACACGCTCCACGTGTTCCCACCGATGACCACGTTGCTCGGGTCGATGCCCTTCAGCGCGCCGTAGGCGGCGTCGAGGATCACCGCGTAGCGCTGCACCTGGGCCTTCTGCTCGCGGGTCAGCGGATGCTGGTAGGGCTGGCGCGTGATCGGCATGAAGCTGGTCTTCCGGCACGGCTCGCTCCAGATCAGCCAACGCTTGACCATCGGGTAGCGCCGGGAGGCGGCGATCATGAAGTTGGCGTAGTCCTGGGGATCGGTCGGCGCCCAGGCCCCATCCGCGTGACCGCCATTGGCCCAGACGGGGGTGTCCTGGACGATGAGGAGCATCTGCATGCCGTTGGCCTGCGCGTCGGCGATGGTCTCGTCCAGCGACGCCTTCCACGTGTAGGCGGGGTCGTCCGGGTTGGTGGGGTCGGCGGGGCGTGATGCCGCCGTGGACTTCCAGCTCAGCCCGGTCTGCATCACCCGCACGCCCAGGTCCCGATACAGCGGGAACGACGACGCGCCGGTGGGGGACTCCGGACCCATGAACGCCTTGTCGAAGGTCCTGGCGTCGGCGGGCGCGCAGAGAGCGAACGCTGCGCAGGCTGCCAGCAGGGCGCCCCCCACGTGTCGGGTGAAGGTCACCATCGCCAGCCTATGACACGCCGAGGTGGCGGTAGTGCGCTACAGGTTTCCGCTGCGCCGGAGCCCGAGCTTGCCGAACCCCGGATCGGTGACGTACGACTCGAAGCTCCTCGAGTACGGCACCGGATCGACGACCGAGTCCAGCAGCATCGCCCGGATTCGGTCGGGGAACTTGTTGGCGTAGGTCTGTCCGAGGAGGGTGCCGTACTCGAACACGGACAACATCGTCGCGGCCCTGTTTGCCGTGGCCGCGACGGGCCTGTCGTACGAGCGCGCGCTCGATCAGCTCGTGCTCGACTCGCTGAAGCTGCGGGCGACGACGATGCCCCTCGGCTACCGGATGGCGAGTCCCTTCGTGCACGGCTACGCCAACAACTCGCGTGGGTCGCGCGACGACGTGTCCGAGGTGATGAACATGTTCGTGGTCTGGGCGGCCGGCGGGATCGAGTCCGTTCCGCTCGATCCTCCGGGTCCGGGGAAACGCGGCGGGGCTTCCGCTATCGCACGCGCTGTGGCACGGTCTACGGCCACACCGGCAACATCTCGGGCTACACGAACTTCCTCGCCACGTCGCCGGACGGCCACCGCTCGGTCACCGTTCAGGCGAGCACCCAGCTCGACTGGGATCCGCTTCTGAGTATGCGCGAGGGGTCGCACGCGGCGTTCCGCGCGCTGCGCCACACGTTCGAGCTCGGCGTCTGCTCGGCGCTCGCCTAGGACCACATGGGTGACCGTCAGTAGCAGGGCGGTCGCGATGGCGAGCAGGACGCCGTGCCCCCGGCGCCAGCCCTCGACGAGCGCGGCCACGCCGAACGCGGAGAGCACTACCGAGAAGGCGATCATTGGCCGGCGGCGAGTAGTTGGTGGTGCGCTGCCCGGACGGGACGTCACCGGTGAGCGCGAGCGCGATCAGGCCCGCGGACGCCAGTCCCACACCCAGCCACTGGCGGCGGCCGACCTCGAGCCCGAACCAACGCCGGAAGCGCAAGCGTGCTGCCGAGCGGCGACCGACATGCTGCCGTCCTGTTGCATGGAAGCGGCCTTCCCGGCGATCGGTCGCGTGCTTGGCCCGCTGAGAACAGCGTGCGCCCGTAGCCTCGCCGCAAAGGGGGTTATCTGAATCTGCGTCCGCCCTGTGCCAGGCTGGCTCGCGGGTTCGGGTGGCGTCGCGGCTGGGCGGTGCGCCGAACATGCGGCGGTATTCGCGGCTGAATTGCGATGGGCTGTCGTAGCCGACGGCGTACGCGACGCCGGCGACATCGTGGGGATCGGCGGTGAGCCGGGCGCGGGCCTCGCTGAGGCGCAAGCGCTTCTGGTAGTCGAGCGGGGTCATGCGGGTCATGGCGCGGAAGTGGCGATGAAAGGTTCTCGGGCTTGAGATGACTGCCGGCGAGCTCGATCTGGCGAACCATTGCTCCCTGCTCCGCGGTGAGCAGGCGCCAGAGCAGCTCGCGCTCGTACAGCGGGGCCAGGGCCGCGGCACCCCGCGGGTGGTCGAGCAGCTCGACCAAGCGGGTGGCCGCATCGAGCATGGCCG
>DATBDE010000086.1:0-11476 GCA_036270095.1 Solirubrobacteraceae bacterium | reverse complement strand
CCGTGAGCCACGGTCGGTCCCTCCCTTCGAATGGCCGGCCGCGCGGCCGCAATCCGCGCGCGCCTTGACCTACGCCGTTCGACGCGGAGGACCGGCCACCTTCACCACCAGCGCGCGAGCCTGCTCATGCCATCGATGCGCGAGCGGTCCGGTGACCGGCGGCGCCTGCTTCCGCGCGTGCAAGCGAGCACGCCGATCGTTGGATCGGCGACCCCAGCCAGGGGTGCCATAGGCTTGCGCCGTGCCGTTCACGCTCAGGAACCTCAAGGAGGACCTGGAGGACGTCGGGTCCAGGTTTGACGGCGCGTCGGACCTGGAGTTCCGCTTGGCGAGCACGGCGCTCGAGCTCGAACAATCCGGCCTGAGCTACCAGCGCGTCCCGCCCGGCCATCGCTTTCCGTACGGCCACACGCACAAGAAACAGGAGGAGGTGTACGTGGTCGTGCGCGGGAGCGGGCGGATGAAGCTCGACGACGAGATCGTCGAGCTCAAGGAATGGGACGCGGTGCGCGTCCCGCCCGGGACGTGGCGAGGCTACGAGGCCGGGCCGGAGGGCCTCGAGATCCTCGTCATCGGTGCGCCCAATCTCGGCGATGCTCCGCGCGAAGACGTCGAGGGCCAGCGCGATTGGTGGGCTGACTAACTAGCGCAAGGTAGGCGTTTGTTCCGGTCCGTTCAGCTGAGCGATCGCACGTCACGGATGCCGTGGCCTGCGCGCCGCTCCGCCTCGATGCGGACGCCCTCGAGCGACGTCGCCACCGTCTGCTCCCAGGATGGCGCCACGCGGTCGCCCCACCATGTGCCGAGCCGCCACAGGTCCGTTCCCAGCTCTCCGGTGTAGGCGAAGGCGGTGGCGCCGTCGCGCGGCTGCAGCTCGTAGCGCTCGACGACGTAGGGGACCGGTCCCTTGACGAGGCGGAAGGAGATGCGGTGCGGCCGCTCGAAGCGCACGGTCTCGACGGTTGTCACGGTGAGTCCTTGGCCGAGCGGAGTGAAGTGCGCGGCGAGCACGAGGTCGGAGCCGCGCTCGAGCACCTCGAGCTTTCCGCGCAGCGCGCGCGGCGTCTTGCCGAGGTAGGGCGCGGCGATGACGTCGAACACGACCTCGGGCGGCGCGGCAATGTGCAGCCGGATCGGTCCGAGCGGGCGAACCCGGCGACCCAGGCCGATGTCGAGCGTCAGGCCCGCCCGCGCGACGAGCGCCCCTCCGGCGGCCAAGGACGCCGCGCCGCCCGCGCCGGCGATCAGGCGTGTCCGCCACGGCGAGCGCGTGGTGCCCATCCTGATGTTGTACACACGTCGCTGGCGCGTGGCCGCGGCACCCGACCTGGTAACCAAAGTGGTGTAATGGGGGGGACAGGTCAAACCGCCTAGGAGGTAGGGCTATGAAGAAGGCCACCGTAGTCGCGCTCGTCACCGCGGGAGCGCTGGCTCTGCCTGGGAGTGCCGGCGCCGCCGACAACGGTGGCGGCGTGCGCTGTCAGGTGACGCCGGATGGGACGGTGTTCTCCAGTCCCGGAGCGATGTTCCGGGACGCGAGGGAGTCGTTCGGCTTCACCCCGCCCGAGCTGGCGAAGACGTTCGGGTACAGCAGCCCCGGCGAGATGATCCAAGCCGTCTGCACGCACGGAGGCACCGACTCCTAGCCGCACGTCGGGCTGCAGGACGGGGCGAGCATGTGCCGGGGCGCATGCTCGCCTCGTCTCTGGTCGCGCCGGGGAAGGACGCGGCTGCAACTGACGGCTCCGCGCGCCACTGGGGACTTGGGCCCGGGACTCCACGGGCGCGAAGGACGGCCCGGGACGCCTAGCGTGCGGCGGATCCCGACGACTAAAGGCGTCCGGCCGACTCGGTCGCCGGCTTGGCGCGACCAGGAAGGAGCGCTGATGGCGAACGCCGCACCCACGCCGAAGGCGGTCGCGCTCGTGCTCGCGCCCGCGCTGGTGCTGATGCTCGCGTTCGCGTTCTTCTATGTCGGCGCCTTCCACGAGCCCACGCCTCACCACGTGGCGGTGGCGATCGTCGGCCCACCCGCGGCCGCGGTGCAGCTCAACCGCCTGCCCGGCGACCCGCTCGATGCGCGCCAGGCCTCGTCCCGCCCCGCTGCGCTGTCGCAGATCGACGATCGCGGGGTCTACGGCGCCTACGAGACCGCCACCAACCGCCTGTTCGTGGCGTCGGCTGCGAACCGGGCGACCGCCGTCGCGCTGGAAGCGACGTTCAACCGTGTCGCCGCCGCGCAGCGCCGGCCCGCCGTGCGCGTCACCGACGTCAAGCCGCTACCTCGCACGGACCCCAACGGCACCTCGGCCTTCTACGCCGTGATCGCGTGGGTGTTCGGCGGCTACATCGGCGCCACGCTCATCGGGTTGATCGGCAGCCCACGCAGCAGCAGCCGGCGGCGCGCTGCAGCCCGGATCGGAGCGCTCGCGGGGTTTGCCGTCGTCGCCGGGATTCTCAGCGTGGTCCTGCTGCGCGCGAGCTTCGGGGCGTTTTCGGGCCACGTGGTCGTGCTGTGCGCGATCGGGGCGCTCACCATCTTCGCTAGCGGCGCCGCCACAGCAGGCCTCCAAGCCGCAGCTGGCCCGGCAGGGACCGGCCTCGTCATTCTTGTCTTCGTGATTCTCGGCAACGCTGCCTCAGGCGGACCTTTCGCGCGGCCACTGCTCCCGGGCCTGTGGAGGACGATCGGCGGCCTGTTGCCACCGGGCGCGAGCGTCGACCTGGCGCGGTCGGCGCTGTTCTTCGACGGCGCGCGGATCGCGGGCCCGATTGCCGTGCTGGTGGTCTGGGCGGCCCTGGGTACGGTGCTCGCGCTAGCGCTCGGCGGTCGGATCATGCGCCCGACTGACGCCGAGGCGGCGGCCGCCGCAGGAGCGGCGGTGTGAGCGATCACATGTGTCCTACAGGAGCCTGGGACGACGCGCCGCGCCTCGCTCAGCAGGAAGTCAGCGGCGAAGTCGCTCTCGCACCGTCATGCCGAACCGTTGAGCGGCGGCGCCGGCCTTCTCGACGGGGGAGCCGGCCTTCGGGATCGTGCCGAGCTGGCGGCCGATGTCGAGCATGTCGAACACGATCCGCAGCCGCGACACACGGTCGTCGCGGTACTCGTGGAAGTCGGCCCCGTCGAAGGCGATGTGCTTGCCCGTCGGCGCGAACCCAGGTGGCGCGAGGAGTCCGGTGTGGGTGCCGCTTCCCTTCCAGTAGAACGCGGCCTTAGGCTGGCCGGGCGCGATATACGGCCCCTCCACCCACTCGAAGCGCAGGTCGGGGAAGGCGCGCCAAAGGGACTCCAGGAAGGAGCGCACTTCGCCGTGGCCGCGCATGGTCGCGGGCGACGCCGAGTCGTCGTATATGACGTCCTCGGTCATCAGCTCGAGCAGCCGCGCGGGCTCGTGCGAGTTCCACGCGGCCCCCCAGCGCTCGGCGAAGTCGCCCAGCCAGGCTTGGTCGAGATCCTGGGCTTGCGTTTTGCCCTCGGCCATGGTCTCTCCTGTCAACCGAGCGACCGTAGCGCTCGCCGTCGCACGGGTCAATCGACCTCCGACCCCAGAGCCCGCCAGTCCGGGTGAGCCGCCTCGTGGTGCGCGTCGTGGAATGTGGCCGGCTCATCGAGCCGAGGAGGGGGCGGCGAGCATGGCCGGCCGGGCGTGGTGGGCGTCACGAGCGCTGGCGCAGCAGGAAGTCGAGCGTCACGCGGTTGAACGTCTCGGGATCCTCGTGCAGCCCGGCGTGCGATAGGTGCTCGAAGACGACCAGCTCGCTCCCGCCGATCCCGCTCTTGAGCGGCTCGGCGAAGCGCGGGGAGCACACGAGGTCGCGCGCTCCGACGGTGATCAGCGTCGGCGCGCTGATCTCGCCCAGCACCGCGGTCGCGTCGTGCGCCCCGGCCGCCTCGGTCTGGGCCAGGAACGCGTCCAACGGCTGGGCGGGGCGGCCACGCACGAAGTCCACCAGCGTGTCGACGAACTCTGGGCGGTCGACGTACATCTCGGGCGTGAAGCACCACGGGAAGATGGCCTCGATCACCACGTCCGCGACCGTTGGCAGCGCCGGCGCGAGCGTGCGCCACAGGCCCACGACGGTCTTCAGATATGCGTCGCTGGCGTCCCAGCAACTGTGCAGCGAGAGCGAGCGCACGCGGCCCGGATAGCGCGCGGCCAGGTGGAGTCCCACGGCGGCGCCAAGCGACACGCCCGCTATGTGGGCCTGCTCGATCCCAATGGCGCCGAGGAAGGCCGCGACCTGGTCGGCATACCCATCGGTCGAGTACGGCCCGGCCGGCTTGTCGCTCTCACCCGAGCCGGGAAGATCGATCGCGATGCAACTGAAATGCTCGGTGTAGGCCGGGAGCTGGAATGCGTAGCAGGCGTGATCGGCTGACGTGTAAGGGATCAGCAGCAGCGGCTCGCCCTCACCCTGCACGTCGTAGTTGATCGTGAGCCCGTCGACATCGACCTGTGGCATGCTCGCTCCTCCTGGCCATAGACAGCGCACGCACCCTCACTCAGCGCTGCGCGCAGGCGAGCAGCTCAAGCACGCGGTGGGCGCGCCGTAGCAACGTGCGCTCGCCGTGTCATAGCCCCGGATCAGCGAGATTGCAACACTTCAGGCCGCGACTCGCAGCGGGGGCAGCGAGGCCAGCGGCAGGCCATAGTGAATTCCCCCAACATCCGCGCGGGCCGCGCCAAGGACCGGCCGGGGCTGAGCCACACCACCGCGGAGGTGGGACGAAGACTGTCGAACATGTCGACAGAATTCGTCCCGCGCCCTTGCCGCGGTGGTTCGAGGGACTAGCTGTCGCTCGCGCCGGACGGCGACGACTCGGACCCACCGTCCGTCTCGTCGCCGCGCCGCTCCGCGGCGCCGCTGTGCTCGGACTCCGGCGCGCGCTCCGCTCCGCCCGGGGTCGCGGGCGAGCGGGTCTCCTCGGTCGCGGCCTCGGTCCCGGTCGCGCCGGTGGAACGCTCGCCGGCGGTCGGCGACGCGCCCTCCGCCGCGGCCTCGACCCGCTCGGCGGGAGTCTCGGTCGCGGACGAGCTCTCGGACGCGCCCTGCGCCGTGGCCTTGACCCGCTCTTGGACGTCCGCGGCGCCGCCGGCCGAGCCGGCAACAGCGGCGTCGCTCGGCGTGACCGGTGCGGGCGTCGCGGAATCGGCCGGCGTCGGCATCCAATGGTCGGGGGCCGGCTCGATGCGCGCCGTGGGGACGGCGGCCTCGCTCGGCGTCGCCGGCTCAGGCGTCGTGGCGGGCGCGCGCTGCGGCGACGCGGCCGCAGTGCGGGGCTGCTTCTCGCGCTCGGACGAGGCCGCGGTCGGGCCCTGCGCCTCGCCGCCCTTGGACGAGGCCGTGGTCCGGCTCTGCGCCTTGCGGCCCGACGACGCCTGGCTGCTTCGGCGCTGCGACTTGCTCGCGCCTTCGCCTCGCGTCGTTTGCTTCGCAGCCTCGGACGGCGTGCGCCGGCGACCCTGGCTCGTCTGCCCGCCGGCACGCTTGCGTGTGCCCGACTGGCGTCGGCTACCGGTGCTCCGGGAGCGGCGACGGCTGCCCGTCGAGCGCGCGCGGGTCGCGGTGCTGCCGGCCGGGCTCTCGTCGGAGCGCTCGTCGCCGGCGCCGAGCATCTTGGCGCCGATCTCGAGTGGCAGCGTGACGAGCCGCATCGAGAGCTCGAAGGTGGCGCGGGGAACGGCGAACGGGTCCATGTGTGTCTCCTCTTCGTCCTACCTCGGGAGCCTGGCGGGTACCCGCCCTCCGCGCGGTGCAATCGGGCGACGGCGGGATCGCGTCCCAGTGCAGCGAGCGGTCCGTCGTTCTTCATTCGTTCGGGACGATGTCGGCCTCGAGCGCCGAGTGGTCGCTGAGGCCCTCGGCGCGCCAGGCGTGGTGGTAGACGCAGGCCGCCGGCTCCAGCTCGGGCGAGGTGAACAGGTGGTCGAGGCGCCAGCCGCCGCCGTGACCGGAGATGCGCTGCCAGGTCCAGCTCGGCTCGCGGGAGGCGTAGCCGTGCAGCGAGCGGTAGGCGTCCTGGTAGCCGAGGTCCCGCAGTCCGGGCACGACGCCGAGCTCGGCCTCGTCCCACTCGGGTCCGCGTTCGGGTCGCAAGCGCCCGTGCGAGTCCCGCGCGAAGGAGAGCACGCTGCCGTTCTCGAGCTCGCGCCGGGGCGTGTTGAGATCGCCGCACACCACGCGGGGCGTCGGCGGCGCGGCGTGGAGGCCCGTGCGGATGGCCTGAAGCGTGTGCGCTTTCACCCAGCCGTTGGCGGCGTTTGGAACGTGCAGGCAGTGGACTTCGATCGGCCCGATGGCGCCGGCGGCCATCGCGGCGACGGCGGTCTCGGACCACGGGACGGGCAGCGTTGCGGAGGGGTCCCGAAGCGCCGCGCCGGAGGCCACCAGCACGCCGGTGCGACGCCGGCGCGCTGGTGCGCGGGACGGGTCGGCGTGGTCGAGGGACGCCCGAACGTGGGGAAGCCCGATCCGCTCGAGCACCGCCCGCCAGAGCGGCAGTGTCGTGTCGGTGACCTCCTGAAGCGCCACGACGTCGGGCTCACGGGCAGCCAAAGCGGCGCACTGCTCGGCCAAGCGGGATGAGCGCCGAGCCACGTTCCAGGTGATCACCCGCATGCCGCGAGGATCAATGATCCTGTGTCTCGGTCTCGCGGAGGCTGGGACATCGCCCGACGCGTGGCCCGTTCGCGCTCAGCTGCGGATCAGCCGTGCGGCCCGGCGGACGGTCTGGATGACGTAGTAGAGGGAGAGCAGAAAGAACGTGGCCCCGATGGCCGCGCGGACCTGATCGGGCTCTACGGGCGCCACCTTCGATACGGGCTTGGCCACGGCGTCTGCGACTTTGGAACGCCACCCCGTGGCCGCCGACTTGCCCAGCGCAACCGGATCCATCCCGTCGCATCTCCTTTCTCGATCGCTACGGCC
Source organism: Solirubrobacteraceae bacterium (assembly GCA_036270095.1). Classification (GTDB taxonomy): domain Bacteria; phylum Actinomycetota; class Thermoleophilia; order Solirubrobacterales; family Solirubrobacteraceae; genus DATBDE01. The sequence goes on along the minus strand of DATBDE010000086.1, from coordinate 4,543 downwards.
GCCCTCGGTTACCCGGCGGCCGCCGACCCGAACCTTCGCCAATCCCCGCCGGGCGCCATGTGCATCGGGACCTGACCGGGGGTACACGGGCGCGAACGGGTGCGCAGCGCGTCAGGGTGGTTGCGGCAACCGATGAGGAGTCCGGCGTGACCGATCGGAGTCGAACACTCGACGCGCGCACCGCGCAGGTCGCGGACACCCGCGCGACGGGTGGGTTCAAGCGCGCGCTGGCCGCCATCTTTCTCGGCGACTGGCACCCGTTGCTGCGCGACCCGCTCGACCTCTTCCGGCTGAGCTTCTTGGTCGGGGCGACGGTGTTCGCGGTGCAGGGCGACTGGGACGCGGTCGTGCGTCTGCTGATCCCGTGTCTGCTCGTGTTCCTCATTCGCGCCCTCGAGCTGCCGCGGCCGATCGACTGGGTGTTCTGCCTCGCCATGGCCTTTCAGGGCTGGGGCAACGCGCTCCACCTGTTCAGCCAGTTCTGGTGGTACGACAACACCGTCCACATCACGCTCCCGATGAGCCTGGCCCCGATCCTCTACATCGGCCTGTCACGGCTCGACGTCGTGCCCGAGCCGGCGCAACGCGTGCACGGACGGTCCGAGCTGATCGGCATGGCGCTGATCGCGGCCTGCCTGGGCGTGACGGCGGCAAGCGGATACGAGATCTACGAATGGGCCGTCGACCACTGGCTCGGCCAGCACCTTTTCATCGGCGAGACCGACACCGTCACCGACCTCGCCGACGGCTTTCTCGGGGCAGGGCTCGGCGGGCTGCTCCTCGTCGTCTGGGCGCAGGCCCGCTACACGAGCCGCCGGCTGCCCAGGCGTGTCGAGCGCGACATGCTGACGACTCCGCCGCAGGTGAGGCCGTCGTCAGGCCGCGGCGGGACCGAGCCGGATGTGGCGGACGAGCACGGCGGCGGCGAGCCCGCCGAGCACGATCGAGCTGCCCGCGATGGCCAGCGTGACCGGGGATCCGGAGGCCAGGCCCGTGCCGAGGACGGCGTAGGGAACGGTGCGCAGCAGCGCCCCGATCGCCATGGCGGCGGCGAAGGCGCGCGGACGCACGGGTGAGGCGCCGGCGGCGTAGTGCAACCCGCCGGCGGGCACGCCGGGCATCAGGCGGGCGGCGAGGATGGCGGCGAACCCCCGTCGCCGGAGCAGCGCGTCGACGCGGGCGAGCTTGGCCTTCCGGCTGACCAGTCCCTCGACGGTGCCCCTGGCGCAGGTGCGCCCTAGGGCAAAGGCCACCAGTCCCCCCGCGAATGCGCCGGCCAGCGCGAGCGCCCCGCCGCCGAGGGCACCGAAGGCCAGGCCGCCAGCCGCGGCAAGCACGGTGCCCGGGAACAGTGCGGGCGTGAGCACGATCCAGGCGCCGAGGAGGATCAGCGGCGCGGCGGGGCCGACGGATTCCATGAGCGAGCGCAGGCCCTCGGGCGAGTGCGGCAGCAGGACGGCCGCCGCGGCCGCTCCCGCTAGCGCTGCGGCGATGAGCACGAGGAGTCGGCGCGACGGCATCCACTGCAGAGTAGGAGCGCCATGACCGTTGCCCCGGGGCCAGCCGGGTTCGACGTCTCCTGCGTCGCCCACGTGCACTCGGACTACTCGGACGGGACCGCGACGGTGCCCGAGCTCCTGAGCGCGGCCCGCGCCGCGGGCGCCGGCGCGGTGCTGCTCACCGACCACGACACGCTGGGCGCGCGTCGCGACGGGTGGGAGGGCATGCACCACGGCGTGTTCCTCCTCGTCGGGACCGAGGTCAGTCCCAAGCACGGCCATTACCTTGCCTTCGGCGTGGCCGACGAGATTCGCCACGCCGGGCGCACGGCAGGCGCGATCGCGGCCGCAGTACGCGCCGCTGGCGGCGTCGGCTTCGCCGCGCACCCGTTCTCGGCGGGCGGGCGCATGCTCGTTCCGCCCGTCGCGCGCAGGGTCATCCTGCCCCACGGCTGGCCCGCCCTGAACGCGCCCGACGGCTACGACGGACTCGAGCTCTGGAGCCTGACGACGGACGCCGCCGAGGCATGGCACACCCCCGCCGAGGCCTGGCGATGGCTGAGGGACCCCGAGACCGCGGTCGCGTCCGGACCTCCGGCCCACCACCTCCACCGCTGGGATGCGCTCTCGGCGCACCGGCGCGTGCCCGCGATCGGCGGGCTCGACGGCCACGCGCCCGGGGTCCGGTTCGGCGGCCGCGTTCGCTCCCCGCTGTCGCACGCGCGCACGTTTGGCCTGCTGCGAACCCACCTGATCTGCGACCGGCCGTTGAGCAGCGACGCCAGCCTCGCCAGCGCGACGCTGTGCGCAGCGCTCGCACGGGGAGCCGCGTGGCTGAGCTGCCCGTTCGTCGCTCCGGCGGATGGCGCCCGCTTCTGGGCCGAGCGCCGCGACGGCGGGACCGTACGCATGGGCGGAGCAGCCCCGGCCGGGCCTGCCGTGCTCCGCGTCTGGCTCCCGCGCGTAGCCGACATCAAGCTGGTGCGCAACGGGGCGCCGCTTCACGCGATGCGCGCCGCGGACGCGGAGATCGACGTCGCTCGCCCCGGCGTCTACCGCGTCGAGGCCCGCATCGGCGGTCGGCTGTGGCTGTTGTCCAACCCGGTGCACCTGCGCTGACGCCGCGAGCTCGTCCCGCCGCTCTGGGGAAGCGCGAAAGACCCTAACCGCGACCCTCAGCTGCGGCCATCGTCTGTTCGGACGTCGTCGTGCTGCCCCGTGGCACGGTGGCGACCGTGTGCTCGATGATCAGTTCGGCGATCGTCTCGTTGTCCGCCGGGTCGAGCCCGTGCCCGGCGCCGTCCCGCCTGTGCAGCCTCGCGTCGGGGATCTCGGCAGCGAGCGCTTCGCCGTGCTCGACGGGGAACATCGGGTCCGCCGTGCCGTGGATGACGAGCGTGGCCGCCGTGATCGAGGACAGCGGCTGGCTCGAGGACTCACCCTCCGGCAGCACATCGTGATTCTGCGCCGCGGTGAAGTCCCGTGCCCGCTCGACATCGCGACGAACAAGGTCGCGCATCGCCGGCGCATCGAACCGGCGCGTCTCTCCCGCGAGCACTCGGGAGTAGGCAACCAGGTACTCGACGACCGATTCCCTGTCGGACCGGTCCACTTCCGCGGTCGCGACGAACCGCCCGAACTCGTCGGCAGGAGGCGGGAGGTCGCGGTCGCCGGGCACCGCGGGCGAAGTGCTGATCAGGACGAGCGAGAGGACGCGCTCGGGGACGTCGAGCGCCAGCAGCTGTGCGAACGCCCCGCCCGCTGAGACCCCGACGACGTGCGCAGCGGGGATGCCGTAGGCATCGAGCACGCCGACGGCGTCGGCGACCAGGTCCGCGCCGGTGTAACCGGGCCGCCCGGGCTCGTAGCTGACCGATCGACCGGTGTCGCGATGGTCGTAGCGGAGCACGAAGCGCCCGGCAGCGGCGAGCGTCGCGCAGAAGCCCTCGTCCCACCACAGCATCGACGACCCGACCCCTGCGACGAGAAGGATCGGCGAGTCGGCCGGGTCTCCGAACGGCTCCGTGCAGAGCTCGACCCCGTTCGCCTCGATCATTCGCTCGGCCACGTACCGACCCCTTTCCTCGGAGCGCGCGCCGCCTCAGGCTAGACGGGGCCGGGCTCAGCCGCAGGGGCTGTTGGCGACGTTCGAGCTGATCGGCGTTCCGGCGGCGGTCGTCGACGAGGCGTGAAGGTCGCCCCACCCCCCGTCCGCATGGCAGACTCGCGGCCACGTCGACGCGACCGCTCGAGGCGGTCGAGCTCAAGAAGTCCAAGCCGAAGTTCGGCGCCGACGCGCCCCAGATGAACCGCGCACCCGGCTGGAGCCCTGTGCCGATGATCCTGCCCCAACAGGTCCCGCCGCACCCGAGCTCGTTGCAGGCCACCAGCGAGGCACTCAGCGGCGGGTCGCCGTGGGCGCCGCTGCTGACGCAAGCGCCCTGGCTGGTGAACGGCTGCCCGGTGGCCGGGTCGGTCAGGCTGGCCCACCCGCCGTGCTGGCAGGCATGCGCGGTGTCGTCGTTGCCGCCCTGTGCGGTCGCGGCGGGGCCGGTCCAAGCGCGAGGGCCCCAAGAGCAAGCAACACGACCACTGCCACCAGCCTCGCGCGCACCATGTGCGCCACGCCAATACTTGTGAATGATCAGGTGTAATTTGTCGGCGCGCGCCTACGAGCGCGCCGACCAGCGCGGCGCCGAGCCGGGGATGGTCCATGCCGCGAGCGCATCCTGTGCGGCCCCGGCGGCGAGGGCGAACCCCGGGAAGCTCGCCGGCGGCTGGAGGCGCACGAGCTCGGTCCGCCCCCCGCTCGACGCCTGTCCCGCCGTCCACAGCTCTGTCTGGTCCGAAGCCACCGCGCGCTGCCACGCGGCCACCAGGGTCCCGGTGCCGGTCATGGCGGCGTCGAGCGTGCGGACGGCAGGCTGGTGGGAGAGCTTGACCGAGGGCCCGAACCCGTGCCCCGCCACGCGCCGACGCACGCGCAGGACCGGGGAGCCGTGGTCGGTCCCGTCCCAGACGGCGGCGACGTCGCCGCCGGCGCC
>DATBDE010000085.1:0-8071 GCA_036270095.1 Solirubrobacteraceae bacterium | reverse complement strand
GTGGTCAGCCCCGTCCTGCTCGCGATCGCGGTGGTGATCGAGGAGGGGATCGGCTCGCAGGCCGGGATCAAGTCGATCATCGTCGCGCTGCTCCTGATCGTGCTCAACACGGTGCTGGTGCACGCGACGGCTCGGGCGGGGCGCATCCGCGACAAGGGCCGCTGGGCGCTGGAGCCAAACGAGAAGGCGACGATCTCGGACCGATGACCGTTCTGCAGATCGTCGCCCTCGCCCTGGTCGCCGTCGGCGCGCCCGCGGTCGTGGCCGCCCGGGACCCGCTGCGCCAGGCCTTCGTCGCCAGCTTCTACGGCCTGCTCCTCGGCGTGCTCTTCTTCGCCTTCGCGGCGCCGGACGTGGCGCTCTCGAGCATCGTCATCGGCTCGGTCGCGCTGCCCACGATCATCCTGCTCGCCCTCGCCAAGATCGGCGACAAGGACTCGTGAGCGCCGGCGAGGGGCCCGCCCGGCGCCGCGACAGCGAGATCTCCTTCGCCACGCGGCGGCGCCTGTTCCTCGTCTCCGGCGCCGTCCTGGCCGCCCTGATGACCTGGGCGCTGGCCGGGATGCCCGCCTTCGGCGACTACCACGGCATCTACGGGTTGTTGCTCAATCGCGTCGCGGTGCCCCAGGAGCATGCGACCAACGTGATCACCGCGGTGAACTTCGACTACCGCGGCTTCGACACACTGGGCGAAGAGTTCATCCTCTTCGCCGCCGTCCTCGGCCTGGCCCTGATCCTCCGCGAGCGCCGCGACGAGGAGGAGGGGCCGCCCGACGACGACGCCGTCGGCCGGCAGGTGAGCGGCGCCTCGGTGGCGGTGCGGCTGATCACGGTGACCCTCGTGGGCCCGACCGTGCTGCTGGCTGGCTACATCATCGCCCACGGCGCCATCACGCCCGGCGGCGGCTTCCAGGGCGGGGTCATCGCGGCTACGGCGCTGCTGTTCGTCTACCTGGGCGGCGAGTACTTGGCGCTGCGGCGCATCCGGCCCCTGCCCCTGGTCGAGATCACCAAGGCGACCGGCGCGGCCGGGTTCGTGCTCATCGGCATCGCGGGCCTCATCTGGGGCGTCGCGTTCCTCGACAACTGGCTGCCCAAGGGCACCCCGGGCGACGTCTTCTCGGCCGGGACCATGCAGCTGCTCAGCGTGGCCGTCGGCTTCGAGATCACCGGCGGGTTCGTGCTCATCCTCTCCGAGTTCCTGGACCAGACGATCGTGCTGCGGCGCCGGCGCGGAGCGCGCAGCGGATGAGCTTCCTCCCGTTCGCGATCGCGATCTGGATCTTCCTGGTCGGGCTCTACGGGGTCGTGAGCAGCCACCACCTGGTCCACCTCGTGATCTGCCTGTCGGTGGTGCAGTCCTCGACCTACCTGCTGCTGCTGGGGATCGGCTACCGCACCAACGGCGCCGCCTCGATCTTCGTCGACATCCCGCTGAACACGAAGGCGGTCGACCCCGTGGTCAAGGCGCTGACCCTGACCGACGTCGTCGTCGGCGCCGCAGTCACCGCGCTCCTGCTCGCACTCGCCGTCCAGGCCCAGAAGCGGTTCGGGACGGTGGACCCGGACGAGCTCGACCCGCTGCGCGACTGACATGGACAAGCTCGCTCCGCTCGTCGTCGCCGGGCCGTTCCTGATCGCTGCCTTGTTCGCAATCTCGCTGCCGCTGTCGCGGCGCCGCGACGACATCGTCTCCATCGTCACCGCATCGGCCGGCGTGGTGTTCGTCGGCGCCATGCTGATCGACGTCCTCAGCCGCGACGTTCCGGTGGTGACCTGGGTCGGCGGCTGGCAGCCGCGGGCGGGCGTCGCCCTGGGCATCTCGATGGCCTTCGACCCGCTGTCGACCAGCCTGGCCCTGCTCGCGGCGGTGCTGGTGTGCGCGGCCTTCCTGTTCGCCTGGCGCTACTTCGAGACCCCGGGCCCGATCTTCCACGCCCTCATGCTCGTGTTCGGCGGGGCCATGGCCGGGTTCTGCCTGAGCGGGGACCTGTTCAACCTCTTCGTGTTCTTCGAGCTCATGAGCGTCACCGCGTACGCCCTGACCGCCTACCGCTCGGAGGAGTCCGGCCCGCTGCAGGGGGCGCTGACCTTCGCGGTCTCCAACACGGTCGGGGCCGTGTTCATCCTCTTCGGGATCGCGCTCCTCTACGCGCGCACCGGCGCGCTGAACCTGGCCCAGATCGGCGTGGCGCTCGCCCACGGGCACGCCGACGGCCTGGTGGTGGGGTCGTTCGCGTTCCTGTGCATCGGGTTCATGGTCAAAGCGGCGGTGGTGCCGTTCCACTTCTGGCTCGCCGACGCCTACGCAGTGGCGCCCACGCCGGCCTGCGTGATCTTCTCGGGCGTGATGAGCGACCTGGGCATCTACGCGATCGCCCGGGTCTACTGGACCATGTTCGACGGGCCGTTCCAGGCCCACCTGGAGACGCTGCGGCTCGTCTTCCTCCTCTTCGGCGGGGTGACTGCGCTGTGGGGAGCGGTGCTGTGCCTGGCCCAGCACCACCTCAAGCGCCTGCTCGCCTTCGTGACCATCAGCCAGATCGGGATGGCGCTGATCGGGGTGGGCCTGTTCAGCACCGAGGGCATCGCCGCCGCGGCGCTGCTCATCGCCGCCGACGGGCTACTGCGCGCGGGGCTGTTCGTGGCCATCGGGGCCGTCATCCACCGCACCGGCAGCGTCAACGAGCTGCGGCTCTACTACCTCGGGCGCCAGGTGCCGAGGCCGCTGGCGGCGATCTTCTTCGCCGGCGCGCTCGGGCTGGCCGGGCCGCCGTTCCTGGGCGCGTTCTCGGGCAAGCGGGTGCTCGAGCACGCGGCCATCGACGTCGGCCACGGCTGGATCATCGTCGTCTTCGTCGTCGCGGCGATCCTGACCGCGGCTGCGGTGCTGCGCGCGGGCGGCCGCGTCTTCCTCGGCTGGGGCGAGCCGGCAGAGGACGACCCGATCCCGTTCGGGCACCCGACCGGCAGCGAGGTCGAGCGCGACGACGAGGAGGCCGAGGCCGAGACCACCGGCGCGCCCGACACCACGCCCCCGGTGATGATCGCCACTGCCGGCGCTCTCGTCGCCGGCGGGCTCGCGATCGGCCTGTTCCCGGCCCTCGTGGACAAGACGCTGGACGCGGCCGCGCGCTTCACCGACCGCGCCGCCTACGCGGCCGTCGTGCTGCACGGCGCCAAGCTGCCGCTGCCGGACGCGCCGAACCTCGGCGTCGACGCGCTGGGGATCCTGTTCGGGCTGCTCAGCGTGGGCGGGGCGGTCGGCATCGCCCTGGCGGTGCTCAGCCCGCGCCACCGCGTGCGCGAGCTCGTGCCGCTCCCGCTGCGCGGCCCGATCCGGGGCACGTACTGGGCGGTGCGGCGCCTGCACAGCGGGCAGGCCGGCGACTACGTGACCTGGCTCAGCGTGGGCGCTGCAACGTTCGGCGTGCTCCTGGCCGCCGCGACGCGATAGGGCTCAGCGCCGCCGCAGGCGCTCGATCACCGCGTCGACGACCTCGGTGGTCGAGGCCGCGCCGCCGAGGTCGTGGGTGCGCACGCCGGCGGCCGAGGCCGCCAGCACGGCGTCGTAGACCGCGCGCGATGCCCGCTCCGCCTCGGCGTGGCCGCGCTCGCCCGCGTAATGCAGGACCGCGCCGCAGGCCAGCGTCATCGCCATCGGGTTGGCCACGTCCTTGCCCTGCAGCGACGGCGCGGTGCCGTGGGGCGCCTCGGCCATGGCCACCTGCGGACGCAGGTCGTCGTCGAGCGCGAGCAGAACCGACTCGGCGCCGGCGATCGAGCCGAACATCGGCAACACGAGATCCGAGAGGCAGTCGCCGTCCCGGTTGAGCGCCGGGATGACCAGCGGCACGTGGCCGGCGCCGGTGATCAGCCCGGCGTAGGTCGCGTCGATGAGCACGGGCTCGTAGTCGACGTCGGGGTGGCGCTGCGCTGCCGCGTCCATCTCCTCCTTGAGCATGCCCTCGTAGACCGGCGAGACCGTCCACTTCGGCCCGCCGTAGACGCGGCCGCCCTCGCGCTCGGCGGTGCGGAACGCGTACTCGGCCACGGCGCTGCAGGTCGAGCGCGTGATGCGCTCGGTGCGGAAGGCGACCTCCTCGGGCGCGCCCTCGGGGCCCTCGCGCCACTGCTTGGCGCCGTAGGCGTCCTCGACGGCCATGCGCACGATCGCGATCGGGTGATGGGCGCCGGCGATCGGCGTCACGCCGGGGATGCGACGGCCGGTGCGGATGATGACCTTGCCGTCGACCTCCTCGCGCAGGATGCGGTTGGGGGAGCCGACGTCGTCGCGGCCTTCGGGGGTGATCGTGGCCGCCTTGAGCCCGTAGCCGGAGACGCGCATGGCCGCGGCGGCCTCGTGCACCACGCCGTTGTCGGTGGCGCGGCGGCGCTCGAGGGAGAGATCGAATCTCCGAATCTCCAGCGGCAGGCCGAGCAGGTCGGGGTCGAGCACGCGGAGCGCCGCCTCGAGGAGCTCCTGGCCGGTCTCGTCGCCCTCGAGCACGGTGATGCGCACTGGGTCGGCCACGGCGCTGCCACGATACCCGCGTGACCGCGGAGCAATGTTCGTGGTGCGGCGGGGCGGTGGACGCCGACGACGGGTTCCGCGCGCAGGAGCGCGCGGGCGAGCGCCGGGCCGTCTTCTGCCGCCTCGAGCACGTCGTGCCGTGGGTGATCGCGGGCGCGCACTGGGACGCGGGCACGACCGAGCCGGCCGCGCTCGAGGCGGCGGTGCAGCGGTGCGCGTTCTGCGACGCGCCGCTCGAGGAGGCCCACGTGCTGCTCGTGCGCCACCGCGGCGAGGCGCGGATCCCGGACGGGTTCTGCTCGGCCGAGCACCTGATGGAGTGGGCCAAGCGCGGCGGTCGCTGGGCGCCGTCCTAGCCGGACAGCACGCCGAAGCCCACCAGCGCCACGCCGATCACGCCGCTGAGGACCGACACCGCGGCCGGCGCCCAGCGCGTGACGCGCACGCGTAGCGCCGCCAGCCAGCGCTCGCCCCGCTCGCCGCCCAGCGCGCGCAGCGCGAGGATGAGCACGAGCGGCAGGACGTAGGCGGCGCAGTAGAGGACGAGCAGGCCGGCCTCGGCCATCGGGTCGAGGTCCTCGTGGACGATGGCGCCCACGACGATGAACAGCGGGAAGGCGGTGGGCAGGTCGACGATGGTCATCACCGCCCCCAGGGCAAAGGCCGAGCCCGGCCGCAGGGCGCGGTCGGGCAGCCCGGTCTGCACGAGCTTGGCCCGCCTGAACCAGACGATGACCGCGAACACGATGGCCAGCGTGCCCGCGACGATGGCGATCGCGCGCCCGACGTTCGGCGCCAGCCCGTGCGTGGCCAGCCGCAGCAGCGACGCCGGCCCGAACAGCAGCAGGAGCCCGCCCGCGGTGTAGAGCGCGAACACCCCGGCCGCGAAGTTGGCCAGCCGCCCCACCGGGCGCGGCGTCGAGGCCAGGTAGAGCGCGACCGCGATCGTGATCGGGTTGATCGAATCGGCCAGGCCGATCGACAGGACGAAGAGGAGCATCAGGCCGGGACGGCAACCAGCGTGCGCCGCCCCAGCAGGACGGCAAGCGGACACAGGGCTGCCACCCCGGCCGCGAGCAGAAACGTGAGGCTCGTCCCCAGCGGGCCGACGAGCGCGCCGCCGGCGGCATTGCCGAGCGCGACCCCGGCCACGATCGCCGTCGTGGTCGCGGTGAACGCCTCGGTCGTCGCGCCCTCGGGCGCGAGCCGGTCGATCAGCGTGTAGGAGACCGTAAAGGCGGGCGCAATGGGCACGCCGGCGACGGCGATCAGGATGCCCATCGACGCGACGGAGTCGGCGAGCGCGACCGGCGCCATCGCGAGCGGCATGACCGCGAGCACGATCAGCAGGCGGCGCTCCACCGGGCCGGTGAAGCGCTGACGGCCGTACCAGAGCCCGCCCACCATCGAGCCCACGCCCCACAGCGCGAGCAGCAGGCCGGCGGTGGCGCGCGAGCCGTGGTCCTCGGCGAACGCCGGCGTGGCCACCTCGAGCGCCCCGAAGGCGATGCCGGCGGGCAGGAGCGCGACGATCAGCGTGCGCAGGCCCGGCGAGGCCAGCGCGCCCAGCCGCCCGGCCGTGGAGCGGCCACCCCGCTGGGCCCGTGAGGCCCGCGAGGTCGCGAACAGGAGCGTGCCGCTCACCGTGAGCACGACGGCGGTGACCAGGGCCACGTCGGGTGAGGCCAGCGCCGCGATGGCGCCCGCCAGCAGCGGGCCGGCGATGTAGAAGCCCTCCTGCAGGACCGATTCCAGCGCGAACGCGGTCTCCACGTGCTCGCCCCCGGTGATGACGGGCCACAGCGTGCGCATCGAGGCCGACACCGGCGGGATCGTGAGCCCGTCCAGCGCGGCCAGCGCGATCAGCGCCCACGACGGCCCACCCGCGCGGGCGGTGAGCAGCACCCCGAGCACCGCTGTCGCGTTGGCCAGCGCGAGCGGGATGAGCACGCGCGTCTGCCCGAGCCGGTCGACCAGCCGCCCCTGCGGGATCGCCGCCACGCCCGCGGCGATCGCCACCGTGCCGGCGACGGCGCCGGCCAGCGCGAAGGGCCGGCCGAGCGCGCGCAGCAGCAGGATGTAGCTGAGCGACACCATCACGATCGGGATGCGCCCGAGCAGCGACGCGATGGCGAGCCGGGCGACGCCCGGAAGCCGCAGCAGCTCGAGGTAGGTCACGTCAGGTGGACCGCGCGGCGGAGCCTTCGAGCCCGAGCTCGGCCGCGTGGGGCTCGAACGCGGCGATGAGGAAGGCCAGGTGCTCGTCGAAGTCCACGCCGAGCTCGTCCGCGCCCTGGCGCAGCTCGTCGCGGTTGACGGCGGCGGCGAACGAGGGCTGCTTGAGCTTCTTCTTGACGCTCTTGGGCGTCATCCCGTGGATCCCGTCCGGGCGCACGTAGGCCACGGCGGTGATGAACCCCGACAGCTCGTCGACGGCGAACAGCGTCTTCTCCATCTGCGAGTCGCGCGGGACGCCCAGGAAGTCGGCGTGCGAGGCGATGCCGCGCAGCATCTCGGGCGGGGCGCCGCGCTCCTCGAGCTCCTTCAGCCCCATGCGCGGGTGGCCGGTCTCGAGGTCGGGATAGCGCTCGTAGTCGAGGTCGTGCAGGAGCCCGGTCAGGCCCCACAGCTCCTCGTCCTCGCCGAACTCGACGGCGTAGGCGCGCATCCCCGTCTCGACCGCCAGCATGTGGCGGCGCAGGGAGTCTGACTCCGTCCATTCGCACAAGAGGGACCAGGCCTCAGCGCGCGAAAAGGGCACCGACATGGGTGTTACCCTAGCTCGGCTCCCGGCCCAGCCCTCCGAGCTGCTCCCGACCCGGCCGGCCCGCAGACGCCTTATGGAGAAGTTCGTGATCGAGGGCGGGGCGCCCTTGTCCGGCACGGTCGTCCCCGCTGGCAACAAGAACGCGGCTCTGCCCGTGCTGGCGGCCTCGCTCCTCACCGAGGAGGAGGTCGTCGTCGCGAACGTGCCGCGGATCCGCGATGTCGACGCCATGCTCGGCCTGCTCGAGGACGTCGGCGTGCGGGTAGACCGCTCCGACCACGAGATCCGCCTGTGCGCCGCCGGGGTGGGCTCGACAGCGGTCGATCGCGACCTGTCCGAGCGCATCCGCGCGTCCTTCCTGCTCGCCGGGCCGCTGCTGGCCCGCTTCGGCCGCGCCCACATGCCGCCGCCGGGCGGCGACGTCATCGGCCGGCGCCGGCTCGACCCGCACCTCGACGCGTTCCGCGCCATGGGCGCCACCGTCGCCATGGACGGCGACATCGTGCTCGAGGCGCCACGCGGCCTGGCCGCCTGTGAGGTGTTCATGGACGAGCCGTCGGTCATGGCGACCGAGAACGCGCTGCTGGCCGCGGCGCTGACGCCGGGAACGACGGTGATCGGCAACAGCGCCTGCGAGCCCCACGTGCAGGACCTGGCCCGCATGCTCATCGAGATGGGCGCCGAGATCAGCGGCATCGGCTCCAACGTCCTCACCGTCACCGGGCGCGACCAGCTCGGCGGCTGCCGGCACCGCATCGGCGCCGACCACA
>DATBDE010000084.1:0-10728 GCA_036270095.1 Solirubrobacteraceae bacterium | reverse complement strand
GGGGGTGGCGACGTAGGTCTTCATCACGCGAAAACGCCACGCTCGCGCGCGGCGGCGTTTCAGTGTAGACGGCGCTAGCCGCCGCGCAGCGCGGCCACCTCCTTCACCGTCGCGCGGCGCGCGGCGGCTACGCGCGGAAGTACGCCCCGTGGAAGCCGAAGGGCACGTGCTGGGGCACGTGCGCGCGGCCGAGCTCGCTCAGGTCGCGCGCGTCGAGCACGAGCAGGAACGAGGTGCCGGTGCGGGCGTCGAGCACGACCGAGAGCAGCACGCCGGCGTCCTCGTCGGCGCCGTCGGGCTCGCGCACGAAGACGGGCTCGCCCGCGTAGCAGTCGTCTTCCGCCCAGGTCGCCACCGCCCCGGTCTCGACGTCGAGCTTGACGATGCGGTCCAGGAAGCCGGGCGCGCCGGGCTCCGCGAGTGAGTTGGCGTAGGCGTAGCGGTAGGGCTGGCCGTTCCGGCGGCCGTAATCGATGCGTGGCAGCTCGAAGAACACGTCGGCCAGGCGGCGCGAGCGCACCGCACCGCGCGCGAGGTCGAGCTCGTAGCGCCGCGGCTCGACGCGCGGGAAGAACGCCTCGGGGTCGCGGGCGCGGTCGAGGTAGAGCGCGGAGATGATCTCGGCGTCGTCATAGGCGGCGACGTCGACCACGAGGCTGCCGTCGCGCTCGAACGCGTTGATGTGGTGGAAGCAGAAGAACGGGTCGACCTCGTACGCGCCCTGCTGTTCGCCCGTGACACGGTCGACGACCAGGAAGCGCGCCGGGCGGTCGGGCTCCCAGCGGTAGTTGGCGATGAACGGCTTGGTGCGTACGGCCAGCCTCAGCGGGTTGACGACGAGCGGGAACTCGCACAGCACCGCATAGCGCGGCGTGAGCGCGAAGGAGTGCATGTACGACGGCCGCGCCACCGGCAGCTTCGCGATCGTGCGCCGCTCCCCGCCGTCGGCCGGCACCGCGTAGAGCACGTAATGGCTGCGGCCGCCGAACTGGACCACGTAGGCGACCATTTCGTCGCGCTCGGGGTCGTGGTGGGGGTGGGCGGTGGCGTGCTGGCCGGTCGGCGCGGCGGCGTCGCGCGCCACGCCGAGCGTGTCCAGCGTGCGCGGGTCGAACTGCACCGGAAGCGGCGTCTCGGTCAGGGCCAAATAGCGCTCGCCCAGCCGCACCACGTTGACGTTGGCGTTGGGGGCGACGTCGCCGTCGGCGGACGAGAACATCGCCTGCACCCGCGCGAACAGCGAGCGGCACGGGTCGGTGGCGAACTCGGGGTAGGCGATGTGGCCCTCCTGCGTGGCCGCTCGGTGCGCGCCGCTGTGCAGGTAGCGGTTCGCATAGGACACGCTGCCGTCGGCGAACCCGAACGCGTGCAGCATCGCCAGCCCGTCGAACCAGTGGTTGAGCGTGCGGTCGCCGACCTCGTAGCGCGCCGGGCCGTTGCGCACGAGCGTGCCGCTCAGCCAGGCCGGGATCGCCCCGGTGACCTCGAGCTCGTCGATGGCGACCTCGTCGGCCTGGGTCTCAAAGCCCTTCTCGTACGTCGCGTCGCGGACTAGACTCATTGCTCTAGACCATACCGTCCAGATTGGACCATTGCAAGCCCCGCGCCTCACCCCCGCCTCGTACATCGTGCTCGGCCTCCTCGACCGGCTCGGGTCGTCGACGCCGTACGAGCTCAAGCAGGCTCACGCGATCGGCATCGGCAACTTCTGGACCGTCCAGCACGCGCAGTTCTACTCCGAGCCCGAGCGCCTGTCCGCCGCCGGGCTGCTCACCGAGGAACGCGAGGAGGGCGGCCGGCGCCGGCGCCGCTACACGATCACCGCGGCCGGCCGCGAGGCGCTGCGCGACTGGCTGGCCACGCCGACGGCGGAGCTCACCGTCGAGCTGCGCGACCCCGGGCTGCTCAAGCTCCATCTCGACGCCGACCCTGGCCCGCTGGCCGAGGCCCAGCTCGAAGCCCACCGAGCCAAGCTGGCCGAGTACGAGGCGGTGGCGGAGGCCGCGTCCGCCGACCACGACCGCGGGCCCTGGCGCACCCTGCAGGCGGGCCTGGAGCACGAGCGCACGTGGGTCCGGTTCTGGGCGGAGCTCGCGGGCGACGCTATTGCTCGCGGCGATGCCGCGAGCCCCACGGAAGCGCCGCCAACGGAGCGAGCAGGCCGGAGTGCCCGCTCGGCTCCTCGCGGCGGCTGATCGCGGGCTCCTCGCGCGGCGGCGCGGTCTCGACGTGGTGGACGCGCGCTCCGGTCAAGCGCTCGAGCCGGTGGGGCACGTCGATGCGCAGCCACTTCGACACGCCCGTGGGCAGGGTCGAGACCACGATCTCGTCGATTGCGGCCGCGTCCCAGACCTCGTGCACGCAGTCCACCGGGTCGCCGCGCACGACCATGCCCTGGGCCTCGATGCCGGCGCTGGCCAGGCGGTCCAGGCCGCGCTCGAGCTGCTGCTCGCCGCCCCGGCGGTCGGGCCCGGCGCCGCCGATCGGCACCACCAGCTGGACCCGGATGCGCCCGCGGGCGGCGCGGCGGCGCAGCGCGTCGAGCAGCTCGTCGGAATCGGCGGTCACGTTGGCGACGACGAGGACGCTCGACCAGGCCATGGCTACCGCTCGACGGCGCTCCGTTCGGGCTCCTGGTTCCAGCCCTCGAGCGGCTCGGTGCGCTCGCCGGGGGGCAGAAGCCCCTGCTTGTCGGCCATATCGAGCAGCGGCTTGAGCAGGTCGATCGGGAGCGGGAAGACGACGGTGGAGTTCTGGTCGGCGCCGATCTCGATCAGCGTCTGCAGGTAGCGGAGCTGAAGCGTGGTCGGGTTGCCGGCCATGACGTCGGCGGCACCGCGCAGCTTCTCGGCCGCTTGGTACTCGCCCTCCGCCGCGATGATCTTCGCGCGTCGCTCGCGCTCGGCCTCGGCCTGGCGCGCCATCGCCCGCTGCATGGTCGAGGGGATCTCGACGTCCTTGATCTCGACGAGCGAGACCTTGATCCCCCAGGGCTCGGTCTGCTCATCGATGATCTGCTGCAGGTCGTCGTTGAGCTCCTCGCGCTTGGAGAGCAGGGTGTCGAGCTCGGCCTTGCCCAGCACCGAGCGGAGCG
Organism: Solirubrobacteraceae bacterium; assembly: GCA_036270095.1. Lineage (GTDB taxonomy): Bacteria > Actinomycetota > Thermoleophilia > Solirubrobacterales > Solirubrobacteraceae > DATBDE01. The sequence goes on along the minus strand of DATBDE010000084.1, from coordinate 7,634 downwards.
TGGTTTGGGAGACCTGCGAGGTGGCGGCGAGGAAGTCCTCGATCTTGACCACCGAGTCGTCGGGGTCGACGACGCGGAAGTAGGCGACCGCGTTGACGCGGGCGGTGACGTTGTCGCGCGTGATCACGTCCTGCGGCGGGATCGAGAGCGTGACCGTCCGCAGGCTCACCTTGACCATCCGGTCCACGAACGGGATGAGGAAGATCAGCCCCGGGCCTCTGGGGCCGATCAGGCGCCCGAGGCGGAAGATCACGGCGCGCTCGTACTCGCGCAGGACGCGGACCGAGGCCCCGGCCAGCACGAGGAAGACGAGCAGGACGGCGCAGACGGCGACGATGACAGCGGTCATGCCTCGATCTCCCAACGGTCGGCCTTGCGCACGCACAGCGTGAGCCCCGTGACCCGCTCGACCACGACGGCGTCGCCGCGGTGCAGCTCGGCCTCGTCGCCCGGCCAGGACAGCCGCGCCTGCCACAGCGCGCCGTCCACGAACACGCGGTCCGCCCCGCGGGCGGTGCCCACGTGGCCGACCAGGCCCTCGCGGCCGCCGCGGATGCGCTGCCGGCGCGCGCGTGCGACCTTGGTCCCTGCGAAGAGGAGGAAGCCGCCGGCCACAAGCGCCACGGCCACCGCGACGGCGATCGCCAGTCCGGCCACCGCGCCGGCGCCGGTCAGCGCTGCCCAGCCGCCGACCCCCAGGGCGGCCACGCCGAACAGCCCGAGGACCCCGGCGGTCGGCAGGTGCGCCTCCGCCACCAGAAGTGCGGCTCCGACGATCAGGAGCGCGATACCGAGCGCGGTCATCAGTCCTCTTACGTGATGGTACGCCCCTGCGGCGCTCAGGCGTCAAGGACTGGCGCGGGAACGCCATATCCCGACCAGACGTCCTCGTCGCGTGGCGGGCGCTGCGCCATGGGGACGTCGACGACGGCGTCGCGATGACGGTCGAGCAGCTTCCACACGCCGGCAGGCTCGTCCAGCGTCGTGAGCTCGTGGAACGCCTCGCGGCCGAAGGCGAGCGGATGGCCGCGGCCGCTCGCGTAGCCGCAGGCAGCGACCTCGCCCGCGCCCATGCCGTCGACCAGCGTCTGGACCGTGGCCGGGGTCACGCCCGGCTGGTCGCCGAGCAGCAGGACGAGCACGTCCGTGCGCGGGTCGAGCCGGTTCAGGGCGGTGACGAGGCAGGAGGCCCCGCCGGTGCCGAGGACGACATCGGCGCCGGAGAAGTCGAGGCCGGTCACCGCGGCGGCAGCGCCGCCGAAGGCGACCATCAGCTGGTCGAAGCGACATGCGCGCGCGGTCGCGACGACGCGACGCAGCGGCGGCAGGTGCAGCGGGGCGTCCAGCCGGTGCACTCCCGCGAGCACCAATCCCGTCACGAAGCGATCAGCGCGACGCGACATCTCGTGCGGACGTTCTTCCCTGAAGGCGCAACCTCTCCAAGCGGGCGAGGCTCGCGCGTTTTTGGCGACGCGTCAAGGCAAAAAGACAGAGCCTTGGGACCGATATTCGTCGAGGCGCGCTGCACTCAGGAGGTGGGAGTGATTCTGGGTGCGGCGGGGCGTCGCTGCCAAGGACGCAGGGGATGGGACAGTGCTTCGCGCGGCCCACCCCCGAGGACGCAGGCAGCGGCGTCCAGGCGCCCGCCAGAATCACTCCCACTCGATGGTGCCGGGAGGCTTGGACGTGATGTCCAGCACCACCCGGTTGACCTCGCGGATCTCGTTGATCATGCGCGAGGCGATGCGCTCGAGCAGGTCGTAGGGCAGGCGCGCCCAGTCGGCGGTCATCGCGTCGTCGGAGGTCACCGCGCGGATCACGACGACGTTGCCGTAGGTGCGCTCGTCGCCCTGCACGCCCACCGTGCGGACGTCGGGGAGCACGCAGAACGACTGCCAGAGCTCGCGGTACAGGCTGGCCGAACGGATCTCGTCCTGCAGGATCGCGTCGGCGTCGCGCAGCGTGTCTAGGCGCTCGCGCGTGGCCTCACCGCCCACGATGCGGATGGCCAGGCCCGGGCCGGGGAAGGGCTGGCGCCAGACCAGCCGCTCGGGCAGCCCGAGCTCGGCGCCGACCGCCCGCACCTCGTCCTTGAACAGCGCGCGCAGCGGCTCGATGAGCTCGAACTCGAGGTCGTCGGGCAGGCCGCCGACGTTGTGGTGGGACTTGATCGTCGCCGCTCCGGTGCCGCCGCCGGACTCGATCACGTCGGAGTACAGCGTGCCCTGGACGAGGAAGCGCACGCCGACCTCACGGGCCTCGATCCGCGAGGCCTCCTCCTCGAAGACGCGGATGAACTCGGTGCCGATGATCTTGCGCTTGGTCTCGGGGTCGGAGACGCCGGCGAGCTTGCCCAGGAAGCGGTCGGAGGCGTCGACGGCGACCAGCGGCACGCGGAAGCGGTCGCGGAAGGCCGCGATGACCTGCTCGCGCTCGTTCTTGCGCATGAGCCCGTGGTCGACGAACACGCACGTCAGCTGGTCGCCGATCGCGCGGTGCACGAGCATGGCCGCCACCGACGAATCCACGCCACCGGACAGCCCGCAGATGACCTTGGCGTCGCCGACCCGGGCGCGGATGCGCTCGACCTGCTCGTCGATGATCGACGCCGCCGACCACGTTGCCTCGCACCCGCAGACGTCGGTGAGGAAGCGCTCGAGCACCTGGTTGCCGTAGGGCGTGTGGACGACCTCGGGGTGGAACTGGATGCCGTAGATCCCGCGCTCGAGCGACTCGAACGCCGCCACCGGCGACTGCGTCGAGGCCGCCAGCGCGGTGAACTCCGGCGGCGGCGCGAAGACCGTGTCCCGGTGCGACATCCAGCAGGTCTGCTCCCGCGGCAGGCCGGCGAGCAGGCGCCCGGGCTCGTTGACGGTCAGCTCGGAGCGCCCGAACTCGCCCACCTCGGCGCTCTCGACGCGGCCGCCGAGGTCGTGGGCGATGAGCTGCATGCCGTAGCAGATGCCCAGCACCGGGATGCCGAGGTCGAGCAGGCGCTGGTCGAGCTTCGGCGCTCCGTCGGCGTACACCGAGGCGGGCCCGCCGGAGAGGATGAGCCCGCGGGGGCGGCGCCGCTCGACCTCCTCGAGCGCGACGTGGTGGGGCAGCAGCTCGGAGAACACGCCCAGCTCGCGCACGCGGCGCGCGATCAGCTGCGAGTACTGGCCCCCGTAGTCGAGGACGACGATCTGCTCAGCGACTGTCGTCGGCGTGCCTGGCTGAGAGACCGGCCCAGAACCCTCCCGCGTGGCGTGCTCCGCACGCGAGCGACCGAGGACGACGCCAGGCGCGTCGACGTCAGTCGCTGACAATGGCCTCCGCCGTGACGACCTGTGCCCGGCCATTGGACCCCATGCCGACCTCCTGCGAGCGCTGCAGCTGCTTGCCCTCGGTCTGCAGGGCGGGCGCGACCATCAGCTCGGCGCGGTTGAACTCCGCGATGTCGCGGTAGCCGGTCGTCGCCATCGACGTGCGCAGGCCGCCGAAGAGGTTGAAGGTGCCGTCGTTCTCGCGCGCGGGCCCGACGAGGATCTCCTCCAGCGTGCCGTTCTGGATCGTGGCCACGCGGGCACCGCGCGGAAGCGTCGGGTGGAACGTCGCCATGCCCCAGTGGTAGCCGCGCCCCGGCGCCTCGTACGCGCGGGCCAAGGGCGACCCGAGCATCACGGCGTCTGCGCCGCAGGCGATGGCCTTGGCCACGTCGCCGCCGTTGCGCATGCCGCCGTCGGCGATGACCTTCACGTAGTCGCCGGTCTCGAGCATGTGCTGCGAGCGCGCCGCGGCCACGTCGGCGATCGCGGTCGCCTGGGGCACGCCGATGCCGAGCACGCCGCGGGTCGTGCACGCCGCGCCCGGCCCCACGCCGACGAGGACGGCGGCGGCGCCCGTGCGCATAAGGTGCAGGCCCGTGTGGTAGGAGGCGCAGCCGCCCACGACGACCGGGATCGGCAGCTCGCGGCAGAACTCCTTGAGGTTCAGCGGCGGGCGCTCCTCGTCGGAGGAGACGTGCTCGGCCGAGATCACCGTGCCCTGGATGACGAGCACGTCGAGGCCGGCCTCGAGCACGTCCTCGTAGTAGTGGCGCACCTTCTGCGGCGTGAGCGAGGCCGCCACGACGACGCCCTGCTCCTTGATCTCGGCGATCCGCTGCGCGATCAGCTCGGGCTTGATCGGCTCCGCGTAGATCTCCTGCATCTCGCGCGTGGCGAGCTCCTTGGGCAGCTGGGCGATGCGCGCAAGCTGCTCGCCGGCGTCCTCGTAACGGGTCCAGATGCCCTCGAGGTTGAGCACCCCGAGCCCGCCCAGGCGGCCGAGGGCGCCGGCGGTCTGCGGGGAGATGACGCCGTCCATCGCGGCGCCGAGGAGCGGGAGCTCGAAGCGATAGTCGCCGAGCTTCCAGGAGATGTCGATGTCGTCGGGGTCGCGAGTGCGGCGCGAGGGGACGATGGCGATGTCGTCGAACCCGTAGGCGCGTCGCGCCTTCTTACCGCGGCCGATCTCTACTTCCATGAAGGCACTGTAGCGGCCGCCTAAGACACCTCTGCGGGGATCTCCACGGGCTCGATCGCAATTTCCGACTCCAGCCGTTCGGCCTCGCGCGGGTCGATCACGCCGGCCCCGATGTGCTGGGTCGACTCGGCCCCGCAGGCGACCCCGAAGCGCAGGCACTCGGCCGGTGGCCGGCCGGTGTAGCGGGCGGCCACGTAGCCGGCCAGGAAGGCGTCGCCGGAGCCCACCGCGGAGTACGCCTCGAGCGGATCGACGCGCAGCCGGTAGAGCTGCGAGCCGCCCTCCTCGGTCACCATGGCGAAGCCGCCGTCGTCGGCGGTCATGATCGCCTCGCGTGCACCGAGCTCGGTCATCTCGCGCACGGCGATGAGCCGGTCCTCGTCGTCGTTGAACTCGTGGCCGACGAGCTCCTCGGCCTCGAGCACGTTGGGCGAGACCACGCTTGGCTCGGCCCGCACGGCCTGGCGTAGCGGGTCGCCGTCGGTGTCGACGATCGTGGTGACGCCGAGCTTGCGCAGCTCGCGGATGAGGTCGGCGTACAGCGTGGGCTCCACGCGGCGCGGCAGCGAGCCGGCGAACACGCAGATCTGCGCGCCGCGCGCGAGGTACAGGAGCTTGTCGCAGAACAGCTCGATCTCCTGCGCCGTGACCGCCGGTCCGCGCTCGTTGATCTCGGTCTGCTCGCCGGTGGTGGGATCCGTCACCGCCGTGTTCGAGCGCGACTCCTCGCGGGTGCGGACGAAGTCGTTGAGGATCGACTCCTCGGTGAGCTGCTCGACGATGCGCGTGCCGGTGGGGCCGCCGGCCAGGCCGGTGGCGATCACGGGCTGGCCCAGGCGCTTGAGCGCGCGCGCCACGTTGACGCCCTTGCCCCCGGCCATGGTCGTCTGCTCGACCGAGCGATGGCGGCGTCCGAGCCGGAAGTTCGGTACCTCCAGCGTCTTGTCGATCGCCGCGTTGAGCGTGACGGTGATGATCATGCGTGCTGCCGCCGTCGCCTCCGCCCCATCGCAATGAGCAGGCTACAGGCCACGACGAGCAGGCCGGTCGCCACGAGGATGACCGTAAGGGTTCCGACACCACCGAACACGCGGTCGACGAACCCGATCGCGGGCACCTTCTTCCCGGTCAGGACCGGTGCCCTCCCGACCGTGTGGCCCTCGACCTGCACGAGCGCGGTGCCCACCGGCGCCCGCGCCGCCTTGGGACCGCCGACGACGGCGGGCGCGTGCACGGCGACGCGCGGGCGCTGGCCGCGACGCACGACCTCGCGCACCGTGCGGCCGGCGACGAGCGGGATGGTCTCGCTCTCGCGGTAGCGCACCTTTGCCGTGCCCAGGCGCTCGCCCTTGCGGACGGCGGTCACGCGCTTGAGCTGGGACAGGCCGTAGTCGAGGAGCGTGAGCGTGTCGGCGTCTCGCGCGTCCTCGGTCGGGTCGCCGAGCACGGCGCTGATCACCGTCACCCCGTTCTTCGTCCCCGAGCCCACCAGCACGTAGCCGGCCTTGTTCGTGTGCCCGGTCTTGACGCCGTTGATGAAGCGGTACTTGGCCACGAGGTCGTCGCGGTTGACCACCGTGCGCGGGTGGTTGCCGCTGCGCAGGCGCGCCTGGACGAGGTTGGTGGTGTGGCGGAAGAAGGCGTCGCGGCGCAGCCGGCGGGCCAGCGTCACGAGGTCGGCCGCGCTCGAGTAGTTGCGCCCGACGTCCAGGCCGACGGGGTTGGAGTAGTGGGTGTCGGAGAGGCCGAGCCGGCGCGCGCGGCGGTTCATCATCCGCACGAAACGCGCGCGCGAGCCGGCCACGCCCTGGGCCAGGGTCGCGGCGGCGTCGTTCGCGCTGGGCAGCAGCAGCGCCCGCATGAGGTCGCGCACGGTCAGGCGCTCGCCCGGCTGCAGCCCGATCGTCACCTCCGCCGGGCTCGCGCGGTAGACCGGCGCCGCGAACTCGTCTCGCAACGAGACCGACTCGAGCGTGAGCAGGGCGGTCATGAGCTTCGTCGTCGACGCGATCGCGCGCTTGCGGTGCGCCGCCTGCGCGTACAGGACCTCGCCGTTGGCCGCGTTGATGACGATCGCGCTCTTGGCGCTGAGCTCGGGTGTGGGCGACGGCGCGGCGGCGGCGGGCGCGGCCCACGCGACGAGCAGGACGAGGAGGCCGATGACGGCCGTGCGACGGATCGGACGCACGGCGGTCACTTCCGGATGCGGATCAGCTGTCCGGCCTGCAGCGCCTGCGGGTCGAGATCGGGGTTGAGCTTGATGATCGTCGCCATGGTGACGCCCGACTTGTTCGCAATCTCGGAGAGCAGGTCGCCGGGCTTGACCCGATAGAACTTCTTGCCCTTGCCGGACTTCGCCGCCGCGTCGGGCGCGGTCGCCGTCTTGGCGTTCGAGGAGTCCTTCCCGCCGCTCGAGGTGACGACCACGACGCCCGCGACGAGGACCACCAGCAGCGCGATCGGCGCCAGGTAGCGCGCAAGTCCGCGGTCCCGCATGGACGCGTGATGATAGGGCGGCGACCGGGCACCGGGACTCACTCCGACGCCGACCACGCGGCGGCCCGCAGCTCCTCGGCCTCTTCGCGCGCCGCCTGCGCGGGCTCGTCGCCGCGCTTCTCGTGGGCCCGCGCGATCGATCGCGATGCGCTCACGATCGCCCCCGCGCGACCCGGCTGCCAGGCCGCCGCCAGGTCCTCCACACGCCCGCCCTGGGCCCCGACCCCGGGGACGAGGATCGGCGCGCGCGGCATTCGGTCGCGCAGCCGCTCGAGCTGCTCGGGCGCGGTGGCCCCAACCACGGCGCCGACGTCGGAGAGGCCGCTGTCCCCCACCCGGCTCGCGCCGAGCTCGTCGACGATCGCGGCCAGGTGCTCGGACAGCGTGGCGCCGTCGGCCATGCGCGCGTCCTGGAGCTCGGCCGCGCCCGGGTTGGAGTTGCGGACGAGCACGAAGGTGCCGCCGCGGTCGAGCACCGGCTCGAGCGCGTCGCGGCCGAGCAGCGGGTTGGCCGTGACCGCGTCGGCGCCGAGCACGTCGTAGAGCGCGTCGGCGTAGGCGGCCATGGTCACGTCGACGTCGCCGCGCTTGCCGTCGAGGAGGACGAGCAGGCCGGCCGCGCGGGCGGT
>DATBDE010000083.1:0-29577 GCA_036270095.1 Solirubrobacteraceae bacterium | reverse complement strand
GCGACCCGATGGGCGGGTTGCCGGGCAGGTTGTTGCGCACCGCCGGGAACGCGAACAGCAGCGCGGCGAGGAACGCGACGGCGGCGGTTTCGAACTTCCGACGGCGCTCGACGAGAAGCGTCGCAAGCCAGGCCGCCGCCCCCGCCGTGGCCCAGAACACGACCATGATGAAGACGGCGAAGAAGATCGTCGTCGACGCGCGGCGCAGCTTGAAGCGCGGATAGCCCTGGCCCACGAAAGTGCCCCGGCTCGTCTCGACCTTGAAGCCGTTGAAGCCGGTCGTCACGCTCATCGAGACGGGCACGCGCTTCGGCCCCTGTTGTGCGTAGACGAGCAGCGCGGCATCGTACTTGTCGAAGGGGTAGTCGAGGAAGTCGCCGCCGTTGAGCCCCAGCGTGGCCTCGATCGGGCTCATCACCGAGCCGCGGGGGTACCGCAGCGACGTCCGTCCCTTGGCGGTGTTGATGAACACCTCGACCGGCTCCCGCAGCGCGACCTGCGTCAGCGCGAAGGTGCCGAGGGGGACAAACTCGAGCCTAACCGTCATCGCGTCGGTCACCGGATCGACGCCGATCACGCGCGCGTTCACGCCGATGCCGTTGCGCCCGGAGTCGATGTCGAATTCCTTGTGCCCGTTGTCGCGCTGGGTGTTGAAGGCGACGAGGCCGAGCACGTAGGCCCCGGCGAGCAGCACCAGCACGATCCCGGCGATCAGTCCCTTTGGCATCGGCGGTTCACGCGCGGACCCTAACCCGGTAGAACATCGCCATGACCCTTTCGTACGCCGACGGGGCGAACGCAACGCCGCTGCTCGGGGAGACGATCGGCGACAACCTCGCGCGCACCGCCGCCGCCTATCCCGATGCCGACGCGCTGGTCTCCTGCCACCAGGGACTGCGTTGGACCTACGCCGAGCTCGACGAGCGCGTGGACCGCGCGGCGGCCGCGCTCATCGCCGCCGGGCTCGGAGCCGGCGACCGCCTCGGCATCTGGAGCCCCAACCGCGCCGAGTGGACGCTCCTCCAGTACGCCACCGCCCGCGTCGGGATCATCCAGGTCAGCGTCAACCCGGCGTACCGGACCTCGGAACTCGAATACGTGCTGCACCAGTCCGGCTGCCGCATGCTGGTGGCGGCACCGTCGTTCAAGACCTCCGACTACGCGGCCATTACCGCCGACGTGCGCCCGGAACTTCCCGAGCTCGAGCGCGCGATCTTCTTCGACACCCCGGAGTGGGACGAGCTGCTCGAGGGCGGCAGCGCGATCTCCACCGAGGAGGTGCGCGCCCGCGCCGCCGAGGTCGCGTTCGACGACCCGGTCAACATCCAGTACACGAGCGGCACGACCGGCTTCCCCAAGGGCGCGACGCTCTCCCACCACAACATCCTCAACAACGGCTACTTCGTGGCCGAGTACATCCGCCTCACGGGCGAGGACCGGCTCTGCATCCCGGTTCCCTTCTACCACTGCTTCGGCCAGGTGATGGGCAACCTCGGCTGCACCAGCCACGGCGCCTGCATGGTCATCCCCGAGGCCTCGTTCGAGCCCGCGGCCACCCTGCGCGCCGTCCAGGACGAGCGCTGCACCGCCCTCTACGGCGTGCCCACGATGTTCATCGCCGAGCTCGGGCTGAGCGACTTCGACGCGTACGACCTGAACAGCTTGCGCACCGGGATCATGGCCGGCTCACCGTGCCCGGTCGAGGTGATGCGGCAGGTCATCGACCGCATGCACATGGAGGACGTGACCATCGCGTACGGCATGACCGAGACCTCCCCGGTCTCGACCCAGACCGGCGCCGACGACCCGCTCGAGCGCCGCGTCGCCACCGTCGGTCGCGTGCACCCGCATGTCGAGGTCAAGGTCGTCGAGCCCGGATCCAGCCGCGCCCTGCCGCGGGGTGAGACGGGTGAGCTGTGCACGCGCGGCTACAGCGTGATGCTCGGCTACTGGAGCGACCCCGAGCGCACCGCCGAGGCCATCGACGCCGGCCGCTGGATGCACACCGGCGACCTCGCGACGATGGACGACGAGGGCTACCTGAACATCGTCGGGCGGATCAAGGACATGATCATCCGCGGCGGCGAGAACCTCTACCCGCGCGAGGTCGAGGAGTTCCTCTACACGCACCCGGCCATCGCCGACGTCCAGGTCATCGGCGTGCCCGACGAGCGCTACGGCGAGGAGCTCATGGCCTGGATCGTCCCCCACGAGGGCCAGAGCCTGGACGAGGATGGTGTGCGCGCGTTCTGCGAGGGGAGGATCGCCCGCCACAAGGTGCCGCGCTACGTCAAGCTCGTCGACGCCTTCCCGATGACGGTCACCGGCAAGGTGCAGAAGTTCAAGATGCGCGAGACCGCGATCGCCGAGCTCGGGCTCGAGGCCGCGGCCGGCGTCAAGACCGCCTAGCCCCTGATAGACCGCTTTGCGCTGATCCAACCGTCCGCTCACCCGCGCACAGGAGGGGCGGGGCCGGTGCCGAACCGGAGGAGACCATGGGGACCTGGATCACGCAGACGACCGTCGACGGCGCGCCTGAGGACGTGCTCGCCGTCCTCACCGACCCGCGGGCGTGCACGCGCTGGTCGCCGATCGACTTTGCGCTGGACGACGACGCCATCGTCCGGCTGGCCGGCGGTATGCGCACGCGCGTCGCGGGCCGCCTGGCCGGCCGCGAGATCGGCTTCTGCCTCGAGGTGCTCGAGGCGGGCAGCGACCGGCTCGCGCTCAAGGCGCGCGGGCCGATCGAGATCGACGTCCACTACCGGGTGACGCCGGTGCACGAGCGCGCGCACGTGCACGCGCGCATCGACGTCAAGCCGCGCGGCGGCCTCGCCGGCCGGCTGCTCTCCCGCGCCACCGACGCGCTGCTGGCCGGCGGCATGCTCGATCGGGCGCTGGAGAAGATCGCGCTCGAGGCCACGACGCCGGCCGCCTAGCCGCGCAGCGCCGCGATGGCGTCGCGGTAGACGCTCGCGGCGTCGTCCCCCATCGCGTCCGTGGCCAGGCGCCGCCCGCTCGGGCGCTCGGTCGCGTAGAGGCCGAAGCGCGGCTCGTAGGAGCCCCACTCCCAGTTGTCGTACAGCGTCCAGTGCAGGTAGGCCTCGATGGGCACGCCGGCCATCACCGCCCGGGCCAGCGCGGCCAGGTGCTCCGCCAGGTAGCGCGACCGGGTCCACCCGTCCAGGCGCGGATGCGCGACCCCGTCGATCACGCGGTTGCAGATCCCGTTCTCCATGAGCCACACCGGCAGGTCGGTGCCGTCGGCGAGCAGGCGGCAGAACTCGCCCAGCGCGTCGGGCAGCGGCGGGTCCTCCCACAGCTTGCGCGTGAAGCTCCAGTCGCGTCCGCCCACGCTCGTCGCCCCCGGCAGGTGCAGCCGGCGCTTGAGCCAGACGTGGTAGATGTCGGTCGCCAGCGCGTCGAGCTTGCGCGGGCGGGGCGAGGCGTAGAGCGCGTCCAGGGCCACGGTCAGCCGGTGGGGCGCGACGAGCTTGGCGATCTCGCCCATCAGGCGCTCGAGCGGGTCGCGCTCGGGGCCGAAGGATGCGTTGAGCGCGCCCACCCAGTACGCCTTGCGGTCGTGGACGTAGGCCTCGATGTCGGCGCGGGCGATGCCGCGCTCGCGCGCGAGCAGCAGGTCGGTCAAGCCGCGGTCGAGCTCGTAGATGGCGAACAGGAAGCTGTTCTCGGCCACCCGCGGCGCGGGCAGGCCGGCGTCCTCGTGCGCGTCGTGGATGGCGTCGTAGGCGAGAATGTGCGCGGCCAGCAGGTGGTCGAGCGAACGCGCGGCGGAGCGGAAGCGCACATGCAGTGGCCGCGGCGCACCCGGGAAGTAGCCGGCCATGTAGGTCTGCAGCGCGAGCACGTTGATCTCGGTCGAGGTGATCCAGATCCGCACCGGCGCGTCGCCGCGCGCGACCAGGCCCTGGTTGAGCAGGGGCACGAGCTCGCGCACGTGGTCGGCGAACACCCGCGGGCTGTCGCGCCGCAGCCAGAAGTCGAGGCCGAGCCAGCGCGGATGCGTGAAGTGGTGCAGGCACACCCACGGCTCGATGCCGCGGGCGCGCGCGGCCGCGAGCATGTCCGCGTAGCGGTCGACGGCGGCCCGGTCGAGCGCGTCCGGGCCCGGCCGCACGCGCGCCCACTCCACCGAGAGGTTGTAGGCGTCGCAGCCCAGTGCGGCGACGGCGTCGAGGTCCTCCGCATAGCGCGACCACGACTCCGTGGCGATGCCCGAGGGGTCGGCGTGCCCGTTGCGCTCCCAGTCCCACCAGTTGTTGGCCGGCTGCCCCGGCCCGTTGTAGCCGCCCTCGTTCTGGGCCCCGGCGGTGGCGAAGCCGAAGGCGAACTCACGCGGGAGCGCGAGGCCGTCGAGCTGCCGGAGGTCCATGCCTCCTAGACCGGCGTGACGGGGTTGCGCTTCTCGGGCCAGTCGCGGCGCTTGGCCGCGGCAGTCGCGTAGCGGCGGATCAGCTCGGTGCGCAGGTCGTCGGGCTGGACGACGGCGTCGATGACGATCTCGGAGGCCAGGTGGAGGATGTCGACGTCGGCCGCGTACTCGGCCCGCAGCTGCTCGGTGCGCTTGGCGCGCTCGTCGGGGTCCTCGATGGCCTGGAGTTGGTTGTAGTAGACGGCGTTGATCGCCGCCTGCGGCCCCATGACCGCGATCGACGCGGTCGGCAGCGCGATGCACGCGTCCGGGTCGAAAGCCGGGCCCGCCATCGCGTACAGACCGGCGCCATAGGCCTTGCGCACGATCACCGACAGCTTCGGCACGGTCGCCTCGGACACCGCCGAGATCATCTTCGCGCCGTGGCGGATGATGCCCTGGCGCTCGACCGCGGTGCCGATCATGAACCCGGGCACGTCGGCCAGGAACAGCAGCGGCACGTTGAACGCGTTGCAGGTCCAGATGAAGCGCGCGGCCTTGTCGGCGGAGTCGCTGAACAGCACGCCGCCTTTGAACTTGGGCTGGTTGGCCACCACGCCGACCACGCGACCGTTCAGCCGCCCGTAGCCGACGATGAGCTCGCGCGCCCAGCGCTTGTGGACCTCGAGGAACGAGTCGGCGTCGAGCAGGGCGTCGAGCAGGTCGCGCATGTCGAAGGGCTTGTTCTCGTCCGCGGGCACGATCTCGGCGATCGACGCGTCCGAAGCCGGGTCGGCGGGCTTGGCGAACGGCGGCATCCACTCCCAGTGGCTGGGGAAGTAGCCCAGGTAGCGGCGGGCGGTATCGATGCCCTCCTCGTCGGTGGGCACGAGGAACTGGCCCACGCCGCTGACCGAGGTGTGCATCTTGGCCCCGCCCATCTCCTCGAGCGTGACCTTCTCGCCGATGACCATCTCCGCCATCCGCGGGGAGCCCAGGTACATCGACGCGTTGCCCTCGCGCATGATCACGACGTCGCAAAAGGCCGGGATGTAGGCACCGCCCGCCGCGCTGGGGCCGAAGAGCACGCAGACCTGGGGCACGACGCCCGACATGCGGACCTCGTTGAAGAAGATCCGCCCCGCGTGGCGGCGGCCGGGGAACATGCGCGTCTGCTCGGTGATCCGCGCCCCCGCCGAGTCGACCAGGTAGACCATCGGGATACGGCTGGCCAGGGCCTTCTCCTGGATGCGCAGGATCTTCTCGACCGTCTTCGGGCCCCACGACCCCGCCTTGACCGTGGGGTCGTTGGCCATGAACGCAACCGGCCGGCCGTTGACGGCGCCGGTGCCCGTGACCACGCCGTCGGCGCCGAGGCCCTCGCCGTCCCAGTTGGCGAGCAGCCCGTCCTCGACCATGGAGTCGGCGTCGAGCAGGCGCGCCACGCGCTCGCGCACGGGCAGCTTCCCCTGCTGCTCGGACTTCTCGTGGTGGCGCTGCGGCCCACCGGCGTGGGCGCGATCGGTGGCCTCTCGCACGTCGCTCATCGGGCGCGAGGATAGGACTAGTCGTCGGTCTCGTCCGCCCACAGCCGCCGCGTCGACTGCGTGCGCTGCGTGTCGGACTCGGCCTCGGGCTCCGTCGGCGGCGGCTCGGGCTGAGGCCGGATGGGCATGGTCGGCGCCGTGCGCTCCGCGCCCGGCTCGGGCGGCAGGCGCCGGCGCGGGCGCAGCCCCAGCCCGACGCCGGCCACGCCGACCAGGAGCAGGAACAGGGGCCAGAACACGAGGTCGCCGTTGGGGTTCGGCCGCCCGATGAGCAGCACCGCGACGGCGAGCACGAGCACGCCGAGGTAGCCCGGACCGGGCTCGCGGTCCACGGCCGCATACGCGACGAGGCCAAAGCCGCCGGCGACGATGACCAGCGCCCAGCCGAAGCCTGGCGCGGCCAGCGCCGGCCCGAAGATGGTCAGGACCGAGCCGAAGAACGTCGCCGCCAGCGCCAGCACGGCGAGGCCGGCGGCGTTGACCAACTGCACGGCGTGGCGGCGCTCGCGGTCACGCCGCCACAGCGAGGCGAGCACGTACGCGGCCAGCAGGAAGAGCAGGATCCAGCGCGTGGTCGTCGGCCCATGGGGGTTGAACACGAGGTCGACGAACGCGAGCAGGGAGATCCCGCCCGCCACCACCTCGATCAGCGCGCAGATGGACGAGTTGCGCCCCCAGGCCGGCCACGCCGCCACGCCGGACAGGATCAGCGTGGTCCAGAACACCGTGCCCGACGCCGACAGCGGCGACTCGACGCTGAAGACCTGCGCCAGCCGGTACAGCGTGAGCGCGAGCAGGAACAGCCCGGCCACGAGCAGCGCCGACTGGTAGGGGCGCGGCCGGCCCTCCTCGAGCTCGGCCAGCATGCCCATGGTGAACACCAGCGCGAACGCGAGCAGGTCAAGGACAAGGAAGACCCCGTTCCCCCAGGTCGCGTCCATGCGGACGTTGACCATCGCGATGGCGACGGCGAGGACCACCGCTCCCGCTCCGACGATGTCGCCCCGGTGCGGATGGGGCCGCAGCCCGTCGAAGACGCGATCCAGCTCGGCCGGCCGGTTCACGGGCGGGACCATACGCTGCCTGCCGGTCAGCGCCCCAGGATGGGCCCGGCGTTGAGCAGCGCCACGCCCCACAGCGGCAGGAGGAGCAGGAAGAACGCCCACAGCCGCCGCGGGTGCCCGCGCAGCGGGCCGAGCGGCGGCGGTCGTCCGCGACGCGCCCGCACGACCGCGAACGCGCCCCAGGCCAGCAGCGCCGCCCACAGCACGAGCCAGCCCCAGTTGTAGTCGAGGAAGCGCACGTCGCCGTTGCAGAAGTAGACGAACGCGCGCGTCGCCCCGCACAGCGGGCACGGCAGGCCGGTGAGCGCCCGGAACGGGCACACCGCCGGCCCGTGGTCCACGGCCACCGGATGCCACAGCGCCAGCGACGCCGCGGCGGGCACGACCGCCAGCGCCGCCACGCCCACGCCCAGCTCGAGCGAGCGGCCGCGTGCGCGGACGGCGTGCGCGGTCATGCGCCTACGAGCCGCTCGAGATGATGATCGCCCCGACCAGGATCGCGAACAGGATCGACAGGACGGTGCCGATGATCGCGCAGATCAGGCCGGCCGTGGCCATCGAGGTCGGCAGCCCGCGCTCGCGCGCCTGGTTGCGCCCGATGTAGCCGCACACGATCCCGGCGATGCCCACCGGCAGCGCGAACACGCCGCAGAGGATCGGCGCGAGGATCGAGAGGATGCCGAGCACCAGCGCGGCGATGGCGATCCCCGGCTGGCCCTGGGCCTGCTGCGGATAGGGGGCCGCGACGGCCCCCGGGGGCGCCGCGTAGCCGGGCGGCGGGGCCGGCGCACCCGGCACGGGCGCGGGCGGCGCCGCGGCCGGCTGCCCGGGCGGCGGCGGAGGCCCGCCCGACGGCGCGGGCGCCGGCGGGGGGCTCGACGGCGGCGGCGCCGGCGGCGCGGGCGGCGCGCCACCGGATGGGGCCCCTGCCGGCGGCGGGGGCGGCTCGCCGCCCGACGGGGCCTTCGACGGCGGGGGAGGCGGAGGCGGCGCCTGACCGGGCGGCGCGGGCGGTGGGGCAGGTGGGCCCTTCTCCAATGGATCGCCCGGCGTCGGCTGATCGGGTGGGTTGGTCATGGCTCTCCTCTCAAAGCCCCGGGTTGGGCAGGGGCTCCTCCCCCGCGTAGTCGTAGAAGCCCATCCCGGATTTCCGACCGTACCAGCCCGCAGAGAGCATTTTCCGTAGGAGCGGGGGTTGTGCGAACCGCCGCTCGCGGAACTCGTCGAACATCACGTCGGCGATCGCGCCGAGGGTGTCCAGCCCCACGAAATCCGACAGCGTCAGCGGCCCCATGGGGTGCCCGGCGCCCGCCTTCATGGCCTCGTCGATCTGCGCGATCGAGCCCACGCCCTCCTCGTAGGCGCGGATGCCGTCGAGCAGGTACGGCACCAGCAGCCGGTTGACGATGAAGCCGGCGGTGTCGCGCGTCTCGACCGTGAGCTTGCCGAGCTTCTGCCCGAAGGCCATGCCGACGGCGAAGGCCTCGTCCGACGTCGTCACGCCGCGGATGACCTCGAGCAGCTTCATCACCTGCACCGGGTTGAAGAAGTGCAGGCCGAGGAAGCGGTCGGGCCGCGACGTCGCCGCCGCCTGGTCGACGACCGGCAGCGACGAGGTGTTGGTGGCCAGGAACGCGTCGGGCTTGACCAGCCCGTCGACCTCGCCCCACATCTCCAGCTTGCGCGGGAGGTCCTCGGTGATGGCCTCGATGACGAGGTCGGAGTCGGCCAGGTCGCCGTACTCGAGCCTGGGTGTGATCCGCCCGCGCACGGCCTCGGCGTCGGCCTGCTCCATGCGGCCCTTCTCGACCGCGCGGGTAAGCTGCTTCTCGATCCGGCCGATGCCCTTGTCGAGGCGGTCCTGGTCGACCTCGCGCACGACGACGTCGTAGCCCGACTGGGCCGCGACCTGCGTGATGCCGTGGCCCATGAGGCCGCAGCCGAGGACCCCGATCCTGCTCAGGTCGGCCATCAGGACTGCCCGACCGCGAGGACGACGACGAGGATGATGTAGAGGATCCACAGCACCAGGAAGACGCTGTCGACGATCCCCAGGATCTTCCCGGCCGTGGCCATGCCGCGGCCGCCTAGGGTGCCGCCGGCGGCGTCGGCCGTCTGCTCGGCCTTCTGGCCGTAGTAGTAGGCGAACGGGCCGCAGACCGGGCAGAGGAAGGGCAGCCCGACGATGCCGAGCACGAGCGCGGCGACCGAGCCGGGCGCGTTGGGCAGCGCTGCGGGCGCCGCGTAGCCGCCGGCCTGGTAGGCCGGCGCGCCGCCGGGCGGAGGCGGCGGCCCGAGCGGCGCCGGCTGCTGGCCCGGCGGGGGCGGCGGCCCGGGCGGCGCGGGCTGCTGGGCGGGCGGGCTGGGTGGCGGCGCAGGCGCCTGCCCAGGCGGCGGCGGGGGTGGCGGCGGTGGCGGCGGCGGGCCGCCCTGGGGCTCGAGCGGATCCCCAGGGGTCGGCTGGTCAGGCGGTTGCGTCACGGTGTCTCTCCACTCCTAGTTCGACGATGCAACGACGACGGCGTAGACGATCACGCCGATCACGGTGATGACGAGGAAGACGGTCCCGACGATCCCGAGGATCTTTCCGGCGGTCGCGAACGACCGGCCGTCCAGCGTCCCCGCGGAGGCGTCGACCGCGTGCTCGGCCTGCGCGCCGAAGTACCAGGCGAACGGCGCGCACACGGAGCAGACGGCCACGCCCACGATGCCCAGCACGAGCGCGAGGACGGCGTTGGGGGCGTTGGGGCGGGTGGCGGGCGGCCGCGCGCTCACGGCGCGAACCTGACCATCTGCACCGCCCAGCTCACGAGCACCACGCCGAGGCCGACCCACAGCACCGGCGTCGCGGGCCAGCGGATGCGGCCGCCGCGCAGCACGATGCGCGCGCCGAGCACGAGCAGCACGAGGGCCAGCGGCAGCACCAGGAGCCCCAGCGGGTTCTGCGCCACGGCGGCGGCCAGGTTGCCCTGGCCCAGCGCCATCATGCTGTGCGTCAGGCCGCAGAACGGGCACGGGATGCCGGTGACGGCGCGCAGCAGGCAGCCCGGCGCCCCGGGGTGGGCGACATCCGCGCCCGACAGGCCGCCGAGCACGGCCGCGCCGACGCAGCACACGCTGAGCCCGAGGGCAGCGCGATCCACGCCCTGCGGCGCGTGCAGCGCCGGACGGCGGAGAGCGCTGGTCGAGACCGCCATCCCAACCGCGCGCCGCTCAGTTGTTGTGCACGAACAGGAACGACCCGCCGGCGATCAGGACGATGATCGTGATCGCGAGCCAGATCACGAAAAGCACGGTCCCGATGATCCCGATGATCTTGCCGGCCGTGGCGATGCCGCGTCCGCCCTGCAGGCCGGCGGAGGCGTCGATCTCCTGCTCGGCGCGCGCCCCGAGGTACCAGGCGACAGGGCAGAGGATGCCCCCGCACAGGAACAGACCCACGATCGCGAGAACCAGCGAGATGACCGCATTCGTGTTGGTGGGCTGGGGCTGGGCCTGAGGCTGCGGCGTCGTCATCTGTACCTCGCAAGTCGCGGGCCGGACCGTGCGCGCGGCACCCTACAGGGCTACGCTGCGGAAATGGCAATAGTGCAGATCGAGGACCGTGGCGGCGTCCGTCACGTCGTCCTCAACCGGCCGGAGAAGCGCAACGCGATGAACGGCGAGCTCGTGACCGAGATCGGGCGCGCGCTGCGCGCGGCGGCCAACGACCCCGACGTGCTCTGCGTGGTCATCCGCGGGGAGGGCGCGATGTTCTCCTCCGGCATGGACTTCAACACCCTCGGGGACCTCCCGGGGCAGGTCGACATGCTGCGCGCCTTCCGCCGCGAGTGCCTCGAGGCCTGGAACCTGGCCGAGGAGATGCTCAAGCCCACGATCGCCTCGATCCACGGCGGCTGCATCGGCGGGGCCATGGAGCTCGCGCTGGCCTGCGACCTGCGCGTCATGGCCATGGACGCGGTCATCGGGATGCCCGAGACCCGCATCGGGCTCATCCCCGACGTGGGCGGCTCCTCGCGCCTGCCCGCCGTGGTCGGCCTGGGGCGCGCGAAGGAGCTCGTGATGACCGGCAAGCTCATCGGCGCCGAGGAGGCCGAGCGCATCGGCCTGGTCAACCGCGTCGCGCCGGCCGACGGCCTCGAGGCCGAAACCGACGCCCTCGTGGGCGAGCTGCTGGCCTGCGCCCCGCGCGCGGTCGGCCTGGCCAAGCGGGTGATGGACGCGTCGGCGCGCCCGGCCCTGGCGGTCACGCTGGAGATGGAGGTCAGCGCCCAGGAGCAGTGCGCCCGCTCCGAGGACTTCGCCGAGGGCGCCCGCGCGCTGGCCGAGCGACGGCAGCCCGAATTCGCGGGCCGCTAGGGGCGGTGCCCGATGGCAGCGGCTGGCGGGACTCCGGGCCGCGGGCCGGGGTGGGTCAACCCCTACCGCAGGCGCGGCCTGCTCAGGCGCGCCTGGCCGTTCCTTGCCGCCACCGGGGTGGCCTTCGCGCTGCTGCCGGTCAGCGCCACGGGCGCGATCGACTCCGTCGACGTCATCGTGGGCGCCGCGCTGTTCCTGGCCATCATCGCGGCGATCGTGTTCGTGCCCTGGGACCGCGTCCCGCGCACGCTCACGATCTTCCCGCCCTTGGTCTACTTCGGCGTCGTCGACCTGCTGCGCGACGCGACCGGCGGCGGCGCCTCGGGCTATGCCGCGCTGGTGCTGCTGCCGGTGCTCTGGGTCGCCCTCTACAGCGGGCGGGCCGAGCTCATCGCCGTGCTGGCCGGCGTCTGGTCGACGTTCGTAATCCCCATCCTCGTCGACAAGACCCGCTACCCGGAGGGCGACTGGCGCTTCGCGGTCCTGCTCACGCTGCTGTCCGCGTTCATCGGCTTCGCCACCCAGGCGCTGGTCGACAACGTGCGCCTCCGCGCCCGCAATCTCAGCGCGGTCATGACAAGCGCGGCCGAGGGCATCATCACCCTCACCCCCGAGGGCCGCGGCGTGTTCGTGAACCCGAGCGCGGCGCGCATGCTCGGCTATGAGCCCTCCGAGCTCGAGGGCCGCGTCCTCTTCGACCTCATCGTCGACGGCGAGTTCCGCTCCGGGCAGGGGGACGCGATCGGCGACGAGCACTTCCGCCGCAAGGACGGCACCACGTTCCCGGTGCTGTTCAGCAGCACGCCGATCCAGCTCGACAACGGCGAGACCAGCGGCATCGTCGTGACCTTCAGCGACATCACCGAGCGGCGGGAGATCGAGCGCATGAAGGACGAGTTCGTTTCCGTGGTCGGGCACGAGCTGCGCACGCCGCTGACCTCGATCCGCGGCTCGCTGGGCCTGATGGCCGGCGGCGTGTTCGGCGAGCTCGATGACCAGGGCAAGCGCATGCTCGACATCGCGGTCTCCAACACCGACCGGCTCGTGCGGCTGATCAACGACATCCTCGACATCGAGCGCATCGAGTCGGGGCGCGTGACCATGCAGAAGGTCACCTGCCGCAGCGATGACCTCGTCGCCCAGGCCATCGAGGCCATGCAGGGCCAGGCCGAGACGATGGGCGTCGGCGTGGTGAGCCAGGTCGACCCCGTGCTGTTGCGGGCCGACCACGACCGGATCATGCAGACGCTCACGAACCTGATCTCCAACGCGATCAAGTTCTCGCCTCGTGGCGAGGAGGTGCGCGTCACCGCCCACCCCACCGCCGACACGGTGCTGTTCAGCGTGGCCGACCACGGCCGCGGCGTGCCGGCGGACAAGCGGGAGACGATCTTCGAGCGCTTCGGCCAGGTCGACGCCTCCGATGCGCGCGACAAGGGCGGCTTCGGACTCGGGCTGCCGATCGCCCGCTCGATCGTCGAGCAGCACGGCGGGTCGCTCTGGGTCG
This sequence comes from Solirubrobacteraceae bacterium, assembly GCA_036270095.1. Lineage (GTDB taxonomy): Bacteria > Actinomycetota > Thermoleophilia > Solirubrobacterales > Solirubrobacteraceae > DATBDE01. Next base: position 16,728 of record DATBDE010000083.1, on the reverse strand, counting down.
ACACCGAGCCCGGCCGCGGCGCGACGTTCTGGTTCACGCTGCCGCGGCCCAGCGAGGCCGTGGGCGAGGTCGACGGGAGCAGCGGCGACAACGGCCGCGCCGCGCTCGTCGTGGAGGACGACGCCGACCTGGCCCGGGTCCTGCGCGCGATGCTGGCCCGGCAGGGCGTCGAGGCTGTGGTGACCCCGAGCGCCGAGGAGGCCGTCCATCTCATCGACGACGTCGCTCCCGTCCTGCTCGTCCTCGACATCGAGCTCACCGGCGCCGACGGCCTGGCCGTGGTCGACCACCTGCGCGAGCACCCCGAGATCCCGCCCATCCCGGTCATCGTCTACACGGTTCGCCACCTCTCCGAGCACGACCGGCAGCGGCTCACGCTGGGCAAGACGCTGTTCTTCACCAAGGGCCGGGTGGCGCCGGAGGAGTTCGAGCGCCGCGTGGCCGACCTGCTCAAGGAGGCCGCGCCCGCCTCGTGAGCCGCCGCACCGTCCTGCTCATCGAAGACGAGCCCGACATCCGCGAGGTCGTGGAGCTCTCGTTGGGGTCGGTGGCGGGCTGGGAGGTGCTGACGGCAAGCAGCGGCGCCGACGGCGTCGAGCTGGCGTCCGCGCAGCGGCCCGACGTGATCCTGCTCGACGTGATGATGCCGGGGCTGGACGGCCCGGCGACGCTGGACGTCCTGCGCGGCCGCGACGAGACGCGCGCGATCCCGGTGCTGTTCATGACCGCCAAGGCCCAGGCGGGGGAGCTGACGCGCTACGCGTCGCTGGGGGTGGCCGGGGTGATCCCCAAGCCGTTCGACCCCATGACCCTGAGCGACCGCGTGGCCGCGGCGCTGGGCTGGGAGAGCTGAAGGTCGATCGCGAAGGCGGTGCCCTGACCGGGGGCGCTGATCACGGAGACCTTCCCGCCCATGGCCTCGGCCAGCTCGCGCACGAGCGCGAGCCCGAGGCCGGAGCCGACCGGGCGATCCGAGCGGTAGCGGTCGTGCAGGTAGAAGCGGTCGAAGGCATGCGGCAGGTCCGAGGCCTCGAGACCGGGGCCGTTGTCGGCGACCTCGATGCGCCCCGGGAACACCCGCACGACCACGGTCCCGCCGGCGGGCGTGACCCGCAGCGCGTTCTCGACCAGGTTCGACACCGCCTGCAGCAGCCGGTCGGGGTCGGCGAGCACGACCGCGTAACCGTCGGCCTCGACCCGCAGCGCCAGGCTGAGCTCGCGCGCGCGGACGGCGAAGCGCTCGTGGGCGCGCGCGGCCACGGTGGCGAGGTCGACGGGCTCGGGGGCGATCGAGAAGCGCCGCCGCTCGAGCTGCCCGAGGTCGAGCAGGTCGCGCACGAGGCGCTCGAGCCGCTGGGACTCCTCGCCTATCGCCGCGCCGGCCTCGCGCGGCGCCACCGCGCCGTCGCTCAGGCCCTCGGCGTAGCCGCGGATGGCGGTCAGCGGGGACTTCAGCTCGTGCGAGACCGAGAGCAGGAAGCGACGCTCGGCCTCGCGGGCGTCGGTGAGCTCGGCGGCCATGGCGTTGAACGCGGCCGACAGCTCGGCCAGCTCGTCCTCCCCCTCCACCGGCACCGACACGTCGGACCGCCCCGACGCGACCGCGCGCGTGGCGTCCGACAGGCGCCGCACGGGCCGGGTCAGCCGCCGCGCGAGCACGAGCGCAAACAGGGTCGCCACCACCGCGCCGCCCAGGCCGGCGAGCACGAGCGAGACCACGAACGGGCGCCAGTCCCCCGCCGACAGGCCGGAAGGGCGCACGACCGCGATGCGCCCGCCGGTCGCGGTCGTCCGCGCCGCGTAGAGCAGGCCGTCGCGCTCGCCCGAGGCGTCGCCGGACGGCAGGCCCGACAGCGCAGCGGGGCGGCGCGTGCCGGCGACGCCGTTCTGGCGCAGCGCGCGCAGCGGCGCGCGCGGCCCGGCCCGCACGACCCGCGTCTGCCCCGCGGGCACGGCGGCGATCGCGGCGGCGGTGTCGGCCTGGCGCTCGAGGTTCGTGAGCGCCTGGTCCTGCACTTTCCCGCGGACGAGGACGCCCGCGACCACGACGGTCAGCACGGTGGCGACCAGGACCGCCGTGCCGATGGTGAGGAGGAGCCGCGCGCGCAGCGAGCGCACGCGTTACGCCACCGCCTTGTAGCCGACGCCGCGCACGGTGCGGATGAGCTCGGGCGCCCCGAGCTTCTTGCGCAGCTGGGCGACGTGCACCTCGACCGTCCGCGTCTCGCCCGGGTAGATGAAGCCCCACACGCGCTCGAGCAGGTCGTCGCGCGAGACCACCGCGGGCGCGTGCTGGACGAGGTAGGCGAGCAGGTCGAACTCCTTCGGCGTGAGCTCGATCTCGGCGCCGTCGAGATGCACCTCGCGCGCCGGCAGCGACACGCGCACCGGGCCGAGCTCGAGCAGGTCGGCCACCGGCTTACCGTTGCGCGCCCGGCGCAGCACGGCGCGCACGCGCGCGACGAGCTCGCGAGGCGAGAACGGCTTGGCGATGTAGTCGTCGGCGCCGATCTCCAGGCCGGCGACGCGGTCGGCCTCCTCGTCGCGGGCGGTGAGCATGATCACCGGCACGCGCCCATCGACCCGGCGGCACACCTCGAGGCCGTTCATGCGCGGCAGCCCGATGTCGAGCACCATGAGCGCGATCGGGTGCCGGACCAGCTCGGTGAGGGCATCCTCCCCCGTGCGCACCCAGATGACGTCGAAGCCGTCGCGTTGGAGATAGGTACGGACCAGCGCGCCGATGTTGTGCTCGTCCTCGACGAGCAGGATGGTCCCGGACACGGGCCTTACAACCCCCGAACACGGCGCTTGATGCGGCATGACGTGCGCGGGCCATGCTCGCGCCATGAAGCGATACCTCACCCCCATCACCCTCGCCGCCGCCCTCGTGGTTCTCGCGATCGGCGCGGCGGGCGGCGCAGTGGCGGCCTCGGCCGCCTCGTCCCCGGGTCAGCCGACCGAGGCCCAGATGCGCGCGAAGTGCGAGCAGCGCGCGGGGCTGCGCGTGAAGCTGCGCGACGCGTTCAAGGCCGAGCGCCAGAAGCAGAACGTCCTCCGTCTCGACCCGAGCAAGCGTCAGGAGCTGGCTCAGCCGATCCTCGACCAGGCCGTCTCCGACCATCAGATTCCGGCCAAGGCGCGCGACCGAATCCTCAGCGCGCTGGGTCGTGCCAATCGACCGGGCCGGCCGTGAGCACGTGAGACCCCAGCGGCCTGCCGAGGACCTCGCGCACCGCGCGCGAGGCCTCGAGCAGGCGCTCGAGCGCGATGCCGGTCTCGATGCCCATCTCGTGCAGCATCGAGACCAGGTCCTCGGTGGCGATGTTGCCCGTCGCGCCCGGCGGGACCGGGCAGCCGCCGAGCTCGCCGAACGAGGACTCGAACGAGTCGATCCCCGGCTCGAGCGCGGCCAGCACGTTGGCGAGGCCCTGCCCGCGCGTGTTGTGGAAGTGGGCCGTGAGCTCGACGTCGGGGCCGAGCGCCGCGCGGGCGGCAGCGAAGAACGGCCCCACCTGGCGCGGGTTGGCCATGCCGGTGGTGTCGCCGAACCCGACCTCGGCCGCACCGGCGTCGCGCAGGCGACGGGCGATGGCAAACACGCGCTCCTCGGGCACGCGACCCTCATAGGGGCAGCCGAAGGCGACCGAGATCACGCCCTCGCAGCGCAGCCCCTCCTCGCGCGCACGCCCGAGCACCCGCTCGATCCCGGTCAGCGAGTCCTCGATCGAGCGGTTGACGTTGTGGCGGTTGTGGGTCTCGCTGGCCGACAGAAAGCAGTTGATCTCGTCGAAGTGCGCGCGGTGGGGCAGCGCGTTGTCGAGGCCGCGCTCGTTCGGGATGAGCACGGAGACGTCGACGCTGTCGGGCACGTCGATGGCCGCGAGCACCTCGGGGCCATCGGCGAGCTGCGGGATGACGTCGGCGCGCACGAAGCTGGTGGCCTCGAGCCGGCGCAGGCCCGTGCGGGCGAGCGCGTCGATGAGCCGGACCTTCACGTCGGTGGCGATGACCTCGGGCTCGTTCTGGAAGCCGTCGCGCGGTCCGACCTCGCGGATGCGGACGGCGTCGGGGTACGCGCTCACTGCGCGATGGCGCGGCGCTCGTGGGTGCCGACGCCGATGGTGCGGTCGCCCTCGCGCACCTCGACGTCGAAGCGGAGCTTGCGGCCGTCGACGATCTCGTTCAGCCTCGCGTGGGCGGTGCACCGCGCGCCCTCGTGCGCGCCGGCAACGTGCTTGACGCACACCTCGAAGCCGACGGTGACGCGGCCGTCGTCGAGGACCTCGAGCGCGAGCATGGCCGCGGTGCGCTCCATCATCCCGATCATGCCCGGGGTCGAGAGCACGGCGGTGTTCAGCATGCCGCCCACGTCGGTGAGCAGCCACCCCTCGACCACGAACGCCTCCGTCCGCTCGCTCACCACATCGACAGCCCTCCGGAGACGCCGACCGTCTGCCCGGTGACGTAAGCGGCGTCGTCGCTGGCCAGGAAGGCGATCACCGCCGCGACCTCGTCGGGCTCGCCCGAGCGGCCCATCGCGGTGGCGTTGATCATGCCCTGCTTGAGGCGCACGCCGAGCTCGCCGAGCTGCTGGGGCGCGGCGTTGAGCAGCGGGGTCTCGATCGGGCCGGGCGCGACCGCGTTGCAACGCACGCCGTAGCGAGCGGATTCCCGTGCGAGCGCCTTGGTGAAGCCGATCACGCCGGCCTTGGCGGCCGAGTAGGCGACCGAGCCCTGGGAGCCGACGCGGCCGGCCTCGCTGGCCACGTTGACGATCACGCCGCCGGCGCGCTCGTGCATGGACGGCAGCACGGCGTGGGTGACCGCGAGGGTGCCGCGCAGGTTGACGCCGAGCACGATGTCCCACAGCTCGGGGGTGGTGTGGAGGAAGAAGGCGAAGCGGTCGGTGCCGGCGTTGTTGACGAGCACGTCGATCGGCCCGACGAGCTCGGCCGCCTCGGCCACGCCCGCAGAGGCCGAGTCGGGGTCGGCGACGTCCATGGCGACGGCGTAGCCGTCGATCTCGCCGGCCACCGAGTGGGCGCCGTCCTCATCGAGGTCGGCGAGCGCGACGCGCGCGCCCTCGGCCGCGAGCCGGCGCGCGGTGGCCGCGCCGATGCCGCTGGCCGCGCCGGTTACCAGAGCGCTGCGTCCGTCCAATCGCACGAGGGGGACTCTAGAGTCCCCCGCCTTGGATCCCGTCACCGTCATAGGGGGGACCGGCGCGCTCGGCTTCGGGCTTGCTGCGCGCCTGGCCCAGCAGGGCACGCCGGTGGTCATCGGCTCGCGCGACGCCGGCCGCGCCGGCGAGGCGGCCGGGCGCGTGCGCGCTCTCGTGGGCGGCGCCACCGTCGAGGGCGCGGTCAACGCCGAGGCGGCGCGGCGCAGCGAGGTCGTCTTCCTCTGCGTGCCTTTCCGCAACCAGTCCGAGAACCTCACGAACCTGAAGGACGAGCTGCGCGAGGGCCAGCTGCTCGTCGACGCCACCGTCCCGCTGGCCGCCGCGGTGAGCGGCAAGGCCACGCGCGTGCTCGGCGTATGGCAGGGCTCGGCCGCACAGCAGGCCGAGGAGATGGCGCCCGACGGGGTCCGCGTCGTCTCCGCCCTGCACACAATCAGCGCCGACGCGCTCGCCCATGTCGAACGGGGTCTGGACGAGGACGTGCTGATCTGCGGCGACCGCCGCGCCGACAAGGCTCAGGCGGCCGAGATCCTCCAGCGCATCCCGGGCCTGCGCTGCGTCGATGCCGGTCGGCTCGAGATGTCGCGGATCACCGAGACCATGACCGCGCTGATGATCTCCATCAACGCGAAGTACAAGGCTCACGCCGGCGTCCGCATCGCGAACCTCCCCGAGCACCCCCACGAGGCATGGCCGCGCCGATCGTCGTCCTAGCCGGCGGGACCGGAGGCGCCAAGCTCGCGCGCGGCATGTACGACGTGGTGGGCGAGGACCTCGTGGTCATCGCCAACACCGCCGACGACGTGGAGCTCCATGGCGCCCACGTCTCTCCCGACCCCGACCTGATCACGTTCTGGCTGGCCGACGAGATCGACGCGCGCGGCTGGGGGCTACGCGGTGACACCTTCGCGGTCATGGACGCCCTGCGGAAGATGGGCGAGGACGTGTGGTTCAACCTCGGCGACCGCGACCTGGCCATCGGCCTGCGCCGGACGCGGCGGCTCAACGAGGGGGCCCGACCGACCGACGTGGCGGCCGAGCTGGCCGAGACGTTCGGCGTGGAGGCGCGTGTGCTGCCGATGACGGACGCGCCCGTACGCACCCAGGTCAAGGCGCGCGGCAGCTGGATGGGGCTGCAGGAGTTCCTCATCCGCGAGGGCGGCGAAGGGCCGGTGGAGGACGTGCGCTTCGAGGGCGCCTCGGACGCCCCCGCCACGAGCGAGGTGATGGGCGCGATCAGTTCGGCCCGGGCCATCGTCATCGGCCCGTCCAACCCGATCGTCTCGATCGGCCCGATGCTGGCCCTGTCCGGCATGCGCGCGGCGTTGCGCGCGGCGCGGGCGCCGGTGGTCGCGGTCTCCCCCATCGTCGAGGGCCGCGTGCTCAAGGGCCCAACCGCGGCGTTCATGGAATGGGGCGGGCTCACGGTGGACGCTGCGGGCATCGCCGACATCTACGCCTGGGTCATCGACGGGCTGGTCGCCGACGAGCGCACCGACCGGGTCCCGCTGCTGCAGACGCCGGTCCTGCTCTCGACGCCCAAGCAGCGCCGCTCGGTCGCGCGCGAGACGCTGAAGTTCGCCGCCGCCCTGCGGTAGTTTCGCGGGTGGTGCGCACCTTCGCGATCCTCCCCGTCAAGCGCTTCGAGGAGGCCAAGCAGCGGCTCCGCAGCGCGCTGTCGCCCAGCGCCCGCCGCGCCCTGGCGCGGGCGATGGTCCACGACGTGCTCGACGCGCTGGACCACGTGCGCCGACTCGACCGCGTCGTGGTGGTCACCGCCGAGGAGTCGGTGCGGGCCCTGGCGGCCGCGCGCGGCGACCTCGTGGTCGACGACCCGGCCGAGTCGGGCCAGTCGGCGGCGGCGACGCTCGGCATCGCGCGGGCCCAGCGGGCGCAGGCCGAGCGGGTGCTGCTGGTGCCGGGGGACTGCCCGGCGCTGTGGCCGCAGGAGGTGGACGGGATGCTGCGCCGCCACGAGGCCTCGCCCGGCGTCGCCGTCGTGCCCGACCGCCACGGCACCGGCACCAACGGCCTGCTGCTGTCGCCGCCGGACGTGATCGCGCCGAGCTTCGGCGAGGGCAGCCGCCGCCGCCACCTGCGCGAGGCGCTCGACTCCGGCATCACCCCCGCCGTCGAGCCGCTGGTCTCGCTCGGGCTCGACGTCGACACCCCCGGCGACCTCGAGGCGCTGGAGGTCGCCCTCGAGCGCGTCCCGGAGAGCTTCGCCCGCCACACCCGCGACGCCCTGACCGATCTGCGGCGCACGCCGGCGGTCGGTTGAGCTCCCGCACCGTCTCCGCCACCGCGCTGGCGCCGCTGCCCGAGGTCCGCGCCGGCGACGACCTCGCGGCGCTCGTGCTCGCCGCCGCCCCCGACGGGCTGCGCGACGGCGACGTGCTCGTGGTCGCCCACAAGGTCGTCTCCAAGGCCGAGGGCCGCGTGCGGCGCCTGGACGAGGTCGCGCCCGACCAGCGGGCGCAGGCGCTGGCGGCCGAGCACGACAAGGACCCTCGGATGGTGCAGGTCGTCCTCGACGAGACCACCGAGCTGGTGCGCGCCGAGCGCGGCGTGCTCATCTGCCGGACCCACCACGGCTTCGTGTGCGCCAACGCCGGCGTCGACGCCTCCAACACGCCCGACGACGAGACCGTCGTGCTCCTCCCTCGCGAGCCCGACGCCTCCGCCCGGGCCCTGCGCGCGGCGCTGCGCGAGAGCACCGGGGCGAGGCTCGCCGTCGTCGTCGCCGACTCGTTCGGGCGCGCGTGGCGCCACGGCCAGGCCGACGTCGCCATCGGTTGCGCCGGGCTGGCCCCGCTCGAGGACTGGCGCGGCCGGGTCGACGCGCGCGGGCGCGAGCTGCGTGCCACCTGGATCGCGATCGCGGACGAGGCGGCGTCGGCCGCCGACCTGGCCCGCAGCAAGGACTCGCGCCAGCCGGCCGTGCTGGTGCGGGGCCTCGAGGCCCACGTCACGGAGGAGGACGGTCCTGGCGCGCTTGCACTCGTGCGCCCGCCGGAAGAAGATCTGTTCCGATGAGGTGGGTGCTGTCGCTCGGAGCGTGCGCTGCGGTCGGGCTCACGGTCGCCGGTTGTGGTGGAGCGGACGAGCTCGACAAGGGCAACGCCAACTCGCTCGAGGCCGACAGGGCCACGCTGACCGACGACGTCCAGGCCATCGCCGCGATCGACCAGGACAAGGCCGAGGCCAAGCGCCTGGTCAACTCGATCGCGAAGACGATCGTCCTCTACCAGCGCTTCCAGAAGGTGGCCGAGAGCGTGGGCGGCAACACCGGCACCTCGCTGAACGAGGGCGCCGGCGAGGAGGCGCTGCGCCTGATCGCCAAGGACGTGCCCAGCATCGTCATCGGCGGCTCGAGCGAGTCCCCCACCGGCCTCGACACCAAGGCGACGCGCACGTACATCCGCTACGCGGCCAGCGACCCGCGGCGGGCGCTGGCCGGGCCGGTGTCCGACCACGTGCGTTCGATGCTCATCGACGTCGAGGACGCGAGCCCGTCCACCAAGGTCCCGACGCTGCACGGCGAGACGGTCAAGCAGGTGCTGGACAGCACCGCCGCGGCGCTGCAGCCCTACTACCCGGACCAGGCCAACCGCCTGCGCGGGCAGGCCAACGCCTAGGCCGCCGCGGCCGCCACCGGGTAGCGGCGGCGGATGCCGTACAGCGTCGTGCGCTCGGCCGCGGGGCGGCCGGCGCGGTGCGCCGCCGCGATCAGCTCGGGCGGGTCCAGGCGCACGCCGTGGTACGAGCCGGCCAGGCGCGAGATCGACTCCTCCATCAGGGTCCCGCCGAGGTCGTTGACCCCCCAGCGCAGCGACTCGGTCGCCGCATCGAGGCCCATCTTCACCCAACTGGCCTGCACGCTGCGCACCGTCTTGCCTAGCGCGAGGCGGAAGACGGCGGTGTGCTTGAGGTTCTCTTCGCGCGAGATCTCCTCCACTCCGTGCGTCCGCCCCAGGAGCGTGTGGAAGGGGATGAACGAGAGCGGCACGAACTCGTTGAACCCGCCCGTGCGCTCCTGGAACGCGCGCACGACGCGCATGTGCTCGGCCAGCTCCCAGGGCTCCTCGATGTGGCCGAACATCACCGTGACGGAGGTGGCGAAGCCGGCGGCGGCAGAGGCCTCCATGATCTCCAGCCAGCGCCCCACCGGCAGCTTGTTCGGGCTGATGCGCTCGCGCACGCCGTCGTGCAGGACCTCGGCGGCCGTGCCCGGCGTCGAGCCCAGCCCGGCCTCGCGCAGCCGCGCAAACACGGCATCGGGCGAGAGGCCGGACACGTCGCACATGTGCGCGACCTCCATGGGCGAGTACGCGTGCAGGTGGATCTCCGGCGCGGCGCCCTTGGCCACCTGCAGCCACTCCTCGTAGTGCTCCAGCGTCCAGTCGGGGTGGATGCCGGACTGCATGCAGACCTCGGTGGCGCCGTAGTCGACCGCCTCGCGCACGCGGCGCACGATCTCCTCACGCGAATGGTGATAGGCGTCGGGCGAGCGCTTGCCCTGCCCGAAGCCGCAGAACGCGCAGCCGACCACGCACACGTTGGACACGTTGATGTTGCGGTTCACGACGAACGTGACCTCGTCGCCGGCGAGCTCGGCGCGCAGCTCGTCGGCGGCCTGGCGCATGTCCTCGATCGCCTCGGGCCGGTCCTCGGCGAACAGGGCGGTCAACTCGTCCGGCGCGAGCGCCACGCCGTTGCGGGCGCGGGCGACCGCCCCCGCCACCGCATCGCGCCGGATCGGGTGCGGCGCGTCCCCGCGGCCCGAGCCGCGTCGGGGGATGAAGCTCCAGTACTTGAGCTTGATGACGTCGAGCACGCTCTGGTCGACCCACTCGGGGTCGATGTAGCGCGCGTACACGCACAGCCGCTCGGTCAGCGCGACGCCGTCGGCGGCCAGACGCTTGCGCACCTGGTGCGGGCTCGGGAACGGGTGCTCGGGCGAGATGTGGTCGCCGTTGGCGGACAGCCCGCCGAGGTCGGTCGCGCCGGCGGCCACGAGCTCGGGCCACCAGTCGGCCAGGTTCGGCGGCACCTGGATGCCGACGCCGGGCAGCAGCCGCTGCGCCTCGCCGATCAGCCGCTTCATCTCCTCGATCGAGACCGGGGTCGCCCACTCGGGCAGGTCGCGGTGGGACGCGTCCGAGACGCCGGTGCGCCAGAACCGCTCCGCGGACGCGGTGGCGATGTCGGCCGGCTCCTCGCCGTAGTAGCGACGATGGGGCACGAAGTTCTGCAGGATCACCTCCTGCAGATGGCCGTGCTCGGCGTGCAGCTCGGCCAGCGCCTCGAGTGCGGCCACGCGCTCGTCCTCGCTCTCGCCGATGCCGACGAGGATGCCGCTGGTGAAGGGGATGCGCAGCTCGCCGGCGGCAGCGATGGTCTCGAGGCGGCGGGCCGGGTCCTTGGTCGGCGAGCCCCGGTGCACGACGAGGTCCGGGTTGACGCTCTCGAGCATCAGCCCCTGCGAGGCCGTGACCTCGCGCAGGCGCGCCAGGTCGTCCCTGGAGAGCACGCCGAGGTTCGTGTGCGGCAGCAGGCCGCGCTCCAGCGCCCGCTCGGACGTCCACACCACGTAGGAAGTGAAGTCCTCATGGCCCCACGCCTGCAGGCGCGCGCGGACCTCGGGGTTGACCTCGGGGTGCTCGCCGGTCAGCACCAGCAGCTCCTTGACCGAGCGGCGGGATGCCCGGTCGAGCAGCGCGAGCACCTCGTCGGGCTCGTGCAGGTGCGCTTGATGGGTGGCGAAGGCGCAGTACTTGCAATAGCACCGGCAGGTCCGCGAGAGCGAGAGCGTGAGGTTGCGCGAGAAGGTGACGCGCCGGCGCGGCATTCGCGCGCAGTCTACGGAGGCCGTGTAGAAACCCCCGTATGCGACGTCTCGCCGCCTGGTGCGTGCGCCACCGGAGGATCACGGTCCTGGGCTGGATCGCGATCCTGGTCGTCTGCGCGCTGGCCGCAGGGGCCGCAGGGGCGACGTTCAAGAGCAACTTCGACCTGCCCAGCTCGGACTCCCAGCGGGCGCTCGACCTGCTCAAGACCCGCTTCCCGGGGCAGTCCGGCGACAACGCCACGATCGTCTTCCACACCACGCCGGCCCCCGTGACCCAGCCGGCGGTGCGCGCGCGCATGCAGGCGATGTTCGCCCGCGTCGCGACGCTGCCCCACGTGCGCGGCGTGGTCTCGCCCTACGCGCCAGCGCGGGCGGGCGGCGGCGCGGCCATGGCTCCCGACGGGCACACCGCCTTCGGCACCGTCCAGTTCGACCGCCGCGCCATCAACCTGCCCAAGTCCGCCGTCCTGAGCGTGATCGACACCGCCCGGGGCGCCGGCGGCGACGGGATCCAGGTCGAGCTCGGCGGCACGACGATCCAGAACGCCCAGCGCACCGACCGTCAGGGCGCCAGCGAGGCCATCGCCCTGCTGGCGGCGATCGTGATCCTGCTGCTGACGTTCGGCTCGGTGGTGGCCATGGGGCTGCCGATCATCACCGCGCTCGTGGCCCTGGGCACCGGCCTGAGCCTGGTCACGCTGGCCACGCACATCTTCGACACCAGCAACTTCACCCCGGCGCTGGCGGCCATGATCGGCCTCGGGGTGGGGATCGATTACGCCCTGTTCATCGCCACCCGCTTCCGGGCCGGGCTGCGCGACGGGCTCGACGTCGACGACGCGGTCCTCAACGCCATGGACACGTCCGGACGAGCGGTGCTGTTCGCCGGCGCCACCGTGGTCATCGCGCTGCTGGGCATGTTCGCGCTCGGCGTCAGCTTCCTCTACGGGCCGGCGGTGGCGTCGTCGCTGGCTGTGCTGCTCACGATGACCGCTTCGCTGACCCTGATGCCGGCGATGCTGAGCAAGATCGGCCGCCGCGTGGACCGCTGGCGCGTGCCCGGGTTCGGCAGGCAGAAGCCGGCGGGGACGGGCTTCTGGTACCGCTGGAGCCGTTTGATCCAGCGTCGGCCCTGGCCGGCGGCGATCGTCTCGGCCGCGCTGCTCATCGTGCTGGCCATCCCGGTGTTCTCGATCCAGCTCGGCTCGGCCGACGCCGGTACCGACCCCTCCAGCACCACGACCCGGCGCGCCTACGACCTGCTGGCGGCGGGCTTCGGGCCCGGGTTCAACGGACCGCTGCAGATCGTGGCCGAGCTGCCGCGCCAGGGCGCCGTGGCGGGCCTGCCGGCGCTGCGGGCCGCCGTCGCACACCAGCCGGGTGTCGTGCGGGTCACGCCGGCGCGGGTCAACCCGGCCGGCAACACCGCGCTGCTGCTCGCCTACCCCACCACGTCGCCGCAGAGCGTGAAGACCAAGGACCTCGTCGACCGCCTGCGCACGGACACCATCCCGGCCATCGCCCGGACGACGGGGATCCGCGCCCACGTGGGCGGCACCACGGCGATCTTCGAGGACTTCGCCGCCTACCTGAACAGCAAGCTGCCGCTGTTCATCGGCATCGTGGTGGCGCTGTCGGCGCTGCTGCTCGTGGCCGTGTTCCGCTCCGTGCTCGTGCCGCTGAAGGCCGTGGCCATGAACCTGCTCAGCATCGGCGCGTCCTTCGGCGTCGTGGTGGCGATCTTCCAGTGGGGCTGGCTGGCCGGCGTCATCGGCGTCGACCGCACGGCACCGATCCAGGCGTTCCTGCCGGTCATGGTCTTCGCGATCGTCTTCGGCCTGTCGATGGACTACGAGGTGTTCCTGATGTCGCGCATCCACGAGGAGTGGGTGCGCCGCCGCAACGCGTCCGAGGCGGTGGCCAGCGGCCTTGCCAACACCGGCCGTGTGATCACGGCAGCGGCGACGATCATGGTCTGCGTGTTCGCCTCCTTCGCGCTGGGCGACGATCTGACCGTGAAGCTGTTCGGTATCGGCCTGGCGGTGGCGGTGTTCCTGGACGCGTTCGTCATCCGCACCGCGCTGGTGCCGGCGATCATGTACCTGCTGGGCGAGAAGGCGTGGTGGCTCCCGCACTGGCTGGACCGCGTGCTGCCACGCGTGGGCGTGGAGCCGAGCCCCGACGCGCTGGCCGAGCCCGCCGAGCCGCCGCGCGAGCGCGTCTCGGCCTGAGCCGTGCGCGCGCTCGCCGTCCTCGTCGCCCTCGCCATGGTCGCGTTGGCGGCCGGCTGCGGCGGCGGCCAGGACCGGCCCGAGCAGGACGCCACACTCGTCCTCGACTTCTCGCCCAACGCCGTGCACGCCGGCATCTACGTGGCCAAGGGCCACGGCTTCGACGAGGCCGAAGGCGTGAACCTGCGCGTGCAGGTGCCCGGGGCGTCGACCGACGGGCTCAAGCTGCTGCTGGCCCAGCGCGCCGACTTCGCCATCCTCGACATTCACGACCTCGCGCTGGCGCGCCAGCAAGGCAAGGACGTGGTCGGGATCCTGCCGCTGGTCCAGCGCCCGCTGGCGGCGGTGCTGGCTCAGCCCAGCGTGCGGACGCCGCGCGACCTCGAAGGCAAGAGCGTCGGCGTCACCGGCGTGCCGTCGGACTCCGCGGTGCTGGACTCGATCGTGCGCGGCGCCGGCGGCAACCCGAAGCGGGTGCGCGAGGTCACGATCGGCTTCAACGCGGTGCAGGCGCTGCTGGGCGGGAAGGTGGCCGGGGCGACCGCGTTCTGGAACGTCGAGGGCGTGGCCCTGCATGCCCGGCGCCCGGGCACGCGCGAGTTCCGGGTGGACGAGTTCGGCGCCCCTTCCTACCCCGAGCTCGTCCTCTGCGCGACCCGCACCGAGCTCAACGAGCAGCCCGCAGTGGCCCGCGCCACCGTGGCCGCGCTGGTGCGCGGCTACGGGCAGACGCTGGACGACCCCGAGAGCGCGGTCACCAACGAGCTCCAGGCCAACCCCGATCTCGACCGCGCCACGCTGCAGGCCCAGCTCGACGCCGTCGCCCCGGCCTTCGTGGGCGACGCCCCGCGCTTTGGCGCCCTGCAGCCGCAGGTGCTCGACCAGTGGGCGCAGTGGGAGGCGCGCTTCGGCATCGTGCGGCGCCCGCCCGACGTGGCGCGGATGTTCGACTCCAGCTTCCTGCCCAAGAGCTAGCGATCGCCGCGCGTGGGCGGCGCAACCGCCGACGAGGGCGTCGCTCGAGCGGTACTACGGAACCTTGGCGGGCGGGCGGCGGAGGCGGCGGACCGAGCGCCCGGCTGGGGCGCGATCCGCGGGTCGGGCGGTGGCGGCACCAGCCCACCCACGGACGTGTGCCGCATTTCGGTTGACTGTCAGCGGTTTCACGGCGCACGTCCCTCGGACGCCCCGGCGAGATGCGGATGGCGTCGCGAGGCGGCTCGCTCGCGCCGCAGTCTCGTGTCAAACCCCGCGTCATCCATGCGCTTTCGGCCCTTCGCGGGGGACGTGAACCACCTGAGGGCTGATAGTCCGACCTGAGGTGGTTCACGCCCGGATCCACCCCTCGTCGCCCGCCGTGCGACCCGCGCGTCGGGCTCGCGCGCCAGCCGCCGCGCCTTGGCTGCGCCGATCCCCGACGACGCGCCGGTGACGAGCGCGATCACCCGACCAGGCGCCCGACCAGGTCCGCGCCCTCGCGTGCCATGCGCGAGCGCGGCACGACGAGGTCGTAGCCGGCCTGCTCGGCCCGGGCCCGCACCTCGGCGTCCACGTGCGAGTAGAAGGCGAGCGACGGCACCGCACCGACGATGCCGGCCACGTCCGGGTCGCCCGCAGTCAAATCGATAACTACTGCAGAAGCTCCGGACACCCGTTCCCGCGCCGCGTCCGAGGTCGAGACCAGGTCCACCTCGTGGCCCGCGGCCGCGAGCATGGCCTGCACCTTGGAGCCGAACAGCAGGTCGGGGACGAAGGCGACGACGCGGGCCACTACTGGGCACGCACGCGCCGCCAGTCGCGGCGGAAAGACTCGGGACGGCCCCACCCGTGCACGACCGGGGCGCGGCCCTCGCGGACGCCGACGACGCGGAGCTCAGCCACGATCCCGGCCTCGTCCATCAGCTTCAGGCACCCGTGGACCGTCGGCGCCGCGGCGGCGTGCCCGAAGCGGTGCGCGCAGATGATCCGCCAGTGGAAGCCCTCCGGGTGGCGCGTGTAGTTCTGGGCGTTGATCATCACCAGGTAAAGGGCCGCGTCGATGTAGCGCCGCTCGTCCTCGATGCGCAGATCGATGTCGAGGTGGGTCCAGTCGTCGGGAAGCGAGTCGACGATCTCGGTGAACGTGTCGGCGAGCGCGCCCATCGCCGCGGAGGTTATCCGGCCCGGCCCGCGGACAAGGTCAGCCGAAGAAGGTCTGGCTGAGCAGGAAGAGGTTGAGCCCGGTGATCAGCGCGGCCACCACCCAGGCGACGATCGTCGTGAGCCTTGCGTTGACCAGCGAGCCCATCACCTCGCGCTTGGAGCTCACCAGCACCAGCGGCACCAGCGCGAACGGGATGCCGAACGACAGCACCACCTGGGAGATGATCAGCGCGCGCGAGGGGTTGAGCCCTATCGCCAGCACGATCAGCGCGGGCGCCATGGTCACCAGCCGCCGCAGCGCCAGCGGGATGGTGCGGGCGATGAAGCCCTGCATGACCACCTGGCCCGAGTACGTCCCCACGCTCGACGACGCGAAGCCCGAGGCCAGCAGCGCGAGCGCGAAGGCCAGCGCCGCCCCAGCGCCGGCGTACTTCTCGAAGCCGTCGTAGGCGCCCTCGATGCTGTCGATGCCCGAGGCCTGGCCGTGGAACAGCGACCCGGCGACGATCAGCATCGACATGTTGATCAGCCCGGCGACGCCCATGGCGATGAGCACGTCGACCTTGCCGAAGCGCATGAGCGAGCGGCGCTCGCGGTCGTCGCGCGCGGCGATCCGGTCCTGGGTCAGGGCCGAGTGCAAGTAGATGACGTGCGGCATGACCGTCGCGCCGAGGATGCCGGTGGCCAGCAGCACGGAGTCGGTGCCGGCGAACGACGGGATGAAGCCGCGCGCGATGCCGCTGACGTCGTGCGCGACCGACAAGGTGTCGTACAGGAAGCCGAGCAGGATCAGCGCCAGCAGCGCGCCGATCGCCAGCTCGAACTTGCGGTAGCCGCGCTGCTGCAGCGCGAGGATCCCGAACGCCACCACGCCGGTCATCAGCCCGGCGACAAACAGCGGCACGCCGAAGAGCAGGTTGAGCGCGATGGCCGCGCCGATGAACTCGGCCAGGTCGGTGGCCATGGCGATGAGCTCGGCCTGCACCCACAGCCCCCAGCTGACCGGCTTGGGGAAGCGCTCGCGGCAGAGCTCGGGCAGGTTCTTCCCCGTCGCGATCCCGACCTTGGCCGACAGGGTCTGGATCAGCATCGCCATGAGGTTGGCGGCGAGGATCACCCACAGCAGCAGGTAGCCGTACTTGGCGCCGCCGGCGATGTTGGTGGCGAAGTTGCCGGGATCGACGTAGGCGATCGCGGCCACGAAGGCCGGGCCGAGCAGGGTCAGCGTCGTGCGCAGGCGGCCGCGGGCACGCAGCCGCTCGAGCGCGCTGGGAGGCGGGAGCGCGAGGGCGTCGCCGGCGGCGGGCGGGGGCGGCGGG
>DATBDE010000082.1:0-13711 GCA_036270095.1 Solirubrobacteraceae bacterium | reverse complement strand
TCTTGACGAGCTCCCGACCGCGGCGCTAGAGCTCATCCAGCGCCGGAGCGAGCTCGCCGAACCGATCCTTGTCGACCTTCGGACCGGCCCTAACCGTCAGCCGCCAGGCCAATGGCCCGGGTCAGGAACGCTGGTCGATCGGGACGTAGTCGCGGCCACGCTCGCCCGTGTAGATCTGCCGCGGCCGGGCGATCTTCTGCTCGGAGTCGTTGACCATCTCGAGCCACTGGGCGATCCACCCGCTCGTGCGCCCGATCGCAAACATGACCGGGAACATCGAGACCGGCAGGTCGAGGGCCTCGTAGAACAGCCCCGAGTAGAAGTCGACGTTCGGGTAGAGCTTGCGCGACGTGAAGTAGTCGTCGTCGAGCGCGCGCTTCTCGAGCTCGGAGGCGATCTCGAGCAGCGGGCTCTTGCCGGTCACCTCGAAGACGTCGTCGAGGTACTTCTTGATGATCCGCGCGCGCGGGTCGTAGTTCTTGTAGACGCGGTGGCCGAAGCCCATCAGCCGCTCCTGGCCCTCCTTCACGCTGGCGAGGAAGTCGGGGATGTGCTCGACCGTGCCGATGCGCTCGAGCATCCGCAGGGCCTGCTCGTTGGCGCCGCCGTGCAGCGGGCCGTACAGGCCGGCGACGCCGGCGGCGATGGCCGAGTAGGGATCGACCTGGGACGAGCCGACCGAGCGCACCGCGTTGGTGGAGCAGTTCTGCTCGTGGTCGGCGTGGAGGATGAAGAGGACGTCGAGCGCGCGCTCCAGCCGCGGGTCGGGCTGGTACTTCAGCTCGGTCATCTTGTACATCATCGAGAGGAAGTTGCCGGCGTAGGACAGGTCGTTGTCCGGATAGACGTACGGCTGGCCCATGTTGTGGCGGAAGGCGAAGGCCGCCAGCGTCGGCATCTTGGCCAGCAGGCGGATGATCTGGAGGTAGCGGATCTCCTCGTCCTTGATCCGGTTCGCGTCCGGATAGAACGTGGACAGGGCACCGGTGGAGGCCAGCAGCATCCCCATCGGGTGGGCGTCGTAGCGGAAGCCCTGCATGAAGCTCTTGACGTTCTCGTGGACGAACGTGTGGATCGTGATCTCGTGATCCCAGGCATCGAACTGCTTCTGGGTGGGCAGCTCGCCGTGGATGAGCAGGTAGGCGACCTCGAGGTAGTTGGAGTCCTCGCAGAGCTGCTCGATCGAGTAGCCGCGGTACTCGAGGACCCCGGCCGCGCCGTCGATGTAGGTGATCTCGCTCCGCGTCGACGCGGTGTTCGTGAAGGCCGGGTCGTAGGCCATCAGGCCGAAGTCGTCGTCGGAGACCTTGATCGAGCGCAGGTCCATGGCGCGGACCGTGCCGTCGGTGACGGGAAGCTCGTAGGTCTCGCCGGTGCGGTTGTCGGTGACGGTCAGGCTGTTCTGCGTTCCGGCGCCGTGTACCTCACCACCCGCCTGCTTCTGCGTTTCCGTGCTCATGCCTCTCCTCTGCGCAATGGAGTCTGTGTTTCCGTTCTCTGTCCTACCCCATTGTGCTTAACCCACGATTCGGGGACGGACTAGCGCGACGTGCGACGCCAGGGGCGGAAGCGCGACTTCGGGTTCGCCTGGAACTCGCCGCCGCCGCCCTTGGGGTCGCGAGGCGGCAGGGCCTCGGCCTCGGCGGCCGCGAGGGTCAGGGTGACCGTGCGCTCGGTGATGCGCGCGACCTCGGGTGCGTCCACGAACCGGGTGCCGGTTGGCGTGCGCACGACGATGCCGTCGAAGATGTTCTCGCGAGCGTTGTCGAGGACCTGATCGACTGTCCCGATCTCGATCCCATCGGCGGTCACCACACGCGTCCCGCGGGCGAGCACCTTGTAGGAGATCGCGGGGCCGTCGTCGTCCGGGCTCATCGCGCCGGACCTCCCTCGTAGCGGGACTCGGTCGCCGCGACCTGCCCGTGGTAGTGCGATCCCAGCTCGGGGTGGCCGTAGGGCCGCTCGGCGGGCCGGTCGAGCGCCATGAACGAGAGCTGGGCAATCGGCTTGCCGGGCCACAGGATGATCGGGATCCGGGTCAAGTTGGTGATCTCCAGCGTAAGGGTTCCGGCGAAGCCGGGATCGACGAACCCGGCGGTGGCGTGGACGATGAGCCCGAGGCGGCCCAAACTACTTTTTCCTTCTATGCGGGCCACGACGTCGTCGGGCAGCTCCACCCGCTCCAGCGTCGCGCCGAGCACGAACTCGCCCGGGTGGATCACGAAGGACTCGTCGGGGCGGATCATGATGAGCTCGGTCAGGTGCTCGGGCGGGCGGTCGAGGTCGATGGCCGGGGCCAGGTGGTTGTGGAAGACGCGGAACGAGTCGCCCAGGCGCAGGTCCACCGAGGCGGGCTGGACCATGTCGGGGTCCCAGGGGTCGATGACGACCCGGCCGTCGGCCACCAGGCGCCGGATCGTGCCGTCGGAGAGGACGCCGGTCTCGCTCATCGCGCGGAGTTTGGCAAGGCGTGCGGCCGGGCTGTGGTTGAACGATTCGTCAGCACCCTCAAGGGCCCATCATCGCGCGTCCGATGGCCGGGGGAGGAGAGCCCACGGCGGACGCGGTCACCGGCATGTTCGTCGGTGCGACCATCCGCGCGCTGCGGTCAGACCTCGGCCCCGACGCGCGGCGCGCCATGTTCGAGGCGCACGTGCGCCTGCTCCTGGACGCGGTCCGTGCGCGCGGAGGCTCAGCGGTGCGGCGCCACGGGCGACCGGCGGGCGACCACACGGGTCCGGACCCGCTTCGGCGACGGCGGGAGGGGCGCACCGTGGGGACCGCGCCGGCGCGGCTTCGGCCAGCGCGGGAACGGGGGCTGGCGGTGGCGGCGGGTGCCGCCGCCGCCCTCGTCGGCGGACGGGTCAGCTTCCTGCTTGATCGCCCACCACACGATGCCGAGCAGCATCAGGATGGGGATCTTCAGGATGAACATGAGCCACACAAACCCCCAGGTCATGTGCGAGGGATCGTACCCCCTTGTCGGCTGGCGCATCCACTCCGTCCATCGATGAGCGTTCAAACCCGTACAGGGGAGCCGCGGCCTGAAGGCCTCGCCCCCGCACGTGCGGCAGGACGCGCCCTAGCCGACCGCGTACACCGCCAGGTCGTCGGGCGCGCCCTTGGCCCTGAACCGGCGCCGCTTGCGCAGCGGGTAGGCGTCGGGCGGGAGCCGCTCGCGCGCGGTCTCGGAGATCAGCACCTCGCCCGCCTTGGCCGCCTCGGCCACGCGCGCGGCGACGTTGACGGCGACGCCGAGGTAGTCGCCGCCGAGGTGGCGCGGGCGGCCGACGTGCAGCCCGGCGCGCAGCGCGGGCTCGTAGCCGTCCACGTCCATGGTTGCGACCTCCCGGCACGCGTGGCGGGCCGCCTCGACCGCGGCCCCGGCGTCCGCGAATACGGCCATCGCGCCATCGCCCAGCCGCTTGACCACGCGGCCGCCGCGCTCGACCACGGCGCCGTCGGTGATGCGGCCGAAGTCGCGCAACAAGGTCACCGCGGCCTCGTCGCCGGCCTGCAGGGCCCAGGCCGAGAAGCCGACGAGGTCCAGGAACAGGATGGCCACGTCCTCCTCGCCGCGCCCGCGCCCCTGAGCCTCGGACAGCGCCTGCCACACCTGCAGCGCGCCGAGCCCGAGCTCGCGCGCCACGCTGGGCTCGCGCGCCCCGACTTCGGCGACCGAGCGGGCGAGCAGGTGCGGCGCCTCGCCGCCCGCGGTCGAGAGCGGGTCGCCGAGCTCGCTGTCGCCCGGCAGCAGCTCGCGCGCGAAGCGGACAGCGAGCAGCAGGCGCGGCGCGCTGTCGCCCTTGCGGATCCAGTCGCGCAGCCGCGTGCGACCGGGCTCGTCTACGCGCGCTGCTCCAGCGGGACGTCGACCCAGTTCGTGCACGCGTGCAGGGCGCCGACGCGCTCGCGCACCTCGTCGGCGGTCAGGCGCTGGACGCGCTCGGTGCCGAACTCCTCGACGTTGAACGAGGCCAGCGCCGTGCCGTAGGCCATGGCGCGGCGCAGGAGCTCCTCGTCCAGGCCCTCGTCGGGGTGGGCGGCGATGTAGCCGAAAAGCCCGCCCGCGAAGGAGTCGCCCGCCCCGGTGGGGTCGAGCACGGATTCGAGCGGGTAGGCGGGCAGGGAGAAGAAGCGATCGCCCGAGTACAGCGAGGCGCCGTACTCGCCCTGCTTGACCACCACGGCGGTCGGGCCCCAATCCATGACTTCCCGCGCGGCCTGCAGCAGGTTGGGCTTCTCGGTGAGCTGGCGCAGCTCGGCGTCGTTGACGACGAGCACGTCGACGCGCTCGATCGTCCGCACGAGCGAGTTGCGCGCGGTCTCGATCCACAGGTTCATCGAGTCCAGGCCGACCACGCGCGCGCCCGCGCACTGCTCGCGCACCTCGCGCTGCAGGTCGGGCTGGATGTTGGCGAGGAAAACGACGTCAGCGGTTTTGGAGGCGTCCGAGAGCTTGGGGGCGAAGTCCGCGAAGACGTTGAGCTGCGTGTCGTGGGTGTGGCGGGTGTTGAGGTCGTACTCGTACTCGCCCGACCAGAAGAAGGTCTTGCCGCCCTGGACGTGCTCGATGTCGTCGACGTTGACGCCGCGCGCCCGCAGGACGTCGTACTCGGCCTCACCGAAGTCGTCGCCGACCGGGCCGACCACGCGCACCTCCGCGAGGAACGAGGCCGACAGCGCGAAGTGCACGGCCGAGCCCCCCAACAGGCGGTCGCGCCGGCCCCACGGCGTCTTGACCGCGTCGAAGGCGATGGATCCCACAACCGTCACGCTCATCAGGGCGCGGAAGGGTACTAGCGCAGGATCTCCACCAGGAGCACCCAGGCGTTCGCCACCGCACCCACGATGGTGGTCACGAAGGCGGCCAGCACCCAGTACATCCCGCCCCCCGTCTCGACCAGCACGCTGATTCCGGCGATGACCAACGGGACCGTTGCGAACAGCACGACCCCGAGCGCGGTGGCCACGTGGGACGGCTCGTCGCCGGTGGCTGTCGACTTCATCGCCTTCGACGACAGGAAGGCGGTCGCGACGACGCCAAGGGCGAGGATCTCGATGGCGAACGCATGGGTGCTCTGGCCGGGTGCGAGCCCGAACAGCGACACCACGAGCACGCCGGCGAAGAGCAACACCGTGGTGAGCCCGCGCTCGGGCAGGCCGCGGTACTTCAGGATGCTCTCGACGTTGATGGAGACGGCCACGAACACCAGGCCGGCGAGCGCGGCCGACGCGCCGGCGGCGGCGACGAAGAAGTCCGTCCACGCGGCGACGTGGTACGCGGCGTCGGGCACGGCGCGAGCATGCCAGAACTCCCGGCGCTCAGACGCGGGCGGCCGTCGCCGACCGGGCAACCGCCCTGGCTCGTACCCCTGTCATGGAGGTCCGGACCGGGGGCGGTCGCGTGCTCGGCTACATCGAGCTCGGCGATGCCGGCGGTGCGCCCGTGCTGGCGCTCGACGGCCCCGGCTCGCGGGCCCTCGCGAAGGCCGCCGAGCGGGCGCTGAAGGACCTGCCTCCCAAAGATGCCGCCGCGATGGAGCGTCCCGAGCTGCTCGCGCTCCACCGCCAGACGACGAAGGAGGCCTTGGGCTACCCGGACGCGTTGCGCTTTGCCGCTAGACGGTGATCCCGCGCGCCGCGAGCCAGTCGCGCACGTTCTCCGGCGGGTCGCCCTTCCACTCGGCCCGGGCCGTGAGGCGCAGGACGTGATCGGGATCGGCGTTGAGCTCGTCGCGGCGGTGGGCGAGGTAGAGGATGACCGCCGCCGCCACTGACACAGCGGGGTTCTCGACCGCGTTGTCGATGCCCTCGACGGCCAGAGCCACGCGCTCCTCGAGGTTCTCCACCCCGGTCACCGGCTCGTCGGCGTCCTCGAAGATCTCCTCCAGCTCGCCCATGTCCGCGTCGTCGTCGTCGGGGTCGACGATGTCGACGGCCCGCTTGACGACGTCGAACAGGGAGATGGGTCGATTGGGATGGTCGGCAGGTCGCATCAGTAGGACCTTGGCAGACGCAGGGAGTGCTCGGCCACGTAGTTGAGGATCATCTCGCGCGAAACCGGGGCGATCTTCGCCGTGCGCACGCCCCACCACAGGTCGGCCAGGCCGTACTCGAGCGCCACGCCGTTGCCGCCGTGGGCCTGGATCGCGCGGTCGACGCACTTCACGCCCGCCTCGGCGGCGGCGAACTTGGCCATGTTCGCGGCCTCGCCCGCGCCCTTCGCCCCGGCGTCGTAGAGCGCGCACGCCTTGCGGGTCATGGTGCGCGCCAGCTCGAGCTCGATCTTCGCCTCGGCCAGCGGGTGCGACACGCCCTGGTGGGAGCCGATGGGCGCGCTCCAGACCACGCGCTCGCGCGCGTAGGCGCTGGCCTTGTCCAGCGCCTGGCGGCCGATCCCGGTGCACTGCACCGCGGTCATGATCCGCTCGGGGTTGAGGCCGTCGAAGACGAGCCGCAGGCCCTCGCCCTCGTTGCCCACCAGCCGGTCGGCGGGCACCTCGACGTCGTCGAAGAACAGCTGCCACTGGCGGTCGGCGCCGCGCGTGGCGGTGGGGATCACCGTGCGCTGCAGGCCGGGCGCTTCGACGTCGACGATGAACAGCGACAGGCGCCCGTAGCCGGTGGTCGCGTCGCGCTCGCCGGTGCGGGCGACGACGAAGAGCGCGTGCGCCATCTCGACACCGGAGATGAAGACCTTGGTCCCGCGCAGGCGCCAGCCGCCGTCGTCCGTGCGAGTGGCCTGCATGGCGAGGTTGTGCGTGTTCGTGCCTGCGTCGGGCTCGGTGATGGCGAAGGCCATGCGCAGGTCGCCCCGGCCGATGCCGCGCAGCCAGCGCTCGCGCTGCTCGGGCGAGCCGTGCCGGGCCAGCACGCTGCCGGCGATCGCGGGGGAGACCAGGATGAGCAGCAGCGGCGTGCCCGCGAAGGCGAGCTCCTCGCCCACCGCGGCCAGCGCCGTCATCCCCAGGCCGCCGCCGTCGTACTCGGCCGGGATGTTGACGCCCAGGTAGCCGGCGGCGGCGAGCTCGTCCCACAGCTCGACCGGTGGCCGCTCCTCCTCCGAGCAGCGCTGCATGTACGCGCGCCCGTAGCGGTTGGCGATCGTCGCCACCGTCTCGCGGATGCGGTGCTCCTCGTCGGAGGGGACGAACGAGTCGGCGGCGGTCCCGGTCGCGAGGCTCACGGGGGGAGCCTAGTGGCACCGGTCGCGGGCGCCCGAGCGAACCACGATCGTGATGATCGAGGGCGCGGGCGCCGAGCCGACCGCCGACGAGGCGCGCTCAGAGCGAGGCCGCGAGCTGCAGCAGCGCCGCCTCGTCGCCGCGGCGACCCGCCAGCTGCACGCCGACCGGGAGGCCGTCGTCGCCGGTTCCGGCCGGGATCGAGATCACCGGGCCGCCGGTCTGGCTGAGCGGCCGCACCGCGCTGAGCAGGATCGGGCGCTGCGCGTACTGGTCGCCGGACAGCGGCGGCGCCACGTCCAGCGTGGTGGGCGCCAGAAGCGCGGCGAGCCCCTCGTCCTCCATCGTTCGCTCGAACTCCTCGACGAACAGGCGCCGGCCCTGCTGCGCCCGCAGGTAGTCGACCGCGGGGATGGTCCGGCCGAGTTCCAGGCGCTCGCGCACGACCTGCGAGTAGTGCTTGCGCTCTCGCGCGAACCACTCCTGGTGGTACGCGCTCGCCTCGCACGTGAACACGATGGTGTGGACCGCCTCGGTGTGGGCGAGCTGTTCGAGCTCGACCAGCTCGGCGTCCAGCGCCACGGCGATCTTCCGGACCGCCTCGGAGACCGGATGGGCGGTTCCGGCCAGCAGCTCGTCCAGTATCCCCACGCGCGGCAGGCGCGTATCGCGGCGCTTGCCCTCGCCCCCTGCGAGCACGCTCCAGAGGATCGCGGTGTCCTCCACCGTGCGGGCGACCGGGCCGACCACGTCGTACGACCACGCGAGGGCCACCATGCCGGCGGTCGGGACGGCGCCCAGGGTGGGCCGTAGGGCGACCACCCCGCACAGCGCGGCCGGCACCCGCAGTGAGCCGGTGGTGTCGGTCCCAAGCCCGGCCAGCGCCATGCCGGCAACCACGGCCGCCGTCGGCCCGGAGCTTGAGCCGCCGCACAGGCGCGCGGTGTCGAGCGGGTTGGGCACGTCGCCCCAGTGCGGGTTGCGCCCGTCGATCCCGTACGCGAACTCGTTCGTGTTGCCCTTGCCGACGATGACGGCGCCGGCCTCCCGCAGGCGCGCGACCGCGACTGCGTCGACGGCCGGCTCACGCCGCCAGTGCGCCGCGCCGGCTGTCGTGGGCATCCCGGCCACGTCGATGACGTCCTTGACGCAGATCGGGATGCCGAGCAGAGGCCGGTCGTCGCCCTCGCGCGCTGCCGCTTCCGCCGCGCGAGCGGCCTCCCGTGCCCCGTCCTCGTCGACCAACAGGTAGGCGCGGAGCTCGTCGTTGCGATCGGCGATGCGCTGAAGCACGGCGTCGAGCAGCTCGACCGGTGAGAGCTCGCCCGCCGCGATCGCCGCGCGGGCGCCGACGACGGTCAGCTCGGCGGGGTCCACGGCGTCACGTTCTCGACGTCGATCCCGCCCAGTTCAGCGGTCAACGCCCGCGCGCGTTCGAGTCCGCGCGCGAACGCCGACAGCTCGCCCTCAGTCAGATCGACTCCGGCGAGCGCGGCGATCGTGGCGACCGTCTCGCGGATGCGCTGCTCCTCGTCGGAGGGGACGAACGCGTCGGCGGCGGTCCCGGTCGCGAGGCTCACGGGCGGAGCCTAGTGGGTAAGAATCCGCCCATGCGCGCGATCCAGATCCAGGAGTGGGGTGGGCCCGAGGTGCTCGAGCTCGTCGACCTGCCCGTGCCCGAGCCTGCGGCCGACGAGGTCCTGATCGAGGTCGCGCGCGCGGGGCTGAACTACGCCGACACGCACCGGCGCCGCAACTCCTACGTGGCCAAGGCCGAGCTGCCGCTCGTGCCCGGCGCCGAGGTCGCCGGCGTGCGCACCGACACCGGCGAGCGCGTCGTCGCGCTGACCAGCGACGGCGGCTACGCCGAGTACGCTACCGCACCGGCAGCGCTGACCTTCCCGATCCCCGACGGCGTCGAGGACGGGCAGGCGCTGGCGCTGCTGCTGCAGGGCCTGACCGCCTACCACGTGTTCGTGACCACGGCCAAGCTCGCGCCGGGCGAGAGCGTGGTCGTGCACTCGGCCGCCGGCGGCGTGGGGTCGCTGGCCGTTCAGCTCGCGCGCCCGCTCGGCGCCGGGCGGGTGATCGCCACCGCCTCGACTGAGGAGAAGCGTGCCCTGGCGCTCGAGCTTGGGGCCGACGCGGCGGTCGACGGCGCCGCCGAGGGCCTGCGCGACCGTCTGGTCGAGGCCAACCTCGGCGATCCGCTCGACGTCGTCATCGAGCTGTCGGGCGGGAAGGTCTTCGAGGAGTCGCTGGCGGTTCTGGCGCCGTTCGGGCGCCTGGTCGTGGCCGGCATCTCCTCGCAGGAGCAGAACGGGGTCCGCACGGGCAAGCTGCTGCGCGGATCGGCCGGGGTTCTGGGGTTCTGGCTGTTCCACTGCCTGGGCCGACCCGCCATGGTCGACGAGGCGCTGGCGGACCTGTTCGGCCGTGTCCAGCGGGGCGAGCTCCGCGTTGTGGTCGGAGCCACCTATCCTCTGAGTGCGGTCGCACGCGCGCACGAGGATCTTCAGGCGCGACGCACGACCGGGAAGCTCCTGCTGGATCCTCACGCATGACGACCTTCGCGGACCTCGGCCTCTCCGACTCATTGCTGCAAGCCCTCCGCGACGTGGGCTACGAGTCGCCGAGCCCGATCCAGGAGCAGGCGATCCCGCCCCTGCTCGAGGGCCGCGACGTCATCGGCCAGGCCCAGACCGGCACCGGCAAGACCGCCGCCTTCGGGCTGCCGCTGCTCGAGTACGTCGATCCCGCCGACGACGCCGTGCAGGCGCTCGTGCTCACGCCCACGCGCGAGCTCTGCATCCAGGTCACCCAGGCGCTGCGGGCCTACGGGGCGCGGAAGGGCATCGACGTGGTCGCCGTGTTCGGCGGCGCGCCCATCCGCTCCCAGCAGGCCCAGCTGCGGGCCGGCGGCCAGGTCGTGGTCGGCACCGTCGGCCGCGTGCGCGACCTGATCTCGCGCCGCTCGATCGTGCTCTCGGACTGCCGCTTCCTCGTGCTCGACGAGGCCGACGAGATGCTCGACCTCGGCTTCTTCGAGGACGTCGAGCGCATCATCGCCCTGACCCCGGGGTCGCGGCAGACGGCGCTGTTCTCGGCCACCGTGCCGCCCGAGGTGCGCCAGCTCGCCGACAACTACCTGCTCGACCCGGTGACGATCAAGATCAAGGCGGCGACGCTGACCATCGACACCGTCGAGCAGTTCTACGTGCAGTGCAAGCGCGACGAGAAGGTCGGCGAGCTCGTCCGCATCATCGACGCGGAGAAGCCGACCCAGGCGATCGTCTTCGTGCGCACCAAGGTCCGCTGCGAGCAGCTGTTCCGCACGCTGCGCGACAAGGGCCTGGACGTCAAGGCGCTGCACGGCGACATGAGCCAGGGCTCGCGCGACGGCGTGATGATCGCGTTCAAGGACGGGCGCCTGCGCATCCTCGTGGCTACCGACGTGGCCGCCCGCGGGCTCGACATCACTGCCGTCACGCACATCGTCAACTTCGACATCCCGACCTCGCCGGACGTCTACGTGCACCGGATCTGGCGCACTGGCCGCGTCGGGCGCTCAGGGCGGGCCATCACGCTGGTCGAGCCGCGCCAGAGGCGCGAGCTCGAGGCGATCGAGCGCAATGCGCGCACGAAGATCGCGCCGTGGATCGAGGGCGCACACGTCAAGCCCGAGCCGGTCACCCCGCGCCCGCACCGCCACGAGAAGCCGCATGTGCGCCGCAACGGCCGCGAGCCGCACCGCAAGCTCATCGTCGGCGCCGGCCGCTCCGCCGGGCTCGCGGTCGCCGACCTCGTCACCGCGGTGACGCGCGCCACCGGCCTGGACGGCGAGGCGGTGCGCAACGTGCGCGTGCTCGAGCGGTTCTCGTTCCTCGAGGTCCCGGAGTCCGACGTCCCCGAGGTGCTCGAGCGGGTCAACGGCACGATGGTCAATGGGACGACGCTGACGTTGGAGACCGCGCGCAATTAGGGTGCGCGGCATGTCGAGCGCAACGCTGCACACCAACCACGGGCCCGTCGAGATCGAGTTCTTCGACGCCGACGCGCCCAAGACGGTCGAGAACTTCCGCAAGCTGTCGGCCGACGGCTTCTACGACGGGCTCACGTTCCACCGCGTCATCCCCGAATTCATGATCCAGGGCGGGGACCCCGAGGGCACGGGATCGGGCGGCCCGGGCTACGAGTTCGAGGACGAGATCAATCCGCACAAGATCGTGCGCGGGGCGCTGGCGATGGCCAACGCAGGCCCGAACACGAACGGCTCGCAGTTCTTCCTCGTCACCGTCGAAGAGGCGCCATGGCTGGACGGCAAGCACACCGTGTTCGGCCAGGTGACCGGCGGCATGGACGCGATCGACGCGATCGAGGCGCTCCCCACCGACGGGCGCGACCGGCCCACCGAGCCGGCGGTCATCGAGCGCGTCGAGCTGCGCGACTAGCGGGCGTGCGGGTCGAGCGCACGCCCAACCCCGGAGGGGCGAGCTACAGCGACGTCGTGGCGGTCGCCGTGGGCGACGTGCGCTTCCTGTACGTGGCGGGGCAGACGCCCCGGCCGGACGCGGCGGGCGACATCCCGGCCGACCTCGCGGGCCAGACCGAGCGGTGCTTCGAGCAGATCTTCGAGCTGCTGCGCCCCCACGGCGCGACCCTGGCCGACGTGGTCTCGATCACGACCTACTTGACCTCGCTGGACGACTACGCCGACTTCGCGGCCGTGCGGGCGCGGCTGTTCGGCGAAACGCTGCCATCGAGCGCAGCGGTCGCCGTGGCCGCGCTGCTGGGCGACGTGCTGGTGGAGGTCCAGGCGGTCGCGGTGGTGGCGGCGTAGCGCCCAGCACGGGGCGTCCGCTGCGCCGCGGCCGCGTGAACTGCGGCGATTAGAGGGTGGCCCGGAACGGGTGGCGTGCCTCGTAGGAGGGGTGTTCGACCTTTGGTGGCACATACGCCCTTAAGGTCGAACACCCCCGGCCGGAACCGCCCTCCTTCGTCGCCGCCGTTCACGCGGCCGGTCCCACCGAGGACCGACCGCAGCGAGCGCCGCGCGCGTAGCCTGGAACCCATGTCCCAGGACTACGACATCCGGCTCGACGACAAGTTCGGGCACCTCAACCTCATCGACGTCGGGGCCGAGGCCGCGGCCAACGAGCCGTGGTTCAACCAGACGCTCACGACGGTCAACGACGTCGTCGTGCGCCTCGGCGTCATCGACGGCGACTTCCACTGGCACAAGCACGACGACACGGACGAGTTCTTCCTCGTCCTGGATGGTCGGCTGCTCATCGACCTCGACGAGGAGACCACGGTCACGCTCGACCCGCAACAGGGCTTCACCGTCCCGCGCGGCGTGCTGCACCGCACACGCGCCCCCCAGCGCACGACGATCCTCATGATCGAGGCCGCCGGCGTGCAGCCGACCGGCGACTAGGGCAGCTGCACGACGACCTGACGATCTGCGGGCGCTGACCAGCCGCTCAGCGCGTGACGGTGAAGCTGCTGTTCACGATCTGGCCGCCGTACTGCTGCTTCGAGCGAGGGCCGTAGCCCGCCCAGACGTACCAGAGGTAGTGTCCCGGCGCCAGCCGGCGATGCTGTCTCTCGAACCTCCACGACTTTCGCAGCTGGAACTGCGGCTTCGTCGGCCACCGGCTGAGGAGCTTCCCGCCCCGAGGCGGCTGCTGCGTCGCGGCGGCTCCCGCAGTGTCGTCGCGGTACAGCTGCACGTTGTAGTAGGTCGCCTTCGTGACCCGCGTCCACTTGAGCAGCGGTGGCGAGGAGACCGACGCGCCGGCCCTCGGATGCAGCCTCGGATGCGCGGAGGGGACCACGGTGACGGACGCGTTGGCGCCGTTCCCGGCGGCGTCGCCCGCGCTGAAGTCGTAGCGGTACTCGACGCCATTTCGCAGGCCGGTGTCGCGGAAGCCGCTTGCAAGACCCGGCGCCAGGGACTGAGCAACTCCGCCAGCAGCAACCGGCGTACGCGCGATGTTGAGCGAGACCGTGTCCAGCGAGCTACTCCAGCTCAGCATGGCGGAGTGGTTGCCGGCGATGGCGGCGACGGCGTCGAGGGCAGGCGGCGTGGCGTCGTAGTTGATCCCGAAGGACCGGCTGGCGGCGTTGCCGGCGCGGTCCGTGCAGGTACCGCTCACGCTCACGCCCGCGCCGTCGGGACCGCGGTAGGACCCGGTGGAGCAGCCACCCACGCCCGAGGAGTCGTCGCTCCCTCGGAAACCGAAATCGACCGGCGCGGTGTACCAGCCGTCGTGGTCCGGCGGTCGGCTCGGCGTGATGTCCACAACCGGCGGCGTCGCGTCGTAGCGCAGTGGGACGTCGCGGCCCGCGACGTTGCCGGCGACATCGGTGCAGGTCCCGCTTACCATCGCCGTGGCGTTGTCCGGCCCGTTGTAGGTGACCGACGAACAGCCCAGAAGACCCGACGTGGCGTCGCTGCCGCTGAAGACGAACTGGACCGGATGGTTGTACCAGCCACCCTGGTCGGCGCCTCGGGCCGGCGT
>DATBDE010000081.1:0-34039 GCA_036270095.1 Solirubrobacteraceae bacterium | reverse complement strand
CTGGTGGCGTCGGCACGAAGCGGTCGGACGGCACGGATATAGTCGCTGGGCTTTGCGGGCGCGTGGACGGCGATCGGCGAAGGCGCTGCGCGTGCTCGCATGGGGCACGGTGGCTGCCGGTGTTGCGGCACCGATCGTGCGCCGCAAGCTGCGCCTGCCCGCCCCGGCGGTGATCGGCACGGCGGCGCTGGCACCGTTCGGCCTGGCCGTCGCCGCTCCACGCACGCGCGTACGCGACATCGGCGTCTGCATGCTGCAGATGTGGGCCTACTTCGCGGCCTACCAGATGCCCAACGACGACCCCGAGGCGCTCGAGCGCCGGGTGCACGTCGACTACCCGGTGCGCATCGACCGCGTGATCGGGCTCGGGCAGCTGCCCAACGTGCGGTTACAGCGCGCGTTCGGTGCGCCCGGACGCATCCAGTGGCGCGACAAGGTGCTGATCTGGCCCCACTGGGTGTGGTTCGGCGTGCCCCACAGCGCCGTGGCGTACCTGCTCCTGCGCCACCGCGACCGCTTCCCCGCCGGCGCCGTGTGCATGTACGCGGTGTTCGACCTCGGCGCGCTCGTGTACTGGGCGGTGCCGACCGCGCCGCCCTGGTACGCGGCCCAGACGGGGCGCATGGGGTCGGCCTCGGGACAGCAGCTCGAAGTGCGCCGGATGATGGCCGAGTACGGCGCCGAGTTCTGGGGTGACGCCTGGGGCCCGCTCTACAGTTACGTGGGGGGGAACCCGCTGGCTGCCATGCCGTCGTTGCACTTCGCCACATCCGTCATGGCGGCCCACCTCCTCAGCGAGGTCGGCCGCGGTCCCGGCGCCGTCGGGTGGTCGTACGCGGGCGTGCTCGGGCTCGCGCTCGTGTACCTGGGCGAGCACTACGTCGTCGACCTCCTCGCCGGCCTGGCCCTGACCGAGGGCGTTCGCGCGGCCGCACCGCGGGTCGCCCCGGCGTTCGCGCGCGCGTCGCGCGCTGTCCAGTTCCTCGAGCAGCGGGTACGGGGATAGTGCAGTGACCGACGAGGCCGTCGAACAGCGCAAGCTCAGCTTGATGCGCGACGACCCCGAGCAGCAGGCGGTCGCGGCGTCCCGCTCGGACGAGGCGGAGGAGACCGGCGACGGCGACGAGGAGATGCCGCGCATGGCGCTCACGCGCAAGCGCCTCCTGCTCTTCGGCCTCTTCGTGCTCTCGGCGGTCGCGTTCCTGTACTTCGTGCTGCCCAAGCTCGCCGGGCTCCAGGACACCTGGGATCGCGCCAAGACCGGCGAGCCGGGCTGGCTGATCGCCGCCGGCGGCCTGGAGATCATCTCCTTCGGCGGCTACATCCTGCTCTTCCGCACCGTGTTCGTGCGCGGGTATGACCGCATCGACTGGTCGGCCAGCTATCAGATCACGATGGCGTCGCTGGCGGCCACGCGGCTGTTCGCCTCGGCCGGCGCCGGCGGGGTCGTCCTGACGGCGTGGGCGCTGCGCCGGTCGGGCATGGGGCGGCGGCTCGTCGCCTGCCGGATGATCGCTTTCCTCGTCCTGCTCTACGCCGTGTTCATGGCTTCGCTGGTGATCTTCGGCCTCGGGCTGCGCGTGGGCATCTTCAACGGGTCGGCGCCGTTCGCGGTGACGGTGATCCCGGCGATCTTCGGCGCCGCCGTGATCTCGATCGCACTGGCCCTGGCCTTCGTGCCGGCCGACTTCGAGCGGCGCCTGGACCGCTGGGCGGGCGGGTCGCACGAGAGCGTGGCCAAGATCGCGCGGGCGTTGGCCACCGTCCCCGCCTCGTTCGCGTCCGGCGTGCGCACGGCGATCAAGCTCGTCCGCGAGCACCACTGGGGCGTGCTCGGCGCCATCATCTGGTGGTTCTTCGACATCGGGACGCTGTGGGCGTCCTTCCACGCCTTCGGCGGGCCGGGGATCCCGACCTTCCCGGTCATCGTCGTGGCCTACTTCTGCGGGCAGCTCGGCAACCTGCTGCCCCTACCGGGCGGCATCGGCGGCGTCGACGGTGGCATGATCGGCGCCTTCATCGCGTTCGGCGTCCCCGGGGGTCTGGCGGTGGTTGCGGTGCTGGTCTACCGCGGCTTCTCGTTCTGGATCCCGACCATTCCCGGCATCATCGCCTACCTCCAGTTGCGGCGAACCGTGGCACGATGGAAGACCGAGGAGACGCTGGTACTATAAAAAATGAAGTGAGCGATCGCATCGATAACGTCATCATCATCGGATCCGGCCCCGCCGGGTACACGGCAGCGCTCTACACCTCGCGCGCCAACCTCGAGCCCTTCGTCATCGAGGGGTTCCTCTGGGGCGGCCTGCTCCAGCAGACCACCGACGTGGAGAACTACCCGGGCTTCCCCGAGGGGATCATGGGCCCGGAGCTCATGCAGCAGTTCCGCGACCAGGCCGAGCGCTTCGGCACGCGGTTCCTCACCGACCAGGCCACGCGGGTCGAGCTCGCCGACGAGCCCGGCGGCGTGCACAAGGTCTACGTGGGCGACGACGAGTATCGGTCCCGCACGGTCATCCTTTCGATGGGCGCCAAGCACCGCGAGCTCGGGATTCCGGGCGAGAAGGAGCTCGGCGGCCGTGGCGTCTCCTATTGCGCCACGTGCGATGCCGCCTTCTTCCGCGACAAGCCCACGCTGATCGTCGGTGGCGGCGACTCGGCCATGGAAGAGGCGATCTTCCTGAGCAAGTTCGCCTCCGACGTGAAGATCGTGCATCGCCGCGACCAGTTCCGCGCCTCGCCGATCATGCTCGACCGGGCAAAGGCCAACGAGAACATCGAGCTGCTCACGCCCTACGTGGTCGAGGCGCTGGACTCAGGCGACGGCTCGGGCTCGCTCACGACGGCCAAGCTGCGCAACGCCGAGGACGGCTCCGAGCGCGACGTCGACGTCGCCGGCGCCTTCATCGCCATCGGCCACATCCCCCAGTCGGGGATCGTCGAGGGGCAGATCGACCTCGACAACGAGAGCTACATCGTCACCCAGGGCAAGTCGACGCAGACCAACCGGCCCGGCGTGTTCGCCGCCGGCGACGTCGTCGACCACACCTACCGCCAGGCCGTCACCGCCGCGGGGTCGGGCTGCCAGGCGGCGCTCGACGCGGAGTGGTACCTGCGCGACACGCCCCAGGTCCCGACGCCCGAGGGCATGCCCGTGGGCGACCTGGCCGAGGCGCAGTGGGCCCCGCGCTCCTAGCGGGCGCGTAGCTCCCAGAGCGCGCCGCGCGCGGAGACGTAGAAGAAGCGCCGGTCGAAGCCGGGCGTGACGATGTTCGCGGGCGCGGGGACGTCGGAGAGCGTCGGGCTGCGGGCGACCTCGCGGCCGTTGCGCTCGTCCAGCCACACGACCGACTCGCCCGTGTCGCGGCGGTCGGGGATGACGACCTGGCGATGGGCGGGGTCGCCGATCAGGGCAGAGAAGTCCAGCGAGCTCAGCGGCCGACGCCAGCGCGTGCGAAAGCCGTGCCGGGGGTCGAGGTCCAGCGCGGACATCTGCCCGGCGTCGGTGTCGTGGGTCACGACGGTGCGGTTGGCCACGTCGAGCGCGGCCTTGGAGACGACCCAGCTCATCGACTGCCCCGGGAAGGGCTCGGTGCGGAACACCCTATGGTCGTCCTTGGTGCCCACGGCGGTGACGGTCAGCGGCGCGCCCGAGGGCAGGAAGTTCGTCTGTACGACGACCCAGTCCCCGAGCAGGCCGGTGCCGGTGCCCGGGGTCTGCGCGCCGGTGCGGTAGGTGACCGGGCCCCATGAGCGGTCCAGGCGCACGCGGCCGTGCGCGTACCGGTAGCGGCTGAGCGTGCTCTGGCCGGCGATGTAGATGTCGCCGCCGCCGTAGGTGATGCGGCCGAGCACGGTCTGCCCGAGGTCCTGCTCGGCGGTGACGTGCAGGCGGTCGGGCTCGACGATGACCAGGAGCGAGGGGAGCTGGTTGGCCAGCGCGCACTGCAGGCCCGACAGCGGCGAGGCGGTGCTCGTGCACGGGCCGCGCTCGATCTTCTTCAGCGCGAGGTTGCCGTCGGGCAGCACGATCATGCCGTTGTAGGCGGCGCCCGTCCCACCCGGGTCCTCGGGCAGGACGCGGCGGTGGAGGACCGCGCCGGTGTCCGGGTCGAGCTTGACGAGGATGTTGCCGTAGACGGCGTAGAGGAAGCCGTTGCCGTGGGCGAGCATCACGCCGGGGTAGCTCCACTGGCCCGGCGGGCTGGGGTCGGGGATCTGGGTACGCCAGCGCTGGCGCAGCGTGCGCGGGTCGACGCCGGCCACGTAGCCGCCCTGGGTGGCGGCGTCGGCGCCGTAGCCGTAGACGTAGAGCTGGTCGCGGTTGCGGGTCACCGCGATGTAGGGGGTGGTGAAGTCGGTCTGCGCCTGCCGCGCGGAGACGTGCGCGCTCGTGACGGGGCAGGTCGCGGGGAAGACCTGGGTGCGGGCCGAGTTGTCGTGCTCGAAGGGCGCGACCGTGCGGTAGTACGGCCCGTCGCTGGGGCCGGGTCGCAGCGCGCCGCAGGGTGCCGCCGCGGCGGGGGCGGCGCCGGCTCCGGCGGCGAGGGCGGTGGCGACGAGGAGGGCGAGGTAGACCGCGGCGCGCACCGTGCGACTCTAGGCCCTTATTGGCAGTACGTCAACAAATCGTGCACCGTATGATCGCCCGCCATGGAATTCAGCGCCTCCACTCCGCCGCCCTACATCGAGCAGCCGAGCGCCGCCCGGTCCGACACCTCGTTCCTCCGCCAGGTGTTCGGCTGGATGTTCGGCGGCCTCGTGATCACCGGCGGCGTCGCGGCGGTGCTGTCCAACACGCTGTCGCACGAGTTCCTCACGGACACCGGCCGGCCCGTGTTCATCGGGGCGCTGATCCTCGAGCTGGTCGTCGTGATCTTCCTCGTGGCGGCGATCAACCGGGTCAGCGCGGCGGTGGCGACGACCGCGTTCCTGTTCTACGCCGCGCTGAACGGCTTCACGTTCGCGTTCATCTTCGCCCTTTACACGACGGAGTCCGTCTGGACGACCTTCTTCGTGACCGCCGGGGCATTCGGCGCGATGGCGGTGATCGGGTGGACGACCAAGGTCGACCTGACCAAGCTCGGCGTGATCCTGATCATGGCGCTGATCGGGCTCATCCTGGCCTCGATCGTGAACATCTTCCTGGCCTCGTCGACGATCTACTGGGTCACGACCTACGCCGGCGTCCTGATCTTCTGCGGGCTGACCGCCTACGACATCCAGAAGCTCAAGCGGCTCAACACCGAGCAGATGACCGAGGAGGGGAGAGACAAGTCGGCGGTGATCGGCGCGCTCGCGCTGTACCTCGACTTCATCAACCTGTTCCTGTTCTTGCTGCGGATCTTCGGGGCCAGCCGCTAGGGCGCGATGCGCCCGTAGTTGATCCCGCCGTAGACGAACGTGGGCAGGACCGGCCACTGGCGGCGCAGCGGGGCGAGCTCGCTGGAGGGGAACGTGTTGTGCCAGCGGGGGTCGCGGCGGTTGACGTCGGCCAGCGCCTTCTCGAGCACCATGGCGTCGTACTGGTCGACCGAGTCCTCGAGCGTGTTGGCGTTCAGCACCACCTCGCGGCCGTAGAACTCGGCCCAGCGGCGCACGCCGGGGATCGTCGACAGGTGCGGCTGCCAGGAGTCGGCGGCGACGCCGTTCTCGGAGCTGACCCAGATGCCGTCCGGCGTGTTCACGCACAGCGACTGGTTGCCGTCGGTGTGGCCGGGGGTGGCGACGAAGGCCAGGCCGACGCCCAGCTCGACGGTGCCGTCGGCCTCGATCAGGCGCTCGGGGTCGACGCCGTCCATGCCGCCGGGGACGTACCAGGCCCACTGGGTGGGGTGGACGGAGCGGAACGTGTCGAGCTCCTTGCGCTGCGCGACCAGCTGGGCCCGGGGGAACAGCGGCTCGTGGTCGTCGCCGCCGACGAGCATGCGGAGGTCCTGGACGTGGAGGTGGTCGAAGGACAGGTAGTCGACGTCGGCGGGCGCCAGGCCGACGGAGGTCAGCGCGCTGCGCAGGGTGTGGAACTCGACCTTGGCGAAGCGGTTGGCGACCTTCTCGCCGACGCGGTCGATGAGCTGGGCGTAGAACGGCGCCTCGGCCGAGCCCTCGGGGATGGTCGGCTCCCACGCGAGCGTGCGGCGGGCGCCCTCGAAGTCGTCGAACTGGACGACGACGAGGCGCTTGAGGATGTTCACGTAGGGGTTGACGGACTTGGCGGCGCCTTGGAACGCGAACGACGCTGGATACGCGGTGGAGGTCAGGTCGACGGTGCGGATCGCATGGACCTGCCCGCGCTCGGCGAAGCGGCGGCGGAAGGCGGCGCCGGCCTCGCGGAGGGCGGCGGGGCGATCGCCGCGGGGCCACGTGGTCCAGGCCGCGTCCAGCTCGGGCGCCGGGCGGAAGCCGACCTGCTCGCCCGTTGCGGAGGCCATCGCCTGCGAGGCTATCGCTCGTGTCCGCACGCGTCGACCTGGCCTGCGTGGTGCACTGCCACTCGACCTATTCGGACGGCACGGGCACGGTCGCGGAGATCGCCGCCGCGGCAGCGCGGGCGGGCGCCGACGCGGTGCTGCTCACCGACCACGACACGCTCACGGCCCGCCGGCAGGGGGAGGAGCGGTGGCACGGGACCGTGCTCGTGTGCGTGGGGCTCGAGGTCTCGCCGTACAACCGCAACCACTACCTGGCCTTCGGCGTCGACTCGGAGATCGACCACGCGGGGATGGCGCCGGGCGAGATCGCCGCCGCCGTCGCTGCCGCGGGCGGGATCGGCTTCGCCGCCCACCCGTTCTCGCGCGGGTCGGAGCGGTTCGCGCGGGCGCGCGGGATGCCGTTCGGGGACCTGTCGGCGCCGGCGATGACCGGGATCGAGCTGTGGTCGTGGGTCACCGACACGGCCGAGCGCATCGGCTCGATTCGGGACGGGCTGCGGTTCGTGGCCGCGCCGCAGCGGTTCGTGGACGTGCCGCCGGCGCGCAACCTGGCGGCGTGGGACGCGCTGTGCGCCGTGCGTCCGGTCGTCGCGCTGGGTGGCATCGACGCCCACCAGATCGGGTGGCGCGTGGCCGGGCGGGTGCCGGTGCGGCTGATGGCCTACCACCGGTCCTTCCGGCACCTGCGCACGCACGTGCTGCTGGACCGGCCGGTGTCGGGCGACGCCGCCCGCGACGTCGCGGCCATCTACGCCGCGCTGCGTGCCGGTCGCTGCTACCTGGCGGTGGACTCGGTGGCGCCCGCGCGCGGCTTCCGGGTCGCGGGGATGGGCGAGGAGGTGGCGGCGCCGTTCACGGTCTCGGCCCACCTGCCGCAGCCGGCGACGCTGCGGCTGCTGCGCGACGGTCGGCTGCTGCGCGAGACGCACGACCTGGCGCTCGAGCAGGTGGCCGAGGAGCCGGGGGTCTACCGGGTCGAGGCGCTGCTGCCCGCGTACGGGCGGCAGCGGATGTGGATCGTGTCCAATCCGGTGTATGTGCGGTAGTGGCGTGGCGTGTCGTGGCGCTCGGACCGGGCGGCGGCTTGCTTCCGGCCGCGTTAACGGCGGCGATTAGGGGGTGGGTCCCGGCGAGGGTGGCGCCTCGGTTGGGGTGGCGGCGTGTTTCCGGGCGCGTGGCGCTCGTTTGGGCGGCGGATCGCTTCCGGCCGCGTGAACGGCGGCGATTAGGGGGTGGGTCCCGGCGGGGACGGCGCGGTCGGGCGGGGTGTTCGACCTTTGGGTCGTTTACGAGACCAAAGGTCGAACACCTCGGAGGGCGCAGGGGGTGTTCGACCTTTTGGGGAACTATTACCCCTAAGGTCGAACGCCCCGGCCGGCACCCTCCTTCGTCGCCGCCGTTCACGCGCCCGACGGACCGGCACCGGCCCGAGCCGGGCGCCACGGCGGCCGCGGCCCACCCTCCTTCGTCGCCGCCGTCCACGCGCTCGGCGCACCGCGACCGGCTGGAACTGGGCGCGACGGCGCCCCCGACTCGCGGGGCGCCGGGCGCTACAGCGCCACCGAGACCGACTTCGTCTCGAGGTAGGCCTCGAGGCCGTCGCGGCCGTGCTCGCGCCCCACGCCCGAGGCCTTCATGCCCCCGAAGGGCAGGGCCGCGTCGCCGCCGCGCCAGTTGTTCACGTAGACCGAGCCCGCCCGCAGCAGCGACGCCAGCCGGTGCGCGTTGGAGACGTCGCGGGTCCACACGCCGGCGGCCAGGCCGTACTCGGTGTCGTTGGCCCGGGCGGCCACCTCCTCGAGCGACTCGTAGGGCTGGGCCACGAGCACGGGGCCGAAGATCTCCTCGCGCGTGATCGAGAGCGTGTCGTCGTCGGTGGTGAACAGGGTCGGGGAGACGAAGTAGCCGTCGCCCTCGCCGCTGCCCTCGCCGCCGGCCACGAGCTCGGCGCCGTCGCGCCTGCCCGCGTCGATGTAGCCGTTGACGCGCTCGAGCTGCTCGGCTGACACCACCGGGCCGAGCTGCGTGGCCGGGTCGAGCCCGGGGCCGACGCGGGCCTTGCCCGCCCGCTCGGCCAGCCCGGAGACGACCTCGTCGAACTGGTCACGGTGCACGAACAGGCGTGAGGCCGCGTTGCAGGCCTGGCCGGTGTTGTAGTAGACGCCCTGGAAGGACCCCGAGATCGCCGCCTTGAGGTCGGCGTCGGGCAGGATGATGTTCGGCGACTTGCCGCCCAGCTCGAGGGTCACGCGCTTGAGCGCCGCGCCGCACTTGGAGCCGATCTCGCGGCCCACCGCGGTCGATCCCGTGAACGCGATCTTGTCTACGTCGGGGTGGTCGACGAGCGCCGCGCCGGTGGTGCCGTCGCCGGTGACGACGTTCAGGACGCCGGCCGGGATGCCGGCCTCGAGCGCGAGCTCGCCCAGGCGCAGGGCGCTCAGCGGCGTCTGCTCGGCCGGCTTGAGCACGACCGTGCAGCCGGCGGCCAGGGCCGGGGCCAGTTCCCACGTCGCGATCAGCAGGGGGAAGTTCCAGGGGACGATGAGTCCGCACACGCCCACCGGCTCCTTGAGCGTGTAACAGAACATCGAGTCCCCGTGCCCGGTGGGCACGACGCTGCCCTCGATCTTCGTCGGCCAGCCCGCGAAGTACCGGAAGTGGGCCACGGTCTGCGCGACGTCGACGACCTTAGCCAGCGTGACCGGCTTGCCGTTGTCGAGCGCGTCGATCTCGGCCAGCTCGTCCGCGTGGGCGTCGATCAGGTCGGCCAGGCGGTGCAGGACGAGCGCGCGCTGTGGCGCCGGCATCGCGCGCCAGTCCGACCCGTCCGCGAACGCCTCGCGCGCGGCGCCGACGGCGCGGTCCACATCGGCCGCCCCGGCGGCGGGCACGGAGGCGACGGCCTGCCCGGTGGCGGGGTCGAGCGTCGCGAACGTGGCCCCGTCGGCGGCGGGCACGCGTTCGCCGTCGATGAGCAGCCCGTGGTCGCGCGCGACGAAGGCACGCGTGGTGTCGGAGAGGGCGTCGGGGAGGGTGGTGGTCATGGCGCCTCCTAAGGCGAGAGCACGATCTTCAGGGCCTCGCGGCGGTCGTAGGTCGCATAGGCGTCGGGAGCGTCGTCGAGCCGCATGTGGTGGGTGACGAGCGGCGTCGGGTCCAGCACCCCGTGGGACAGCATCGCGAGCACGGGGTCGACGTGGGCGATCACGTTGGCCTGGCCGGTGACCAGCTTCAGGCCCTTGATCCACACCACGCCCATGTGCACCTCGGCGCGCTCGGCGTACACGCCGATGACCGACACCGTGCCGGCCTTGCGCGCCATCCGGCACGCCATGTCCAGCGCGCTGGGGTGGCCGACGGCCTCGACGGAGAGGTCGACGCCGCGGCCCTCGGTGGCGCGCTTGACCGCGCCGCCGGGGTCATCGTCCAGGTGCACCGGGTCGGCGCCCAGGGTCTCGGCCATGTGCAGGCGGTCCTCGACCGAGTCGACCGCGATCACCTGGGCGGCACCGGCGGCGCGGGCGACCTGCACCGCGCACAGGCCGACCGGGCCGAGCCCGAGCACGGCCACGCTGTCACCCGGCCGCATGCCCGCCGCCGCCACCGCGTGGTAGGCCGTGGCCATGACGTCGCCCGCGAACAGCGCGACGTCGTCGCTCAACCTCTCGGGAACGCGGCGCAGGGTCAGGTTCGCGTAGGGGACGCGCACGAGGTCGGCCTGCGCGCCCGGGAGGTTCCCCAGCATGGCGCCGTGGCCGAAGACCTGGCCGTGGTCGCACTTGACGTAGTCGCCGCGCCGGCAGAAGAAGCACGTCCCGCAGGCGGCACAGAAGCAGCCGAGCACGCGGTCGCCCTCGGCCACCTCGCTCACGCCGTCGCCCGCCGAGACCACCCGCCCGACGAACTCGTGGCCGATGATGAAGCCCTGCTCCATCTTGACCCGGCCGTGGAAGATGTGGAGGTCGGAGCCGCAGATCCCGGTCGCCTCGACCCGGACGATGGCGTCGGAGGCGGCGATCGGCTCGGGATCGGGGACCTCGTCGACCCGGACCTCGCCCGGTGCCTGGAAGGTGACTGCGCGCATGGGCCCGGCATCCTAGGAGGCGGCGACCAGAGGGCCGTCGGTCGGGCTGGGACGCGGCCTCGCGCAGGTCGGGGATCGTCGTCGACGACCAGGAGGTGGAGGGGACCCGAGGACGTGGGGTCGGAAGGCGACTACGATCGCGGCCCCACAGCCTCAGGAGGGACGCTCAATGCCGGACGTGTCAAAGGCGGTGCTGATCACGGGCTGCTCGACCGGGATCGGGCGCGCGACCGCGGAGCGACTGGCCGCCGGGGGCTGGAAGGTCTACGCCACCGCGCGCCGGCTCGAGTCCATCGCCGACCTCGCCGCCAAAGGCTGCGAGACCCTCGCCCTCGACGTGACCGACGAGGCCTCGATGGAGGCCGCGGTCAAGCACGTCGAGGACGCCGAGGGGACGGTCGGCGTGCTCATCAACAACGCCGGCTACTCGCAGAGCGGCGCCGTCGAGACGGTCCCGATGGACGAGGTCCGGCGCCAGTTCGAGACCAACGTGTTCGGCCTCGTCCGCATGTGCCAGCTCGTGCTCCCGGGCATGCGGCGCCAGCGCTGGGGGCGGATCGTGAACCTCTCGAGCATGGGCGGCCGGCTCGTGTTCCCGGGCGGCGGCCTCTACCACGGCACCAAGTACGCGGTGGAGGCGATCTCCGACGCCATGCGCTTCGAGGTGCGCGACTTCGGGGTCGACGTGATCCTCATCGAGCCCGGGCTGATCAAGACCGAGTTCGGCGAGACCGCGGCCAAGGGCACCGGCGGCGGCGGCGACTACGCCGCCTTCAACGACGCGGTGGCGAAGGCGACGGCCGGCGCCTACGAGGGCCCGACCATGAAGCTGGGGGGCGGGCCCGACGACGTGGCGCGCAAGATCGAGAAGGCGCTCGGCGCACGCCGCCCCAAGGCCCGCTACCCCGTCACCGCGTCGGCGCGGATCCTGCTCACGCAGCGCGCGCTGTTGCCCGACCGCGGCTGGGACCTCTTCGTGGGGACCCAGTTCCCGCGCCCGGGGAAGAGCTGATGGACAGGCTGACCTCGATCGACGCCGGCTTCCTCGCCCAAGAGCGCGAGGGGTCGCACATGCACATCGGTTCGGTGATGCTCTTCGAGGGCCCGGCGCCGCACCGCGAGGGGTTCATCGAGCACATCTCCAGCCGGCTGCATCTCGTGCCGCGCTACCGGCAGAAGCTCGCCTTCCCGCGCCTGGAGCTCGGCCGCCCCCTGTGGGTGGACGACCCGCGCTTCAACATCGATTACCACGTGCGGGTCACGGCGCTGCCCGAGCCGGGCAGCCTCGAGCAGCTGCGCCTGCTGGCCGGCCGGATCTTCTCCCAGCGCCTGGACCGCTCCAAGCCGCTGTGGGAGATCTGGCTCGTGCACGGGCTCGAGCCCGACCGCTTCGCGCTCATCAACAAGACCCACCACTGCCTGGTCGACGGCGTCAGCGGCGTGGACATCACCACGGTGCTGTTCGACCTCGACCGCAACCCGGACGCCGTCGACGGCGCCCCCGATCCCTGGACGCCGGCGCCGGAGCCGTCGGACGCGGCCATCGCGGCCCAGGGGGTGGCCGACCTCGTGGGCACGCCGTTCCGCCTGGCCCGTGACGCCGTGACCGCGGTGACCGACCCGGGCCGCACGCTCGGGCAGGCGCGCGACGCCGTCGAGGCCGTGGGCGAGGTGGCCGCGGGCCTGGTCGCGGGCGCGCCGAAGACCCCGCTCAACCAGCACTGCGGCTCGCACCGGCGCGTGGTCTGGATCCACGCCGACCTGGCCGAGCTCAAGGCGATCAAGAACGCGCTCGGCGGCACCGTCAACGACGTGTTCCTCAACGTCGTCTCGGGTGCGCTGCAGCGCTGGTTGCGCTCGCGCGGCGTGCGCACCGAGGGGCTGGAGCTGCGGGGCGCTGTGCCGGTGTCGGTGCGGGCCGAGGACGAGCGCGGCCAGCTCGGCAACAGGATCACGATCATGGTCGGGCGCCTGCCGGTCTACGCGCAGGACCCGGTGGCGCGCCAGGAGATCGTCACCGACGCGATGAAGCACCTGAAGGAGTCCAAGCAGGCGCTGGGGGCCGAGCTCATCGCCGGGCTGCAGGACTTCGCGCCCCCGACCGTGTTCGCGCAGGCCTCGCGGCTGAACTTCTCCCCGCGCATGTACAACCTGCTCGTCACCAACGTGCCCGGGCCGCAGTTCCCGCTCTACCTGCTCGGGCGCGAGCTGCAGAAGCTCGTGCCGGTGGCCTTCCTGGCCGCCGAGCAGACGCTGGCGGTGGCGATCATGAGCTACAACGGCGGCGCCGACATCGGCCTGATCGGCGACTACGACGCCATGCCCGACCTCGAGGAGCTGGCCGCGATGTTCGAGGAGGCGATCGCGGAGCTGCGGGAGGCCGCGCTCAGCGCGGAAGCGTCCCCTCGAGTGTGAGCAGGAACTCCTTGCGCTGCACGCCGCCGGTGTAGCCGCCGAGCGCGCCGCCGGTGCGCACGATGCGGTGGCAGGGGACGACAATCGGCATCGGGTTGGCACCCAGCGCGTTGCCGGCGGCGCGCACGGCGGCGGCGTTGCCGGCGCCGGTGGCCACCGACCGGTAGGTGCCGAGCTCGCCGAACGGGATCCGCGCCGTGCTCTGCAGCACCCGGCGGGTGAACCCGTGGGTGAGCTCCCAGTCGATGGCCAGGTCGAAGGCGTGGCGGCGCCCGGCGAAGTACTCGTCGAGCTGACGGCGGACGTCGTCCAGGCGGGCCGGCGCCTCGATTACGCGCGGGGAGACCCGCGCGGCCAGGTCCGACAGCACGGCGTCACCGCGGCCGTCCTCGTAGGCGAGGCGGACGAGGCCGCGCCGTGTCACGGCGGCCATGAGCTCGCCCACCGGCGAGTCGACGGGCGCATAGGCCACGTCGGCCAGCCCGTCGTCGACGGCGCGGCGCACGAAGCGCTCCTGGGCCGCGTTGGCATCGACGGGGCCGACGTCGCGGAGCAGGCGCTCGAGATCGGCGGTCATCGGTACTCCTCCCTGAGCTTCTTCAGCCCCTCGAAGACGTTGCGGCGCGCTGCCTCCTCGCTGGAGTCCATGACGTCGCCCAGCTCGCGGTAGGCGAGGTCGAACGTGAAGCGCAGGACGACGGCGGTGCGCTGACGGTCGGGCAGCGCGCGGACCGCCTCCCAGAGCGGCTCGTCGGGCAGTGCGCTGCTCGCCGGCGGCGCCGCGCCCGGGTCGACGTGCTCGGCCGGGACGGGGGCGCGCTTGCGCGCGCGGTGGGCGTCGATCGCCTTGCGGCTGGCGATCTTCAGCAGCCAGCCGCGCAGGTTGTCGGCCCGCTTCAGGCGCGGGTAGGCGCGCAGCGCGGCGAGGAACGTCTCCTGGAACACGTCGTCGGCCTCCTGGCGACCGATGCTGGCGGTCAAGAACCGGAGCACGTCTTCACGGTGCTCCTCGAGCACCGTCTGGAAGGGCGGTAACGACACGGGTTTACAACGCTGCGGGCACCGAAAGCGTGAGATCAGCCCCCGCCCGGATACGCGTGGAAGCCGGCGCCGGTGATCTCGCCCAGCCGCCCGTCCCACACGTGGTGGCGCAGCAGCGCGCAGGCGCGGTAGGCCGGGTCGTGGTGCTCGGCGAACAGCGCATCGAGAACGCTGAGCGCGTGGTCGAGGCCCATGAGGTCGCCCCACTGCAGCGGGCCGCGCGGGTGATTGAGGCCGAGCGTCATGCCGGCGTCGATGTCGTCGGCGCTGCCGACGCCGTCGCGCAGGGCGAAGGCGGCCTCGTTGACGAGCTGGGCCACGATGCGGCCGAGCACGAGGCCGGGCGCGTCGCCGACCCACTCCACGTGCTTGCCCAGGGTGCCGAAGACGTGCTCGGTGCGCTCGAAGGCCAGCAGCGACGTGTTGGGCCCGCGCGTGGCCTCGACCAGCCGGGCCAAGCCCAGCGGCGGCACGGCGTGGAAGCCGGCGGCTCCGCCCTCGGGGTCCAGGCCGCTGAGCGAGCCCTCGGCGCACAGCACCGCACGAGGGCCGCCCTGCAGCGGCG
Source organism: Solirubrobacteraceae bacterium (assembly GCA_036270095.1). GTDB lineage: Bacteria > Actinomycetota > Thermoleophilia > Solirubrobacterales > Solirubrobacteraceae > DATBDE01. Next base: position 19,503 of record DATBDE010000081.1, on the reverse strand, counting down.
CGATCGCCTCGTCGGGCCCGCAGTCGAGGATCAGGAACGGGATCTCGCCCGAGTCCTCGGCGTCCTCGGGCGTGGCCACCGTCCAGCCGGCGCCGCGCGCCAGGTCGGCGAGCTCCTCGGCCACCACGCTGACACCGGCGACGACCAGGTAGCCGTCGCCGCCGCCCGGCGCCGGCGCGTCGGGGTCGGGCGGCCAGGGCGGGTCCTGTGCGTAGTCGTACCAACCGCGGCCGGCCTTGCGCCCGGCGCGGCCGGAGGCGGCCATGCGGTGGGCCAGCAGGGTCGGGCGCCAGCGCGGCTCGCCGTAGGACTGGGCGTAGAACGACTTCGAGACTTCGAAACCGACGTCGAGGCCGACCAGGTCGGAGAGCTCGAACGGGCCCATGCGGAAGCCGCCGCCCAGGCGGCAGATGCGGTCGACCTGGTCGATCGTGGCGATGCCCTCGGAGACCACCCGCTGGGCCTCGAGCGCGAACGGGCGCCCGCAGCGGTTGACCAGGAACCCGGGGCCGTCGGCGGCGACGATCACCCGCTTGCCCATCGCCGCGCCGGTGCCGCGGGCCAGGGCCAGGGCGGCCTCGCCGGACTGCTCGCCGGCCACGACCTCGAGCAGGCGCATGAGCGGCGCCGGGTTGAAGAAGTGCATGCCCACGACGCGCTCGGGGCCGGGCACGGCGGCGGCGAGGTCGGTGACCGACAGGGACGAGGTGTTGGTGGCCAGCACGCATGCGGCGTCGACCACGTCGGCCAGCTCCGCGAACAGCCCGCGCTTGGCCTCCAGCGACTCGGCGATGGCCTCGATGACCAGCGCGCACGGGGCCAGGTCCTCGAGGCCGTCGACCGCCTCCACGCGTGCGGCTGCGGCGCTCGCGTCGTCCGCGCTCCAGCGCTCGCGCTCGGCGCCCTTGGCCAGTCCCGCCTCGAGCCGCTCGACGCCCTTCTCGAGCCCCTCGGGCACGGCGTCGAACACCAGCGTGCGGGCGCCGGCCAGCGCAGCGAGCTGCGCGATGCCCGAGCCCATCGTCCCGGCGCCGACGACGCCGATGGTCGAGGCGACCGGGCCCGGCGACGCGTCGACCGCGCTCACCCTGCCGTGGGCACGAGCGCGTTGATGCCGGTGGCGGCGCGCCCGATGATGAGCTTCTGGATCTGCGACGTGCCCTCATACAGGGTGGTGACGCGCACGTCGCGGAAGTAGCGCTCGACCGGATGGTCGTCGACGTAGCCCGACCCGCCGTGGACCTGGATGGCGGTGTTCGCGCACTCCACCGCGGCCTCGGTCGCGTAGAGCTTGGCGATCGAGGTCTCGGTGGTGTTGGGCTTGCCCGAGTCCTTCAGGTAGCCGGCGCGCCAGACGAGCATCCGGGCGGCGTCGGTCTGCAGGATCATGTCGGCGATCATCGCCTGCACGAGCTGGAACGAGGCGATCGGGCGCCCGAACTGCTCGCGCTCCTTGGAGTAGGCGACCGAGTGCTCGACGCAGCCCTGGCAGATGCCGACGCAGCCGGCGGCGACGCTGTAACGGCCCGAGTCCAGCGACGTCATCGCGACCTTGAAGCCGTCGCCGATCTCGCCGAGCATGCCGTCGGCGTCGACGTGCACGTCGCTGAGCCCGATCTCGGCGGTGTCGGAGCCGCGCAGGCCCATCTTGTGGTGGATGGCCTGGGGCTGGTAGCCGTCCTGTTCGGTCTCGACGAGGAAGCAGGCGATGCCCTTGTGGCCGAGCTCGGGGTCGGTCTGGGCGAAGATCAGCGCGAGGCTGGCGTGGTTGCCCATCGAGATCCACATCTTGGCTCCGTTGATGGTCCAGCCGTCGCCGTTGCGGGTCGCGCGCGTCTTCTGGTTGGCGGCGTCCGAGCCCGTGTCGGGCTCGGTCAGGCCGAAGCACCCGAGCCACTCGCCCGAGCACAGCTTGGGCAGGTAGCGCTGCTTCTGCTCCTCGGTGCCCCAGCGCAGGATCGCCGAGCACACGAGCGACGTCTGCACGGAGATCACGGTGCGCATGGCCGAGTCGCCGCGCCCGACCTCCTCGACGATGAGGCCGTAGGTGAAGTAGTCGAGGCCGGCGCCGCCGTACTCGCGGGGGACGATGGCGCCGAGGTAGCCCTGCTCGGCCAGCATGCCGACAAGCTCGAGATCGAAGTGCTCGTTGCGGTCGTTCTCGCGGGCCCGGTCGACGATCTCGTTGTCGGTGAAGTTCCGGGCGGTCTCGCGGACGAGCTTCTGCTCGTCAGTCAGGTCGAAGTCCATGACCGCGGACGCTAGCGCGCCCGCGGCCGCGGACCTTCGCTCAGGCCAGATCGGCGATGGCCTGCTGGAACGTCTGCATCTCGGACCCCAGCGCCTCGCCCATGTACGCGGCCACGACGCCGAGATTCTGGACGACCATCGCGCCCCTGGTCAGGGAGCTCCGGAAGTCGGGGTCGGTCTGCACCGCGTCCATCTGCTCGCGCGTGCCGCGGATGAGCGCGAAGCCCTCGAGGTCCCCGCCGTGGGGCTCGAGGAACGCCACATCGAAGCTCTCGATGCGGCCGTCGGCTTGGAGCTTCCCGTAGAGCTCGACGACCTCGCCGAACACGTCGAGGCTCTTGGCCTCCCGCCCGGGCACAACGGCGCCCCATCCGACGAACAGCCCGTGGTCTGCCATGCGTGACCTCCTGCGTTGGGGGACCAACCGACCCTAATCCAGTCAGCCCATGCGCCGCCGAAGATCTTCGAGCGCCTCGCGCTCGGACGGGAACGCCGGGTCGGGGAAGCGGTCGAGCGGATACCAGCGCGCGTCCATGTGCTCGGGCCCGAGCCGGAAATGGCCGCCGCGGATCCGGCACACGTAGGCGAAGTCCAAGGTGGCCCGGCCGGTGTCGCCGTAGACGCCGTTGTAGACCCCGATGAGCCGGCGCGGAAGCACCTCGAGGCCGGTCTCCTCGAACACCTCGCGGCGCACGGTCTCGGTCGGGTGCTCGCCGCCCTCGACGAAGCCGCCGGGCAGGTCCCAGGCGCGGCGCAGCGGCTCGCGGGCGCGCTGGAGGATGAGGAAGTCCTCGCCCTCCTGCACGAACGCCATCGTGGTCACGGCCGGGTTCTCGTAGTAGACGAAGTGCCCGCGCGCGCACGCGGCGCGCCCGCGGTCGGGCCCCTCGGTGAGCGCGCCGAGCTCGCGCCCGCACACGGGGCAGTAACGCCACTCGGCGCCGCTCACAGCGGCCCGTCGGGCACGCGCCCGGCGCGGATGGCGGCGACCTGCGCGTCCTTGTACGGGGCGGCGAACAGCCCCGGATCGAACTGGCGCGAGCGGAAGAGGTCGCAGATGTAGTTCATGCGGTCGCGCAGCTGGGTCCAGTCGCCGGCGCCGCTGCCGGTCAGCGTGTCGCGGGTGCGGTCCCAGCCGGCGGGCCCGTTGAGGAACAGGAACAGCTCGGGGTTGTCGATCTGGGTCAGGCCGTGGGCGTAGCGGCGGCCGTCGACCCGAGGCACGTCGGCGTGCACCGAGAGGTCCTCGCTGCCCACGCGGAAGTCGAGCAGGCGCGACGTGATGAGCCGCCGTAGCGCGCTGGGCACGGCGGCGTCGATATACGGCTCGAGGCGCTCGTGCTCGTGCACGATCGCGTTGAGGTTGGCCAGGAGCATGTACTGCACGCGCGGGCGCTCCTCGCGCTCGCGCCAGGCCAGCGCGTAGTCGGTGAAGGCCAGGCGCAGCAGGTCCTCCCCGTCCGTGCTGGGCGCGCCTGGGCGCAAGGCGGCCACGAACTCCTCCACGGCCTCGCGCGGCGGCGGGTCGCCGGCCGGGAACGCGTCGAGAAAGCGCGCGGTGATGCGGCCGATTTCGTCGAGCACGGTGACGTTGCCGCCGAGGATCTGCTCGGCGGCGGTGTCCAGGCCGCGGTGGACGTGCTTGCGCGCGGCCAGCGCGCCCGCGGCGGCGGCGCCGGCCACGAGGACGGGGCGGCCCCGCCGGTTGCTGCCGACTGCGGCGATCGCGCCCGCGCCGGCGCCCACCGCGCCACCGGCGGCGGTGGCGGCGACGGGCAGGACGGGAATGTCCTCGCGCCGGATGGTGCGGCCGGCCTTCTTCGAGCCCCACACCGCCCAGGTGTGGAAATTGGCCCCGCTGTCGGGCCCGAGGCGCTCGTGCAGCCCGATCGACAGCTCGCGGTGTGCGAGCGTGATCTTCAGGTTGCGGAGCACCGGGTCGGCCGTGGCCAGCGCGTCGTCGATGGTCTCCATGGCCGACATCGGCCGCGAGGGTACACTCGCGCCAGGCTGTGGATCCTTTTGTCGTCGTCATCCTCGGCGGGGTGGCGGTCATCGTCATCTTCGTGTTGCTGCTGGGGCGGTTCTATCCCGGCTCGGGTGCCGACGTGCTCGATTGGAAGCCGAACCACGCCGCGATCGAGACCCAGATCGAGAGCGAGCTCGACGACATCGACCAGATGCTCGAGGCCGCCAACGAGCGCCGCCGGCGCCGCGGCAAGCCCGAGCTGACCGAGCGCGGCCTGCGCGCCGAGGTCGCCGCCGAGCAGCGCGCGCTGAACGCCAAGCGCGAGAAGCGACTCGAGCGCGAGGAGATCGATCAGCTGCTCGCGCTGAAGAACCAGCGCCGCCGGGCGCGCGGCCAGCCGGAGATCACCGAGGAAGAGTTCCGGGCGTCGCTCGAGTAAGTGGCGCGCGTCCTCATCGTCGGCTGCGGCTGCCGCGGCGTCGCCCTTGCGCGCTCGCTCCGGGCCGAGGGCCATGCCGTCCGCGGGACCACACGCCGGCCCGAGCGGGCGCCGGCGCTCGAGGCCGAGGGCATCGAGCCCTGGGTCGGCGACCCCGACCGCATCGGCTCGCTCGTCTACGCGCAGGACAACGTGACCGTCGTGTGCTGGCTGCTCGGCCGCGTGGCCCACGCGCCGCTGCACGGGCCGCGGCTGCGGATGATGCTGGAGAAGAGCGTGGACACGATGGTGCGCGGGTTCGCGTACGAGCCGCCCGCCGACGCCGCGCTGCGCGCGCAGGGGCTGGCGGTGCTGCAGGAGGCGGCGCGCACGTGGGAGATCCCCACCGCGGTCATCGACGGCGATCCACGCGCCGGCGTGGCGCAATTGCTGCGGTAGACTCGCCTTCTAAATCCCCTTTTGTTAGTCGGAATTAGGAGGAAGTACCCGTGTCGAACTACACGAAGGACGTTCTCGTCGACACGCAGTGGTTGGAAGACCACCTCGACGACGATTCCATCCGGATCGTCGAGGTCGACGAGAACCCCGCCCTGTACTCCGAGGCGCACATCCCGGGCGCGATCGGCTTTGACTGGAAGAAGGACCTGCAGGACCAAGTCAAGCGCGACTTCCTCGGCCCGGAGGCCTTCGGCGAGCTCTTCGGCTCACACGGCGTCTCCAACGACCACCTGATCGTGCTCTACGGCGACCGCAACAACTGGTTCGCCGCCTACACCTACTGGTACCTGAAGTACTACGGGCACGACAACGTCAAGCTGCTCAACGCGCCGCGCGAGAAGTGGATCGGCGAGAACCGCCCGACCACCACCGACGTGCCGAGCCTCGCGCCCGCGAGCTTCACCGCCCAGGCCGGCGACGAGACCATCCGCGCCAAGCGCGACGAGGTGCAGGCGGCGCTCGACGCCGAGACCAAGCTCGTCGACGTGCGCTCGCCGCAGGAGTTCTCGGGCGAGCTCATCGCCATGCCCGGCTACGAGCAGGAGGGCGCGCAGCGCTCCGGCCATATCCCCGGCGCCGCATCGGTGCCGTGGGCGCAGGCGGTGCAGGAGGACGGCACCTTCAAGTCGGCCGACGACCTCGCCGAGCTCTACCGCAGCAAGGGCGTGACCAACGGGTCGCCGATCATCGCGTACTGCCGGATCGGCGAGCGCTCCGCGCACACGTGGTTCGTGCTGCACGAGCTCCTCGGCCACGACGACGTCAAGAACTACGACGGCTCGTGGACCGAGTGGGGCAACCTGGTGAACGTCCCCATCGAGAAGGACGTCTAGCGCAGTAGGGGCTCCAACCGCTCGAACAGGTCGCCCAGGATTCGGGCGGTCGCGCCCCAGATCAGCGCGCCGTCGAGTACGTAGACATCGGTGCGGAAGGGGAGGCCTCGGCGGATGAGGCGCTCCCTTCCGTAGCCGGCCCTCAGCGCGGGCAACGAGAGCTCGAGCACCTCCGCGACCTCGCCCGCGCTCGGGCGCCACTGGGCCTCGGGCTGGATCACGCCCACGAACGGGTAGATCGCGTAGCTCGTCACCACGGTCGGCGTGGGCGGCAGCGCGCCCGCCACCACTACGGAGGCGGGCCGCAGTCCGATCTCCTCTTCGGCCTCGCGCAGCGCGGTCCGGCGCAGGTCCTCCCCCGGGTCCTGGCGGCCGCCCGGGAACGAGATCTCGCCCGCGTGGCGGCGCAGGTCGTCGCGGCGGCGCGTGAACACCGCGTGCAGGTCGTCGTCGCGCACGAACAACGGCACGAGCACGGCGGCGTCGGTGCGCCCGTGGACGTCGAGCGACGCGGCCTGCTCGGGCGTTAGCAGCAGCGGCGCAAGAAGCTCTGCGAGGCGGTCCGCCACGACCATATGATCGCGGGTCGATGAGCCCGGTCGAACGCCTCACACGCCAAGACGCGGAGATCCTCGAGCTCGAGCAGGGCGAGATCGCCGGCCACACCGTCAAGGTGCTCATCCTCGAGCGCGGGCCCGACGTCGCGCCGCTGACCCTCGACGGCCTGCGCGCGCGGGTTGCCGCGCGCATCGCCCGCGTCCCGCGGGCGCGCCAGCGGCTTGCGCCCACACCGCTCGGGCTCGGCCCACCGGTGTGGGTCGACGACGCGGGCTTCGACCTCGATCTCCACGTCCGGCGCGTGCCGACGAAGGGCACCGTCGCTGCGAGACGGCTGCGCGAGCTCGTCGGCGAGGCCATGTCCGGGCGGCTGCCCCGCGACCGCCCCCTGTGGGATCTCCAGCTCGTCTCCCCGCTGCCGCGCCGACGTGTGGCGCTGCTGGCGCGCTTCCACCACGCGTGGGTGGACGGGCTCACGGGCCTGAAGGTCTTGCGCACGCTCCTCTACGACGACCCCTCCAACGACGAACCGGCGGTCGATGGGTGGCGACCGGCTCCCGGTCCCCGCACGGCCGAGCTGGTCGCGGGCGCCGTCGGCGAGCGCGTCACCGGGCTCGCGGCCGCCGCCGGGGCGTTCGCGCGCACGGCCACATCGCCGGAGCGCTGGTGGCTGGGGGCGCAGGAGCTCGCGCGTCTGCCCGGCGCGGTCCGGCGCGAGGTCATGCCCGGACACGCGGAGTCTCCGTTCACGGGCGAGATCGGGCGGCGTCGCGCGGTCGCGTGGTCCTCTGCACCGCTGGCCGACTACAAGGCGATCGAGCGCGCCTGGGACGAGCACACGACGGTCAACGACGTCCTCCTCGCGGTCGTCGCCGGCGGCGTCCGCACGTGGCTCGGCCACGTCGCGGGCGACCAGCCGTTGCGGTGCAAGGTGCCGGTCTCGCTACACCGGCGCGACGATGGGCCCGAGGTCGGCAACCGCGACTCGTTCATGATCGTCGAGCTGCCGGTGGGCGAGCGCGATCCGAGGGCGCGGCTGCGCTCGATCCACCGCCAGACGGCCGAGCGCAAGCGCCACCACGACGCCGAGACGCTGGACGCGCTGTTCTCGGACTTGGCGCTGTTCGCGCCGCCGCTCGAGCGCCTGCTCACACGCGTGACCGGGACCTCACGCGCGTTCGCGGTCAACGTCTCCAACATTCCCGGGCCGCGCGATCCGGTGCGGGTGCTCGGCGCCGGCCTCGAGGAGCTTCTGGTCTTCGCGGAGGTCAAGCTCGATCACGGCCTACGCGTGTCCGCAGCCTCGCTGTGCGGGGCGATGAGCATCGGCGTGTGCGCCGATCCGAGCGTCGTGCCAGACCTCGACGGGCTGGCCGCGGCGATGGGCGACGCGCTGGCCGAGCTGCGCGCGGATGCAGCTTGAGGTCGTCGGCGTGCGGGTGGGCGCCCCGCTGGGCGCGCCGTGTTCGAGCTACGCCGTCGACGGGCCGGACGGGAGCGTGCTGCTGGACTGCGGGCCGGGCGCGCTGCAGGCGGCGTGGACCAGCGGCCTGATCGACCGGCTGGGCGCGATGGTCATCTCGCACATGCATCTCGACCACATGCTCGACCTCTTGCCGTGGACCACGGCGATCACGCGCGAGGGCGTCGTACAGCGGCTGGGGGAGGCCCCGCGGCTGCCGCTCTACGTGCCACGCGGGCACGGGCCGCGCGTGCTCAGCGATCTGCTCGGGGCCTTCGGGCACGGCCTCGACCGTGTGGGCGAGCTGTTCGACCTGCGCGAGTACGAGGAGGCCGACACGGTGTCGGCCTGCGGCCTCGACATCACCTTCGTGCGCACCGGACACCCCGAGCCCTGCTTCGCACCTCGCTGCACCGACGGGCAGGCCACGGTGGTCTACAGCGCCGACGCCACCGCCACCTCGGCGCTGACGCGCCACGCCGCCGGCGCCGACCTGCTCGTGTGCGAGGCGACGTTCCTCGAGCCCGGCCCCGAGCTCGAGCGCTTCGGCCACATGACCGGCGAGCAGGCCGGCGCCGTGGCCGCCGAGGCCGGCGTGAAGCGCCTCGTGCTCACGCACGTCATGCCCTTCGACGACGAGAACGCGGAGAACGTGCGTCGCGCGCGGGCGCGGTTCCGGGGCCCGGTCGATTTAGCGGAGCCGGGCGCGGTCTACGCGCTGTAGCGCTAGGACGCGACGGGGTCCGCGATCCGCTCGACGGACTCGGCGAACATCACCTCGCCGTCGAGGGTGCGGTGGACCGGGCACTTCGCGGCGATCTGGCGCAGCCGGTCGACCTGGTCGTCCGAGAGGTGGCTCGGGAAGCGCAGGATGGTGCGGAAGGAGGTGGGGCAGCCGCGCTCGGCCGGCGTGTACTCGGCCGAGACCTCGACCTCGCCGACGTCCCAGCCCTTGCGCGCGGCGTACATCTCCATGGTGATCGCGGTGCATGCGGCGAGGCTCGCGGCCAGCAACTCCTGCGGGCTGGGTGCGGTGTCGTCGCCGCCGGTGTCCCGCGGCTCGTCCGCGCTGGCGACGTGGTCGCGGATGCGGATGTCGTGCCGGTAACGGTCGCTGGTGCGGCGATGGGCGACGGCTTTCATGTACGTCATGGTACCCCGAGTCAGTCGTCGGAAAGCGCGTTGAAAACGAGCCCGGTCGGCACCTTCGGAGCGAAGAAGGTGGACTTGGGGGGCATGTTCTCACCCTCGGCGGCGACCGCGCGTACGTGGGCGACGTCGACCGGCCCCATGAAGAAGCCTGCATCGTAGGTGCCGTCGTCGATCAGGGCCACGGCCTCGTCGTAGTCGCGGGCGTAGCCGAGGCCCTTCAGGTGGGCGATGTCGTCGTCGGTCATGCCCATGGCGCCGCGCAGGATCAGGACCTCGAGCACAGCGGTGTCGAGGTGGCGGTAGGGCTCGGGCTTGCCCTCCAGGGCGCGGTCGGCGATGGCGGCGTCCTTGAGGGTCAGGCGGAACGCGCGCTTGAAGTGGCTGTCCATGTAGCCCATGACGATCCGGCCGTCGGCGCCGGCGGCGCGGGGCACGAGGGCATCGCGCCCGATCTCCTCGATGTCGAAGTCGCGGCGGATGGCGTCGGCGAGGCCCTCGGGGTCGACGCCGCGCACGAGACGGTGCGTGGGGTAGAGGGCCAGGCCGGGGTCCTGGAGCGCGACGAGGCACATGAGCACCCAGCGGTGTGGGCCCTCGCCACCGACTTCGTCGGCGTACACGCGGGCGGTCTCGTAACGGTGGTGGCCGTCGGCGATCAGCAGCTCGGTGCCCTCGAGGGCGAGCTCGACCGCATCCAGGGCCTCCTCGTGCTCGATGCGCCACAGGCGGTTGACGGTGCCGTCGTCGCCGGTGGCCTCCCCGAAGGGCGGGCCGGTGGTGTGGGCGGCCAGCTCGCCCCACGAGATCCCACGGGGGTCGTCGTAGAGAGCGAAGATCGGGGAGAGGTTGGCGCGCGTCGCGCGCGTGAGGCGCAGCCGATCCTCCTTCGGGCCGGGGTGCGTCCGCTCGTGCGGGCGGATGCGACCGGCGCCGTAGTCCTCGACGCGGACGGCGCAGAGCACGCCGCTGCGGGTGCGGCGCTCGCCGGTGGGGTCGGTGAAGTCCTGGGTCAGGCCCCACACCGCGGTGGTGGTGTCGAGCACGACGGCGCCCTCGTCGCGCCAGCGGGCCAGGGTCTGCGCCGCCTCCGCATAGGGGTCGGGCTCGCCGACCGGCAGGTCGACGTGGACGACGTTGTAGGGCGAGCGCGCGGCCAGGCGCTCGCGCTCGTCGGGGTCGATGACGTCGTAGGGCGGGGCGAGCAGCTCCTGCAGGGGGCCCGCCCGCTCGAGGTCGTAGTGCAGGGCGGTCAGCGGCTTGATCTCGGCCATCGGGGGCGCCGGACGCTAGCGGACGACGGCCGCCGCCGACTCCCGGCGGCGCGCCCCGTAGGCGGGAGCGGCTTCGTCCTCGTGGGCGGGGCGTTGCGACTGGACCCAGATCACGGCCCCGACCACGATCAGGCCGCCGGCGATCTGGGCCACGTCGAGGTCCTGGCCCAGCACCGGCCAGGCGATGATCGCCGCCAGGACGGGCTCGAGCGTGGCGACCACGGCGGCGCGGCTGGCGGGCACGTGGCGCAGGGAGGTGACGATGCACACGAAGGGCAGGGCGGTGCCGATGACCACGACGCCGAGGCCGAGCGCGATGTTCTCGGCGCTGGCGAACTTCTCGAAGGGGAAGGTCCAGATCGGCTGGACGACGAGCCAGAACAGGGTGGCGAAGCCGAAGCCCCACACGAGCGTGGTCACGGCCTCGTAGTGGTGGCCGGCCTGCTCGGAGCTGTAGAGGTAGATCGCGAAGGTGATGGCCGCGCCGAAGGCGCCGAGCAGGCCGAGGACGTCGATGTCGCCCGGGTCCCAGATCTGGACCACGAGCGCGCAGCCGACGACCGAGAGCGCCGCCGCGCCCCACAGCCCCCGCTTGAGGCGGCGGCCGTGGGCCAGACGCAGCCACAGCAGCAGGATGAGCGGGCCCAGGTACTGGATGACCAGCGCCACGCCGACGTCGAGGCGCGAGATCGAGAAGAAGTAGGTCACGTGCACGCCCGCGAGACCGAAGACGCCGAGGAAGGCCAGGCGGGGAATGTCCTCGCGCCGGACCCGCAGCAGGGAGGGGCGGATCAGGGCGACGGTGCCGGCCAGGAGCATGAAGGTGAGCACCGCTCGCAGCTCGGCCAGCCGCATGGCGCTGATGCCGTCGTCGAGCAGCAGGCTGGAGAACGAGCCGTTGAGCGCCCACATCGTCGCCGCGCTGGCGGCGAGCGCGTAGCCCAGGCGGACGTGGCGGTCGCGACCCGGCGGCATCGGGAGATTGTGGACGAGAATGCGGCCCATGGACTTCGAGACGATCACCTACGAGGTTGCCGACCGCGTCCTCACCATCACGCTGAACCGCCCGAAGCGCCTGAACGCGTTCACCGCGCAGATGGGCCGGGACCTCATCGACGCGTTCGACGCGTCCGACGCCGACGACGACGTGCGCGTGGTCATCGTCACTGGCGCGGAGCCGGCGTTCTGCGCCGGGGCCGATCTCGGCGGTGGGAGCGAGACCTTCGACTGGCGCGACGTGCAGACCGAGGACGCGGTGCCACGCGACACCGGCGGGGTGGTGTCGCTGCGCATCTTCTCCTCGCTCAAGCCGGTCATCGCGGCCATCAACGGGCCGGCGGTCGGCGTCGGGATCACGATGACGCTGCCGATGGACATCCGCATCGCCGCGACCGACGCCAAGATCGGGTTCGTGTTCGCGCGCCGCGGGATCGTGCCGGAGGCGTGCTCGAGCTGGTTCCTGCCCCGCATCGTCGGGATCTCGCAGGCGATGGAGTGGGTGGCGACCGGGCGGCTGTTCGAGGCCAAGGAGGCGCTCGACGGCGGGCTCTTGCGCAGCACGCACCGGTCACACAAGCTGCTGGACGTCGCGCGCGAGCTGGCGGCGGAGATCGCCGACAACACGGCGCCCGTGTCGGTGGCGCTGGGGCGACGCCTGCTGTGGGACATGCTCGGCGCGCCGCACCCGATGGACGCCCACCGCGCCGACTCGCGGGCGATGTTCTCGCGCGGGCAGTCGGCCGACGCGCGCGAGGGCGTGACCTCGTTCCTGGAGAAGCGGCCGGCGGTGTTCACGGACAAGGTCAGCGACGGGCTGCCCGACATCTACCCGGACCGCGTCGAGCCGGCGTTCTCCTGATGGAGACCGTCCTCTACGACGTCGCCGGGCCGGTGGCGACGATCACCCTGAACCGGCCGGAGGCGCTGAACACGATCGTCCCGCCGATGCCCGACGAGGTGGAGCAGTGCGTGGGGCAGGCGGTGCGTGACCCGACCGTCCGGGTGATCGTGGTGCGGGGCGCCGGGCGCGCCTTCTGCGCCGGGTACGACTTCGGCGTCGGGTTCCACCACTGGGACGAGTGGATCACCACCGACGGCGCCTGGGACCCGGGCAAGGACTTCGCGCTGGCCACGGCGCCGGAGCTGTCGCCGACGCAGAAGTTCATGAGCGTGTGGCGTGCGCCCAAGCCGGTCATCGCGCAGGTGCACGGGTGGTGCGTCGGGGGCGGGAGCGACTTCGCGCTCTGCTGCGACCTCATCGTCGCGTCCGAGGACGCGGTCATCGGCACGCCGTACTCGCGCATGTGGGGCGCGTACCTGTCGGGCATGTGGGTCTACCGGCTGGGGCTGGCGCGGGCCAAGCAGCATGCGCTGACGGGCAAGCCGCTGACCGGGCGCGAAGCGGCCGATGTCGAGCTCATCAACGAGGCGGTGCCGTTCGGGGAGCTCGAGGCGCGGGTGGCGGCGCTGGCGGGGGAGTTGGCCTCGATCCCGCCGTCGCAGCTGGCGGCGATGAAGCTCGTGGTCAACCACGCGTACGAGAACATGGGCCTGGCCTCGACGCAGACGCTCGGGCCGATCCTGGACGGGCTCATGCGTAACACACCGGAGGCGATCGAGTGGATCCGCCGGGCCGAGGCCGAGGGCGTGCGCTCGGTGGTCGCCGAGCGCGACGCCCCGTTCGGGGACTACAGCCAGGCGCCGCCGGAGCGACGGCCCGACCCGTCGCACGTCATCGAGCCGTGAGGGTGCGCGGCGCGGTGTCGTCCGAGCGCGCGGCGCTCGAGGCGCTCCAGCGGCGCGCGTCGGACGTGTGGGAGGAGTACCGGGACGACCTGGCGGCGCATCCCGACGCGATCGCGCTCGAGGCGGCGCTCGTCGCGGACGGGCGCGTGCGGGTCGCCGAGAGCGGGGCCGGCGAGCTGCTCGGCTTCTCGGTGCTGCTCGCTCCGCGGGACGGTGCCTCCGAGCTCGACGGCCTGTTCGTGGAGCCGGCGGCCATGCGCGGTGGCGTGGGGCGCGCGCTGGTGGCGGATGCGGTGCAGCGGGCGCGGGCCGAGGGCGCGCAGCGGATCTCGGTGATCGCGAACCCGCGGGCCACGGGGTTCTACGAGCGGGTGGGGTTCGTCGAGGGCGAGCCGGCGCAGACGCGCTTCGGCCCGGCGGCGTGGATGCACCTGACTTTGTGACAACTTTGCGCAGACCCGGGCGCGCAGGCGTCTCGCGCCGTAGCTTCGTCCCGTGGCCTACCCGGCCTACCTGCGCGACAAGGCGCAGCCGCCTGCGCCGCGAGCAACGGCTGACCATCGACGAGCTGGCCGAGTGCCTGGCGCTGTCCCGCACCACGGTCTACCTGTGGGTGCGCGACCTGCCGCTCGAGCGCACCGGCCGCCAGAACCGCGGCCAGCGGCTCGGCAACGCGGCGATGCAGGCCAAGTACCGGCGGCTGCGCGAGCAGGCCTACGCCGAGGGCCGGCGCACGTTCGCGGCGCTGGCCGAGGACCCGCTGTTCCGCGACTTCGTGACGCTGTACATCGCGGAGGGCTACAAGCGCAGCCGGAACGTGGTGTCGCTGTGCAACTCCGAGCGGTCACGATGCGGCTCGCGGACGTATGGCTCGGCCGGCTGTCCGACCGGCCCCGCTTCTACCGCGTCCAGCACCACGCGGACCAAGAACTCGACCAGTTGCGGGCGTTCTGGGGCGCTGCCCTGGGCATCGATCGGGCGGTGGTGCGCTTCCAGCGCAAGTCCAACAGCGCCCAGCTCGCGCACCGCCGCTGGCGATGTCGCTACAGGGTGCTGACCGTCGGCGTAAACGACACGCAATTGCGCGCCCAGCTGCAGGGATGGATCGATTCGCTGCAGGACCAGTGGCTAATCTCCGCCAGCAGCGGGGTGTAGCTCAGCTTGGAAGAGCGCCGCCTTTGGGTGGCGGAGGCCGCCGGTTCAAATCCGGCCACCCCGATGCTCGCCGGTTCAATACCGTGCCGGGATGGCCGACGCTGCGCCTCGCTGGGCCACCTTCGACTGCTACGGCACGCTCGTCGACTGGAATGCCGGGATCGGCGGGCAGCTCGGGCGGCTGTTCGGCGCCGACGCACAGGAGCCGCTGCTCGCCCGCTACCACGTCATCGAGCCGCGGGTCCAGCGGGCGCAGCCCGATGCCCGCTACCGCGACGTGATGGCGACGGTGCTGGCGCAGATCGCCGATGACGAGGGGATGGTGCTGCCCGACGGCGAGCGCGACGCGCTCGGCCGCTCCCTCCCCGACTGGCCCGTGTTCGCCGAGGTGCCCGGGGCGCTGGCCGAGACCCACGACCGCGGCTGGCGCCTGGTCGCGCTGACCAACAGCGACCGCGACCTCATCGAGGCGTCGATGCAGGCCATCGGCGTGCCCTTCGACGGCGCGGTGGTGGCCTCCGAGATCGGCTCCTACAAGCCGCAGCACGGGCACTGGCGCGTCTTCTACGAGACCTACGGGGCCGACCCGGCCCGCCACGTCCACGTCGCGCAGAGCCACTTCCACGACGTCGTGCCCGCGGGCGAGCTGGGGATCCCGTCGGTGTGGATCAACCGGCTGGGCGAGGACGCCCACCCGCCGCCGACACGCGAGCGCGGCGACCTCAACGGGCTGGCGGACGTCCTCGACGAGCTCGTCGCCTAGTACACGATCGACGGGAGCCACGCCCCCGCCGGCTCGTTGTAGAGCCCGATCGTCATCAGCGTCGACTGCTGCACGATGCGCAGGCCGTGGTCCAGACACCACTGCAGAAGCTCGGCGTTGCGCGACGGCACGAGCACGCCGAGGCCCATGAACGCCTCCGCGGACGCGAGCAGGGCCATCACGTCCTCGTTGGCCGTGCCCACGGCGTGCCACCCGTACCCGAACCCGGTCGCGTAGCCGGTCACCGACCCGGCGCGCTCCGCGATCGTCGCCGTGCCGGCGGAGATGGCGTCGCGCAACTCGCCGCTGCGGTCGTGGCCGTGGACGCGCGCACACAATGCGGCGCAGGCCTCGACGTCGGCCGCGTCCGCGGGCCGCGTGGCCACCCCCGGGACAGCGACGGCCGGGACCGGACCCTGCACGACCGACAGGGGCTCGCGCACGACGAAGCCGACCTTCGCATACAACGAGAGGGACCGGTAGTGGTAAGCGGTCTGGACGAGCCGGATGCCCGCGGCGCCGCGCTCCCGCGACCGCGCCACGGCCGCCGCCATGAGGGCGCGGCCGACGCCGTCGTCCTGAGCTCCGGGGTCCACGACCACCGGCCCGATCCCCGCGATCGGCCCGCGCTCGTCCACGAAGGCGGCCCCGACGACCGCCTCGTCGCGCTCGACGACCATCCCGGCGAAGCCCTCGCCCCCGAGCATCGAGCCCACGTGGAAATGCGTGAACTCGGGGGAGCCGGCCTCGATCGGCAGGTTGTGACGCTCGGCGAGCGACGCGAACGCGTCGTAGAAGATCCGCCCGCAGGCATCGGCGTCGTCGAGCGTCGCCTCGCGGACGGCATGGGTGGTGGTGTAGCTCTGTGTGGTCATGACCGCGATGGTCGGGGCACGCCGGCCGGGCGGCCATCCCGAATCCTCGGGGGGGTTAGGCTCGCCCGATGGCGACGACCGACCCGCGCTGGGTCCTCGACGACCTCGGACGGCTGGCGCTGCGCGCGTCCTCGCGGGCCGAGTTCTTCGACGAGGCGGCGCCGCGGCTCAAGCGCGTCCTGCCGTTCGACGGCGCGTGCTGGCACACCCTCGACCCGGGCTCGGATCTCATCACCCAGCACCGGCTGCAGGACATCTCCGACCACTTCCCGGTCCTCGCCGACAACGAGTACGCGGTGAACGACGTCAACAAGTTCGCCGACCTCGCCGCGGCCCGGCGCAAGGCGGCCACGCTGAGCGACGCGACCGGCGGCCACCCCGAGCGGAGCCCGCGCTTCCGTGACCTGCTCGCCCCGGCCGGTATGGGTGCCGAGCTCCGCAGCGCCTTCGTCGCGGACGGGGCGACCTGGGGCGCGCTCATCCTCGTCCGCCGTGCCGGCGCGCCCGACTTCGAGGATCGCGACGTCGAGCTCCTGTCCGGCGCCTCCAGCCTGTTCGCTCGGGCCGTGCGGCGCGGCCTCGTGGCCGAGGCGACCGAGCCCGCGGCGGCGCCGGCGCCCGAGCCGCCGGGCGTCGTCGAGCTCGACGCGGGCAACGACCCCATCCGCGTGTCGTCGACCGCTGAGCCGCTGCTGGCCGAGCTTTCCGGCACCACCCCCGAGGACGGCCTGCGCGCACCGGCGCTGCACGCGGTGGCCACCGCCACGCGGGCGAGCACCCAGAGCCTGCCGACCGCGACGGTCCGGACGCCCGCCGGCCGCTGGCTCGTGCTCCACGGCGGCCGCATGGGGGCGGCGCCTCGGGGACAGGTGGCGATCTTCCTCCAGCGCGCGCACCCGACCCTCGTGGCGCCGGTACTGCTCAAGGCCTACGGCCTGACCGCCCGCGAGCAGGAGGTGGCTCAGCTCGCCCTGCGCGGCGCGACCGCGCAACAGGCGGCGCAGCGGCTGGGGATCTCGCCCCACACGGTCAACGATCACCTCAAGGCGATCTTCGAGAAGACCGGTGCCCGGACGCGCGGCGAGCTCTCGGCGATGCTGTTCTTCGGCGAGCACCTGCCCCGGATCCAGGATCTGGTGCCGGTCGGCGACGACGCGTCGTTCGTCGACGCGCCTCGCCCGCGCGGGGCCCCTTAGGGCCCGGCCTCGATCACCTCACGCACTGCGGCCTCCTTCGGCGTCGAGTCAAAGCCGGTCAGGCACCAGGTCGCGCCGGCGGCCTCCCACGGCCCGATCTCGGTGCCGGGCGGGTTGGTGACGACGAGGTCGAACGGGGCGGTCGAGCCGTGGCGCAGCTCGCGCACGTCGGCGGCGAGCTCGGCCAGCGCGTCGGGGCCGGGCAGCTCGATCGGGAAGAGCCCGTCCCAGCGCGCCGCGCGTCGCACCGGCCGCCGCGCGGGCCAGCGCGCGGCGATCCACACCGGGATGCGCGGGCGCTGCACCGGCTTGGGGTCGAGCTCCCCGGCCCAGTACGCGGCCAGCTTGCGCAGCCCGGTGTCCAGCAGCCGGGCGCGCTCGCGGGGGTCCTCGACCTCGCCGAACGGCGCCAGCTCGCCGTGGTTGTGCGAGCCCAGGCCGGCACCGAGCACGAGCCGCCCCTTGCTCAGGTGGTCGAGTGTCACGGTCTCGCGCGCGAGCTTGTGCACCCGCCGGCGCGACAGCGGCGTGACCAGAGGCCCAATGCGGACGCGCTCGGTCGCCGCGGCGATCGCGGACAGCGCCACCCAGGGATCGGCCACGGCGCTCGCCGGCGCCGAGTAGCGCACGTGGTCCCACACGAAGAAGCCGTCCCAGCCGCGCTCCTCGGCCCGCGCGGCCAGGCCGGCGAGCAGGTTGGGGTCATACAGCTCGTCGAACGGCGCCACGAAGATCCCGCGCTGGGCACTCACGGTCGCGCACCCTATAGGTGCCGCTGCATGCCGACCTCGTAGGCCTCGGCCAGCCAGGCCCGGACGTCGTCGTCGACCTCGTCCGGCCCCGGCAGCCGGAACGCGTGCAGGTGGTTGCGGGGCGAGTAGGTCTCGATGCGCCGGAAGCGCGGCGACTCCAGCCGCCGCGCGAGCACGACGTGCCCGTCGAGCCAGCGCGTGCGCAGCACCAGCGCGGCGAAGCTCATGCGCGCGTGCAGCGCCACGCGCGTCTTCTCGGGGATGAGGTCGAACGGGCCGGCCGCCCGGGCGGCGTCGACCACGGCCCAGAACGTCGCCACCACCGCCTCGGGCTTGCCGTCGAGGTGGCGCTCGAGGTCCCAACGCCCACATGCGTGGGTCTGGTTGCGGGCCGCGAACGCGCGGCCGCAGCGCGGGCAGGTCCAGCGCGCGCCGAAGGTCACCCGGGCTGCGCGACGAGGTAGCGCAGGAACAGGTAGCCGTCGCTCTCGAGCACGCGGATGAGCTCGAGCGGCACCGGAGCTGACAGGCCCGGGCCCTCAATGACGTTCTTGACCCCGCCGCCGACGAGCAGGGGTGAGAGGGTGAGGAAGAGCTCGTCCAGGAGCCCCTGCGCGAGCAGCGCGCCGACGACGCGCGGACCGCCCTCGCACAGCACGACGCGCACGTCGCGGCGGGTGTGCAGGTCGCTCAGCGCGGCGGCGAAGCCCGGCGAGGCGGGGTCCACATCGACGTCGGCCTCCACGCCTTCGAGCGCGACCGGCGCGCCGGTGTAGAGCGCGACCAACTGCTCGGGGTCGTGGAACAGCGGGATGTCGAGCGGCACCCGGCCCGAGCGGGAGACGATGCAGCACATCGGCTGGGGCGTCCGGCCGGCGTGCACGCGCTCCTCCCTGACCGCGGCGTCGCGGATGATCGAGCCGTAGCGCTCGGTCGCGAGCGTCCCCGTCCCGACGAGCACGCAGTCGGTCTCGCGGCGCAGCGCCGCGAACTGGCGATGGTCGGCCTCGCCGCCCAGCCCGCCCGACGTGCCGCCGACGGCGGCACGCCCGTCGGCGCTCGAGGCCATGTTCAGCGCGACCCACGGCCGGTCGCCGGGAGGCTCGCGTTCGGCCAGCGGCTGCGACGTCTCGGTCTCCAGCAGCGTGTGCAACTCGCCCGCAGCCATCCGCGCCGACTCTAGATTGTCAGTCGAGCCCCCGTAGCTCAGCTGGATCAGAGCAGCGGATTTCTACTCCGCAGGTCCCAGGTTCGAGTCCTGGCGGGGGCGCTAGAACGGCCCGTCCAGCACCCGGCGGCAGCGGCCGTCAACCGCTCTGGACCGGGAAGTCCGGGCGATCCGAACCCCAGCCGAGCAAGCATCGACCCACGCGTCCGAGCGGCGTCGCGGCGACCGGACGGTGACACCCGCACCCTCGGCGAGGGTGACACGGTGACGGGCTGTTCTCGTGTCCCACGACTACCGAACCGAAGGTCAGAGGTTCGAATCCTCTCGGGCGCGTTGGCCGGCACACAACAGAGCGTGAAGGCATTTCGGCCCAAAGGCCGCGGTCTTGAAAACCGTTGTGGGCGGTTTCGTCCACCG
>DATBDE010000080.1:0-21911 GCA_036270095.1 Solirubrobacteraceae bacterium | reverse complement strand
GACATGGCAGCGACGCCGGGCGGGTTGCTCGGGACCTCGTCGGCCTCGATGGTGACGCGGATCTCCCCGGTATCAAGCTTCTCGACTGCCGACACGGGCTATCTCCTTTGTGGTGTGGATCTCGGTCGCGCTGTCCTCCACGGCGGGGGTCGCCGCCGGCTTCGGCGCGCGGCCCATGGCCTTGCACAGGACGAAGTAGAGGAGACCGGCGACCACCCCGCCGAACAGCCAGGAGAGGTCGACGTTGCCGGTGGACTTCGCGATGGGCCCCTGGAAGGCGGGCACGAGCCCGTACTCGAAGCTCCACCCCGCGGCGATGCCGACGACGAAGGCGATGATCCCGGGTACGTTGATGTCCGGCAGCAGCTTGCGGCTCGTCGGCCGGTAGAGCTCGCTGACGTCGACCTTGCCGCGGCGGAAGCCGAGGTAGTCGACGAGCGTGATGGCGGCCCACGGGCTCAGCCAGACCACGAGCGATGTGATCCACTCGTTGAACGACTGGGCGAAGTTGCTCGAAGCGATGAACCAGATCACGACGCCCATCGCGACCACTCCGACCGCCAGCGTCGTCTTCCAGCGCGCGATCTTCGCGTCCAGCGACAGCAAACTCATCGAAGACGAGTAGAGGTTGATGATGTTGTTGCCGATCGTGCCGTGCAGCACCGCGATCAGCACCGGGATGCTCATCACGCCGAATACGTCGACGACGAGCTGCGCCGGGTCGGTGCTGCTGCCCGAGCTCGCGACCGCGGCGCCGAGCGCCGCCAGCCACACTGTGGGCACGAACATGCCCAGGGCCGTGCTCAGCACCACCGACTTGTCGCGGTAGCGCGGCTTGACGAAGCGCGTGTAGTCGGAGCCCCACGTCACCCAGCTGATCGACCAGCCGATGCCGATCGCGGTCATCAGCTGTGTGATGGCGGTGAAGGTCTCCGACCCGCCGTGCACCTTCGAGGTGTTGAAGTCGATGCCCGTGTGGACGATGGCCAGGACGGTCATCACGGCGAAGATGGCGGCGGCGACCGGCACCGTGTACTTCTCGAAGCTGCGGATCAGGTAGAAGCCCCAGAAGGCGATCGCCAGCTGGATGATCATGATCCCGATGGCCAGGCCGTACTTCAGGCCGGTGCTCCCGTGGACGCCGAGCTGATCGAGGATCCCCAGCGTGAGGTCGAGGACGAGCCAGGTGTAGACGCCGGTCCACCCGATGGTGGCCAGCAGCTGCATGGCCGCCGGCAGGTAGGCGCCGCGACGGCCGAAGGCGAGGCGGCTCAGCGTCAGCTGGTTGACCCCGGTGCGGTGACCCATCACCGCACAGAGCCCGAAGATCGTGCAGCCGACGATGTTGCCGACGATGATGACGACGATCGTCTGGATGAAGCTCAGGCCGAAGGCGATCCCTAGGGCGCCGAGGATCCAGTTGATCGGTGCGGTGTTGCTCCCGACCCAGATCCAGAACTGCTGGATCGGGGTCGAGTCCCGGTCCTCGACCTTGACGGGCTCGATCCCGTGGAAGTCGAAGTGCGCCGCCGTCTCCTTCGCCGCGCGCTCAGCCGCCGATTTCTTCGCCGCACTGGGTTTGGTGGCCATGCTTGCCCCCGTGGCAGAACTCGGATGGATGCGCCGGTCTGAATGACGGACCTGGGCGCTGGGGCGCGGATCGTATGCATGATCCGTCGTGAAAGTCAATATGTATGACGAAAGGTCCGTTACGGACATGTTGGGTGTGCACGATCCGTACGGGTGAACTGCGACCGTGACGAGCGCAACCTGGTTGAGTCCGCGGCGTGAGCGGCAGGGGAACCGTTTGCGGGGGTCGCGCGCGTCGCTGCGCTGCGCTACGCGCAGCCGCCGTCGTCGTCGTGCTGCTGGCCGCCGCTCCGACCGCCGGCGCCCAGGCCGCGTTCACGGCGCGCGGCAGCGTCGAGCAGGTCTACGTCACCGGCCTGGCACCGAACGCCGAAATGGCGCTGCTCGACCCGAGCGACAAGACGATCGCCACCGAGAAGGCCGACGCCGAGGGCGGCCTGCTGTTCCGCAACGTGCCGCCCGGGAGCGGCTACCGCGTGCGCGCCACCGACGGCGGCACGCAGTCCGACCCGCTCACGGTGCTGTCGACGCAGTCGGCGCCGCCGAACACCGACGTCTACAACCAGTCGATCCCGTCCAGCGGCTACGGCTACATCACCATGCGCGACGGGACCCAGCTCGCGATCGACGTGCACCCGCCGCAGGACGTGGCCAGCGCCCCGCCGCTGCCCGACGGCATCCACCTCCCCCAGCTCGGCGACGGTCCCTATCCGACGCTGATCGAGTACTCGGGCTACGGGTACGCCGACCCGGCCGGCCCGCAGAACGGCATCGCGGTGCTGGCCAACCTCATGGGCTTCACCGTGGTGGACGTCAACATGCGCGGCACCGGTTGCTCGGGGGGCGCCTTCGACTTCTTCGAGCCGCTGCAGAGCCTCGACGGCTACGACGTCATCGAGACCATCGCCCGCCAGCCCTGGGTGCTGCACCACAAGGTGGGGATGATGGGCATCTCCTACGGCGGGATCAGCCAGCTCTTCACCGCCCAGACCCAGCCGCCGAGCCTGGCCGCGATCGCGCCGCTGTCGGTCATCGACGCCACCCAGACCACGCTCTATCCCGGCGGCATCCTCAACACCGGCTTCGCGGTGGCGTGGGCACAAGAGCGCGTGCACGACGCCGAGCCGGCTTCGGCCAACGGCGGCCAGGCCTGGGCCTACCAGCGCGTCCAGCAGGGCGACCAGACCTGCAAGGCCAACCAGGCCCTGCACGGCGAGGCGGTCGACCTGATGCAGAAGATCCGTGACAACGACCACTACGTGCCCGCCGTGGCCGACCCGCTGTCGCCGGTCACCTTCGTCAACAAGATCAACGTGCCGGTGTTCATGGCCTGCCAGTGGACCGACGAGCAGACCGGCGGGCACTGCCCGACCCTGGCCGAGCACATGGCCGGGACGCAGCGCAAGTGGTTCACGTTCACCAACGGCACCCACGTGGACTCGCTCGACCCGGAGACGTTCAACCGCTGGTACGACTTCCTCGAGCTCTACGTCGCTCAACAGCCACCGATCCTCAACGCGGCGGTGATCCACGCCGCGGCGCCGGTGATCTACCAGGAGGCGATGGGGATCACGGGCGTGACCATCCCGCCCGACCCGATCCAGGCCCACCCCACGCTCGACGGCGCGCAGTCGGCCTTCGAGGCGCTGCCCCCGATCCGCATTCTCTTCGACAACGGCGCCGGCGGCCCGAGCGCCGGCTACCCCAGCCCAGGCTTCGAGCAGTCCTGGCCGAGCTTCCCGATCCCCGGCACGCGGTCGCGGGCCTGGTACCTCGGCGACGACGGGGCGCTGACCGACCGGGTGGCGCGCAAGGCCGGCGCGGACGCCTTCACGTGGAACGCCAAGGCGCGGCCGCTGACCGACTTCGACGGCGACACCGCTGCAGGTTCGGGCGGCCTGTGGACGGCGACGCCGACCTACAACTGGACGCAGAGTCCGTCCGGGAACGCGGCCTCCTACCTGACCAGCCCGCTGAGCGACAACACGGCGGTCATCGGCGCCGGCGCACTGCACGCCTGGGTCCGCTCCTCGGCGCCGAACGTCGACCTGCAGGCGACGATCAGCGAAGTCCGGCCCGACGGCAAGGAGACGTTCGTGCAGGGCGGCTGGCTGCGCGCCGACGAGCGCAGGCTCGACGCCAAGAGCACGGCGCTCGAGCCCGTGCCGAGCCTGCGCAAATCCGACGTGCAGCCGCTGCCGGCGAACAAGTACGTCGAGGTCACGATCCCGCTCTACTACGAGGGCCACGCCTACCGCGCCGGGTCGCGCATCCGGGTCACGCTCTCCGCACCCAACGGCGACCAGCCGATCTGGGCCTTCGGCGAGAGCGACCCCAAGGGCACGGCGTCGGTCGTGATCGCCCACGCCAAGTCGATGCCGTCCCGCCTCGTGCTGCCGGTCGTCCCCGGTGTGGACGTGCCCACCGGCCTCCCGCCGTGTCCCGGCCTGCGCGGCGAGCCCTGCCGCGACTACCAGCAGTACCAGAACCGCGCCGCCAACTGATCCCGGCGTACGCAAGGATCTGGTGTCAATGCCCCACCGCCGCTTCGTCGCCCTGGGCGACTCCACCACCGAGGGTCTCATGGACCTGTACCCCGACGGCTCCGGCTACCGGGGCTGGGCCGACCGGCTGGCCGAGCACATCGACGCCGTCGACCCCGGGCTCTTGTACGCCAACCTCGGCATCCGTGGGCGCAAGGTCGACCAGATCCGCGCCGAGCAGCTCGGCCCGGCGCTGGCCATGGAGCCCGACCTGGCCAGCGTCGTCGGCGGCATCAACGACATGCTCCGGCCGCGGGTCGACCTCGACGACGTCGTCGAGCACATGCGTGCGATGGTGGCCGCGCTGAGCGCCAGCGGCGCCACCGTGCTCATGTTCACCTACATCGACCCCGCCAACATCATGCCGGTGGCGCGCAGCGCGAGTCCCCGCACCCTCGCCTACAACGAGAAGCTGCGCGCCGTCGCCGGGGCCCACGGCGCACGGTTGATCGAGTTCGAGCGCGACGGCGTCGTCGATCCCCGCCTGTGGGCCCGCGACCGCCTGCACGCCAACGCCGAGGGCCACCGGCGCATCGCCGCCGCCGCGGCCGAGGTGCTCGAGATTCCGGGCGTCGAGCCGAGCTGGCGCGAGCCGCTGCCGGCGGCCCCGCGCCTGAGCCGGCGCGCGGCCGCCGGGCGGGAGGTGCGCTGGGCCGGCGCGCACTTCGCGCCGTGGGTGGGCCGGCGCCTGCGCGGGCGCTCGTCCGGGGACGGGATCACGGCCAAGCGCCCTACGCTGACGCCCGTGACCGGGAGTCAGCCTGTCGCATAGGGTCAGCGCGTGACGACGACCTCGGGGATGGAGGCCGACTACGACGCGCACTCCGAGTACCAGCGGCGCGTCGTCGAGGGCGGGGACAAGCTGATCCGGGAGCTCGTCGGGGCGCTCGACCTCCCTGCGTCGGGCGCCACGCTGGCGGTGACCGACTACGGCGCCGGCACCGGCGCGACCTCGGTGCACGCGATGCGCACCGCGATCGCGGCGGTGCGCGCCCGGGTGGCCGACCTCCCCGTGCTCGCCGTCCACAACGACGTGCTGACCAGCGACTTCACCCAGCTGTTCCACAACGTCGGCGGCGCCGGCGGCTACCTCGGGCTGGACGGCGGCCCGGTCTACACCGCGGCCGCGGCGGGCTCGTTCTTCGACCAGGTCCTGCCCGCCGCGAGCGTCGATGCGGGCATGTGCTCCAACGCGGCCCACTGGTTCCGCGAGCAGCCCGACGTCGACGTGCCCGAGGGCATGTACTTCTCCGACGCCACCGGCGCCGCGCGCAAGGCGCTGGCCGACCTGGCCGCGGGCGACTGGCAGGCGTTCCTGACCGCGCGCGCGGCCGAGCTGCGCCCGCACGGCCGCCTGCTCGTGCAGGGCATCGGACGGACCGACACGCTGGTCTCGGCCGGCAAGCTGCTGACCGTCATGTGGCAGGTCGCGGTCGCGATGGCGAACGCCGGCGAGGTGTCGGCCACGGTGCCGGGGCTGGCGGTGGCGTCGCTGACCCGGGAAGAGGTCGCCAACCCGTACTGGGAGCAGTACGAGCGCGACGGCGACGCCGCCGCGTACGCGAAGACCTACATCGAGTTCGTGCGCGCGTTCGCGGCCTCGTCGCTGACCGCGGGGCTGTTCGGCGGCTCGACCCACCTGTGCGACGAGTACTTCGCCCGGATGCAGGCCGCGACCGAGGCCGACCCGGAGGCCGGCCGCTACGAGGCCTGGATCGTCCGGGTGACCTTCGCGCGCTCGGCCTAGGCCCTACGGGAGGGGTCAAGTCTTTCTTGTTGCACCCGGTGCAACAAGAAAGACTTGACCCCAGCGCATCGAACCAGAGCGGGGCGATGGCCGATCGCCCCGCGCCACCCCCTGTGCAGCCACCGGATGCGAGTACGCCGGGCCAGGTCGTCGACGACCACTGGTTCGACCTCGACCGCACGATCGCCTTCAGCGACGCGGTCATCGCCGTCGCCATCACGCTGCTCGTGGTCACCCTCGACGTCCCCAACGTCTCCAACCAGGACCTCGGCAACGCGTTGGAGGACCTCGAGCCGACGATCATCGCCTTTGTGGCCAGCTTCTGGCTCATCGCCGGGTTCTGGATCCAGCACCACCAGTTCTCCCGGCGCCTGAAGGCCATCGACGGCGGGCTCATGCGGATCAACTTGTTCTTCCTCTTCACCATCTCGCTGATCTCGTTCGGGACGGCGCTGTTCGGCGCGTACGCGTCCAACCCGCTCGCGGTGACCGTCTACACGGTCATCCTGGTCGCCGTCGGCTTCAGCCTGTACCGGCTCTGGCACTACGCCGAGGGGCACGGCCTCCTCGTCGCCGGGACCGCGCCGCCCGACGAGGACCCTCCGGTCGTGGCCGTGCGCACGCTGATCTTCCTCTCGGCGATCCCGCTCTCGCTGCTCACGCCGTGGGCGCCGCTGATCTGGCTGCTGAACACGCGCGTGACCCCGATCACCGGGCTGCTCCGGCGGCTGCGGCGCCGTTAGAAGCCGCCGAGCTCGAACTCGAGCGTTTGGCCGCCAGCGGCCAGGAAGCCCTCCATGCGGGCGCGCGTTTCCTCGAGCGCGAGGGTCTGGTTGAAGCGGTGCGCCTCGTCGAGCAGGCCGGGGAGCGGGTCCGGCGTCGCGGCGGCGACCGCCGCCTTCGCGTGGGCGATGGCGTCGGCGGGGAACGCGGCGATGCGCCGCGCGAGCGCGTCGACGAACGGGTGCAGCTCGTCCGGCTCCAGGGCGCGGTTGACGTACCCCCAGCGCTCCGCGGTCTCGGCGTCGATGTCGCCACAGCCGAGGATGACCTCGAGCGCGCGGCCGCGGCCGACCAGCGGCGGCAGCCGCTGCGTCCCGCCGCCGCCGGGGATGATCCCCACCGCGACCTCGGGCTGGGCCAGGAGGGCCCTGCCGCGCGCTGCGAAGCGCATGTCCATGCCCACCACGAGCTCGCTGCCGCCGCCCCGGGCCCGGCCCTCGATGACCGCGATCGACGCCTTCGGCATGGTCCGGAAGCGGTCGATCATGGCCGTGAACAGCGGCGGCTCGGTCGGCTTGGCCTGCTCCTCCTGGGGCAGCTGCAGGATCAGGCCGACGTCCGCGTGGGCGATGAAGAAGTCGGGGTTCGCGCTGTCGACGACGACCACGCGCACGTCGTCATCGGCTTCGGCCTCACGGCCGAAGCGGTCCATCTCCACGATCATCGCCCCGTCGAACAGGTTGATGGGCGGGTGATCGATGGTCGCGCGGGCAATGCCGTCGTCGGTCCGAACCTTCAGCGTCTGATAGCCGTCCGTGTGCATGCGCGCGATCGTAATCGGCTAGCCGGGTGACCTCCGTAGCCTTGGCACCGGTGGTCCTCGCCGCGATCCCCAGCCCGAGCTCGAACGTCCTCCACCTCGGGCCGCTGACCGTGCACTGGTACGGGGTCATGTACGCCGTCGCCGTGCTGGCGGCGATCCTCGTCACCGCCCGGCGCTGGGAGCGGGTCGGCGGCGACCGCGCGCTCGTCTACCAGGTGGCGCTGTGGGGGTTCCCGGCCGGCATCGTCGGCGGCCGCCTGTACTTCCTGGCCACCAGCTGGAACGAGGTGCCCGACCACTGGTGGGGCCCGTTCGCGGTCTGGCAGGGCGGCCTGGGGATCTGGGGCGGCATCGCCGCAGGCACGCTCGCCGGCCTGCTCGTGCTGCGCCGCCACCGCGCCGACATCCCCCGTTTCCTGGACGCCGCCGCCCCGGCGCTCCTGGTCGCCCAGTCGATCGGGCGCGTGGGCAACTGGTTCAACCAGGAGCTGTTCGGCGGCCCCACCTCGCTGCCCTGGGGCCTGGAGATCAGCCCCGCGCACCGGCCGGCCGGCTACGCGCACGACGCCACCTTCCACCCCACCTTCCTGTACGAGATCGTCTGGAACCTCGGGCTGGCCGCCGGGCTGGTCTGGCTCGGCCACCACCGGCGCATCCGGCCGCCGGGCCTGTTCGCGCTCTACGTCGCCGGCTACTCGCTCGGGCGCATCGGCGAGGAGCTGCTGCGCGTCGACCCCGCCCACCACATCCTCGGGTTCCGCCTGAACTTCTTCGTCGCGCTCGTGCTCTTCGTCGCCGCGACGACGTGGTTCCTGCACCTCCAGGGCTGGCTGCGCGGCGCGCGCCGCCCGGGCGCGGTGCTGGTGGCCATCGGCGTCAGCGCGTCGCTGCTGCTGGGCTGCGGCGATCAGGGCCGGGGCGCCGGCGCCTCGTTGATCTCGCGCGCGGCGCGGACGCCCGACTCCAGCGCGCCCTGGATCCAGGCGTGCCACAGCGAGCAGTGCTCGCCCGCGAAGTGGACCCGGCCCTCAGGGCGGACGATGTCGGCGTGGAGGATCGCCTCCTGGCCGGGCTCGAACAGCGCGAAGGCGCCGACCGCGTACGGATCGCCGTACCACGCGTAGGACGCGCCGCCCTCGCACTCATCGCGGATCTGCGGCCAGATCTTGGCCACGTCCTTGAGCGCGAGCTCGACCCGCTCGGCCGGGCTGAAGGCGCCCCAGCGCGCCGCGTCCTGTCCCCACGTGTAGCTGGCCAGGAGCACGCCGCGGGGGTCGTCGTCGGGCGGCGGGTGCGACGGGTAGACCATGCGGCGGATCGGCAGGTCGGTGGCGGTGGCGCCGCCGACGACGCCCTCGTTCTCCCAGAAGCGCGAGCGCACCTGCAGCAGCACCTTGGTGGACGGGTTGTAGTTGAGCTCGCGGATCGCGCGGTACTTGCCGATCGACAGCGACGGGCGGAAGTCGAGGTGGCGCAGGACGCCGAACGGCAGCGTGCAGATGCAGTAGTCGCCCGACGCCTCCGCGACCCCGGTCGGGGTGCGGAAGCGCACGGTCACGCCGTCCTCGTCCTGGTCGACCGCGAACACGTACGCGCCGAAGCGCACGCGGCTGCGCAGGCTGCGCAGGAACGCGTTGGGCAGGCGATCCATCCCGCCCGCCACCTCCTGCATGTCCTCGAAGGCGCGGCCGACGATCTCGCGCAACTGCTCGACCACCGACGCGCTCATGTTCCCCTCGCGGAAGCTCATGAGCCCGTAGAGCTCGATCGCGCCCTCGGAGAAGCCGCGCTCGCGCAGGAAGGCCTGGATCGAGTGGCTGCCGTACTCCTCGCCGATGGCGTCCAGCGCCGCCGTGCCGCCGTGCTCGTAGCGCTCGCGCACGTCGCGCGTGGCCTCGTCCCAGAGCTCCGACCAGCTCCGGTTCTGCTCGTGCTCGGCGAGCTCGAAGGGCACGAGCGAGGGGTCGTGTACGACCTGGGCCAGCGTCATCCGCCGGCCGGCCAGGTAGATGGGCGCCTGCGAGGACTCCATATGGATCGGGCGCAGCTCGAGTCCGAACAGCCGGCAGTACTCCAGCGTCAGCTCGTGCACGCGCGGGATGCGCATGCCGCCGGCCTCGCCGTAGAGCTCGCCGGGGAAGTCGCGCAGGGTGAGCACGCGCCCGCCGATGCGGTTCTGGGCCTCGAGGACGAGCGGGTCGTGGCCCTGGCGCGCGAGCTCGAAGGCCGACACGAGCCCGGCCATCCCCGCCCCGATCACGATCACCCTCTTGCGCTCGCCGCGCCGCTCCCCGAGGCCGGTCGAGGCGGTCCGCAGCAGGTCCGGCGGCGTTGGCGGCGCGGCGGCGGGGCTTGGCGGTCCCTGGTCCGGCATCGCCCAACGCTAATGGGTCAGCCGCTGCTCAACCGTTCACGGCACTCCGCCGTCGAGCCGGAGCAAGGGCTCGAGACGGTGGAAGCCCGGGCGCTAGGTTGCGGGAGATGGTCCTCGCCCGCTTCCGCGACGTCTGCCCGCAGGTCGCGGCGTCCTGCGCGTCGCCGGGCGAGGTGGCGGAGGCGATCGCGCTCGCGCGCCGGTCCGGGCTCGGGCTCGCGGTGCGCAGCGGCGGACACTGCTTCGCCGGGCGCTCCTCCACCACCGGCGTGCTGATCGACGTGGGCCCGATGCGCACGGTCGAGGTGCAGGACGGCCTGGTCACCGTGGGCGCGGGGACGTTGCTGTGCGACCTCTACGACGCGCTCGCGCCGCACGGGCGCACGGTCGCCGGCGGGTGTGGGCCCGACGTGGGCATCGCCGGACTCACGCTGGGGGGTGGGCTGGGCATCCTCGGTCGCACCCACGGCCTGACCTCCGACCAGCTCGTCGCCGCCGAGGTCGCTCTCGCCGACGGCCGCGTCGTGGACTGCGACGAGCACACCCACCCGGACCTGTTCTGGGCGCTGCGCGGGGCCGGCGGCGGCCAGCTCGGGGTGGTCACGCGGTTCGTGCTCCGCACCGTGCCCGCGCCGGAGACGACCACGCTGCACCTGGTCTGGCCGCACGGCGACGGCGCCGCGCTGCTCGACGCCTGGCAGGGCTGGTCGCCCGACGCGCCCGACGCGATGGCCGCAAGCCTCATGGTCACGGCCGGCCCCGACCCGAGCGAGCCTCCGCGCGTCCACGTCTTCGGTGCCATGCTCGCGGGCGAGGCCGAGACGCGGGCGCAGCTGCGCGCGCTGAGCGACCGCGCAGGCGCCGAGCCCCAGTCGACCGAGCTGCGCACCCTTGGCTACCGGCAGGCCAAGGCCCACCTCTCCGACCATGGCCCGGGCGACGAGCCCTCGCCGGACGCGCACGGCTGGTCCAAGTCCGAGTTCTTCCGCGAGCCCGTCCCCGGCCCCGCCGTCGCCACCCTGCTCGAACACGTCGCGGCCGACCGCGCGCCCGGCCAGCTGCGCGTGCTCGACCTCTCGCCCTGGGCCGGCGCCTACAACCGCGTCGCGCCCGACGCCACCGCCTTCCCCCACCGGGCCGAGCGCTTCCTGATCAAGCACGACGTCGTCGTCGACCCGCCGCCCGACGCGACCGCCCGCGAGCGGGCGCTGCGTTGGCTGCGGCGATCGTGGGCGCTCGTCCATCCGTTCGGCACCGGCGGCGTGTACCCGAACTTCCCCGACCCCGAGCTCGAGGACGCGGAACGGGCCTACCACGGCGCCAACCTGGCCCGCCTGGGCGAGGTCAAGGCCGCCTACGACCCCGACGACGTCTTCCGCTTCCCGCAATCGATCGCGCCCGCCGCCCGGGTGGCATGATCTGGCCGCGAGCCGATGTTCGAGGTCGAGGTACGCAACGTCGTGGGTGAGCCGGCTGCGATCGGCAGCGCCGGTCCCCACACCGTCGTCGTGGACCGCCCCGCCGACGGCGGCGGCCGCGGGGTCGGGTTCAACGGCGGCCAGCTGCTCTACCTGGCCATCGCCGGCTGCGTCTCCAACGACCTGTTCCGCGAGGCCCGCGCCGACGGGATCGCCCTGGAGCGCGTCCGCGTGGTCGTGGACGGCGACTTCCAGGGCGACCCGCCGGTCTCCACCGACGTGACCTACGACGTCGAGGTGGCGGGCGACGCGTCGACCGAGGCGCTCGAGCGGCTCGTGGCCAAGGTCGACGCGATCGCCGAGATCCCGAACTCGCTGCGCGCGGCCACGGCGGTCCGGCTCGGCCGGGTCACGATCGGCTGACCGTCGCCGCGGCGACCAGGGCCACGCCGGGGAACTCGTACCCGGTCTCCGTGCGGAAGGGCTCGGCGGCCGCGCGGGCGCGCGCCTCGAGCTCGCGGCGGGCGGGCTCGGGCAGGGACGCGAGCACCTTGGCCATCGGGCCGGCCAGGGCTGACGTCCGCGTCCACCAGTCCTCGAACGAGGTGGCCTGATAGGGCACGGCGACCTCGTCGACCCGCACGCCGGCCAGGCCGCCCTCGGTCAGGACGCCGACGAAGCGCTCGGCGTCGTCCAGCGAGAACGGGCCGGGGACGCCGGGCGGCGGCATCGGAGCGCCCAGCTGGACGCCGACCGCGTCGAGCACGAGAGCGAGCCACGGGTTGCGCTCGCGGGGGCCCCAGACCCCGATCCCCGCGCGCCCGCCGGAACGCAGCACGCGCCCGATCTCCCGTACGGCGCCGACCGGGTCAACCACGAGCATCAAGCCCTCGCGGACCAGGACGACGTCGTAGGCCGCGTCGGGCTCGGCGACGTCCTCGAGGTCGAGGTCGCGGGCGCTGACGTTGGTCAGGCCGGCGGCCTGCGCCCGCCTTGCGGCGATCACCGTCATCGCGGGGGCGACGTCGGAGAGCACGACCTCGCCCTCGGGACCGACCAGGCGGGCGGCGGCAATGCCGCCACCGCCGGGACCGGACGCGAGCTCGAGCACGCGCTCACCCGGGCGCGGCGCCGTCAGGCGCAGCAGGGCATCGGTCACGGCGCTGCCGCGCGCGTCGGCCCAATCCGCGTGCTCGCTCCAGCCGTCGGCCACCGAGTTCCACATCTCGCGCAGCCCGGCACGGAGCGGATCGGTCCGGTCGGTGGGGATGATTCCCGTGGCTTCCATCGGATGCGACCTCCTGGATGATTAGCTACTTGATGAGAGTAATAAATACAGTGCTAGAGTAGCGAAATGGCCGAAGCTGTCAAGCCCAAGCGCCGCTACGACTCCTCGCGACGTCGTGAGCAGGCCGCTACGACCCGGCGCCGGATCCTCGAGGCGGCGCAGCGCCTGTTCCAGCGCCAGGGCTACGCGCCGACGACGATGGCGGCGATCGCGCGCGAAGCCGGCGTGGCCGGCAAGACCGTCTACCTGGCCTTCGAGACCAAGAGCGGCGTGCTGCGGGCGCTGTGGAACTTCCTGCTGCGCGGCGACCAGGACGACGTGCCCATCGACCAGCGCGAGTGGTACCGCGCGGTGCTCGAGGAGCCCGATCCCGAGCGGCAGCTCCGCATGGGCGCGGCCGGCGCGCGCGCGGTCAAGGAGCGCATCGGTTGGATGTTCGAGGTCATCCGCGCCGCCGCCCCGGTCGACCCCGACATCGAGGCGCTGTGGAAGCGGATCGAGACCGAGTTCCACGCCAATCAGCGCGTCGTCGTCGCGAGCATCGGGGCCAAGGACGCGCTGCGGCCCGGCCTCGATGTCGACCGGGCCACCGACATCCTCTGGACCCTCAACCATCCCGTGGTGTGGCAGCTGCTCGTCATCCAGCGGGGCTGGACGCCGGACGAGTACGAGCGCTGGTTCGCCGACGCCGCCGTCGAGCAGCTGCTGGCGTAGGGATGTATGCGGCCTCGAGCTTCGCGCTGGGCGCGGTCACCCAGGCCGGGGCGATGACCGGCTTCGCCCAGGCCTGGGTGTGGGTGGCGGCGGCCGTATGCTGGCCGTCGCCGCCGCGATGGTCAGTAGGCCGCTCGCCCGCGGCGGAAGTGCATGAAGGCGAGGATGAGCGCGACGATGGCCAGCGCGAACAGGATCGGGTGCACGATGGCCCCGCCCGCGATCGCGATCACGAGCAGGATGATGGCCAGGACGAGCCACAGCATGGTTGGACCTCCGAATTGGTAGGGCTCCCCTGCCCCACGCCCTCAGTGCCCGCGCCCGGCCCGGGACAAACGGGTTCCGCTCAGCGCCCCAGCTCGCGCTCGACGTCGTCCAGCCACGCGCGCTCGGCGTCGAGCACGCGCCGGCCGTAGTCGTTGATCAGGCGCAGGTAGCGCGCGCGGTGGGGCACGTCGGGGATGCGCTCGACCTGCGCGTCGAGCTGCGCCTCGGCCTCGTCGAACTCCGCGCGCAGGCCGGCCACGCTGGCCGCGACGGTGGCGTCCTCGGCGAAGTCGGCCGCCAGCAGCTTGACGATGCCCTCGTGCTGCACCCGCGGCATCGCCGCCGGCTCGGCGAGCCACGCACGCAGCGCCTCGACGCCCTTGTCGGTGAGCTCGTAGTGCGTGCGCGGCCGCGTGCGCCCGGGCTCGGTGCGCGCGCTCAGGTAGCCGAGCTTGGCCAGGCGCTTGGGCTCGGCGTAGTAGTGACTCTCCGACGTCGACCAGAACTGCGCGCCCTGGCGCATCATCCGCACGATGTCGTGCGGGCCGGCCCCGCCGCGGCCGACGAGGGCGAGGATCACGTGCGAGAACGGGGTCAGCTCCTTGGCGTTTGACATAGCTCCATCCTGGAGATATAAGAAACTCCATCCTGGAGTTTACCCGAGAGGAGCGAGTATGACCACCAGCCCTGTCTCGCAGACGCGCGGCCAGCCCCTCTGGTTCACCGACAACCTCGCGCACGTGCACGTGGACGCCGAGGCCAGCGACGGCGCCCTCGCGGTCGTCGAGTCCCTCGGCGGCCGCGGCAGCATGCCGCCGCTGCACGTCCACCACAACGACGAGGAGACCTTCTACGTCATCGAGGGCGAGGTCTCGCTTTTCGTCGGCGCCGAGCACATCGTGCTCCGCGGCGGCCAGGCCGCGCTGGCCCCGCGGGACGTGCCGCACACCTACCGCGTCGAGTCCGACGAGGCGCGTTGGCTGGTCATCACCACGCCCGCCGGCTTCGACGGCTTCGTGCGGGCGGTCGCCCACGTCGCCCCCACCGAGGAGCTCCCGCCCGCCGGCCGCCCGGTTGACCCGGCGGCGATGGCCGACGCGGCCGCCCGCTTCGGCATCGAGCTCCTCGGCCCTCCGGGCACGCTTCCGGCGTAGGATCGTCGTCATGTTCGGGGGCCGAAAGCGCCGTGTGGAGAAGCTCGGCGCCGGCGCGGCCCGCAACCTCGAGCCCGGCGAGACCGTGTGCGAGCTCGTGCAGACACAGACCGGACAGCCGGCGACCGCCAACGCGACCGCCGTGATGAACTCCGAGTTCGTCAGCGCGCAGTCCGGCATCCCGTTCCGGGTCAAGACCAAGGCCGGCCCCCACGTGCTCGTGGCCACCGAGCGCAACCTCTACGCGATGACGCTGTCGGGTGCGCGCCTGCTCAACGTCGGCGAGGTGGTCATGAGGCTCCCGCTCGACCAGGCCGAGGCCGACCTGAGCTACGAGAAGCGCCAGCTCATCCTCGGCGGCACGACGTTCCACGTCATGGGGCTGTTCGGCGAGCACGCCGACCGGCTCTACGCCTACGTGCACGGCGGCGACCGCCAGCCCTAGCGCGACGCCAGGCCGTGCTCACTCCAGGCGCTCGATCGAATCGCCGATGAGCCAGAACATCGGGGGCCAGAGCCCGACGAACAGGGCGCGGCGCTCGGCGTTTCCGCGCTCGTCCTGATCGACCGTCTTGGCACGGATCCACAGGCCGATGCAGAGGCCGATGCTCGCGAGCGACGCCATGTGAAGGTTCCAGCCGCGCAGCCCGGTCTTGTGGAGGGTTTTGGTCAGCATGCTGCATGCGTACCCCACAGCGTGGGGGTAGTACGGGAGGGATGCCCCGTCGCCCCTCGCTCGGGCGCCGCCTCCGCACCGCGAGCCGGTGGCCCCCTGGCGTCGCCCTCACGTCCTGGCGCTACATGTGGCGCACCACGCCGCTGCACCGCAGCGAGGTGGACGGCGCCCTGCCCGGGGACGGCCCGCCAACGATCCCCGACGGGGTTCGCGCCGACCGGGCCCAGCCCGCATCCGCCGGCGTCGGCCCGCTCTTCCACCGCACCTACCGAGCGCGCATCCGCGACACGCGCATGGGCCCCGAGGACATCGTCGAACGCATCGCCGCCGACCTCGACCGGGTCGCCCCGAGCGAGTTCGCGAGCTTCAGCAAGGTGCTGGGCCCGGAGGGCGAGATGGCGGTCGGCGACGAGTACGTCGTGCGCATGCCCGGGCCCTGGGACGGCCCCGTGCGGGTCGTCGAGCGCACGCCGACCGCTTTCCGCTTCGCCACCTTGGAGGGACATCTCGAGGCCGGGCAGATCCGTTTCGCGGCGCAGGACGGCGATCTGCTCGAGTTCCGCATCGAGTCCTGGGCGCGTGCCGGTGACCGGCTTTCGAACTTGCTCTATGACCACCTGCGCATGAGCAAGGAGGTGCAGTTCCACATGTGGACCTCGATGCTCGAGCACGTGGCCGAGCTGAGCGGCGGGCGCCTGACCGGCGGCCTCGAGATCCGCACCCGCCGGGTGGACGAAGCCGATGCGGCCTGAGCCCGCGCTCGCGCGGCTCCACGCCAAGCCACTGAACTTCGACGAACGCTCGGTCTCGCACCACCGGTGGCACGTCGACGAACTCAGCCAGGCCCTGCCCAGCGAGCCGCCCGGAGAGCCGGTGCGCGGCGGCGCCTGGCACGTCGCGTGCCGCCTGGTCGAGGACTACCGCATCGCCGATCCGGCGATCGTGCGCGCCAGCTGGGAGCCGAGGGCGCCCCTGGAGGGCCGCGACATGCTGCTCGAGCTGCGCCTGTACCGCGTCCTGCGCGTCCACGCCGGCGTGCGCGTCACCCGCACGTGGGACGAGCCCCGCCGGCAGGACGGCCGCCGGGCGCGCGTGTTCGGCTTCGAATACGCGACCTTGGACGGCCACATCGAAATGGGCCGGATGGACTACGAGGTCTGGAAGTGGACCGACGACGGCGCCGTCGAGTTCCGCCTCCACGCGGTCTCCCGGGCGTCCGGCCAGGGTCCGCCATGGACGCGGCTCGGGTTCCGCCTGTTCGGGCGCCGCGAGCAGCTGCGCTTCTATTCCCGGTGCTGCGAGCGAATCGTAAGGCTGACGGCGCGCGAGCTCTCGCGGAGCGCCGGCGCCTACGTTGGCTGAGGCAAGGCGCTACGCGAGGCCGTGCTCGGCCTTGTGCTCGCGCCAGCGCTCGAGCATGGCCGGGATCTCGTCCATGAGGAACTCGATGTAGGCGTCTCGGCCATTCGCCGGCCGGCCGGCGCGTCGTGGCGCGCATCGCCGACGACTCGCGGTCCGACGCGGCGCGCGCCGCGCCGGCCGCCCTGGCCCAGGACGGCCCGCCCGAGGTGCTGTCCCACGGCGAGCTCTCGCTCCCGGTGCACGACCCCGCGGTCGCGGCCGACGCCGTGCGCGCGCTCGACGCCGAACACGTGTGCATCGCCGGCTTGGAGGTCCGCCGGCCCACGCTCGACGAGGTGTTCCTGTCCCTGACCGGACGTCCCGCGAAGGAGGAGAACAATGCGGTACCACGCTGATCGACCCACGCCGCGCGAAGGCGCTGCGCCGCCCGGCCATCGTGCTCGTGGGCTTCCGCCCCACACCGAGCCGGTCTTCCGCGTGCTGG
Organism: Solirubrobacteraceae bacterium; assembly: GCA_036270095.1. Taxonomy (GTDB): domain Bacteria; phylum Actinomycetota; class Thermoleophilia; order Solirubrobacterales; family Solirubrobacteraceae; genus DATBDE01. The sequence goes on along the minus strand of DATBDE010000080.1, from coordinate 4,748 downwards.
CCGCGCTCGTCCTCCTGCTCGGGTTCGCGTACGTGTTCTCGTGGATCTCGGCGGCGATCGGGCTGCTGCTGCGCGACCCGGAGGCGACCCAGTCGATCGGCCTGGCCTGGGTGTTCCCGCTGACGTGCGCCAGCCCGGCCTTCGTGCCCACCAGCAGCATGCCGCCGGCGGTGCAGGCGTTCGCCGACCCGGTGACCCGGTGTGTGGACGCCGTGCGGGCGCTGATGATCGGCGGCGACGCCACCCAACCGCTGCTGGGCACGCTGGCCTGGTTCGTGGTCCTGATGGCCGTGTTCGCACCACTGGCGATTCGCCGCTATCAATCCCTCCACTAGCGATGGCGCCGATCACCACCGGATTCGGATTCGACTCGACGGCCGCCGAGGTCATCGCGGGCATCGACCTGAGCGGTCGGCGCGCGATCGTCACCGGCGGCTCGTCGGGCATCGGGGTCGAGACGGCCCGCGCGCTGGCCGGGGCCGGCGCCGAGGTCACCCTCGCGGTGCGCGACACCGCCGCGGGCGAGCGCACCGCGGCGGCGATCGAGGGCGGGGCCGTGCGCGTCGGCCGCCTCGACCTCGTCGACCAGGCCTCGGTGGCCGCGTTCGTGGCGGACTGGAGCGACCCGCTGGACCTGCTCGTCAACAACGCCGGGGTGATGGCGCTGCCCGCCCTCGAGCACACGCCCGAGGGCTGGGAGGTGCAGTTCGCCACCAACCACCTCGGGCACTTCGCGCTCGCCGTCGGCCTGCACGACGCGCTGGCCGCCGCGGACGGCGCGCGGATCGTCTCGCTGAGCTCACGCGGCCACCTGCGCTCACCGGTCGTCTTCGAGGACCTGCAGTTCGACGAGCGCCCTTACGACCCGTGGCTGGCCTACGGCCAGTCCAAGACCGCCAACGCGCTCCTCGCGGTCGAAGCCACGCGCCGTTGGGCCGGCGACGGGATCTACGCCAACGCCGTCCACCCCGGCGCGATTGCCGACACCAACCTGTCCCGGTACATGGACCCGGCGGTGCTCGAGGCGCTGCGCAGGTCCGGCGAGTACCGCTACAAGACCATCGAGCAGGGCGCGGCGACGAGCGTGCTTGTCGCGACGTCTCCCCTGCTCGAAGGCGTCGGCGGCCGCTACTTCGAGGACTGCAACGAGGCCGAGGTGCTCGACCCGGTCCCGGCCGACGCCGCGCACGGCGTGGCCGCCTACGCGCTCGACCCGGGCAACGCGCGGCGGTTGTGGGACGTCTCGCTCGAGCTGGTCGGCGGCGCTAGGGCCTGACCGTCAGCCGCACGGTGCGCGCGCGGGTCGTCCCGCTGTCGGGCTTGAAGCCGACCCGCAGGCGCAGCGGCAGCCGGCCCCGGCGGGCAAGCGCCGCGCGGCCCGCGCTGGTCAGCCGCAGCCGCACGTGCACCGTGCCCGCTCGCCGCGCGCGGGTGCGGGTCGAGCGCACGCACCACAAGCGCTACCCGCACGCGCACGAGCGCTCTCACATCGGCGACGCAAGCGCGCGGGCCAGCGCCTCGGCGATGGTCACCGCCCGCGCCACGGTCTCGTAGCGCACGTTCTCGGGCACGTCGGTGGGCAGGTGGTAGTGGCTCTGGAGCTTCGTGTCGGGCTCCCACGAGACCAGCGTCGCGGTCGGGTAGCCGGCGCGGCTGGGCACGATTGCGTCCGTGCTCGCGCGGGCGCGCGCGCCGCGGCGCAGAGGGGCACCGGTGCTGCGCTCGGCGACGTCGGCCACCAGGTCGCGGAAGGCCGGGTCGGTGTAGTCCTGCATGCGGAACGGGCCCTCGCCCTCGAGCATGAGCAGCTGAGCTGAGCCGAGCGTGTCGAGGTTCAGCACCCAGGTGCGCTGCGGGTCCAGGTGCTTGAGCCGGCCCTCGAGGAAGCCGTAGATGCCGCCCTGCAGGACCTCCTCGGCGCCGCACGAGGTGAGGAGCACGCGGATGCCGCGCGGCGGGTCGGCGTTGAGACGCTCGGCCAGCGCGACGAGCGCTGCCACCCCGCTGAGGTTGTCGCTGGCCCCGGGCACGATCCGGTTGCGCGCGACGTCGGCCCCGAGGGCGAGGTTCAGCGCCGCGAACACCGCCCCGGCGCGGGCGAGCACCTTCGCGCCCGTCGCCGCACCCAGCGCCGCGAGGGCGGGGCCGGCGGCGGCGGTCCACCACAGGGGGAAGGACGTGTCGGTGCGCTGGATGAGGGCGGGGAAGCGCCGGGCCAGCCAGCGCTGCATCCCCGGGTCGAACACGCGGCCGGTCGGCGCCGCGTCGTGGTGGGCGAGCACGACCAGCGTGCGGTCGGCCTCCCCGTCGCCAGCTTGGGCGACGACGTTCCAGGTCGGCTGGAGGTCGCGCAGCGCCGAGCGCCAGACCCGCCGGCCGTTCTCGACGTCGTCGACGAGCGCCGCCGTGGCCGCGCCCGCGGCGAGCGCCCCGAGCGGGCGTCGGCGCCCGCCGGCCGAGCGCAGCCCGACCACCAGCCCGACGGCGGCCAGCGGCATGAGCAGGCTGGCGTAGCCGTCGCGGAACGCGACCTCGTCGATGCGCGCTGCGGTGCCCACGCCGGCGAAGGCATCGACGACCAGGCGCGCGGCCTGCTCCTCGTCGCGCGATCCGGCGCGGCGGACGAGTCCGGCCAGCGGCTCGACGACTGCGCGCAGCGTGGTCTCGGTCGGCGACACCGTTGCAGCTTCTCAGCTAGAGGATCTCGTCGTTACCCCGCAGGTAACCGGTGCGGCGCACGCGGGTCGACCGAGACGAGCACGCCCCAGCACGCCAGCGCCGCCGCCGACGCGAGCGCGAACGCCGCCACGGCGCTGATCTGGACGAGCAGCAGGGCCAGCGCCGCGAAGAACACGAGGAAGCTGAAGAGCGCAAACACGAGGCCGCCGAGCAGGTCGATCGCCGCCGCCGGGCCAACCGTGGCCTGGGTGAAGCTGGCCAGCACGACCGTGATGATCGGCACGGGCACGAGCAGGCCGGCCAGGTGGGCCGAGAGATCGCCCGCGACCGCCGTGAGCGTCACGACGAGCACCGCCGTGATCACCATGCGCCACACGAGCAGGTCGTTCTGCGGCCGCGGGTGTGGCCCCGCCTCCGACGCCAGCCGGAGCAGGAACCACGACCCGGCGCAGATGCCCACGAAGGTGACGAGCGCGCTGACCCCGAGCGGCGGCCGGACGCCGGAGAGCACGGCCGTGCACAACGCGAACGTCGCCAGGCTGGCGACGAGCGCCACCGGGAACGGGGCCACGCGCGCGACGAGCGCGTAGACGACGCAGAACGCGATCAGCGACAGCATCCCCAGCACCGCCGCGGCCGAGGCGGGGCGCGCGAAGCGGTCGCCGTGCTCGATCGCGTAGATGAGCACGATCGGGCCGGCCACGACGGGGATCCCGCTCACCATCCCGCCCGCGCGCGGGCCCAGGCGGCGGGCGACGTACGTGGCCAGCGCGACCAGCGCCGGCGCGAGCGTCAGCTTGAGCAGCAGCGCCATGAGGACGTCACGTACTTTCTAGTACCAGGCGCTCGCGCGGCTCGTCCGCGACGGGCTCGTCGAGGTGGCCCAGACCGAACGCGTCGAGGGCTACCCCGACCGTGTCGTGTACGGCGTCACCGCGGCCGGCCGCGACGCCGCCCGCGAGTGGCTGCGCGAGATGCTGCGCAACACCCACAACGAGTACCCCGACTGGCTCGCGGCGGTGTCGATCCTCTTCGCGCTCCACCCCGACGAGGCACGCGCGGAGCTGGAGGCGCGGGCGGAGAAGCTCGTGTCCGAGCTGGCCGACACCGAAGCGACGCTGAAGGGCGCGCCCGCTGAGCTGCCGCGCCTCTTCCTGCTCGAAGAGGAGTGCCGCAAGGCGGTGGTCCAGGCCGAGCTGCGCTGGGTCCGGGGCGTGATCGCCGACCTGCGCGAGGGACGCCTGACCTGGAGCGAGCAGTGGCTGCGCGAGATCGCGGAGACCTTCAAGGAAGCCGACCCCCAAGACCAACAGGAGCGCGGATAGATGCAACCGACGATCGAGGCCCGTGGCCTGACCAAGCACTACGGCAAGACCCAGGCGCTGGACGGTGTCGACCTGATCGCGGAGCGCGGCCAGGTCGTGGCGGTGCTGGGTCCCAACGCAGCCGGCAAGACCACGTTCGTGCGGACGGTGGCCACGCTGCTGCGCCCCGACGACGGGACGCTGCGGGTCGCCGGCCACGACGCCCGCACGGAGCCCGAAGCGGTCCGCCGCGTCATCGGCCTGGCGGGGCAAATCACCGCCGTCGAACCGGCGATGACCGGGCGCGAGAACCTGGTCATGGTCGCGCGCCTCTTCGGGCAGGGCCGGCGCGAGGCCAAGGCCAACGCCGATACCGTGCTCGACCAACTCGGGCTGGGGGACGCGCGGCCGGACGCCTCGCGCGCACCTACTCGGGCGGGATGCGCCGCCGGCTCGACCTCGGCGCGAGCCTGGTCGGGGCGCCGCGGCTCCTGCTGCTCGACGAGCCCACAACCGGACTCGACCCTCGCAGCCGGATCGAGCTGTGGGGGGCGATCCGCGGCCTCGTCGAGACCGGGACGGACGTCCTGCTGACGACCCAGTACCTGGACGAGGCCGACCAGCTCGCCGACCAGGTCGTGATCGTCGACCACGGCCGGGCGGTCGCGTCCGGCACCCCGGCCGAGCTCAAGCGCCGCATCGGCGGCGACGTGATCGAGGTGCGCGTGCGCCACGATCGCGACCTGCCCGGTGTGGCGCAGATCC
>DATBDE010000079.1:0-30685 GCA_036270095.1 Solirubrobacteraceae bacterium | reverse complement strand
GCGGCGGGTCGAGCGCGAACATCTGCCCGGCCTCCTCGAACTGCGCCTGCGCCTTGGCCAGCGGCACGCCGGCCTGCAGCACCGCGGTGAGGTCGCCCTCGTTGTGCTCGAGGACCCGGTCCAGGCCGGCGCTCGAGAGCTCGAGGTCGGGCGGCTCGGTTACGTGGCCCCAGCCCGCGCGCGTGCCGCCGCCGCGGATGCGCACGCGCTGGCCGGTGGCCGCCGCCACCCCGAGCAGCTTCGCGGCCTCTTCCGCGCCGGTGGGCGCCTCGGTCCGGGCGGCGGTGGCGGCCATCAGAACCGCTCCGCGATGCCGGCCCTCTCGAGCGGGTGCTCGCGGTAGGGCCCGGGCACCTCGCCGCACAGGCGCGGGGTGGGCATGACCTTGCCGGGATTGGCGAGCCCGGCCGGATCGAAGGCGCAGCGCAGCTTCTGGAACGCCTCGAGGTCCTCCTCGCCGAACATCTTCGGCATGTGCCGCTTCTTGTCCACGCCGATCCCGTGCTCGCCGGTGAGCGAGCCGCCAAGCTCCACGCACGCCTCGAGGATTCGCGCCGACAGCTCCTCCGCCCGCTCCGCGTCCTCGGGCCCGGAGTAGCAGACGAGCGGGTGCAGGTTGCCGTCGCCGGCGTGGAACACGTTGGCCACCTGCATGTCGTACTCGGCTGCGAGCGCGTCGATGCGGCGCAGCACCTCGGGCAGCTGGGTGCGCGGGATGACGCCGTCCTGGACGAAGTAGTGCGGGGAGATGCGGGCGGCGGCCGGGAAGGCGGCCTTGCGCGTCTTCCACAGGAGCTGGCGCTCGGGCTCGTCCTGGGCCACGCGCAGGTCGCGGCCGCCGTGGCGCTCGCACAGCGCGATGACCTCGTCCAGCCGCGCGCGGCACTCCTCGTGCGGACCGTCGAGCTCGATGAGCAGGCAGGCGCCGGCGTCGAGCGGGTAGCCCGCATGCGCCATCTGCTCGGACGCCGAGATGGCCAGGCCGTCCATCATCTCGATCGCCGCCGGGGTGATCCCGGCCGAGACGATCTCCGACACCACCTCGCCGGCGTCGGACGTGCTCTCGAAGAACGCGACCATGGTCTCGACGTGGTCGGGCGCAGGCACCACGCGCAGCGTGATCTTCGTGACCACCGCCAGCGTGCCCTCCGAGCCCACCAGCGCCCCGAGCAGGTCGTAGCCGGGCCGGTCGAGCTCCTTGCCCCCGACCTGCACGACCTCGCCGTCGGCGAGCACGACCTCGAGCCCGGTCACGTAGTTCGTCGTGAACCCGTACTTGAAGCAGTGGGCGCCACCGGAGTTCTCGGCCACGTTGCCGCCGATCGAGCAGACGATCTGGCTCGACGGGTCGGGCGGGTAGAAGTGGGTCGGCCCGACGGCGGCCGAGACCTCGACGTTGGTGACGCCGGGCTCGACCACGACGCGCTGGTTGTCGAGGTCGACCTCGACAACCGCCTTGAGCCGCGAGAGCCCGATGAGGACGCCGTCCTCGACGGGCAGCGCGCCGCCGGAGAGGCCGGAGCCCGACCCCCGCGCCACCCACGGGACCGAGACCTCGTGGCAGGCGCGCACGACGTCGCGCACCTGCGCGCCGGACCCCGGAAGCACGACCACTCCCGGGGTCACGGCGTACTGCAGCAGGCCGTCAGACGCGTAGGTCCTGAGCTCGTCGTGCTGGGTGACGACGTGCTCGTCGCCGCAGATCGCGCGGAGGCGCGGGATCAGCGCGACGACAGCGGACGCGTCGCTCAAGGCACCATCCAGGACAAGATGGCCGTTGACTGCAAGGTCACCAGGATGCACATGGCCACAAGAAGGACCAATGACCAGCCTACGACCTTGCGGAAGAGTTCGCCCTCACGGCCAACCATCCCCACCGCCGCGGCGCCGATGGCGAGGTTCTGCGGCGAGATCATCTTGCCGATGACCCCGGCCGACGAGTTGGCCGCCGCCATCAGCGTGGGCGAGAGCGCGGCGCCCTGCGCCGCCTTGACCTGCAGCGCCCCGAACAGCGCGTTCGAGGAGGTGTCCGAGCCGGTCACGGCAACGCCGAGCCAGCCGATGATCCCGGACAGGAAGGCGAAGATACTGCCGGCGCCGGCGAGCCACAGCGCGAGGGTGCTGGTCTGGCCCGACTGGTTCATCACGTAGGCCAGCGCGAGCACGCTGCACACCGTCAGCGTCGCCCACTTCATCTGGTTCAGGGTGGCGACGTAGACTCGGGCGGCCTGGCCCGGGCGCACCCGCAGCACGGCCATGGTCAGCAGGCCGCAGATGAGCAGCACCGTGCCCGCGGCCGGCAGGTAGTTGAACGAGAACGTCGCCGACTTCGGCGGCGTGCCGTCGGGCGTGAGGATGTGCAGCCCGGGCCACGCGAACTCCTGCACCGTCCCCGCCAGCCAGGTCTTGATCGGCCCGATCTGGAAGATCATGAACACGGCGATGATGATCAGGTAGGGCGCGAAGGCGACGAGGATCTCCCCGGCGGAGTCGCCGCGCCGGCGGCGCTCGCCGAGCTCCTCGTGCAGCGTTGCCGCGCGCTCGCGGCCCTTGCGCTCGCGCAGCCGCTCCTCCAGCTCGACGTCACGGGTCGCTGCACCGGCGATGGCGGGAGCGCCCGAGCGGCCTTCGACCCCGGCCTGCAGCGGCTCGCCCGGCTGCCAGACGCGGGTCAGCGCGACGAGGACGCCGATGGACACGAGCGCGGCGATGATGTCGGCGAGCTCAATCGAGATGTAGTTCGACGTCGCGAACTGGGTGACGCCGAAGCTCACGCCCGCCAGCAGCGCGGCGGGCCAGGTCTGGCGCAGGCCGCGGCGGCCGTCGACCATGAACACGAGGATGAACGGCACGATGAGGGCCAGGAACGGCGTCTGGCGCCCGACCATGGCACCGAGGGTGTCCGTCGGCAGGCCGGTGGTCTGGCCCAGCGTCGTGATCGGAATGGCGATGGCGCCGAACGCCACCGGCACGGTGTCGGCGACGAGCGCGAGCGCGGCCGCCTTGACCGGCTTGAAGCCCAGCGCGATGAGCATCACGGCGGTGATGGCCACCGGCGTGCCGAAGCCGGCGAGGCCTTCGAGCAGGGTGCCGAAGCAGAACGCGATCAGCACCGCCTGGATGCGCGCGTCCTCGGAGATCGATCCCAGCGACCGGCGGATCACGTCGAAGCGGCCGGTTTCGACCGTCATGTTGTAGATCCACAGCGCATTGAAGACGATCCACATGATCGGGAACAAGCCGAACACGGCGCCTTCGGCGCCGGAGTCGAACGCCTGCGGCGCAGGCACGCCGTAGACGGCGATGGCGACCACCAACGCCGTGGCCAGCGAGGCCAGCGCGGCCCAGTGGGCCTTGACCTTGAAGCCGCCCAGCAGCACGAACAGCACCACGAGCGGCAGCACGGCGAACAGTGTCGACAGCCCGAGCGAGCCGCCAATCGGATCGAAGACCTGCTTGTACATCGGGGCTCCTCCCGCCCTCGTTTCAATTGAAACGGATTACCGCCATCGGGCCCTCGGAAACGCCTTCCGCTGGCAACATGCGCTTTCGTGCGCGTTGCCCTCCTCGTCACCTGCCTTGTCGACACGCTGTTCCCGCGTGCGGGGATCGCCACCGTGGGGGTGCTCGAGCGGGCTGGCTGCGAGGTGGATTTTCCGCTCGATCAGACCTGCTGTGGCCAGATGCACCGGAATACTGGTGCTGCCCGCGAGGCCGAGCGGCTGGCCGCCCGGCTGGCCGAGGTCTTCGCCGGGTACGACGCGATCGTGACCCCGTCGGCGTCGTGCGCCGCGACCGTGCGCGAGACCACCGATCTCGGCGTGTTCGAACTTTCCGAGTTCCTCGTGGACCAGCTCGGCGTCGAGGACGTGGGGGCCACGTTCCCGCACCGCGTCACCTACCACCCGACCTGCCACTCGCTGCGCGCGCTGCGGGTGGGGGACAAGCCGCTGCGCCTGCTGCGCGCGGTGCGCGACATCGACCTCGTCGAGCTGCCCGACGCGCAGGAGTGCTGCGGCTTCGGCGGCACCTTCGCGATCAAGAACGCCGACGTCTCGCTGGCCATGCTCGACGACAAGCTGCGCAGCGTGCGCGCGACCGGCGCGCAGGTCTGCGCGGCGGCCGACTGCTCGTGCCTGATGCACATCGGCGGCGGGCTGCGGCGCGCGGGCGACGGCGTGCGCACCCTGCACCTGGCGGAGATCCTGGCCTCGTGAAGCCGGGCGAGCCGCAGCTGCGCCGCAACCTGCACCACGCCACGCGCGGCATCCGCGCCAAGCGCAACGCCGTCGTGGCCGAGGTGCCCGACTGGGAGGAGCTGCGCGCGGCCGGTGAGGCGATCAAGCGCGGCGCCATGCGCCGGCTCGATGTCCTGCTGGAGGAGCTCGAGGCGGCGGTGCAGGCCGCCGGCGGCCACGTGCACTGGGCCCGCGACGCGACCGAGGCCAACGCCGTCGTGGGCGACCTCGTGACCGCCCACGACGCGCGCGAGGTGGTCAAGGTCAAGTCGCTGACGACGGACGAGATCGACCTCAACCAGGCGCTCGAGCAGCGCGGCGTGACCGCCATCGAGACCGACCTCGCCGAGCTCATCGTGCAGCTCTCGCACGACTGGTCGTCGCACATCCTCGTGCCCGCGATCCACCGCAACCGGTCCGAGATCCGCGACCTGTTCGCCCGCGAGCTCGGGCTCGAGGGGCTCGGCGACGACCCCGAGGAGCTCACCGACGCGGCGCGGCGCCACCTGCGCCAGGCCTTCCTCCGCGCCCGCGTCGGGATCTCGGGCGCGAACTTCGGCATCGCCGAGACCGGCACCGTGGGCGTGGTCGAGTCCGAGGGCAACGGACGCATGTGCACGACGCTGCCGCCGGTGCTGATCACGGTGATGGGGATCGAGAAGGTGCTGCCGTCGTGGCGCGATCTCGAGGTCTTCCTGCAGCTCCTGCCCCGCTCCTCGACCGGCGAGCGCATGAACCCGTACACGTCGCTGTGGACCGGCGTACGGACCGATGACGGTCCCGGCGAGTTCCACCTCGTGCTGCTCGACAACGGCCGCACGCGGGTGCTGGCCGACGCGGTGGGGCGCGACGCCCTGCACTGCATCCGCTGCTCGGCCTGCCTGAACGTCTGCCCGGTCTACGAGCGCGTTGGCGGCCATGCCTACGGCTCGGTCTACCCGGGGCCGATCGGCGCGATCCTGACGCCGCAGCTGCACGGGATCCCCGGCGACGCCGACGAGTTGCCCTGGGCCTCGTCGCTGTGCGGGGCGTGCGCGGACGTGTGCCCGGTCAAGATCGACATCCCGCGCCTGCTCGTGCACCTGCGCTCGCGCGTGGGCGGGTCGGATCCGGCTCTGCGGCTCATGGGCTTCGCGATGGAGGGCCGCCGTCGCTTCGAGGCCGCCCAGCTCGGCCGGGTGCCGGGCATGCGCACCGGGATCGGCCTGGGCGCGTGGACGAAGGGGCGCGACCTGCCACCGCCGCCGCGCGAGACCTTCCGCCGGTGGTGGAGGCGCACCCGTGGCTAGCGGCAACGGCCGCGGCGCGGGCACCAGCGCGGCGCGCGCGGCCGTGCTCGCACGCATCCGGGCGGCCACGCGGGGCGAGGCGCTCGAGCCGGTGGCGGTGCCGCGCGACTACGCGACGCGCTCGCCCCTGGAGGCCGCCGACCGCGTGGACCGCTTCGCCGAGCGCGTGGCCGAGTACCGCGCCTCCGTGTCCCGGGTGGCCGAGGCCGAGATCGCCCGGCGCGTGGTCGTGCTGGCGCGCGAACGCGCCGCGCGCCGCATCGTGGTCGCGCCCGGCGTGCCCGAGGCGTGGCGGCCCGACGGGCTCGAGCTGGTGGCCGACCGGAACCTGGCCGCCCCGGCGCTCGACCGCCTCGACGGCGTGCTCACCGGCTGCGCGCTGGCGGTGGCCGAGACCGGCACGATCGTGCTCGACGGCGCGCCGCCGTCGGGCCGGCGGGCGCTGACCCTGGTGCCGGACTGGCACGCGTGCATCGTGCGGGCCGACCAGGTGGTCGGCTCCGTGCCCGAGGCGGTGGCGGCGATGGGCGAGGCCGCGGCGGAGGGCCGGCCTCTGACCCTGGTCTCCGGCCCGAGCGCGACGTCGGACATCGAGCTGCGCCGGGTCGAGGGCGTGCACGGCCCGCGGCTGCTCGACGTGCTGCTGGTCGACGGCTAGGCGGCGGACGCGGCGCAGCGGGCGCAGAGGCCGTTGACGACCGTGTCGGCGCCTTCGGGCGCGAAGCCGGCCCGGCGGGCGGCCTGCAGCGCGCCGGTGGCGTCCACGCCGGCGTCGAGGTCCTCGACCGTTCCGCACGAACGGCACACGGCGTGCTGGTGGGGCGCGGCGCGCGGGTCGTAGAGGACCGCGCCCGAGCCGGCGCGCACGCGGCGGACGAGTCCGAGCTCCTCGAGCAGCTCGAGGGTCGCGTAGACGGTGGGCAGGGAGACACCCGGGAGGCGGCCGGCGACGGCGTCATGGACCTGCTCGGCGGTGGCGTGGCGGCCCAGGTCGTCGAGTGCCGCGTGGATCACGAGGCGCTGTGGGGTCACCCGCATGCCGCGGGCGTGGAGGGCTTCGGTGAGCGTCATCGGTTTGTACATGTTAGGTGATCCTAACTTTAAGTCTCTTGTTAGAGTAACGCACGTGACCGAGGCTGTCGCCCGCCACTACCACCGCTGGGTCGCCGCCGACGAGCGCGAGCGCGTGCTCCAGGTCGTGCAGCCGGCCCTCGTCGGGCTCATCGACGGCACGGTCTCCACGCTCGCCCCGATCTTCGCCAGCGCCTACCTGGCCGGCTCGCACACGGCACTGTTCGTCGGCCTGGCCACGGCGCTGGGCGCGGGCGTGAGCATGGGCCTGTCGGAGGCCCTCTCCGACGACGGGTCGCTCACCGGGCGCGGCACCGGACGCACGCGCGGCCTCATCACCGGCGTCGCCACCTTCCTCGGCGGCACGTTCCACACCCTGCCGTTTCTCATCTCCGACGTCGACAAGGCGCTGATCGTCGCCTACACGGTCGTGGCGATCGAGCTGGTCGTGATCGCCGGGATCCGCAAGCGCTACCTGCGCGTGTCGCTGGCCTCCTCGCTGATCCAGGTGACCTTCGGCGGCGCCGTCGTCGCCGCCGTGGGCTTCCTCCTCGGCCAGGCTTAGCTCTAGGCCATTCTCGCCGCGCCTGGCGGTGTCCTCGGGGTTCGCCGTGCCCAGCACGGCTTCACCCCTGCGTCCTTGCCAGGAGCGGCGAGCTATGGCCTAGACGCCGCGGACTGAGACCCAGCTCTTGACGACGGGGCCCACGCGCTCGGGGCGCGGGGCGCCGAACAGGCGCGCCATCTCGGCACGGCGCAGGAGGTGGATCTCCTCCCAGTCGCCGCCGGCGCCGAGGCGCCAGTAGGGGCGGCGCAGCGGCACCGGCAGCCAGTGCGCGAACGGCAGCAGGGAATGGGGGTCGAGCGGGAAGCCGATGGCCGGCGTCTGCACGTACCAGCCCCGGGCGACGCGCCGCAGCTCGGCGGCGAAGCGCGCGCGCCGCTCCGGAGCGATGTGCTCGACGACCGAGTTCGAGTAGGCGAGGTCGAAGGTGTCGTCGGGGAACGGCAGCGCCTCGGCCGCGTCGGCCCGCACGAACGGGCCCGGATAGTCGGGGCGCTCGGCGAGGTCGACGCCGGTGACGTCCAGCCCGGGCTCGAGCGCGCGCAGCCCCAGCCCGCCGCAGCCCACGTCGAGCACGCGCGAGCTCGCGGTCACCCCGGTGAGCGGGAAGAAGGCCGCGTGGCGGCGCTCGCGGGCCTCGCCGGCACGGTGCGAGAGCCAGCGCACGGCGCTGTTGCGGCGGCTGGCGGTGGCGTAGACATCCACGCTGCGAGGATATGCGCGTGCGTGCCGCCGTCGTCGAAGCTCCGGGAGGCCCGGAGGCCCTCGTCCCGCGCGACCTGCGCAAGCCCGCGCCGCGACCGGGCTGGACGCTGGTGCGCGTGCGCGCCTTCGGCCTGAACCGGGCCGAGCTCATGACCCGGCGGGGCGAGTCCGGCGATGCCGTGCGCTTCCCCCGCGTGCTCGGCATCGAGGCCGTGGGCACGGTCGACGCGAGCGTCGACGACGACGCTCCGCCGCCCGGCACCACCGTCGCCTCGGTCATGGGCGGAATGGGGCGGGCCTTCGACGGCGGCTACGCCGAGTATGCGCTGCTGCCCACCGAGCGCCTGATGCCGCTGGAGACCCACCTGGACTGGGAGGTCCTCGGGGCGCTGCCGGAGACGTTCCTGACCGCCCGCGGCTCGCTCGACGTGATGGGGCTGCAGGAGGGGCAGTCGCTGCTCGTGCGCGGGGCCGGCTCCTCCGTGGGCCTGGCCGCGATCGGCCTCGGCGCCGCCGCCGGCCTGCACGTGATCGGCACGACCCGCGACCCCGACAAGGCCGAGTTCCTGCGCCAGCGCGGGGCCGATGACGTCCTCGTCGACCAGGGCCGCATCGCCGGCGCCGACGTCGACGGCGTGCTCGACCTCGTCGGCGGCACGGCCCTGCTCGACGCCCTGAACGCGGTCGTGCCCGGCGGCATCGTGTGCGCCACCGGCCTGCTCGGCGGCACCTGGGTCATCGACGGTTTCGAGCCCATGGGCGAGATCCCCACCGGCGTCAAGCTGACCACGTTCGGCAGCGCCGTGATCGGGGGCGAGCGCTGGGTGGAGGCGCTGCAGGAGATCGTCGACCTGGTGGAGGAGGGACGGGTCCACGCCAACCTCGATCGCACGTACGCCCTCGACGAGATCGCCGCGGCGCACGCCTACATGGAGGCCAACCGGGCCACCGGGAAGGTGGTGGGCATCCCGTGAACGGTGAGCGGACCGGAGGCTCCGCTCGTACACTGACGCGAATGGCTTCGCAGCGGCAGATCGATGTTGGCGGGGTGCCAATCGGGGGTGGGGCGCCGGTCGCGGTCCAGACCATGACCAAGACCGAGACGGCCAACCTCCAGGCCACGATGGACCAGATCCGCACGGTCGCCGACGCCGGTGCCGACATCGTCCGGGTAGCGGTTCCGCGCGACAAGGACGTCGAGGCGCTCAAGACGATCGTCAAGGAGTCCCCGATCCCCGTGATCGCGGACATCCACTTCAACCACACCCTCGCGCTGAAGGCGATCGAGGCCGGCGCCCACTGCGTGCGCCTGAACCCGGGCAACATCGGCGGCCCCGAGAAGGTCGCCGAGGTGGCCGCGCTGGCGACCAAGCACGGCACGCCGATGCGCATCGGCGTCAATTCCGGGTCGCTGCCCAAGCACCTGCATGCGCTCGAGCGCGGGAACCCGGTCGAGGCCCTGGTCGGCGCCGCGGTCGAGTTCGTGGAGCTGATGGAGCGCCTGCGGTTCGAGAACTTCAAGGTCTCGATCAAGTCGACCAACGTGCCGAACACGATCGCCTCCAACCGGCTGCTCTCCGAGCGCATCCCGTACCCGCTGCACCTCGGCATCACGGAGGCGGGGACGAAGTGGTCGGGCTCGTTGAAGTCCTCGGTGGGGCTGGGCACGCTCCTGGCCGACGGCATCGGCGATACCATCCGCATCTCCCTGTCGACGTTTCATGCCGAGGAGGAGGTCAAGGTCGGCTGGGAGATCCTCAAGGCCCTGCACCTGCGCGAGCGCGGCCCGGTGCTCATCGCCTGCCCGACCTGCGGGCGGCTGCAGTTCGACATGGACACCGTGGTGGCCGAGATCGAGCGCCGGCTCGAGGCCTACGAGGACCCGGTCGAGGTCGCGGTGCTCGGCTGCGCGGTCAACGGCATCGGCGAGGCCTCGCACGCCGACTTCGGCATCACCGGGGCCAAGAACGAGGGCCTGGTGTTCTCGCGCGGCAAGCCGCTGCGCAAGGTGCCCCAGGACGAGCTCGTGGACGTGCTCTTCGAGGAGATCGACAAGTACGCGACCTCCAAGCGCATCCAGGTCGACGCCGAGAGCGCCAACGAGGGCGCGCGCTGGCTAGCCCAGATCGAGTCCGAGAACGCGGGCGAGCTGACGCCGGAGCGCATCGCGGCGATGGAGAAGGCCGCGTCGCAGCTCGACGAGGATGCATCGCCCACCGCCAGCCGCCGCTTCACCCGCGCCTAGGCCACTCTCGTCGCCCCTGACGAGGTCCTCGGGGTTCGGCGTGCCTAGCACGCCTTCACGCCTGCGTCCCGAGCCAGGAACGACGAGCTATCGCCTAGTTCCGCTCGAAGAGCGCGATAGCCGTGGACGAGCCGGGCGAGACGTGGCGCCGCGGGCGGTCGTGGAAGTACGCGTAGGGCACGCCGCGCTCCTCGCACAGGGCGCGCAGGGCGTCGGAGTGGTGCGCGGTGCCCGCCACCAGGGCCAGCCGCGGCGCCGCGTGGTGAAGCGCCGTCCGGTACTCGTAGGCGGCGGCGTCGGGGTCGCTGTCGTGCACGAGCATCCCCACCTCGAGGCCGTCCAGGGCCGGCGCCAGAGCGTCGCGGGTGGAGGCGAAGATCGGCTGCCAGCGATCGTGCAGCGCCTCGGGCACGAGCCAGCCCTTGTCGGGGTAGAGGTCGAACGAGATCAGCCGCCCGGGCGAACCCTCGGCCGCGTTGCGCTGCAGCGCGCGCAGCAGCAGCACCGAGCCCAGGCCGTCCTTGATCCCGGTCTCGACGACCACCGCCGGCTTGAGCTCGCGGGCGATCGCGTACCAGGCGTAGCGGCGGCCGAAGCGCACCCGGCGCTTGAAGTCGAAGCGCCAGCGCACCCGGCGGGCCAGGCCCGGGCCCAGCACCGGGTCCTCGCGCGCCTCGTCGAAGCGCTCGGCCACGCGCTGGGGCGCGAGCCCGAGCGCGCGGGCGGTCACGTTGACCAGCTCGTGCTCGTTGGCCAGGTCGTAGGTGAACGTGTCGACCTCGGGGTCGAGCAGGACGAAGCCCAGCACGGTGAGCGGGTCGCGCCGCAGCGAGGCGCCGTACGAGCGCGCGATGCGCGCCTTGCGCACCCAGCGCAGCCGCGAGAGCCGGCCCAGGCGGCGGCGGGCGTCGCGCGGCAGCAGCCCGCGCAGGCGCTGCTCGATCACCGGCTCGCCTCCACGGCGGCGTAGAAGTCGTCCCACGGCACCGCGTAGCGCCCGGCGCGCTGCACCCAGCCCACGAGCCCGCGCCACTCGTCGGCCGCCTCCCAGCTCAGGTGCAGCACGACCGGCACCCACAGCGCCCAGCGGCGCTCCACCAGGGTCTCGATCGTCGCGAGCATCTCCTCGGCGCGCCCGTACAGCGGAGGGTGGGCGGGCATGTAGACCGCGTCGGCCCGCCACTGGGGCGAGCGGTGCCAGCCCAGGCGCCGCACCGACTCGGGTCCGCCGGTCACGACGTCGAAGCGCTCGGCCAGGATCCGGTACTGGCGCGGGTCGAAGCGGTTGTAGGGCGGCACGAACACGCGCGGCTGGAGGCCGAGCTCGCGGATCGCCTCCAGGCCCCGGTCCAAGAACGCCTCCAGGGCCGCGCCGCGCAGCCCGGCCAGCTCGGAGTGCGCGCGTTCCGAGCGCCGGCGCGTGCGGTGGTCGTAGCCGTGCAGCGCGAAGGCGACGCCGTCGGCCTGGGCCCGGGCGAGCGCCGCTCGCTCGGCGTCGGCGAGCGGGCGCGACTCGTTCCCCCGCGGGTCGAGCGGGTCGCGCGCCACCCGCGGCAGCACGGCGAGCAGGTAGGGCGTGCCGCGCATGGCGTCGGTGTGGAACACGGTGAACGTCGAGGCCCAGCCTTCGGGGTCGTCGTAGGCGCCGTAGTAGGGGAACTCGTCGACGCGCACGAGCAGGCGCGGGTCGCCGGCGGCGCGCTCGCCCATGACCGCCTCGCGGGCGGCCTGCACCGGGGCGGCCACGTCCTCGAGGTAGGTGAGCTTCCCGTCGCGCACCGCCCGGCGCTGCAGCTCGCGCGAGATGCGCGACGGCACCGGCGCCCAGTGCACCGCCTCGGCCACCTCAGGGCGGTCGAGCTCGACCTGGAGCACCTCGTGCGTCTCCAGGTCGGGGGCGAAGAGGAGCCGCGCCGTGCGCCGCTCGTCCAGGTTCACGCGACCCAGTACCAGGCCGAGAAGCGCGCGCTGCAGTAGGCGAGACCGAGCGCGAAGGCCACGCAGACGATGACGTACCAGCGGCGGTTGCGCAGGACCAGCCCGAGCCACAGGAACAGCGGGAAGAGCACGGCGATGAAGCGCGGCGTCGACCACAGCGGGTGATCGGGCCACGGCGTCGAGAGCGGCGGCAGCAGCGCTGCCAGCGCGTAGGCGCCGTAGGCCAGCGGCAGGCGGCGCAGTGCGCCCACGGTCGCGACCAGCGCGCCCACCACGGTGCCGGCCAGCGCCAGCGTGCGCAGCGATGCGCCCACCCCCTCGCCGTTGGAGATGCCGAGCAGGTCGCCGATCGCCTGCCCGACATCGCGCGCGCCGTACCACAGCGCGCTCAGGGGCCCCAGGAACTCGCGGTGGAAGATCGCCTGGGCGTCGTAGCTGATGAACGGGTTGTCGTACTTGATCCAGGTGTAGATCCCGAACGCGGCCAGCCCGGCGGGGATGAGCAGCAGCCAGAGCGCGTCGGCGTGCAGCGGGTAGCGCGGCCGGATCCCGCGCCGCGGCGCCGGCGGCCGGTCGGCCCTCGGGCCGTAGAGGTAGAGCAGCAGCACCGCCACCCCGATGAGCACGCCGGTGTTGCGGGTCAGCGCCGCCACGCCGCCGAGCACGCCCGCCCACGCCCAGGAGCCCCGTCGCGCCGCGTAGACGGCGCCGACCGACAGCGCGAGGAACAGCCCCTCGGTGTAGACGGCGGAGAAGAACACCGAGGCGGGGAACAGGGCCAGCAGCCAGACCGTACGCCGGGCCACGTCGGGCCCGAAGTCGAGGTCGGCGAGCCGGTGCAGCACGACGAGCGCGATCGCGAAGGACACCAGCGAGATGAGGACGCCGGCGACGACCTCCGAATAGGTGATGGTCGCCACCAGCCGCATCAGCAGCGGGTAGCCGGGGAAGAACGCGGTCTGGCCCGGGTCCTGGTAGCCGTGCTGGGCCGTGAACACGTAGTAGGACGAGTCCCAGCGCACGGCCGGCGCACCCAGGACCTCGCCCACGGCGCCCAGGTGGCGCGTCAGGCCGGTCGGGTCCTGCTTCTGCCAGCCGCTGAGCGGCACGAGCAGGAAGGCCGGGATGCCGATCAGCCAGACGATGGCCCGCGAGGTCAGGAACGCCGCCAGCCCGTCCCGCACGGCGGGCGACCGCAGCGCGCGCGGGCCGGTGGGCGTAGCACGCGTGACGGCCATCGATGTGGAGGATAAGCGGAGGGTCAGCCCTTGAACTGCGGCATGCTCTGCGGCGCGGCGTCGCGCGAGGTGTACGTCGTGTTCGTCTTGTCGGTCCACGTCAGCCGCCACGAGCCCGACTGCTTCTGCAGCCCGCTCACGAAGAAGTAGCCCTGGGTGCCCGTCTGCACGGTCTGCACGGTGGAGAACGCGTCGCCCGAGCCGACCTGGATCTCCACCCGCTGGTTGGGCCCGGCCGGCCGCGTCTGGCCCCACACGTCCACGGTCGAGCCGTGGTTGACGACGAAGATCGGCGTCCGGTAGGCGTCGTAGGAGGGCTTGGCGACGCCGTTGTCGGTGTTCGGGTTGAACACCAGCCCGGTGTTGAAGCCGGCGGTGGAGGCGTCGTCGATGAGGTTGTACTGCGCCACCGAGCGGATGCGGCGGTCGCGCCAGGACATGAAGTCGGCCTCGTTGATGTAGGTCGCCTGCTTCTCCAGCGACACTCCGAAGAACTTGTCCGGCGGGTTGGTCTGGAAGCCATACTCGGTGTCGTAGATGGGCAGCGAGCGGGCGGTGCGGCCGTAGCGGCCGGCGGCGTCGAGGATGCGCTCCAGGCGCCCGACGTAGTTCAGCGTGATCTCGTCGCTGTTGCGCACGCCGGTGGTCGGGGCCATGCTGCCGCCCTTGGTGTAGGGGTGGTGCGAGAAGCCGCGGAGCGGCAGCTTCTTGAAGTTCATGCACTCGTAGGTGCGGGCGCCGCCGCCGCGCAGCGGCTTGAGGTTGTCGTCGAGGCAGAACACCCGGCGGATGAACAGCCCGGGCGCCATGTTGGTCGAGTTCTCGCCGCCGCGGGTCTGCCCGATCGGCGCGGTCTCGCCGGCGTAGATGGCGTCGCCGCCGTGACCGGAGGCCTGCAGGCCGGCGATCCCGGCCCGCAGCAGGTTGCGGTACATGATCGCCGCGTTGGCCACGACCTGGCCGTGGACCTTGGTGAACTGCGGCCGCAGCCAGCCCTTGAAGTTCGGCTCGTTCCAGATCGACCAGCGCTTGACCGCCAGGTCGCCGCTGAAGTGGCGGCCGAGCGCCGTGACGAACTGCTGGAACTCGGCCGGGTCGGGATCGCAGGTGTAGACCTTGCCCTTGCGCGCCGTCGCGGTCGAGCATTGCGAGGCCCAGTCGGGAATGCTCGAGGTGGGCGTGAAGATGACGTCCAGGCCGTCGGCGCGCGCCTGGCGCACGAGCGAGTCGAGCGAGTCGAAGGCCCCGGCCGGATAGGAGGCCGGGTCGCTGGCGTCGAAGCCGGCCGGCTTCGTGCGCGAGTCGGGCAACGGCGCGATGCGCCGCCAGCCGACGAGCACGTGGACGGTGTCGGCCCCGAGGTCCTTGATCTGCTTGAGGGCGGAGGTCTGGGCGTCGGCGCCCGATTGCTGCAGCACGCCGTCGTCCTGGAAGATCGACTCCTGGGTCTGGTTGGCGGCCGCGGGCGCAGCCAGCACGAGTGCAGCCAGCAACGCCGCCCCCAGCGTCTTGCGCATCGTCGGCATCGCGGAAATCAACAGGCCCTCCGGATCGAAGTTGCGGGTCCCCGGGGCTAGTGGGCGCCGCAACGCGGACCGGACCGGCTAGGAGCTGACGTTCACTTCCCGGCTGGTCAGCGAGAACGGCGCCTCGGTCGTACTCGACCACACCGCTGTGAAGGTCCCCGGCCCAGGATCGGCGACCGTCCCCGAGTAGAACCCGAGGGGGTCGGTCACCCCGATCGGCGGCCCGGAATTGGTGTAGTCGGCCGAGCCCTGAGGCCGGAACTGTAGCTGCACGCCGGCGGGAGACGCACCGTTCGGCCGGAAGCGCAACTGCCCCCACACCGACGCGGTCCCGCCGCCGTTGGGCGTCACCACCAGCGGCATCGCGTAGGCGGTGGCCGCGGGCTTGGGCGTGTCGTCGGCGTTGAACAGGCCGGACTGATAGGTGAACCAGTACTTCGGCGAGCTCGGGCTGTAGCGCGCGTTGCCCTCGGCGTCGCGGAGCAGGAACTGCGTGTTCCCGGAGATCCGCGGCTCGTTGTACATCATCTGGTCGGCGATGTTCAGCCACTCCGCCTGCGTGTCCTGCGGGATGCCGTTAAACGGGTCGGGCGGGTTGGTCTCGTAGCCGAACTCGGTCGAGAGGATTGGCAGCCCCGGCGTCACGTTGCCCGACTTGTCGAGCAGGTTCTCGAGATCGGCGATGTTCGCGATCGTGATCGCCCCGGGCGACTTGTCGGGCACGTTGGGCGGGTTCATCTTCGTGTAGGGGTGGTGCGCGTATCCGGTCACCGGGAAGCGCTTGCCCCCGCGGAAGAGCGCGCCGAGGAAGGTCTTCGGGCCCATCGGGGCCTTGCGCGACTTGGCCCGCGAGCCCAGCGGCGCGGTCTCGCCGAGGTAGATCTGGTCGCCGCCGTGCCCGGTGCGCCGCAGCGAGCGGTCGCCGGTGAAGAACAAGCTCCTGTAGAGCCCGGGCGAGGCGGGCTTGCGCTTCTCGTACTGGGGTTCGAGCCAACCGGCCTGGTTGGGCTCGTTCCACAGCGACCACTGGTTGACCACGGGCAGCGGGGCGGAGTCGTTCTCGTCCTGGTACCCGCCGGAGTAGCGGCGGCCCACCGCCTGCACGAACTTGCCGTAGGCCTTGGGGTCGGGCTTCCACACCGGGGCCTCGGAGCGGCTCGGCGGCTTCTCGCCCTCCGCGTAGTCCGGCGCTGGCCCGGTGACGGTCACGTAGACGCCCATGCCCAGCGACGCGGCCGTGCGGACGGCGCCGTCGTACGGGTCCCAGTTGGCGGTCGGGTAGCTGGCCGGGTTCGTCGGCTTGCGCTGCGCCTTGCGGCCGCCCTTGCCGACCACGTTGCGCCAGATGAGGTTGATGCGGACGGTGTCGACGCCCAGCCCGGCCATGCGCTGCAGGGTCGAGGCCTGGACGTCGGGGCCCCGGTAGAGCACGAGGTCGTCGTCCTGCATGAGCGACTGCTGCGTCGTGCTCGCAGCCGCCGGCGCGGCGATGCCGAGGGCCACGAAAAGCGCAAGCGGCAGCGCGATGGGGGGGCGAATGCTCATTGGGCAGTCCTCCGGTCTAACCCAGGGAGTCGGCGAGGGTAGCTGGTCGATTGACCCCGAGCGCCGGTAGCTTTCGGCGTGATGCGAATGTCCACGCTGTTCCTTCCGACCGAGCGGGAGCCTCCCGCTGACGCCGAGGCGCTCTCGCACAAGCTCATGGTCCGGGCGGGCCTGATCCGGCAGGTCGGGAGCGGCCTGTGGTCGTGGCTGCCCGCCGGGTGGCGGGTGCACCGCAAGGCGGAGCAGATCGTGCGCGAGGAGATCGACGCCATCGGCGGCCAGGAGATGCTCATGCCGGTCCTGCTGCCGGCCGACTACTGGAAGCGCTCGGGCCGCTACGAATCGGTGGGCGCTGAGCTGTTCCGCCTGCGCGACCGGCGCGACGCCGAGATGGTCCTGGCCATGACCGAGGAGGAGATCGTCACCTCCCATGTGGCCAGCGCCGTGCGCTCGTGGCGGGACCTGCCGCTGATCCTTTACCACATCCAGACCAAGGAACGGGACGAGCCGCGCCCGCGCGCCGGGGTGCTGCGGACGCGCGAGTTCATCATGAAGGACTCCTACACCTTCGACCGCGACCCCGAGGGCCTGGACGTGGGCTACGCCAAGCACATCGAGGCCTACGACCGCATCTTCGATCGCGCCGGCCTCGAGTGGTACCGGGTCGAGTCCGACGTCGGGATGATGGGCGGCAGCGGCGCCCACGAGTACATGGCCCCGTCCGCGTCGGGGGAGAACGAGGTGGCGCT
Organism: Solirubrobacteraceae bacterium; assembly: GCA_036270095.1. GTDB lineage: Bacteria > Actinomycetota > Thermoleophilia > Solirubrobacterales > Solirubrobacteraceae > DATBDE01. Next base: position 13,576 of record DATBDE010000079.1, on the reverse strand, counting down.
GGGGCCCGGCTACGCCGCCAACGTTGAGGTGGCCGCGGCCGAGCCCCAGCCGGTGGAGCTGCCGCGCCCGCTCGACGCGCCCATGCCCGAGGCCACGCCGGGCCTGACCACGGTCGAGCAGGTCTCCGGGGCCCTGGGCGTGGGGCCTGGCGCGCTGCTGAAGGCCTACCCGATCGTGCTCGACGACAGCGGCGCCATGCGCATGGTCGTCGTGCGCGGCGACCATCGGGTCAACGAGGTCAAGCTGGGCAACGCGCTGGGCGGCGGCTTCCGCCCCGCCCATCCGGACGAGGTGGTCGAGCGCATCGGCCCGCCCGGCTTCATCGGGCCGGTGGGCACGCGGGTCTCCGTCCTGCTCGACGCCGCCGTGGACCCCGACGGCACCTACGTCGCGGGCGCCAACGAGCCCGACCGTCACCTGATCGGCGTGCGCCCCGCCCGCGACTTCACCTTCGAGGTCGGCGACGTGCGGCGGGTCGAGGCCGGCGACCGCATCAACGGCGCCCAGATCCGGCTCGAGCCCGCCATCGAGGTCGGCAACATCTTCAAGCTCGGCACCCGCTATTCGGAGCCGCTCGGGGCCACCTATCTCGACGAGTCCGGCCAGGAGCAGCTCATCTGGATGGGCTGTTACGGGATCGGCCCCGCGCGCATCGCCGCCGCGGCGGTGGAGCAGTACGCCGACGAGGCCGGCATCTCCTGGCCGCGTGCGCTCGCGCCCTGGGACGTGGAGCTCGTCGGCCTGGGCCAGCCCGGCACGCCCGAGCACGAGCTGGCCGAGCGGCTCTACCGCGAGCTCGGGGCGGCGGGGCTCGAGGTCCTCTACGACGACCGCGACGCCGGCCCGGGGGAGAAGTTCACCGTGGCCGAGCTCCTGGGCTGCCCCGTACGGGTGACCGTGGGCCGGCGGACGCTCGAGGCGGGCGCCCTCGAGGTCCAGATCCGGCGCGGGCGCGAGTCCGAGAGCGTGCCGCTCGAGGGCGCTGCCGCCGCGGTGGCCGAGCGGTGGGCAAGCCTCCGCTGAGCGCGCCGCGGCGGACGTTCCGCCGCCTGTCCGGGCTCGACCGCTCCGGGCCAGCGCCGCCAGCCACACAGGCCGGCGCGCCGCTGCACCCGTGGACGATCCCCAACGCGATCGTCGCGCTGCGCCTGCTGGGCATCCCGGTCTTCCTCCTGCTCGTCTACCGCACCGACGACGGTCACTCGGTGGCCGCGGCGCTCCTCTACTTCGCCCTCGGCCTTTCCGACTACCTGGACGGCATCGCCGCCCGGGTCCTGGGGCAGTACTCGCGGCTGGGGACGATCATCGACCCGTTCGTGGACCGGCTGCTGGTCGTCGCGGGCATGGTCGCGTGCTGGTCCTACGAGCTGCTGCCGCGCTGGGCCATCGCCATCCTCATCGCGCGCGAGCTGTTCATGCTCGTCGTCGCGCGCTACGGGATGCGGCACGGCATCGACCTGGCCATCAACTGGCCCGGACGCCTCGGGGTCTGGCCGGTGCTCGGCGCGCCGTTCTGGGCCATCATCGGCGTGCACTGGCTTGCGTTGGTCAACCTCTACGCCGGTCTGGTGCTCACGCTGTGGTCGACGGCGCTCTACCTGCGCAGCGGCCAGCGCCAACTCCATCTGCAACGCTCAAGTCGAGCTTGACCCCGGGGAGGTTCGCGGGGCTATACTCGCGCTCCGCCCAATGCCCGGAGGACACATGGACACCTTTCCGGATCTTGGCTCGCTCAACGACCAGGAGCTCAAGGACCTAATCCAGCAGCTCACCGACGAGGAGATGGAGATCTCCTACCGGCGGCGGATCCTCCACGGCAAGATCGACATCCTCCGCGCGGAGCTGGTCAACCGGCTGCGGCGCAGGCACGAGGAGGGACTTGAAGTCATCTCCGGCGCGGACGTGGCCAAGCTGACCGACATCCTCTCCGGACGCGTCCCCGCCGGGGCGGACGAGTAGCCAGGGCGGGGTCCGGGGTGGCTCTCCACTGCCCGGAATGCGGCTTCGTCAACGACGAGAGCGCGAACTACTGCCAGAAGTGCGGCGCCTACCTTCACCCGGGGGAAGAGGCTGAGGACTCGACGACGATGACCTACGCGATCGACGAGACCGGCGAGCTCAAGCCGGTCGACCTCGACGAGGTCACCTCGCAGGGCGCGGCGCTCGTCATCCGCGCCGGCGGCGGGCGCGTGGGCGAGTCCTTCGCGCTCTCCGGGGACCGCCTGAGCATCGGCCGGCGCCCCGACGCCGACATCTTCCTCGACGACGTGACCGTCTCGCGCGATCACGCCCTGCTCATCCGCCGCGCCGACGGCTACCACCTCGACGACTGCGGCTCGCTGAACGGCACCTACGTCAACCGGCGGCGGGTGGAGTCGGTGCGCCTGGAGGACGGCGACGAGCTCCAGATCGGCAAGTACAAGCTCTCGTTCCTGACCCGATGACCATGACCTCAGAGATCCAGCCCGAGATCGAGCTCCCGGACCCAGGCGTCGCCGACGGCCCGCCCTCCGTGCGCGGCAAGGCGATGACCATCGGCGCCGTCTGCAAGGCGCTCACGCCCGAGTTCCCCGAGATCTCGATCTCGAAGATCCGCTATCTCGAGGACCAGAAGCTGCTGCAGCCCAAGCGCACGCCCGGCGGCTACCGGCTCTACTCGCAGCAGGACCTGGGCCGGCTGCGCACGATCCTGCGCCTGCAGCGCGACGAGTTCCTGCCTCTGCGGGTGATCCGCAACGAGCTCGCGCGCGGGCGCACCGAGGCCGACCTGCCCACCGCGGCGCGCGAGGGCACCAGCGGGCGGCGCGTGGCCTCGATGGGGGTCAAGGAGCGGGGGGCGACCTTCAGCCTCGAGGACGTGCTCGAGGAGACCGGCGCCGAGGGCAAGCTCGTGGCCGAGCTCGAGGACTACGGCGTCATCAAGGGGGAGAAGCGCAACGGCACGCAGTGGTACGACGAGACCGAACGCGAGATCATCCGCGCCGTGACCGAGCTCGCCCGCTACGGCGTCGCCGGGCGCAACCTACGGGTGTTCCGCACCTCCGCGGATCGCGAGGCGGCGCTGCTGCAGCAGCTCCTCCAGCCGGCCCTGCGCTCGCGGAACGCCGCCCGTCGCAAGGAGGCGATCGAGACGCTGGAGAACCTGGCCGCCGTCGCCTCGCACCTCAAGCACCTCCTACTCATCCGGGACCTGCGGAAGATCACTGGTTGACCTCCGCGCCCACATAAGGGACATCCCCGACTTCCCGAAGCCGGGGATCGTCTTCAAGGACATCACGCCGCTGCTGCTCTATCCGCCTGCCTTCGACGAGGCGGTGCACCGGCTCGCGCAGTGGGCCAAGCCGCGCGACGTCGACCTCGTGGTCGCCGCGGAGGCGCGCGGCTTCATCCTCGGCGGGGCGCTGGCGCGCGAGCTCGGCGCCGGCTTCGTGCCCGCCCGCAAGCCGGGCAAGCTCCCGGCCGACACGGTCTCGTCCGAGTACCTGCTCGAGTACGGCGTCGACGCCCTGCACGTGCACGCCGACGCGCTGGCCGGCGGCTCGCGCGTGCTCGTCCACGACGACCTGCTGGCCACCGGCGGGACCTCGAGCGCCCTGGTCGCGCTCGCTCGCCAGATGGGCGCCGAGGTCGTCGGCTGCGCGTTCCTGGTCGAGCTCGCCTTCCTGCATGGCCGCGACCGGCTCGAGGGCCTCGACGTCAACGCCCTGGTCGCCTACGACGAGGAGTGAGGGGCCCGTGCCGATCACGCGCCGGCGGCGCACGCTCGAGGCCCCGACCGACGCGGTCTGGGCCATGGTCGCCGATCCCCACCACCTGCCGCGGTGGTGGCCGCGCGCCGCGCGGGTCGAGGACGTGAGCGGCGACCGCTGGACCATGGTGCTGGCCACCGCCAAGGGCCGCAACGTGCGCGCCGACTACCGGATCGTGGCTTCGGAGGCGCCGCGGCGGCGGCGCTTCGCCCAAGAGCTCGAGGGCTCGCCGTTCGAGCGCCTGCTGCGTTCCTCCGAGGTCGAGATCGCGCTGGCCGAGACCGAGCAGGGCAGCGGCACCGAGGTCACGATGGAGCTGGCCCAGAAGCTGCGCGGCGCCTCGCGCCTGGGCGGCTTCATGTTCCGCGGCGCGGCCAAGCGCACGCTGGACGAGGCGCTCGAGTCGCTGGAGCGGGCCGTTGTGGGATGAGGCCCCGCGCTGGTCGGGCTGGGGCCCGGCCGACGCCGCGCCGCGCGAGCTGCCCGCCGCGGCGGCGCCGCTGCTGAGCGCGCTCGGCGTCGACCCGGAGGCGCGGCGCCGGGCGGTGGCGCTGGAGGACGTGCGCCTGCCCGACCCGGCGCTGCCCGAAGGCGTGCGCGACCGCCTGGCGCGCGTGGCGGCCGTGTACGACGACCGGCTCGCCCGGGTCGTCCACGCGGCCGGGAAGTCGTACCTCGACCTCGTGGGCCTGCGCGCGGGCGACGGCACCCCCGCGCCGGACGCGGTGGTCGTGCCCGGGGACGCGGCCGCGGTGGGCGAGACGCTGCGCGTGTGTGCCGGCGCCGGCGTGGCCGTGGTGCCGTTCGGTGGCGGGACGAGCGTTGTCGGGGGGGTAGAGCCGTTCCGCGGTGACTTCGGGGCGGTGGTTGCGCTCGACCTTGAGAGGCTCTCCGGCCTCAGCGCCCTCGACGAGCGCTCGCTCGTGGCCGTGCTCGGCGCGGGCATGCGCGGCCCGGCGGTGGAGCGGGCGCTGAACGAGCGCGGCTACACGCTCGGCCACTTCCCGCAGTCGTGGGAGTACGCGAGCCTGGGCGGGATGGTGGTCACGCGCTCGGCCGGTCAGGCCTCGACCGGCTACGGGCGCGTCGACGAGCTCGTGCGCGGGGTCACGTTGGTGGCGCCCGGGGCCAGGCTGGCCCTGCCGGTGCGCACGCGCAACGCGGCCGGGCCCGACCTGCGCGAGGTCGTGGCGGGCTCGGAGGGGACGCTCGGCGTGGTCACCGAGGCGGCGCTGTCGGTGCGTCCGCGCCCGGAGGTGCGCCACTACGAGGGCTGGTCGTTCGCCTCCTTCGAGGCCGGGGCCGAGGCCTTCCGCGCGCTCGAGCAGGAGCACGTCTCGCCGGATGTCGCGCGGCTCTCCGACGAGGCCGAGACCGCCGTCAACGCGGCCGTGGCGGGCGCCTCGGTGCAGGGCTGCCTGGCCATCGTGGGCTGGGAGGGTGGCGAGCGCGACGTCGAGCGCCGCCGGGCCGCATCGGCGCGGGTGCTCGAGCGCACCGGCGGCGGCGCCCTCGGCCGCGATCCGGGCGCGGCCTGGAACCGCGGGCGCTACGACGGGCCGTACCTGCGCGACTCCCTGCTCGACCACGGCGTGCTGGCCGAGACGCTGGAGACGGCCACGACCTGGACCGGCCTGCACGCGCTCCACGACGCCGTCGCCGCCGCCCTGCGTGGCGCGCTCGAAGCCCGGGGCACGACGCCGGTCGTGCTCTGCCACGTCTCCCACCTCTATTCCGTGGGCGCGTCCCTGTACTTCACCGTGATCGCCCGCCAGGAGCAGGGCGATGAGGTCGCGCAGTGGCAGGCGGCCAAGGCGGCGGCGGGCGAGGCGATCGTCGCGCAGGGCGCCACCATCACCCACCACCACGCGATCGGCCGCGACCACGCGGCCTACCTGGAGGCGGAGATCGGCCCCACGGGCGTCGCGCTGCTGCGAGCCATGAAGGCCGAGCTCGACCCGGCCGGGATCCTCAACCCCGGGAAGCTGCTGCCTAGCTGAGGGTCAGCTTCCCGCGCAGCACGATCGTCCCCGGCTGCTTGGGGTTGCCCTGCTCGCGGGTCACGACGAGCTCGTTGTACTGCTCGGCGCCCTTAGGCACGGCGATCACGTTCTGGAACTTCCCCGACTTGCCCACGGGCGGGTCGACAAAGCCGAGCAGCTTGGCCTTGGTCGGCGAGCTGTACAGCCACACCGCGTAGGCGCCGTTCTTGGTCGACGGGGCGAGCTTCTGCCCCAGGATTGCCAGGCCGCGCTGCTGGCCGGTCGCCAGCACCTGAGCGACGCCCACGGCGCCCGAGCCATTGGCCGCGTGGAGGTTGATCTGCGCGATCGGCGTGGGCTGCGCGCTGGTCTGGGCCTGCTGCTGCCGTTGCTGCGGGGTGGCGGTCGGGGTCGAGGCGGCCGTGGTCGTGGTGCTGGAGTCGTCGCCCCCGCCGGTGACGAGCAGGATGACCACGACGGCGGCGATCACGGCCACGCCGGCGAGCAGCAGGATGCCGCCCATGCGCGACGAGCGCCGGGGCCCGTCCTGGCGCAGCGGCTCGCCGCCGTCGTCGTCGACCTCGTCGCGGTCGCGGCGGGCCTGGTCGGGGATCTCGGGCAGGTCGGTGCCGCCCAGGGGGCGCAGCTCGGCGGACACGCTGCGGGCCCAGGCGCGCGCCCCGGCCGAGTCGGCCAGGTAGTCGCGCGTCTCGTCGGCCTCGGCGTCGCCCTGCTGGCCCAGGAGGTAGTCGGCGACCTCGGCGCGGCGGCTCGCCGTCAGGCCCGCGCTGGACGGGCCAAGGGCCTCCAGCGCGTCCACGGCGCGAGTGCGCACGGCACCGGATTCGAGGCCGAGCATGGCGGCGATCTCGTCGTAGCTCTTGCCCTGCTTGAGCACGAGCTGGATGACGGCGCGCTGGGTGGCGTCGAGCGTGTCGACCGAGGTCATGGACGGACCAAAGTATCGTCCTCCGCCGTGGATACGCGCAGCTTCACAGCCATCGAGGGCACCTTCGACGCCCACTACGGGCTCGAGATCCTCGACTACGCCGAGGACGAGGTTCGGGGCCGGCTCAACGTCCAGCCCCACCACAAGCAGGGCGCCGGGCTGCTGCACGGCGGCGTCCTGGCCTCGATGGCCGAGGCGCTGGCCTCGCTGGCCACGTTCGTGGCCGTCGCGCCCGAGGGCAAGGCGGCCATGGGCATGAGCAACACGACCACGTTCATGCGCCCGATCACCGAGGGCACGGTCCACGCCGTGGGCCGCCGGCGTCACCGCGGGCGCACCACGTGGGTGTGGGACGTGGACTTCACCGACGACGCCGGACGCCTGTGCGCGACCACGCGGATGACGATCGCCGTCCGCGAGGTGTAAGGGGTGTAAGGGGTGTAGGGGGTCAAGTCTTTCTTTGCAACATCCGGATTCCGGTTTGCTGCAGCGAAAGACTTGACCCCCCCGTTAGCGGCGGGGGTTGCCGAAGCCGCGGTCCCCGTGGCCGGCGCCGTGGTGGCCGCCGAAGCCGCCGTGGCTTCCGCCTTGATGGCCGTCGAAGCTGCCGTGGCCGTGGCCGGAGTGGGCGCCGGCGGTGCCGACCGGCCCGGCCAGGGCGAGGGCGGCGACGACGGCGAGCGCTGCGAGGGGCTTGTGCGTGATGGAGGTCATGGCCGCGAAGCTACCGCCGCGCCGCCCCGCCGTCGGTCGGATATCCGACAGGAAGGATCCCCCCGCCGCGGTGTCCGGTTGCCTACCCCGAGTAGCGGTTGGTGATCGGCATGCGCCAGTCGCGCCCGAACGACTTCGTCGTGATCTTGATCCCGGGCGGGTTCTGGCGCCGCTTGTACTCGGACAGGTCGACGAGCCGGGTCACGCGCTCGACGGCGTCGCGGTCAAAGCCCATGCGCACGAGCTGGTCGCGGCCGACGTCCTCCTCCACGTAGGCCTCGAGGATCGGGTCGAGCACCTCGTAGGGCGGCAGGGAGTCCTCGTCGCGCTGGTCCGGGCGCAGCTCGGCGCTGGGCGCCCGCTCGATGATCGTGGGCGGCACCACCGGTCGGTCGCCGTGCTCGTTGCGGTAGCGCACGAGCTCGTAGACCAGCGTCTTGGGCACGTCCTTGATCACCGCGAAGCCGCCCGCGGTGTCCCCGTACAGGGTCGAGTAGCCCACCGAGAGCTCGGACTTGTTGCCGGTCGTCAGCACCAGCCAGCCGAACTTGTTCGACAGGGCCATGAGCAGGTTGCCCCGGATGCGCGCCTGCAGGTTCTCCTCGGTGATGTCGGGGTCGCGCCCGTCGAAGGCCCCGTGCAGCGCCCGCTCGTAGGTCTCCATGGTCGGCCCGATCGGCAGCTCGAGGACCTCGACGCCGAGGTTGCGGGCCAGCTCGCGCGCGTCGCGCTGGGTCTCCCTGGACGAGTAGGGCGAGGGCATGATCGTCACGCTCACCCGCTCGGCCCCGAGGGCGTCGCAGGCCAGGCAGGCCACGAGGGCGGAGTCGATCCCGCCGGAGAGCCCGAGCACGACGTGGCGGAACCCGTTCTTGACCACGTAGTCGTGTAGGCCGAGCTTGAGCGCCTCGTAGACCTCGGCGTGGCGGGGCAGGAGCGGGGCGATCGGCCCTGAGCGGGCGTCGTCGTCGGTGGGCACGTACGGGCGCGGGAGCGCGGCCAGCTGGTCGACCTCGGCCTGCATGCGCCGCGCCGCCGGGCGGTGGCGGGTGTCGCGCAGGCGGGAGGCGCGCGAGCCCTCGGGGTCGATCGTGGCCACGAGCAGCTCCTCGCGGAACTGGTGGGCGCGGGCGATCACGGTTCCGTCGTGGTCGACAACCACCGAGTGGCCGTCGAAGACGAGCTCGTCCTGGCCGCCGACGAGGTTGCAGAACGCCACCGCGGCCAGGGAGTCGCGGGCGCGCTGCACGAGCATGTTCTCCCGCTCGCCGCCCTTGCCCGCGTAGTAGGGCGAGGCCGAGAGGTTGATGACCACGGTGGCGCCGGCCAGCGCCTCGTCGGACAGCGGCGGCCCGGGCTCCCAGATGTCCTCGCAGATGGTCAGGCCGACGACGGCGTCGCCGACCTCGATGAGGCCGCCGCGGGTGCCCTCCTGGAAGTAGCGCTCCTCGTCGAAGACGCCGTAGTTGGGCAGGTAGGTCTTGCGGTAGATCCCGCGGACCTCGCCGCCGGCCAGTACGGCGGCGGCGTTGTAGACGTCCTCGGCCCGCTCGGGGAAGCCGACCAGGGCGACGATGTCGTTGGTCTCGGCCGCGAGCCGCTCGACGGCGGCGCGGGCGTCGGTGAGGAAGTGCTCCTTGAGCAGCAGGTCCTCGGGCGGGTAGCCGGTGACCGCCAGCTCGGGGAACACGACGAGCTCGGCGCCCTGATGGCGGGCGCGCGCGATGTGCTCCTGGATCTTGGCCACGTTCCCGGCGATGTCGCCGACGGTGGTGTCGATCTGGGCCAGGGCGATGCGGAGTGGGGCTGCCACACCACGATTATGGCTAGGGGTCGGCGCCGCGCCCGATCCAGTAGTTGGCGAAGGCCAGCAGCTGCGGGTCGTTGGGCGACTTGACCGTGAGCAGGTGCCGCCACGACGCGGCGATCACGCCCTTGGTGCCCGGCCGGCGGTCGAGGATGAGCGCCCCGCCGGCCGCGCCCACGGCGGGCAGGTAGGGGCCGGTGAGCCGGCGCTGGAGCTTGCGCAGGCCCCGGCCGATGCGGGCGTCGTCGAAGAACACGACCACGTTGCCCCGCTCGAGCGCCTGCAGCTCCTGGTCCTGGGTCAGGCGGATGCCGTCGCGCAGGACCGGGTCGGGGATGTGGGGCCCGCTCGTCGGGGGGTCGGAGTTGAACTTGACCTTGGGCTCCTCGCCCAGGGCCAGGTGGTCCTTGCCCTGGTCCGGGTACTGCACGCCGGGCCCGTTGTTGCCGCCGCCCACCGAGGGGTCGTCGCGGCCCACGGCGAGGATGAGGACGCCGGCGAGCACCGCCAGGACGAGCGCGAGGACGCCGATGGCGATCCACAGCAGCCGGCGGTTGCGGGGCGCGCGCGGCTCGGGGCGCGGCGGTCCCACCTGTACCTCGCGCAGGGGCGAATCGATCCGCAAAGGCGCCTAGGTCGAGCGCCGCGCGCGGCCCGCGTCCCTGCGGGGGGAGCGCGTCCCGGGACGGGAGCGCGGCATCGAGAAGGCCATGGGCGGCTCGTCGGGCGCGGGCTCGAGCTCCGGGGTGGGCGCGGGTGCGGTCGCCGCGGCCGCGCGGCGCGCCTGCTCTTCCTCCTCGGACGGCAGGCCCGCGGCTTCGGCCAGCGTCGCGATCGCCACGCGCAGGTCGGAGGCCAGGTAGGCGATGTCGGCCATGGCCTCGTAGTCGCCGTTGAGGCCGAAGAACAGCTTGCCGTCGTAGCTCATGATGGCGATGCCCAGAGCCAGGTTCTCGGCCAGCGGGACCATCGGCTCGGTCGCCACCATGCGCCGCCCGAGCAGGTAGAGCGGGTACTGCGGGCCGGGCACGTTGGTGACCACGAGGTTGATGAATCGCTGGCGCGACTGCAGCCGCGCGGCCTGGGACATGATCGTGGGCGGCGCGAAGTCCGAGAGGCCGGTGAGCACGGTCGCGCCCACGGCCTGGCCGGACTCCTTGAGCTCGCCCATCTCGGCGTGCACCAGCGCGAAGGTCTCGACCGGGTCCTCGCTCCACACGGGCAGCGAGGCCCACATGGCCGCGACCTTGTTGCCGAGGGCGCCGCGCTCGGCGTCGGCGCGCACGGAGACCGGCACCATGGCCTTGAGCGTGAGCTCGTCGGTCGAGAAGGCGCGGTCGCGCAGCCAGCGGCCGAGCGCCAGCGAGACGACGCTGAGCACCACGTCGTTGATCGTGCCGCCGAGGACGTTCTTGATCGCCTTGAAGCGCTCGAGCTCGGCCTCGACCCAGTCGAAGCGCCGGTGGGGCGAGATCGACACGTTCAGCGGCGTGCTCGGGGCGGGGTTGATGCCGCCGGAGGCCAGCGCCCCCACGGCGGCGGCGTCGTCGACCACGCGGCGCAGCACCCGGCGCGGCCCGCGGAGCACCGCGCGCGCGCCGCGCACGATCTCGGTCGGCAGGGTGGCGCGCTCGATCAGCGCCTCGCCCAGCAGCTGGGCGTCGCTGGGCAGTGGCCGCGCCACCCACGCGCGCTCGGGCGGCATGGGTGGCGGCGCGTCGGGCGCCGCGTCGAACAGGACGGTGGTGATGTCCACCCCCGAGATGCCGTCCACGAGGGCGTGGTGGGTCTTGGCCAGCAGCGCGAAGCGGTCGCCCTCGAGCTTGTCCACGAGCCAGATCTCCCACAGCGGTCTCTCGCGGTCGAGCTGCTGCGAGAACACGCGCCCGGCCAGGTTCTTCAGCTGTTGCTCGGAGCCGGGGCGCGGCAGCGCCGTGTGGCGGACGTGGTAGCGGGCGTTGAAGTACGGGTCGTCGACCCAGACCGGCCGGCCTTGGTTCAACGGGACCGTCGCCAGGCGCTGGCGGTAGCGGGGGACGACGTCGAGACGGCTCTCGATCGCCTCGAGGAGCTCGTCGTAGGACGGGATCTCGCCCTCGAAGATCATCACCGAGGCGACGTGCATGGTCACCCCGTTGGCGCGCTCGAGGTGCAGGAAGGTCGCGTCGAGTGCGGTCAGGCGGTCGGGATTGGCCATGTCGGTTGATTCTGGCCATCCCGTGGTGGCGCCGCAAGCGATCTTGCGTGTGTGACGGCGCTCACAGTTGTGCGCGCAACCCTTCGTAGCCTCCCCGCGAACCGTTGTTCGCAACGCCGAATCGCCAGGCGGTCGGATTGCCGGCGAGCGGGGGATCCATGCAGCTCGGTCGCACGCGTCCGGGGCGGTCCTTGCAGGCACTTCGAAGGGAGCATTCTCGTGCGACTCAATCCGAACCCGCGCACGCTCGCGGCTGCCGGCGCGCTGTCCCTCGTGGGGCTTGGCGCGCTTCCGCATGCCTCGGTCGGCGCGGACTCCGGCACTCCGGTCAAGATCACCAGACATCGCCTGCACGTCGTGTCCGGCCAGAAGGCCGCGATCGCGGGCGTGCTGGACGGCGGCCAGGGCCGCAGGGCCCAGCTCGAGCGCCGCGCCGGCGGCGGCTGGCACATCGAGGACCGCGACCGCACCAACGCAAGCGGCCGCTTCTCGCTGGGCTTCCGGCCGTCCGCACCAGGCAGCTCGAACCTGCGCGTACGCTTCCCGGCCGCGCAGGACGGCGTCGCCGCCGCCACGCCGGTCGTCGGGCCGGTGGTCCAGACCGTCGGCAAGCTCAACGTCTACCGCCGCAGCGTCGCGTCGGTCTACGGCCCCGGCCTCTATGGCAGCGCGCTGGCCTGTGGCGGGCACCTGTCCGAGAGCACCCTCGGGGTCGCGTCCAAGACCGTGCCGTGCGGCGCGAAGGTCACCTTCCGCCACGGCAACCGGACCGTCCGCGTTCCGGTCGTGGACCGCGGCCCCTACGTCGGCGGCCGCGACTGGGACCTGACCATGGCCACGGCCAAGCGGCTCGGGTTCGGCTACGGCGTCGGGAGCGTGCTCTCGACCAAGTAACTCGACGCGTCTTGCGTCGACCTCCTGACACAGCGCATGCCCGCGGAGCCGCAAGCTCCGTGGCATGCGCACAGGAGCCCTCATCGCCACCGCCACGGCCGTGCTGGCCGGGGCGCTGGGCATCGCCCCCGCGGCCAACGCGGCCACGACCTGCAGCTTCGATCCGACGTTCCACGTCCTGTCGGTGGGCATGGACACCGACGGCGACCAGACGGTCCTCGCGGTTGGCCCGAGCGGCGACATCCAGGTGCGCGGCGGCGGCCCCGTGCTCGGCTGCAGCGGCGGCAACCCCACCGTCGGCGACACCGACTCGATCCAGGTCGTCGACAGCTCGGATGACCCGTCGACGCCCGCGGCCAACGACGGCGACACCCACGTCTCGATCATCCGCCCGGGCGACTTCCACGACGCCACCGGGCCGACCGGGTTCATCCTCAACCTCAACGCCGGGTCCTCCGACGAGCTCTTCATCGGCGACTCGGGGTCGACCGGGGACCACTGGACGCTCGGCGACGGCGGCATCAACACGAACGCGTTGACCTCGTCGAGCGAGAACATCCTCGCCTCGACCCTCGACAAGATCGAGCTGGCGACCGGGTCGGGCAACAACGTCCTCAGCGCGCAGGGCGGAGCGGGCACCGGCGCCCCGTACGACCGCGCCGGCTCGTTCGTCGACCTCCAGGGCGGGGACGGCGCCGACACCCTCGAGGGCAGCGAGAACGGCGACGTCCTCAACGCCGGCGATGGCGACGACGTGGTGCGCGGCTTCGGCGGCGACGACCTGCTCGAGCCCGGCCGCGGCAACGACGTCATCGACGGCGGGGCGGGGTCCGAGAACCTCAGCTACGGGAACGTCTTCACCGGCCCGGTCAAGGTCGACCTCAGCCAGACCGGGCCCCAGGACACCGGCGCGGGCACGCAGACGATCACGGCGATCGAGAACGTCAGCGGCACGCATGGCAACGACACGCTGACCGGCAACGCCGGCCCGAACCGCCTGATGGGCGGCGGCGGGACCGGCGACACGCTCGACGGCGGCCCCGGCGACGACGTCCTCGAGGGCGACGGCCCCAACGTGACCGCCGACTTCTCCCGGTCCCCCTCGGCCGAGATCGTGGACCTGGTTGCCGAAACGGCGACTGGCGGCGACGGCAACGACACGCTGCTGAACATCGCCAACATCGTCGGCACGCCGTTCGGCGACACGCTCGTCGGCAACGACAAGCCCAACAAGGTCACCGGCGGGGGCGGCACCGACACCGTCGCCACGCTCCAGGGCGCCG
>DATBDE010000078.1:0-1865 GCA_036270095.1 Solirubrobacteraceae bacterium | reverse complement strand
CGCGCAGGAGGAGGCCGGGCTGCAGGAACGGCTACGCAAGGCATCCGAGGCGGTGACGGCGGCCGAGGTGCGCGCACAGCAGGTGCGCGACCGCGCCGCCGAGCACGGCGGCGAGCTCGAGCGGCTCGCGCAGCGGCTCGGCTTCGACGCCGCGCCGGCCGAGGAGCCGCTCGACGACGACGCTCGCGACGACCTCACCGCCCGCATCGAGCGCCTCGCGCGCCGGCGCGAGCAGCTGGGGCCGGTCAATCCGCTCGCCAAGCAGGAGTACGAGGAGGCGGTGGCGCACGTCGAGGAGCTCGAGACCCAGCGCCGCGACCTCGATTCCGCTCTGGCCGAGCTACAGGGCCTCATCCGCGACACCGACCGCCGCATCCGAGAGAGCTTCGAGGAGACGTTCGAGGCGGCGGCCAAGAACTTCGAGGACGTCGTGCAGCACCTGTTCCCGGGCGGGCGCGGGCGCCTGCGGCTGGTCCAGCCGGACGGGCCGCGGCCGGTGCTGGGCGGCGAGCAGCCGGACGGCGACGGCGCGAAGTCCGCAGATGGCGCCGAGGGCGCCGAGTCACAGGAGCCGCCCGAGCCCGAGGACGAACTGGCCGCCGACGGGCCCGGCGTCGAGGTGGAGGTGACGCCCGCGGGCAAGTCGATGAAGCGGCTGTCGCTGTTGTCGGGCGGCGAGAAGTCGCTGGTGGCGCTGGCGTTCCTGTTCGCGGTGTTCCTTGCGCGCCCGTGCCCGTTCTACATCCTCGACGAGGTGGAGGCCGCCCTCGACGACCTCAATATCGACCGCTTCCTCCAGCTCATCGGCCGCTTCTCTGACCGCGCCCAGTTCATCGTCGTCACCCACCAGAAGCGCACGATGGACGCCGCCGACTGCCTCTACGGCGTCAGCATGGGCGGCGACGGCGTATCGAAGGTCGTCTCCCGCCGCCTCCCACCGGGTACCCGCGTGACAGAGCCCGAGCCGCAAGCGGCGGAGGGCTCGGCGACCGAAGCAGCGGCCTAACGCCTCTGGCCTCTGGCCTCTGGCCTCTGGCCTCCGACCTCCGACCTCCGACCTCCGACCTCCGGCCTCCGGCCTCCTATCCTCCGGCGGCCATGCCCCGCACCTGGCGAGAGCTCTTCATCACCGGCGAGGACACCGCCGCTACCGCGGAGGAACCGGCCGAGGAGCGGCAGGGGTTCTTCCGCCGCTTGCGGCAGAACCTGTCGAAGACGCGCGAGGCGCTCGGCGCGGAGCTGCAGGCAAGCGTTTTCCAGACGCTCGACGACGAAGCATGGGAGCGGCTCGAGGAGACGCTGATCTATGCCGACGTCGGCGCCACCACCACCGCCAAGATCGTTCAGCGGCTGGAGACAGAGGCGAGCGCGGGCGACCTCGCGGGCGGCGAGGACCTCACGCGCCGCCTCACCGAGATCATGGCCGAGGTGGCGCGCCCGGGAGAGCTCACGATCGACCTGCGCCCGCACCCAACCGTGATCCTCATGGTGGGCGTGAACGGCACCGGCAAGACCACGACGATCGGCAAGATGGCGTGGCACCTCCAGCGCGAACTTGGCAAGTCGGTGCTGCTGGCGGCTGGAGACACCTACCGGGCCGCAGCCGTCGAACAGCTGGCCGAGTGGGCGGATCGAGCGGGATGCGAAATCGTGCGGGCGGCACAGGGATCGGACCCGGGCGCGGTCGCTTTCGACGCGATTGAGGCCGCCAGGGCGCGCGGGCACGACGTGGTGATCATCGACACCGCCGGGCGCCTCCACACCCAGCAGCACCTGATGGAGGAGTTGTCGAAGGTGCGCCGCGTGATCCAGAAGCAGATGCCCGACGCGCCCCACGAGACCCTGCTCACGATCGACGCCACCAC
>DATBDE010000077.1:0-46506 GCA_036270095.1 Solirubrobacteraceae bacterium | reverse complement strand
TGCCGCCCGAGGCTCTGGGCGAGATCGTCGGCGTCGACCTCGCCGACCCGGGGTTCTGGGACACCGGCCTCGACCTGATCGAGGACCAGCTGCGCGAGGCCGAGGACGCCGCCCGCGAGGCGCGCGGCGTCACGCCCTAGGGCCCACTAGAAGCGCAGGACGGCCGCAATGTGGCCGAGCGGAGCCAGGTCGGTGGCGTCGCCGACGTTGATGACCTCGGCCGACTGCAGCAGCGCCGCCCGCACCGCCTCGTCCACCGAGCCGTCGACACGTGCGTCGTAGACCAGCGCCTCGACGCGCTGCTGCTCGAGCGCCTCGCGCACGGCGTCCTCGCCGTGCACGGCCCGGTCGCCACGGCCGATTCCGGCCCGCACCCGCTCGAGCACCTCGGCGGCGTGTCGCTCGGCGTCGGCGCGCATGGCCGGCTCGGCCGCCTCCAGCACCTGCTCCGCGTTGGCGGTGGCGACCTCGACGTCGACGCGCCCGGCGCAGCGCTCCTTCACGTACGGGTGCAGGCGCTCGACGACCTCGGCGTACTCGGGGTCGGGCGACGCGACCAGCAGGCGGTCGAAGGGCCGCTGCTTGAGCCGCACGAGCATGGCCTCGGAGACCTGGTGGAAGTGGTGCTTGGCGTCCTCCTCGACCGAGCGCTGATAGCGGTCCTCAGACAGGCCGCCCTCGCGCACGCCGGCCCGGGTGCGCCCGGATGGGCGGTCGTAGACGTCGCCGACCTCGTCGAGCTCCCACTGCGTGCCCGCGAACAGCCGCCCGTGGCGGCGGTCGACGAGCAGCACCGCCCAGCGCGTGGGCGGGCCGACCTCGGCCAGCGGCGTGATCAGCGGCGCGTCGTCGACCGCGACCAGGCGCGGCGACGGACAGGGCAGCCGCAGCGCCTCGAACAGGTCGGCCGGGCTGCACGCGAACAGCGCGAGGCCCTGTGTCCCCTTGGCCGAGAAGTCGCGCTCGAACCAGTCCCGCACGCGGTCGACGTCGGCGCGCAGCTTGATCCTCCCGTCGTGGGGCAGCGAGTCGTCGGCGCCGCGCGCCTTGCGCTCGGCCTCGTCGATGACCGAGCTGATCTCGGTCCTGCGCGCCTCGCCGGTGCCGAACCGGCTCGGGTCGAGGTCGAAGTACACCGTCAAGACGCGGTGGCCCTGGGGCGCGCGGACTGCAGCGAGCGCCCGCAGGCGCTCGCTGGTGATCTCGTCGACCTGCCCGGCCATCAGACGGGAACGCCGCCGCGCGCCAGGGCGCGCGCCGCGGACGCGATCGCGTCGGCGTCGATCCCGGCCGCATGCAGCAGCTCGTCCGGCTTGCCCGAGCCGGGCATGTCCCGGACGGCGAGCTTGACCACGCGCGGGCGCTCGTCCGCGTCGGCGAAGGCGCCCAGCACGGCGTCGCCCAGGCCGCCCTCGGGCCAGTGGTCCTCCACGGTGACGACGCGGTCGCCCGCCGCCGCCGCGGCCTCGCGCAGGCCGTCGGTGTCGATGGGCTTGAGCGAGTAGCAGTCGACCACGCGAGCGCGGATGCCGTCGTCGGCCAGGGCGTCGGCGGCCTGCAGCGCCTCGTGCAGGGTGATCCCGGCGCCGACCAGCAGCACCTCGTCCTCGTCGGACGCGCGCACGACGCGCGAACCGCCGATCTCGAACCGGTCGTCGGGCCCGTAGATCACCGGCGTGCCCCCGCGCGTGGTGCGGATGTAGGTGATGCCGTCGCGGTCGGCCATGGCCTCGGTGAGCTGAGCCGTCTGGTTGCCGTCGCACGGGTAGAGCACCGCGCTCGAATGCAGGGCGCGGAAGTAGGCGAGGTCCTCGAGGGCCATCTGCGACGGCCCGTCCTCGCCGATCGACACGCCCGCGTGCGATCCGGACACGCGCAGGTCGGCCCGCGAGATCGCGGCCATGCGCGTGAAGTCGGCCGACCGGGCGAGGAACGCCGCGAAGGTGGACGCGTAGGGCTTCCAGCCCCGCACCTGCATGCCCACCGCCGTGGCGATCATCTGCTGCTCGGCGATGAACATCTCGAAGTAGCGATCCGGGTGGGTATCGCTGAAGAGCTCGGCGTAGGTGGAGTTCCCCACCTCGCCGTCCAGCGCGACCACGTCGCCGTGGTTGGCGCCTACCGCGGTCAGGGCGTCGCCGTAGGCCTTGCGGGTGGCGACCTTGTCGCCCAGGTCGTAGGTGGGCAGGGCGGCGCCGCTGGTCTCGAAGACGTGCGGCGTGCCGTGCGACTCGGGCTTGGCCACGTCGACGTGCAGGTCGCGCTCGCCGCCGAGCTCCGCGATCGCCGCCTCGGGGTCGTCGAGGGGCTTGCCGTGGAACCCGTTCTTGTTCTCGACCGCCGCGACGCCCTTGCCCTTGATCGTCTTGGCGATGATCGCGGTGGGCTTGCCCGAGGTGGCCTCGGCCTCGGCGTAGGCGCGGTCGATCGCCTCGACGTCGTGGCCGTCGATCTCGATCGCGTGCCAGCCGTTGGCCTCGACGCGCCCGGCGTAGTTGCGCAGGTTCCAGCCGTGCATGGTCTCGCCGCGCTGGCCGAGCCGGTTGATGTCGAGAATGGCCACGAGGTTGTCGAGGCCCGCGTAGGCGGCGTGCTCGAACGCCTCCCAGATCGAGCCCTCGGCCAGCTCGGAGTCGCCGCACAGCACCCACACGCGGTAGGGCAGGCGGTCCAGGCGCTGGCCGGTGAGCGCGACGCCGACGCCGATGGGCAGGCCCTGGCCCAGCGAGCCGGTGGCCACGTCGACCATCGGCAGGTTGGGGATCGGGTGGCCCTGCAGGCGCGAGCCGAACTTCCTGAACGTGAGCAGCTCGGCGTCGTCGAGCACGCCCATCGCCTTGAGCATCGAGTACTCGAGCGGCGAGGCGTGACCCTTGGAGAAGATCACGTGGTCGTTGTTGGGGTCGTCGGGCTTGTCGACGTCGAAGCGCAGGTGCTCGGCGATGAGCACGGCGATGAGGTCGGCGGCCGACATGGAGGAGGTGGGGTGGCCGGACCCAGCGGCGGCCGACGCGCGGACGGAGTCCACGCGCAGCTGCTGACCGAGCTCGCCCCACTGGCTGGCGTCCATGGCCGCCACCTACGCCGCGACGAGCGTGTCGCGCTTGCGGGCCACCTCGTCCAACAGCTCCTTGAACGACGCGTCGAACTTCTCCACGCCCTCGCGCTCGAGCGTCGCCGTCACGTCGTCGTAGTCGACGCCGGCCCTGGCCAGCGCCTCGAGCGTCGCGCGGGCGCCCTCCACGTCCTCCTCGACGGTCAGGCCGCGGATCTCGCCGTGGTCCTGGAAGTCCTCGATGGTGGAGTCGGGCATCGTGTTGACCGTGTCGCGCCCGATGAGCTCCTCGACGTAGAGCGTGTCCCGGTAGGCCGGGTTCTTGGTCGACGTTGAGGCCCACAGGCAGCGCTGCGGCGTGGCGCCCTTGGCCGCCAGGGCCTCCCAGCGGTCGCCGGCGAACGTCTCAAGGTAGTGCTGGTAGGCGAGCTTGGCGTTGGCCACGGCGGTGCGGCCGAGCAACTCGTCGTGGCCGCCGACGGCGTCGAGGCGGTTGTCGGCCTCCGTGTCCACGCGCGAGACGAAGAACGACGCGACCGAGGCGACGGTCGTGGGATCGCCGCCGGACTCGACGAGCCGCTCGAGCCCGCGCAGGTAGGCCTCGGCCACCTGGGCGTGGCGGTGCAGCGAGAAGGTCAGCGTGACGTTGATCGAGCGGCCCCGGGCGATCATCTCCTCGATCGCGCCCAGGCCGGGTTCGGTGGCGGGGATCTTGACCAGCAGGTTGGGCTTGTCGATCCACTCGTGCAGGCGCTGGGCCTGGGCGATCGTGCCCTCGGTGTCGTAGGCGAGGTCGGGCGTGACCTCGATCGACACGTAACCGTCGCGGCCGCCGCCGCGGTCCCACACCGGCCGCAACAGGTCGCAGGCGTCGGAGACGTCGCGCGTGGCGAGCTGGAGGAACACCTCGGTGTTGTCCGACTCGTTCGCGATCACCTCGCGCATCTGCGCGTCGTACGCGTCGCCCTCGGCGAGCGCCTTCTGGAAGATGGTCGGGTTCGAGGTGACGCCGACGACGGCGTCCTCCTCCATCAGGCGCGTCAGCCCGCCTTCACGGACGAGCGGGCGCGAAAGGTTGTCGATCCATACGCTCTGCCCGAGCTCGGACAGGCGCTGCAAGCGGTTCTCGGCCATGTTCGGGTTCCTCCTTTTCCACTCCACGCCTGGCTACCCCAGGCGGGCGCAAACCCACACGGAGTGTGGCAGGCCGAAGCGCGTGCGGCGTGGTGGCCGCACGGAGCGGGAAAACGCCCCGGCTGGTGCTCAGCTCGAGGGCTGCGGGCTGCCCTTTGAGGGCGCCTCGGCCCGCATCTTGCGGCGGCGACGACGGAGCTCACGCCGGGCCTGGAAGGCCCACGTGTTCATCCAGCTGTCCTGGCGGTCGTCGCGACCGTAGGCCACGCCCTCCATCTCCCGGACGCGCGCCTGCAATGTCTCCAGATTGGTTGCCATTCTCGGCACTCCCCCTCTTCACCCCTCGACTGCACGGGGAGTGTTCCATCTGTGCGGATGAGCGCAAGGAGAATGGCCGGTCCATCGCACCATTTGCGCGCTCGGTGCGCGGTCAGGCGCTGCCGGTGCTCGCGGCCAGGCGCTCGCGCTGGCGCTCGGGCGTGATCGTGACCACGTTCCAGGCCAGGTGCAGGCGCTCGAGGCCGCGGATGAACAGGCCCGTGAGGTCGGGCTCGTACCAGCGCAGGCCGTGCTTGGCCGAGCGCGGGAAGGCGTGATGGTTGTGGTGCCAGCCCTCGCCGAACGAGAGCAGGGCGACCCAGGTGACGTTGGTGGACTCGTCGTCGGTGTCGAAGCGGCGACGTCCGAAGAAGTGGCAGACGGAGTTCACGCTCCACGTCACGTGGTGGAGGATGAAGATGCGGACGAAGCCGCCCCACAGGAGCGCGGTCGCAGCGCCCGCCAGCGTGCCGGTGATCACGAACCCGGCGGCGAACGGGAGCACGAGTCCGGCCGCGACGAGCCACAGGAAGGCGCGGTTGATCCGCCGCATGCCGCGGTCCTCGCGGAGGTCGCGCGCGTACCGGTTGGGGTCGGCCTGGCCCTGACGGTCCAGCAGCCAGCCCAAGTGCGCCCACCACAGGCCCTTCAGCGCTCCCACGACGCCGTCGCCGTGGCCGACGTGGGGCGAGTGCGGGTCGCCCTCCTCGTCGGTGTGCGCGTGGTGCTTGCGGTGGTCGGCGACCCAGCCGATGACCGGGCCCTGGACCGACATCGAGCCGGCCATGGCCAGGGTGTAGGCCACGGGCTTGTAGGTGGCGAAGGAGCGGTGGGTGAGCAGGCGGTGGAAGCCGATGGTCACGCCAAGCCCGGCGATCAGGTACATCACCGCGAAGATCGCCACGTCGCTCCAGTGCAGGATGTGGTTCCAGGAGAGGATCGCGGCGGCGATGACGGCCAGCAGCGGCACGATGGCCGCGCCCATGTTCGAATAGCGTTGCGCCTTGGACATTACCCTGAAGGTAGACGCACAATCGCGCCTACACTTCTCGTACATGTCACGGCGCCTGGCGGAAATATTGTCATGGCGGTGATAAACCTCCCCCCGTCGCTGGCCGAAGTGCTCGAACCCGAAGTCCAGGGCGTCGCCGACGAGATCATGGCAGCCATCGCGGCCGAGGTGCCGGCGTACGCGCGGCCGCTCGAAGGCGCCTTCGGCCGGGGGCTGCGGGTGGGCGTGGACGAGGCGCTGCGGCAGTTCCTCGTCCAGATCCGCGACCCCGCCGCGGGTCGCGAGACCGAGGTCTACCGCGCCCTGGGCCGAGGCGAGTGGCGGGAGGGGCGCAGCCTCGATGCCCTGCTCGCCGCCTACCGGGTCGGCGCGCGCGTCGCGTGGCGGCGGCTGGCGCGGGCCGGGACCGCGGCCGGCGTGGCCCCCGAGACCATGAACCTGCTCGCGGAGAGCATCTTCGCCTACATCGACGAGCTCTCGGCCGAGTCGGTCGAAGGCTATGCGCAGGCCCAGGCCCTGGCGGCCGGAGAGCGCCAGCGACTGCGCCACCGCCTGCTCGAGCTCCTGCTGACCGACGCGACGATGCCGGCGGCCGCGCGGCGCCGGGCGGCCGGCGACGCGGGCTGGACGCTGCCCGCTCGCGCCGCCGTCGTGGCGGTGTCGGCCGGCGAGGCCGACCGGCTGGCCGGCCGCCTGGGCCCCGACGCGCTCGGCGGCACGGTGAACGACTGCGCCTGTGTGCTCATGCCCGACCCCGACGGGCCCGGCCGCGCCGCCGTGCTGAGCGCCGCCCTGCGCGATCGCCCGGCGGCGATCAGCCCTTCGACGACGCTCGACGGCCTGCCCGACGCGTTCCGGTGGGCGCGGGCGGCGCTGGGGCTCGAGCGCGTCTCGCCCGTGCGCGTGGACGACCACCTCGCCGTGCTCGCCCTGCACGCGGACCCGGCCCTGCTGGCGCGCCTGCGCACGCGCTGCATGGCCCCGTTGGCCGACCTGCCCGAGCGCACGCGCGCGCGGCTGTCGGAGACGCTGGCGGCGTGGCTGGACGAGCGTGGCAACGCGGTAGCGGTGGCCGAGCGGCTGCACGTGCACCCGCAGACCGTCCGCTACCGGCTGGCGCAGCTGCGCGAGCGCTTCGGCGACGTCCTCGAGGACGCGGACGCGCGGTTCGAGCTCATGCTCGCGATACGCAGCGGGCCGGCGCCGGGCGGCGGCTAGGCGCCGCGGGCAGCGACGCGCTCGCGCTGCGGGCCAACGACGTACTTCGGGTCCTCGGCCGACTGGAACCCGGCCCGGAAGACCGACCAGCGCTCCAGGGCGGCGCCGGCCAGCACCGCCGCCGCGCTCGCCGCCGCGACGGCGCGCGACTTCCGGCCCAGCGTGCCCAGCCCCAGCGCGCCCGCGCCGATCAGCGCCTTCGCGGCCTTCCCGAAGCGGCCGGCGTCGCCCTCCCGGTAGGGCTCGCCGAGCGGTCCCAGGCGGCGCTCCATGGTCTCCAGCAGGGCGAGCGCAGCCGCCGAGCCGGCGAAGGCCAGGCGCCGCGCCGGCCCCGCTTCCTCCGCCGGCGTGACCAGCGTCAGCGCCGCCCCCGCGCTGGCTGCCGAGGTGGCGGCGAACAGGAACGGCAGCTCGGTCCGCGCCTCGTGCCACACCGGGATGGCCGTGTCGGCGATCAGCGCCGCCGTATAGGTCGAGACGACCGGCCCCAGCGCCGCCGCGACCGGCTTGGCCGCCGCACCGCCCGGCAGGCCCAGGAGCTCGCCGCCGACCGCGATCGCGGTCGCGGTGCCGAACCCGGCGAGCGCCCACGAGCCCACGCTCATGGGCGAGGTGACCTTGAAGACCCGCAGCATATTGTGGAACCGCTCGGGCCGCCCGAGGTCGGAGATGAGCAGGACCGGCGAGATCCCGACACCGGCCAGGGCGAGCAGCCAGGCGCGCCGCGCGAGCGCGGGCCGGCCCGACATCCCGGCGCCCAGCGCCAGCGGCGCGGCCGCGCCCGCCATTCCGCCGACGAAGAAGTACCAGGGGACCTCGGGCGTCCACACCGGCGTCTTGAGCACCTGCCGTCCGTGGTAGGTCCGGACCTCGACGCTCACCGGCTCCGCCCGACCAGCGCCGCCGCCACGCCGGCCACCAGCGCGCCCGCCGCCAGCGCCGTGTGCTTCCAGAGGTCGGGCAGGTCGCGCGTGGTCGAGACCGGGTCCGGCGGCAGGCCGTAGACCTCGGGGTCGTCGAGCAGCAGGAAGAACGCGCCAAAGCCGCCGACGCCGTCGGACGGGTCGTCGCCGTACAGGCGCGCCTCGGCGACGCCGTCGGCCTGCAGCTCCTCCACGCGGCCCTGCGCCCGCACACGCAGGTCCTCGAGCTCGCCGAACTGGATCGAATCGGTCGGGCACGCCTTCGCGCAGGCTGGCTCCAGCCCGTCCTTCAGGCGGTCATAGCAGAGCGTGCACTTCCAGGCCCGGCCGTCCTCCTCGCGCCGGTCGATGACCCCGAACGGGCACGCGGCCACGCAGTAACCGCAGCCGTTGCAGACGTCGGGCTGCACGACCACGGTGCCGAACTCGGTCCGGAACAGCGCCCCGGTCGGGCACACCTCCAGGCAGGCCGCCGACGTGCAGTGCTTGCAGACGTCCGAGCTCATCAGCCAGCGGAAGTCCATGTCGTCGGCCGAGCCCTGCTCGACGAAGGCCACGTGGCGCCAGGTCGACGCCCCCAGCTCCCCGGTGTTGTCGTAGCTCTGGCCTGTGAACTCGAGGCCGTCCTCGGGGACGTCGTTCCACTCCTTGCACGCCACCTCGCACGCCTTGCAGCCGATGCACACCGAGGTGTCGGTGAAGAAGCCCATGCGCTGTTGTGCGCTCATCGTGGTCGCCTCCCCGGCCGGATATCGCAGGTCGCGGCCTTGTACTCGCCGATCTGCACGTTGGGGTCGAGCGCGAGCGAGAGCAGGTCGTTGGCCGAATCGCCGCGCGCAAGGCCGTTCTCGCCCCAGTGGTAGGGCAGTCCGATCTGGTGGATCTCGCGGTCGCTCACGCGCAAGGGCGTGATCCGCTCCGTGACCAGCACGCGCGCCTCGACCTCGGCGCGGAGCGTCGAGACCGTCGCCCACTCGCGGTGGCGCAGGCCGCGCAGCGCGGCCAGCGCCGGCGAGACCTCGACGAAGAACTCGGGCTGCAGCTCGCTGAGGTACGGGAGCCAGCGGGACATCCCGCCGGCCGTGTGGTGCTCGGTCAGGCGGTAGGTCGTGAAGACGAACGGGAAGCGCTCGTCGCCGACCCTGTGGTACGCGTTGTCGGCGCGCGCACGCTGCCGGCGGGCCGGGTTGGACTGCTGCCCGTAGAGGAGGTTGTCGATCGGCGACTCCTGCGGCTCGTAGTGCGTGGGCATCGGCCCGTCGACCAAGCCGCTGGGCGCGTACAGCCACGCCCTGCCGTCGGCCTGCATGATGAACGGCTCATCGCCGCGCAACGCCTTCTCCGCCTGCGCATCCTCCGGTGGGTCGTAGTCCGGCGCCTTGTCGGCAACGAAGTCGGGCACGTCCTCGCCCGTCCACTTGCCGTCCGCGTCGTCCCACCAGACGTAGCGCTTGCGTTCCGACCACGGCCGGCCGCTCGGATCGGCACTGGCCCGGTTGTAGAGGATGCGGCGGTTCAGCGGCCAGGCCCAGCCCCAGTCGGGCGCCACCCACGTCTGCTCGGAGCCCGGCCTGCGCCGCGCCGCCTGATTTTCGTCGTTCGCGTAGACCCCGCAGTAGATCCAGCAGCCGCATGCGGTCGAGCCGTCGTCCGCGAGCTGCTGGTAGGCGTCGAGCGCCGTCCCGTCGGCGATGCGGTAGCCGGAGATCTCCCGCAGGACCGCCTCAGCACTCGGATCGGCACTCGGCCCCTCGGTCGGGTACTCCCACGTGAGGTCGAGCACCGGCCGGTCCTTCGGGTCGTCCGAGTCCCGCAGCCGCTCGCGCACGCGCCGCCCCAGGTGGTACATGAACCACAGCTCCGACCGGCAGTCCCCCGGGGGCTCGATGGCCTGGTGGTGCCATTGCAGCAGGCGCTGGGTGTTGGTGAACGACCCGCTCTTCTCCACGTGGGACGCGGCGGGCAGGAGGAAGACCTCGGTCTGGCAGTCGGGCTGGTCGCGCCAGAACGACGCCGTCTCGACCTCGACCAGGTCGCGCACCACCAGCCATTTCAGCTTCCCCAGCGCCTTGCGCCACAGCTTCCCGTTGGCTGCGCCGACGACCGGGTTCTCCCCCATGACCAAGTACCCCTCGACCTCCGCGGCGTCCATGCGCAGGAGCGCGGCGTAGGCCGAGTGGTCGCTGTCGATGCGCGGGAGGTAGTCGAAGCAGTAGTCGTTGTCCTCGGTGGCCACCGGTCCCCACCACGCCTTCAGGAGCGACGTCATGTAGTCGCCGGCATGGCCCCAGTAACCGGTCGGGGGGCTGCTGAGCTGGATCCAGTCAGCGAGATCGTCCTCGGACCCGGCAGATGGCATCGGCAAGTAGCCGGGCAGGATGTTGAAGAGCGTCGGGATGTCGGTCGACCCCTGGATCGACGCGTGCCCGCGCAGGGCCAGGATGCCGCCGCCCGGCCGGCCGATGTTGCCCAGCAGCAGCTGCAGGATCGAGGCGGCGCGGATGTACTGCACGCCGACCGTGTGCTGCGTCCAACCGACCGAGTAGACAAAGGCCGTCGTTCGCTCGCGACCCGAGTTGTCGCATACCGCCTCGGCCACCTCGAGGAAGCGCTCGCGCGGGACGCCGCAGACCTCCTCGACCATCTCCGGCGTGTAGCGGGAGAAATGCCGCTTGAGGATCTGGAAGACGCACCGGGGGTCCTCGAGGGTGTGATCGACGTACGGCGGATCGCCGTGCGCGAGGTGCCCGCCGTGGGCCCCGTGAGCCTGCTCGCCGATGAGCTCGCGGTGGCCGGCCGCCGCGCCCGCCTCGAACCCCTTGTACTGCCACGAGCCCAGGGCGTACTTGCAGCTCTCGCTCTCGAACCCGCTGAACAGGCCGTCGAGGTCCTCGGTGTCGCGGAAGTCGTCGGAGACGATCGTGATCGCGTTGGTGTAGGCGCACACGTACTCGCGGAAGCAGCGGTCGTTCGTGATCGCGTAGTTGATCAGCGCGCCCAGGAAGGCGATGTCGCTGCCAGCCCGCAGCGGAACGTGATCGTGGGCCATGGCGCTCGTGCGCGAGAACCGGGGATCGATGTGGATGATCCGCGCGCCCCGGCGCTTGGCCTCCATGACCCACTGGAAACCCACCGGGTGGTTCTCGGCCATGTTCGACCCCATGATCACGATGCAGTCGGAGTTCTGGAGGTCCTGCTGGAACGTCGTCGCGCCGCCGCGCCCGAACGAGGTCCCCAGACCGGGGACCGTCGAGCTGTGTCATATGCGGGCCTGGTTCTCGATCGAGACCGCGCCCGCGGCCGAGAAGAACTTCTTGATCAGGTAGTTCTCCTCGTTGTCGAGCGTGGCGCCGCCGAGATGCGCGAAGCCCTGCGTGCGCTTGAGCGGGACCTCTTCGCCCTCCATCTCTGTCGTCGCCTCCCACGTGCGCTCGCGCGTCGCGATGAGGCGATCGGCGATCATGTCCATCGCCCGGTCAAGGTCGATCTCCTCCCAGGCCGTCGCCCCCGGCGCCCGGTACTTGGCCTTCGTCTCCCGCCGCGGATGGGTGACGAGCTGCTTGGACGCCGACCCCTTGGGGCACAGGCGACCTCGGGAAATCGGCGAGTCGGGGTCGCCCTCGATCTGGATGACCTGCTCGTCGCGCACATAGACCAGCTGCCCGCAGCCCACCGCGCAGTACGGACAGATCGACTTGACCACGCGGTCGGCCTGCTCGGTGCGCGGCCGGAGCTCGTCGGAGCGCTGCGAGCGCGCAGCCCGCCCCAGTCCCAAGCGGTCGTCGCGCAGCTGCCGGAGGAGCGGAAACGTGCGTGGGCGCCGAGTCAAACCAAGGCATGGTTACCCACTGAGGTGGTCACTCCAAGCCTCCTTGCCTATGGTGGGAAGCGGAATGGACGAGGAAGCCTTCAACATGTCGGTGCGGAAGTTCCTCAAGCAGCTCGGCGTGACGGCGCAGCGTGAGATCGACCTCGCGGTGCGCGAGCAGGTCGATGCCGGCGAACTGAAGGGGGACGAGACGCTCGAGGCTCAGGCCACCATCACCGTGCGCGGCCTGCCGCAGGACGTGGTCGTGCGCGGCCCGATCACCCTGTCCTGAGCTTCATGGCTGTCGATCCGATTCTCCTCTCCGCCCCGGTGGAGCACGACGGGGTCGCTGATCGCGTCGCCATCGAGGAGCCGCTCGAGATTCGCGTGCGCGGCGACGCCCTTGCCGTGACGATGCGGACGCCGGGCCACGACGAGGAGCTTGCGCTGGGCTTCCTGTTCGGCGAGGGCCTCATCGACGCCCCCGCTGAGGCCGGGCCGTCCCCGGACCTGGCGGCGAACATCGTCGACGTCGACACCGAGCTCCGGTTCGATCCCGGCCGGCGGCGCTTCTACACCACGAGCTCGTGTGGCGTCTGCGGCAAGGGCGCGCTGGAGGAGATCGCCGTGTATGCGCCGCCGCTGAGCCCAGGGCCGACCGTCTCGCGCGCGCTCCTGGCGTCCCTGCCCGATCGCCTGCGGCAGCCCGCCTTCGAGGCCACCGGCGGGCTGCACGCGACCGGGCTCTTCGACGTCGACGGGACGCTGGTCGTCGTCCGGGAGGACGTCGGCCGCCACAACGCGATGGACAAGGTGATAGGTCGTGCGCTGCTGGACGGCCACTTGCCGCTTCGCGGCCATCTGCTTTGCGTGTCGGGCCGGCTGTCCTTCGAGCTCGTGCAGAAGGCGGCGGTGGCCGGCGCGCCGGTGCTCGTCGGGGTAGGCGCCCCCACGTCGCTGGCCGTGCGGGCCGCCGCGGACCGCGGGATGACGCTGTGCGGCTTTGCGCGGGGCGGCGGGGTGAACGTCTACTCGGGCTCGGACCGCGTCTTGGCCGGCTGAGCGGCGACGTGCTGGAAGCCGAAGCGGCCCTTGATGCAGAGGTTGCCGTGCGTGATGTCGTGGTCGTCGGGCGAGCTGACCTTGACGATCTGGTTGTCCTGGACGTGCAACGTGAGGTTGCACCCGACGCCGCAGTATGGGCAGATGGTGTCGGTTTCCGTCTGGCGCGTCAGGTCCCAGTCACCGGCCTCGCGCAGCTCGTGCTCGGAGGCGAACATCAGCGCGCCGGTCGGGCACACCGCGATGCAGTTGCCGCAGTACACGCACGCCGACTCCGGTAGCGGGTTGGCGTACTCCGTCGAGATCCGTGCGTCGAACCCGCGGCCGGCGACGGTGATGGCGAAGGTGTTCTGCCACTGCTCGCCGCAGGCGTCGACGCACTTGTAACAGAGGATGCACTTGGAGTAGTCGCGGACGTAGAGATCGTTGTCGACCTTCGCGGGCGCGTGGACGGTGGCAGCGGTCTGCCCGTCGGGCTCCTCGTGATGGCCCGTGCGCTTGTCGTCGCGGTGCGGGTCCGGCGGCGCTGCCGGGCCGTAGCGCTCGGGGCGCGCCTCGTAGCGGGACAGGTAGCCCTCGGCCACGGGCGTAGTGGACAAGTCGGTCGACGAGGCCAGGAACTCCATGACCATCTTGCGGCTGTGGCGGACGCGCTCGGAGTCGGTGCGGACCACCATGCCGTCCTCGGCGACGCGCGAGCACGCCGGCACGAGCGTGCGGGCGCCCTCGAGCTCGACGACGCAGACGCGGCACGCGTTGACCGGCTGCAACGTGTCGCCGTAGCACAGGGTCGGGGTGTCGATGCCGCGTTGGGCGCAGGCGTCGAGGACCGTCGAGCCCTCCGGAACCTCGACCTGCGCGTCGTCGATCGTGAGGCTGACCGTGCGCTGTGTCATGCGAACACCCCCAGCTTGGCGATGGCGGATTCGACGGCCGTCGAGGCGGTCTGGCCCAGGCCGCAGATCGAGGCGTCGCGCATCGCCACGCCGATCTCGGCGATGAGCGCGAGCTCGTCGTCCACGGTCCCGCGGGTCCTGCCCGACTGCAACCGGGCCAGGGCCTCCTCCTGGCGCACCGTGCCGACCCGGCAGGGCACGCACTGGCCGCAGCTCTCGTCGCGCATGAACGCCGCGATGACCATGAGCAACCGCTTGAGGTCGACGCTGTCGTCGATGGCCAGCACCACGCCCGATCCGAGCGTGGTGCCGAGCTCGCGCGCGTCCTCGAAGGTCAGAGGCATGTCGAGCTCGTCGGGCGTCACGAAGCTCCCTGCCGCCCCGCCGAGCAGGACGGTGCGGAGGTTCGGCGCGACCCCGCCCGCGAGCTCGAGCAGCTCGCGCAGCGTGACGCCGAACTCGACCTCGTAGGTCCCCGGACGCTCGACGGCGCCCGACACGCAGAAGAGCTTCGGCCCGGTCGAGCGCTCGGTGCCGATCTGCGCGAACGCCGGTCCGCCCTCGAGGATGATCGCCGGCACGTTGACCAGCGTCTCGACGTTGTTGACGACGGTCGGCTGGCGGAAGAGGCCAGCTACGACCGGGAACGGCGGCTTGTTGCGGGGCTCGCCGCGGAAGCCCTCGATCGAGCCGAAGATCGCGGTCTCCTCGCCGCAGATGTACGCACCCGCCCCCTTGCGCAGCTCGATCTCGAACGCGAAGCCCTGGCCAAGGACGTCCGGACCGAGGAACCCTCGCTCGCGGGCCTGCTCGATCGCGTGCTCGAGGCGCGCCTGCGCCAGCGGATACTCGCCGCGCAAGTAGATGTAGCCGTGCTCGGAGCCGGTGGCGTAGGCCGCGATGGTCATCGACTCGATGACCGCGAACGGGTCGCCCTCCATGAGCACCCGATCCTTGAACGTGCCCGGTTCGGACTCGTCCGCATTGCAGATCAGATAGTGCGGGCGGCGCGGTTGCGTCGCGACGGCTCCCCACTTGCGCCCCATCGGGAACGCGGCGCCGCCGCGGCCGACGATGTTCGCGTCGGTGACCTCGCGGATGACGCCCTCGGGGCCGAGGTCGATCGCGCGGCGCAGCGCGTCATAGCCGCCGTGGGCGCGGTAGTCGTCGAGGCTCTCCGGATCGACGACGCCGATGCGCCGGAGCAGGCGCAGGCCGGGCTGGCCGGTCTGGGGCGGGGTCGTCGACGGCGGTGGGGGCGGTGTGGCGCCGGCCAAAATCGCCTGCATCGCGTCGGCGTCGATCGCCGTGAGCTCGCGCTCCACCGGCGTGTCGCCGGCCTCGGTGAGCAGCGCGGCTGGAGCCCGGTCGCACTGGCCCAGGCACGGGCTGCGCAGCCAGGTGGCGCCGTCCTCGTCAGCGCCCTCCGGGCCGAGCTGGGCGATGAGCTCCTCCGAGCCCGCGCAGCGACAGGCGACGTCGTCGCAGACGTGCACGACGCGCGGCGGACGCTCGGTGACCGAGAACAGCGCGTAGAAGGTGGCGACGCCGTACACGTCTGCGGGTGGCACCGTGAGGCGGCCCGCCACGTAGTTCAGGCCTCCGGGGCTGATCCACCCCGCTCGTTCGTGCAGCGCGTGCAGCGTGGGCAGCAGCATCTGGCGCTGCGCGCGTGCCGCGTGCCCGCCGTGGGCGGCGTGGCCGTTGCCGTCGGCCGTCCACACCTGCAGCGACGGGCCGAGGAACGCATCGACGGCGTCGCGCTCGGCCTCGGTGGGCTCGGCGTTCAGGAGACGGAGATCCACTACTTGGCCCCGGTGCTCACCACGCCGGCGGCCTGACGCTCGCGACCGTCGAGCCTCTCCACCCGCACCGCGGTGGCCTTGAACTCCGCCGTGCCCGACTTCGGGTCGGTCGCGTCGATGGTGAGGATGTTGACGTCGATCTCGTCGGGGAAGTGCATCGTCATGAACGCCAGTCCCGGGCGCAGGCCCGGGTCGAGGCGGACGGGGGCCTCGATCGAGCCGCGCCGCGAGGTGATGCGCACCATCTCGCCGGGCTCGACGTCGAGCTTGTCGGCGTCCTGCGGAGAGAGGTCGAGGGTCTCGCCGCGACGCATGGGGGAGCCGAAGAGGCTGGACTGCACGCCGGTGTTGTAGGAGTCCAGGCGCCTACCGGTGGTGAGCCGGATGGGGAAGTCGGCGTCGAGCTCGTCGACCGGGGGGACCCACGGCGTGACGGAGAACGGCGCGAGCGGACCCTCGGGCGGCTCGGCCCAGAGGCGGCCGTGGAGGAACGGCGAGCCGGGGTGGTCCTCGCTCGGGCACGGCCACTGGATGCCGCCGAGCTCCTCCAGGCGCTTATAGCTCATGCCCCGGTGCATCGGGCTCAGCGAGCGCAGCTCGTCCCATGTCTCCTCGGCGGTCGGATAGCCCCAGTCGTGCCCGAGGCGCCGGGCGAGCTCGCAGATGATCCACATGTCGTCGCGGGCTTCGCCGGGCGGGTCGAGCGCCTTGCGCATCAGCTGTACACGACGCTCGGTGTTCGTCACTGTGCCGCCGTCGGACTCGCACCACGACGCCGTCGATGGCAGCACGACGTCGGCCATCTCGCAGGTCTTGGTGAAGAGGATGTCCTGGGCGATCATGAAGTCCAAGCCCTCCAGCAGCCCCAGCGATCGCTTGGAGTCCGCCTCCGACTGCGCCGGGTTCTCGCCCACGACATAGAGCGTGTTCAGCTCGCCACGCTCCATCGCATCGAACATCTGCGAGAGGTGCCATCCGGTTTCGGGCGGGAGCTTCGTACCCCAGGCCGCCTCGAAGCGGGCCCGTGCCTCGTGGTCGTCCTGGACGTCCTGGAAACCCGGCAGCTTGTTCGGGATCGCGCCGCTGTCCCCCCCGCCCTGCACGTTGTTCTGGCCGCGCAGCGGGTTGAGCCCGGACCCGTAGCGCCCGACGTGGCCGGTGAGCAGGGCGAGGTTGATGAGGGCGAGCACGTTGTCGACGGCGGTGGCGTGCTCGGTGATCCCGAGGGTCCAGCAGAGGATCGCGCGGTCGGCGCGCGCGTAGGCGTGCGCGAGCTCGCGGATGACGGCGGCGGGGACGCCGGTCACGCGCTCGCCTTCCTCGAGCGTCCACGGCTCGACCGACGCGCGGTACTCGTCGAACCCGGTGGTCGCGCGGGCGATGAAGTGCTCGTTGACCAGGCCCGCGTGGATGATCTCGCGCGCGATCGTGTTCGACAGCGCGATATCGGAGCCCACGTCGAGACCCAGCCACGTGTCGGCCCATTGCGCGGACCCCGTGCGGCGGGGGTCGACCACGTACAGCGGCGTGCCGCGGCGCACGGCCTTCAAGACGTGGTGGAAGAAGATCGGATGCGTCTCGCGGGCGTTCGAACCCCACAGGATCAAAAGATCCGTGTCGTTGACCTCATCGAAGGACGACGTGCCGCCGCCCGCGCCGAATACCGTCGCCAGACCGACGACGCTGGGCGCGTGTCAAGTGCGGTTGCACGAGTCGATGTTGTTCGACCCCATCGCCGAGCGGACGAACTTCTGGGCGAGGAAGTTGACCTCGTTCGACGCCTTGGAGCAGCTGAACATGCCGAAGGAGCGGGTCGTGTCCTGCTCCCTGGCACGCGCCAAGCCTGCGGCCGCGACGTCAAGGGCCTCGTCCCAGCTGGTGGGCCGAAGCTGCCCGTTGTCGCGCACCATCGGCTCTGTCAGTCGTCCGCGGTTGTTGTTTCGCAATCCGATCACCCCCTTTCGCTGCTTAGGAATGACGTTGCCACTGTAGCTCGATCCGCTGCCAATCCAGACCAACGATGTCCGCCGGGGAACTGCTCGAGGAGCGGAATCAAGGCACCGTTTGGTTACCCGATGCGGCCGTCGGCGAAGCCGCCAGCGCGTCCTCCACGGTCGCGTGCGCCGACATGCTCCGCAGGAGCCCGTCGATGATCGTGATACGCACCGGCGCCAGCAGCTCGGCCGGCGCCCCGCTCCCGCGCCCGCGCCCGGTGATGCGGAGGATCATGATCACGGCGTCGTCGATGGCGAAGACCTCCTTCGGCGCGAAGCGCAGGTCCTCGATGTCCTCGTCCCAGAGCGCGAAGTAGCGGCGGATTCCATCGTGGCCCGTGTACGTGTCGGGCTCGGCCGACAGCTCGGGTGGGACGACGCCTTCGAACTCCGGGTGGACGTAGCGCACGAGCGCCTCGACGCCACCTTCGTGCAGGGCCGCGAACGCCGCGTCTACGAGGGCGGTCTCGTCGCTCATCGCTTCAACAGCGCGCGCAGCAGGCCGCGGCGGCGCACGGGCGGCGGCGGCGCGGGGCGATCCGCGAGCGGCACCGGGAGGCCGTAGCGCTCGGCCTCGGCGCGCAGCTCGTCGTAGGCCACCAGCGGGACGCCGTAGCGGTCGGCGACCGCGCCCACGCGGCGCAGGTCGGCCGGGTGCGGGTCGAGCGGCAGCGCCAGCGCCAGGATCACCGCCTCCTCGCCGCGCATCCCGTCGTGGTGGACGAGCACGCGGCCGCGCAGCGCGACCGCGCCGGCGACCCAGGGCGCGCGCGCCTCGATGCCGCCGGGCAGGTCGTGGCGGGCGTACAGGCCGCAGCCGCACGGGGCGTGCGGGGCGTCGTGCTCGCCGCCGGCGCCGCAGTAGGCGACGTTCGTGCCCGACCGCCAGCGCGTGCTCCCCAGGCCGGTCGAGCGCAGCGCGCGGTCGGCGGCGACGTTCCAGCTCCGGTAGCCGATCGCGGCCTCGCTGTAGATCGGCTCAGCGGTCATGGGTGGGCGCCGCGGCGGGCTTCGGCTTGGGCGAGGCGGGCGCCGGCGCGGGTCGCGGCGGCCAGATCGCGGGCTCGAACCGGACGGGCGTGGCGGTCCCGGGGAAGCTCACCCATCGAGGGTATCTCAGCCTCCGTCAGGCCAGCCCGACGATGCCGCGATGAGCAGATAGGCGCGCTACTGCTGCGGAGCCGGCGCCGCCTGCGGGTCCTGCTGCGGGGCGCCCTGGCCGGGCTGGCCGCCGCCGGTGTTGCAGTCCCGGGCGACCTGGGCGACCGGGCCGGCGGGGCGAGCGGTGATGTGCGGCGCGTTGCGCCCGCTTTCCATCGGCGAGGCGGTTTGCGTGGGCGCGGTGCTCGGCTTCGGCACCGCCGACGTGTGCTGCCCCCCGGTTTGCCTCGTCGCCGCTTGCGGCGCGGGGCTCTGCTCGGCCGCCACGGTTTGGGTGAGCGTCGACGCGGGTGCAACGGTTCGCTTCGGCGTCGGGGCGTGCCCGACCGCGGCGCTTTGCCCGACCGCCGCGGTTTGCGTCGGCGTCGAGGTCACGGCCACCAGATGCCGCGGCAACTCGGCCAGCGCGTCGGCGGGCGGCGGCGTGGCCGCGGCCGCCGGCGGGACCGCCCCGCCGAGCAGCCCGCCGCTCGCCCCGCCCTCCAGCGCCGTCGCTGCGCCCCCGCCGACCGCCAGCACCCCGGCCACGAGCGCGGCCTTGCCGATGCCGCTCAGGTTCGCGGTCACCGCGCCGAGCCAGGCGACCGCCAGGCCGGGGAGCGCGAGCCCCAGCCACCCGTGCTCGCGCCCCACCCGGCGCTTGTGCAGGTTGCGCCGCGCCGCGTGCACGGTCTGGCGCGCATTGCCGGCGCTGGTCCCGAGCACCGACGCGATGTGGCGGTAGGAGAAGCCGGACGCCTCGCGCAGCAGCAGCGCGCCGCGCTGACGATCGGGCAGCGCGTTGAGGTCGTCGACGAGCTGGCGCAGCCGCTCGCGCTGGAATGCGCCCTCGTCCGCGCCGGGGCCGGCGCCGGCGTGGCCGACCTCGAGCGGCTCCGCCGGGCGGCTGCGGCGCACCAGCGAGACCGCCTCGTTGTGCGCGATCGACAGCAGCCAGGCGCGCAGATTGGTCGGCGAGTCGTCGCGCCGCAGTGCCCGCAGCGCGCTGAGCATCGCGTTCTGCGCCGCGTCCGCGGCCTCGTCGTGATCGCGCAGCACCCGGAAGCAGCGGGCGTGCACCGCGCGCTGGTGGCGCACGTAGAGGGCGGCGAAGGCGGCATCGCTGCCCGCCTTCGCCTCCTCAACCAGGTCTTGGTCGCTGAGCTCGCGCATCGCCATCGCCACGACCTTCGCGAGGTCGCGTGAGATTGCTCTAAGAGAGCGACGCGCCGACTTCGCCAGGTGTCAGCTCGGAAGTCGAGTTCCCGAACGACACCCGCAACAGCGCCCCGCCGCCTTCGGCATTGGACGCCCGCGCCCAGCCCCCGTGGGCCTCGGCGGCCTGGCGCACGATCGCGAGGCCGAGCCCCGAGCCGGGCTGCCCGCGCGCCCGCTGCGCGCGGTAGAAGCGATCGAAGACATGGGGCAGGTCCTCCTGCGAGAAGCCGGCCCCGTGGTCGCGCACGCTGAGCACGCCGTCGGCCAACCGCACCTCGACGTTGCCGCCGGGCGGGCTCCACTTGCGCGCATTGTCGAGCAGGTTGGTGACCGCGCGGCCCACGCGCTCGGGCTCGCCCTCGATCAGCGTGGGCTCGAGCTCGACGTCGAAGCTGAGGTCGGTCGCGCGCCGACGGGTGCGCTGCACCACGTCGCCGACGATGGCGTCCAGGCGCACGTCGTCGGGCTCGCCCGTCGGCTTGGTCCCGCGCGCGAGCTCGACCACGTCGGCGACGAGCGCCGTGAGCTCGTCGAGCTCGGTGATGATGTCGTCGCGCAGGCTGCGCTGCTCCTCCGGCGACAGCCGGTCGGCGTCGCGCAGGAGCTGGATGTTGGCCCGCAGGGTCGCGATCGGCGTGCGCAGCTCGTGGCTGGCGTCGGCGACCAGGTTGCGCTGGGCCTCGACGGACTGCTCGAGCGCGTCCAGCGTCGTGTTGAAGCTCTGGGCCAGGCGGGCGATCTCGTCGCGGCCGGAGACCTCCAGCCGCTGCGACGGGTCCGGGTGCGCGGTCAGCGACTCGGTCTGGCGCGTGAACAGCGCGATCGGGCGCAGCGCCGTGCGGGCCACGACGATGCTCAGCACCGCGGCGAGCAGGATGCCGCCCGCACCGACCAGGACCAGCAGCAGGAGCTGGTCGCTGAGCACGCTGTCGACCTCCTCCAGCGAGCGGGCGACCTGCACCGCGCCGCGCGGCCCGATCCCGTCGGTGAGCACGCGCACGTGCGTCCCCGAGACCGTCGCGTCGCTGTAGGCGCGGCCCACCCCGGAGGCGGCGATCTGGCGCGCCTCGGCGTCGACGGGCGGCCCGGCGGCCTCGTCCGGCGGGCGGATCACCTGCCCGCCGGGCGCGATGATCTGCACGTTGCCCGCGGGCTCGCCGAAGCGCGGCGGCGGGGCTCCTTGACCCGCCGCGAACCCCGGCGGCGCCCCGCGGCCCTCGGGCGGCCCGACGTGCTCGCCGCGCTCGGTGAACGGCTTGGCCTGCTCGGCCAGCGCCTGGTCGACCGAGTCCAGTAGCGAGGACTTCGTGCCCTCGTAGCTGGCCACGGCCACGATGACCACGGCGAGCGCGACGGCCAGCCCGGCGACCATGGCCATGCGGGTCTTGAGACTCATGGCTCGCGCAGGATGTACCCGACCCCGCGCACGGTGTGGATGAGCGGGCGCGCCCCCGCGTCCTCGAGCTTGCGCCGCAAATACCCGATGTAGACCCGCAGCGCGTTGGAGGCCGGGCCGAAGTCGTAGCCCCATACGCGGTCGTAGATGAGGCTGTGGGGCAGCACCCGGTTGGGGTTGAGCATGAGCAGCTCGAGCAGCTGGAACTCGGTCCGCGTGAGCTCGACGAGCTCGCCGTCGACCTGCACCCCGTGGCGCCCGCGGTCGAGCCGCAGCTCGCCGAACGACAGCGCGTCGGGATCGCCTTCGCCGGTGGCGCGGCGCACGAGCGCGCGCAGCCGCGCCTTGAGCTCGTCGACGTCGAACGGCTTGACCAGGTAGTCGTCGGCGCCGGCGTCGAGCCCGTCGATGCGGTCGGCCACGGCGTCGCGTGCTGTGAGCATGAGGATCGGCACGCGGTTGCCCTGCGCGCGCAGGCGGCGGCAGACCTCGAGGCCGTCGATGCCCGGCATGCCGATGTCGAGCACGACCGCGTCGGGCGCGCTGCCGTTGACCTCGGCCAGGCCCTCGAGGCCGTCCTCGGCCAGCCGCACGTCATAGCCGGCCAGCATCAGCGCCCGCCGCAGCACGTCCCGCAGCGGTCGCTCATCGTCGACAACCAGGATCCTCATCGGACCATTCTCGCGCCAGAAGGGGTCAAGTCTTTCTTTGCCATACCAGGATCCGGTGTGGCAAGGAAAGACTTGACCCCGGCCTTGCGCGCCCCTAGGGGCCGGGCGGTGCGCCGTACGGCGGCGGGCCGCCTTGGCCGTGGGGCCCGCGCATGCCCGGAGGCGGGCCGTCGTGGTTGGCGTCGACGGCGAAGACGCTGGTCTGCTCCGGCGAGGCGCTGACGTGCACCCGATCCCCGGCCTGGAGGTCGGAGAGTTGGGCAGCGGCGAAGTTGCGCATCACCTTCGCGCCCGAGGGGATCGTGACGGTGGCGTCCTTGTAGGTCGCGGACTTCGTGCCCTCGGTGATCGTGAGCTGGTCGCCCGAGACCGACTTGACCGTGCCGTTGTCCAGGGTCACGGTCTCGAACCCGTTGCCAGCCTGGTTGGGCACGACGACCTCGCCGTGGACCACCGGGCCGCCGCCCATGAAGCCGGGGCGGCCGCCCCAGTGGCGGCCGCGCTCGTGCTTGCCGCCGTTGGTCGTCGTCTGCGTGCTCTGGCTGGGGGCCGCGGCGGAGCCAGCGATGCCGCCGGCGGCGCCGACCAGGGCGCAGGCACCGGCGACGAGCCCCGCGCGAACGAGGGTCTTGCGTTGCATGGTTCCCGAGCCTGGCGGCTGCGCGTAGGAACAAGCTAAGAATCGCTATACACCCGGGCATGAGCCTCGCCGACGACGTCCAGGGCCTCATGCCCCGCACGCAGGAGGACCTCGCCCGCCTCGTGGCCATCCCGTCGGTGGCCGACGAGCGCCAGTACCCGCGCGAGGAGTGCCTGAAGGCCGCGCAGCTGACCGCCGAGTTGTTCGACGACGCCGGCCTGGACGGCATCCGCGAGCTCGAGTCCCCGGACGGCTACCCCGCCGTGTTCGGCTCCGCCCCCGGCCCCCCGGGCACGCCGACGGTGCTCCTGTACTGCCACTACGACGTGCAGCCGCCGCTGGGCGAGGACGCCTGGGAGACGCCGCCGTTCGCGCTGACGCCGCGCGACGACGGCCGCTGGTACGGCCGCGGCGCCGCCGACGACAAGGGCGGCCTCGTCACGCATCTTCTTGCGCTGCGCGCGCTCGGGGGCGGCTCGTTCCCGGTCAACCTCAAGCTCATCGCCGAAGGCGCCGAGGAGCAGGGCTCGGCCGGCCTGGACGCCGTGGTGGCCGAGCACCGCGACCTCCTGCTCGCCGACGTCATCGCCGTCGCCGACGGCGGGAACTTCGCGACCGGCGAGCCCACCCTGACGACCACCCTGCGCGGGATCGCGAACGTCATTGTGACGGTGCGCTCGCTGCGCAGCGCCATGCACTCGGGCATGTTCGGCGGCGCCGCGCCCGACGCGCTCACGGCCCTGATCCGCATGCTCGCCACCCTGCACGACGACGCCGGCACGACGCGCGTGCGGGGCCTGGCCAACGACATGACCTGGGACGGCGCGGCCTACCCCGCCGACCAGTACCGCGCCGACGCCACCCTGCTCGACGGCGTCGACGTGATCGGCGACGGTGCGGTCGCCGACATGCTCTGGAGCCGTTACTCGGTCAACGTGCTCGGCATCGACTGCCCGCCCGTCGTGGGCGCGACGGCTGCCGTGCAGCCCGAGGCGCGCGCGGCGGTCAGCCTGCGCGTGCCGCCCGGCGAGGACGAGGAGGCGGCCCTACGGGCGCTCACAGCGCACCTCGAGGCCGTGGCCCCGTGGCACGTGCAGGTGGAGATCACGCCGGGCCAGGGCGCGTCGCCGTTCCGCGCGCGCAGCGACGGCCCCGCCTTCGCGGCCATGCTGGACGCCCTGAGCGAGGCCTACGGTAAGCCCGCCCGCACCGCCGGGCAGGGCGGCTCGATCCCGCTGTGCACGCTGCTCCAGAACGCCATGCCCGAGGCGGAGATCCTCATGTACGGCGTCGAGGAGCCGCGCTGCCTCATCCATGCGCCCAACGAGAGCGTCGACCCCTCCGAGATCGAGCATATGGCGCTCGCGGAGGCGCTCGTCCTGCGGGAACTGGGGAACCGGGGCTAGCGAGCAGCGGCGCGCCTGCGCGGCTGCGTCGACCGCACGCGGCGCCGGGCCTTCGGCTTGTTGTCCTTGGGCACGGCCACGTCGTCGAAGCGCAGCATGACCAGCGTCATCCGCTCCTCGGAGCCATGGTCGTTGCCGAGCCGCTCGCGGGCCTGGCCCTGAATGCGGTCGACGCGTCCCACCATGGCCTCCAGCTCCTTGGTCAGCTCCTGACGGCCCTTCTCGTCGAGGACGAGCTGGGTGCGGCTGAGGTGGGCGTCGTCGGCCACGAAGCCACCGCCTGCGGCCGCGTCGTCGACCTGCTTGAAGATCTCCGAGAGCCCCGCCGCGGTCATGCGCTGGCGCACGATCGGGGGGAGCTCGCTCCACGCCTTGTCGGAGACGTGGGGAGCGGCGACAGCGCGGTAATGGTGCTCGATCGCGCCGCGTCGTTGAGTAGTTCGGACGAGCTTGATCAGCCCGAGCTTCGCGAGCTCCCGGACGTGGTAGCTGACGTTCTGCAACGGAGCGTCCAGCTCGTCGGAGAGTTGGCGCGGGCTCGCGACCCGCTCGTCCAGCATTCCCAGGATGCGCGTTCGCATCGGATGGGCAAGCGCCCGGATGAGGCGCGGATCGGTGAGTTCGGCCCGTTGGTCTATTGCGACCCCTCCATCAATCGGCGAAAATGTTTCCGGCCGCGGTGCAACCGAATCTTGACCGTCCCCTCGGGGACATCGAGTCGGCGGGCAACCTCAGCCTGCGTCAAGTCCGCAAAATATCGCAGAACCAGGGCCTCTTTTTCGGTAAGAGTGAGTTCGTCGAGGGTCTGCTGGCAGGCGATCTCGTCGATCAGCGACGGGATCCCGTCCTCGGTGACCGTCGCCACGGCGCCGACGCGCTCGTGCTCGGCGTTCCGCCGGCGCCGGTCGATGAGCCGATAGGCCTCGTTGCGCGCGATCGTGGTCAGCCAGGCATCGGCCCGGTCGACGGTCGCGCCTGCGTCGGTGGCACGCCACGCACGCAGCAGCGCCTCCTGCGCGGCCTCCTCGGCGTCCTCGCGGTGACGAAGCACGCGGCGGGCCTCACGGATGCAGCGCCGGCGTGCGGCATGCCAATCCCTGGCGCCTCGTTGCATTACTCGAAGTCTGGCGTTTGATGAAACGGTTTCGAACGGTTGCAAGGTCCTACGGGGCATGGAAACCGACGCACGGAGCGCGTATGACGTCCTCGCGCCCTTCTACGACCGCTTCACGGACGGCTATGCGCACGAGGCGCTGGTCGCCTCGCTGCACGGCCTCGCGCGCGATCACGGGCTGACCGGCGACCGCGCTCTCGACGTCGCCTGCGGCACCGGCAAGAGCACCGAGCCCTTGGCCGGTCTCGGGTACGACGTCAGCGCCTGCGACATCTCGCCCGAGATGGCGCGGCGCGCGCGGGAACGGGTCGGCGACGCCAGCCGC
The DNA here is from genome assembly GCA_036270095.1 of Solirubrobacteraceae bacterium. GTDB lineage: Bacteria > Actinomycetota > Thermoleophilia > Solirubrobacterales > Solirubrobacteraceae > DATBDE01. The sequence goes on along the minus strand of DATBDE010000077.1, from coordinate 21,371 downwards.
GTCTTCGTGGCCGACATGCGGTCGCTGCCCGACGTCGGGGCCTTCGACCTGATCACGTGCCTGGACGACTCGGTCAACTACCTCCTCTCCGAGGCTGACCTGCGCCGGGCGCTAGGCAGTATGGCTTGTCGGCTTCGCCCGGGGGGTCAACTGGTGTTCGACACGAACACCATCGGTACCTACCGGAAGGGGTTCAGCAGCGACTTCGTGGTCGATGCGGGCGAGACGCTCTTCTGCTGGCGGGGCCAGACGGACGCCGACGTGGCGGCGGGATCGGTGTGCGGCGCCACGCTCGAGGTCTTCGACCGCCGCCGGGATGGCGCCTTCGATCGCCTGACCAGCGTCCACCGCCAGCGCCACCACGCCCCCGACCCCGTGCGGGAAGCGATCGCCGCCGCGGGGCTGCGGCTCCGCGCGGTGCGCGGGCTGCTGCCCGGCGGCGCCCTCGACCGGACGCCCAGCGACGACGAGCAGCCGAAGCTCGTCTACCTGGCCGAGCGCCCGGACGCCTAGCCAGACCCCAGGACAGGAAAGGAGACCTCCGTGGACATCTGGCGCATCTAGAGCTGGGGCGGCACCCAGCCGCCGAACGCGCGCTCGAGCGCAAGCGCGGTCGCAATGGCGACGTGGTCGCGGTCGGGCGCCGCAGCAACCTGAACGCCCAACGGCAGCCCCTCGGGATTGAGCCCGAGGGGCACCTGGGTCACCGGCACGCCGACGAGGTTGAACACCGCCGTCGGCGCGACCACCCATGGACGCCCCACGGTCTGGCCGTGGCGGGGCGCGACCCGCCCGTGCGGCGGGTGCAGCAGGATCCCGTCACCGATCGCGTCGATGACCTCGCCTGCGAGCGCGCGGCCGGCGGCCAGCGCCCGCCGCGAGCGGCGGTCGGGCACGCGCGCGAACAGCGCTATCGGCCCCGAGCAGGATCACCAGCGGCACCGTGTGCGGCCCGCGTCGCCGCACCGCGCCGTAGCCGAGCCGGTGCAGCGACAGCCGCGCGGCCGCCTCGGCCTCGTCCTCGATCAGGGCACGGGTGGTCGTGCCGGCGCCCTCCTGCAGCGTCGTCAGGTAGAGCTCGAGCGCGCGGCGCACGTGTGGCAGCTCGACGCGGCGAATCCGCGCCCCCGATGCGGCAAGGGCGCCCGCAGCCTGCTCGCGGGCGTCGCGCAGCTCGCGGCTGGCCGGGATCACGCTTGTCTTCTCGGCCAGCACCACCTCGAGCCCGTCGAGCGCGACGTCGGCCGGGTCGTCGAGCGCCACCGCTCGGGTGCGCGCGTCGATCCCGTCCGGGCCCGCGATGGCGCGCAGCACCGGCATGAGGTCCCCGGCCCGGCGGGCGAGCGGCCCGATCGAGAGCAGGCGCTCGGCGTCGCCCGCGGCGTTGGGGAACTGGCCGGTGTTGGGCACGAGGCCGGGGGTGGGCTTGTGGGCGAAGATCCCGTTGAAGAAGGCCGGCAGCCGGATCGAGCCGCCGATGTCGCTGCCCAGGCCGATCGCGGCGCCCTCGCCGCCGGACGACCCGCCGGCCACGCGCGGGGTCGTAGGCGTTGCGCGTGCGGCCGTAGACGTAGTTGGCCGACTCGATCCACATGGTGAGCTCGGAGGTGTTCGTGACCCCGAGTGGGATGGCGCCGGCGGCCACCAGCCGCGCCGCCGCGGGTGCGGTCTCGGTCGCGCGGTGCTCGCGGCGGCTCAGCAGCCCGGCGCAGTTGGGCATGCCGCGTAGCGCGATCGACTCCTTGATCGTGCAGGGCACGCCCAGCAGCGGCGGCAGGGCGCCGGGGTCGTCGGCCTGCGCGATGCGGGCGTCGGCGGCGTCGGCGTCCTCGAGCGCCGCGGCGAAGCGGTCGGCGGCGATCGCATTGACCCGAGGCCCCACGGTGCGCAGGCGCTCGGTGTGGGCTTCGACAACGGCGCGCGCGCTGACGTGGCCGGCGCGGATCGCGCCGGCCAGCGCGGTGGCCGAGAGCTCGGTGAGCGGCCGGCTCGGCGCGGCGACCGAAGTCATTGCCCGGAAGATGGTCGCATGTGCGATGCTCGCCCCGCGATGGACGATGGGAAGCTGGCACGGCAGACGGCCGACCTGCTCGACGACGTCGCGGCGCGCGACCTTGCACCGGGCGCCGGCTCGGGGGCCGCGGTGACCGCCGCGCTGGCCGCGGCCATTGCGGAGTGCGTCGCCCGGATGTCGACCGAGGCGGCCGGCGACGCCGACCGTGGCGCCGCCAAGGCGCTGGAGCTGCGCGAGCGCCTGGTCCTGCTCGCCGACGCCAACGCCAACGCCTACGAGGAGGCGAGGCGGTCGCTCGGCCGCGAGGCCCCCGACGACGCCCTGCGCGACGCCCGGCTGGGCTCCGACCTGGCGCTGGCCGCCTATACGCCGTTGTCGATCGCCGAGGTCTCGGCCGACGCGGCCGAGCTGGCGGCCATGCTCGCCGTCGGCGCCAACCCGGAGGTGCGGGCCGACGCGGTGGTGGCGGCGTGCCTGGCCGAGGCCGCCTCGCGGGGCGCGTCGCACCTCGTGCGCATCAACCTGGGGATGGCGCCCGAGGACGACCGGGTCGGCACGGCGCAGGACCACGCCGAGCGCGCGGCGGCCGCGCGAGCGCGAGCACTGGGCCAGACCGCGCGCGACTAGCCCGTGCGGGACTTCGACCCCCGCCTCGTGGGCACGCTCGAGTGCCGGACCTGGGTCACCTACTACCGCCGCGAGTGGGGGCTGTTCCTGATCGCGGCCATCCGGCTCGTGCGCCACACCTTCCGCCTGAACTGGCCCGCGACGCTCTACGGCGCCTGGCTGGTGCTGCGCGCCAACCAGCTCTGGGCGCCCTACCCGGACAACGACCCCGAGGCCTGCCGCCGCTGCATGCGCAGGTTCTATGCGCTGCTGCGCCGGCGCTACGGCGAGCCGATCGACGTCGACAAGGCCTCCGAGCTCGAGGTCGAGTGGTGGCGCGTGCACCGCGTCCACCAGCGCGAGGAGGTCGACGGCAGCGCCGACTCGCTCACCGAGGCCCTCGCGGCGCTCTACGCCCACACGTACGGCGTGGAGCGTGCGGCAGTGCTCCTGGCCGCGCGCGAGCGGGCCGACGCCATGGACGCCAGCGACCGCTGGGTCGACGAGGGCTGTGACCTGAGCAGCCCGCTCATCACCCAGGAGCGCGCGGCCCTGGTCCGATCCTACGCCGGCCTGCTGGCCGCCGTGCACCGATGAAGGTCATCGTCCTGGGCGGCGGCGTGGCGGGCATGAGCGCCGCGCACGAGCTCGCCGAGCGGGGGTTCGAGGTCGTGGTCTACGAGCAGCGGGCGGTCGCGGGCGGCAAGGCCCGCAGCGTCGACGCCATCCCCGGCACGGGGGGGCGCCGCGCGCTCCCCGGCGAGCACGGCTTCCGCTTCTTCCCCGGCTTCTACCAGCACCTGCCCGACACGATGCGCCGCATCCCCTACCCCGGGCGGCTCAACGGGGTGCTGGACAACCTCGTCACCTCGACCCAGCTAGAGGTCGCCCGCGAGGACCGCCGCAACGAAATCATCGGGCCGGCGCACTTCCCGCTCAGCGTCAGCGACTGGGAGGCGACGCTGCGCTTCGGCCTCGACGTCGCCACCCACCTGGGCATCCCGCTCGAGGACCAGGTGCACTTCGTGGGGCTGCTCAACGACCTGCTCTCGGCCTGCCCGGCGCGGCGCTTCGACCAGTACGAGAACGAGAGCTGGTGGGAGTTCGCCGACGCCGAGCGCCGCTCGGTCGCGTTCCAGAAGTTCCTCTGCGACGGCCTGACGCGCTCGCTGGTGGCTGCGCGGGCGCGCGAGATGAGCGCGCGTACCGGCGGCTCCATCCTGCTCCAGCTGCTGCAAGACCTGGCCAAGCCCGGCGGCCAGGCCGACCGCGTGCTCTGCGGCCCCACCAACGACGTCTGGATCGATCCGTGGCTGGAGGAGCTGCAGCGCCTCGGGGTCGACTACCGCTTCGGCTGCCGCGTGGACGCCATCCCGAGCCGGAGCGGGCGCGTGACGCGCGTCTCCGGGCAGCGCGTCGACGCCCTCGGGGAGCCGGTCGGCTCGAGCTGGGAGGACCGCGCCGACCACTACATCGCCGCGGTGCCGGTCGAGGTCCTGCGCGAGCGCATCGCCATGAACGCGCTCAAGCGCGCGAGCCCGGCGCTGCAGCACCTGGACGAGCTGACCGTGCGCTGGATGAACGGGATCATGTTCTACCTGCGGCGCGACGTGCCGCTCATCCACGGCCACACGATCTACATCGACTCGGCCTGGGCGCTGACCTCGGTCTCGCAGCGCCAGTTCTGGCCCGGGTTCGACCTCCACGGCATGGGTGGCGGGGACGTGGACGGGATCCTCTCGGTCGACGTCTCCGACTGGGAGACGCCGGGCCGCTTCTCCGCCGCCGGCAAGATCGCCCGCCAGTGCAGCAAGGACGAGATCACGGCCGAGGTCTGGGACCAGCTCAAGGCCGCGCTGAACAACGGCGACGAGGTCCTGGCCGACGCCAACCGCGCGGGCTCGTTCCTGGACCCCGACATCCTCCCGCCCAACCCGACGGACGCGACCAACCTCGAGCCGCTGCTGGTCAACACGGCCGGCTCGTGGGCGAACCGGCCGTCGGCGGACCTGCCCGAGATCGAGAACCTGTTCCTGGCCAGCGACTACGTGCGCACGAACACCGACCTCGCGACCATGGAGGGCGCCAACGAGGCCGCCCGCCACGCCGTCAACGCGATCCTCGACGCCAGCGGCGCCGACGCCGAGCCCTGCGCCGTGCGCGACCTGCACCTGCCCGGCGGCCTGCCCTTCGCGGTCGCCCGCGAGCTCGACAAGGTCGCGTTCAGGGTCTTCGGCACCCGCCACGGCCCGCCGGCGACCGTGGCGCTGCGCGACGGCCGCCTCGAGATCAACCCGGTCACGCGCGCCGCGCAGCACTTGCGGCACCTCATGCCCGTTCCCTGATCAATTGATTAGGATGCTGATCGTGCGATCAGCGACCAGTGAGGACCTCACCGCCCGCGCCGCGCTCCGCGAGGCGGCGCTGACGCTCTTCGCCGAGCGCGGCTACGCGGGCACGTCGGTGCGCGGCGTGGCCGCTGCGGCGGGCGTCTCCCCCGCGCTGCTCTTCCACCACTACGGCTCCAAGGAGGGCCTGCGCGAGGCGGTCGACGCCTGGCTCGCGGCCATCGTCGCCGACGCCGTCGCCGGCGCGGCTCAGCCCACGGAGCGCTTCCAGCGCTTCGCCGCCGTCGGGCGCGCGCACCCGGCCGCCAGCGACTACGTCGCCCGCGTCCTGGGCGAGGGAGGCGACGCGGCCGCGGGCCTGTTCGACCGCATGGTCGCCACCACCCGCGCCGAGCTCGACGAGCTCGAGCGAGGCGGGGTCGTCCGTCCTACCGACGATCCGGAGGCGCGCGCGCTCCTCCTCCTGTTCCTGGAGCTCGGCCCGATGCTGTTGCGCCCGCAGGTCGAGCGCCACCTGGGCGACAGCTTGTTCTCGGACCGGTCGGTGGGCCGCTGGGTCGACGCCTGCACGGCGCTGCTGACCGACGGGCTCTACGCATGACCGAGCGGGCCGACGTCCTGGTGGTCGGCGGGCGTTGCGCGGGCGCGCCGCTGGCGACCTGGCTCGCCCGCGCGGGCGTGCGCGTGGTGCTGGCCGACTGCGCCACCTTCCCGAGCGACACGCTCTCCACCCACGTCTTCCAGAGCGGCGCCATCGCGTCGCTGCGGCGGCTGGGCGCGCTCGAGCGCGTCCTGGCCACGGGCGCGCCACCGGTCGCGCGCGGGCGCGTGCGCTTCGCCACCGCCGGCGACGTTCTGGAGGCCCGAGGTGCCCATGCCGGTGCCCGCCCCGGGCCTGCCAGCGATGCTGTGCGTGCGCCGCGTCGCCCTCGACGCGATCCTGCACGACGCCGCGGCGGAGGCGGGGGCGACCATCCTCGATGGCTTCTCTGTGCGCGAGCTCGTGCGTGAGGGCGACCGCGTCGCCGGGGCGCGCCTGCGCTCGCGCGACGGGACCGAGCGCACCGTGCACGCAAGGGTCGTGGTCGGCGCCGACGGGCGCAACTCGACGGTGGCGCGAGCCGCGGGCGCACGCGCCTACGCCGTGCTCCCCACCGAGCGCTTCGGCTACTTCGCCTACTACGCGGACGTTGCCGTTGACGACCCGCCGCTGGTCGAGATCGTGCGCGACGAGCGCCTCTACGGCTTCGGGATCCCGGCCGACGACGGCCTGTATTGCCGCCGGCGGGCGAGCACCAGCGGTTCATGGACGACATGGAGGCGAACTGGGAGCGAGAGGTCGCCGGGCTGCACTGGGTGGGCGAGCGGGTGGCGGAGGGCCGGCGCGTCGGACGCCCGCGCGGCCTGCGCTCGGTCGACACCTTCGTGCGTGACGCCACCGGCCCGGGCTGGGTGCTGCTCGGCGACGCCGGCCACTTCAAGGACCCTGCCCCGGGCCAGGGCATCGCCGACGCGCTGCGGCGGGCCGAGCGCCTGTCCGAGGCCATCGTGGCGGGCTTGGGCGCCGGCGACCTGGACGCGCGCCTGTACCACTGGTGGGCGCAGCGCGACGACGACGCGCTCGAGCGTCACACCTGGGCGCACGGGTTCGGCGCGGCCGGCCCGCCGCCGCGCATCCTGCTCGAGGCCCAGCGGCAGACGCTTGCTCAGCGCGACGCGGCCGAGCGCTTCTGGGGCCCGTCGCTTCAGCGCCTCCGGCCCGGCCGCGCGCTCGGCCGCAACGCGGTCCTGCGCGCGACCGCCGGCGCCGTGGCGCGGCGCCGCGTCGCCCCGACGCGGGCCCTGGCCGACCTGCGCGACGCCGGCCGTCGCGACGCCGCCTACCGGCGCGCCCGGCGCACGGCACGGGGGCGGAGGCCGCGCCGGTGACGACGCCGAGCTCCGCGCCCATGCCGCACCTGGACGGCGTGCGCCACCGCGACGTCGCCGTCGACGGCTTCCGCATGCACGTTGCCGAGGCCGTCGAGGGGCCGCCTGTGCTGCTCGTGCACGGCTGGCCCCAGCACTGGTACGCGTGGCGCAAGGTCATCCCGCTGCTCAGCGCCGAGCGGCGCGTGCTCTGCCCCGACCTGCGTGGCTTCGGGTGGAGCGACGCTCCGCCGGGGCGCTACGACAAGCAGCGGCTGGCGGACGACCTCCCCGTCCTACTGGACGCGCTCGAGCTCGAGTCGGTCGACCTCGTGGCCCACAACTGGGGCGCGTGGGCCGGCTTCCTGCTCGCGCTCGACCACCCGCAGCGCATCCGCCGGTACCTGGCGCTGAACATGTACCCCCGGTGGCCCCGCCGCCGTCGCCGCGCGTCGCCCTCGCGCTCGCGCGCCTGTGGTACCAGGCGGCGCTGGCCACGCCGGGGCTCGGCCGCGCGCTCATCCGCCGCACGGACTTCGTGCAGCGCGTACTCACCACCGGGCGGGTGCAGCCCGACGTATGGCGACCCGAGGACGTCGCGTCGTTCGTGGAAGTGGTACGCGAGCCCGCGCGCATCGCGGCCTCGGTGGCGCTGTACCGCACCTTCCTCGCGCGCGAGCTCGCGCCTTACCTGGCCGGCGCCCGGCGCGGCCGCCGGCACACCGTGCCCACGCTCCTGCTGCACGGCACCCGTGACCCGGCCGTCGAGCACCGCCTGCTGCACGGCTTTGCCGCCTGGGCCGACGACCTCCGGCTCGAGCTGCGCCCCGACTCCGGGCACTTCATCGCCGAGGAGCTGCCCGTGGTGGTCGCAGACCGCGCCCGTGCGCTGTTCGGCGGCGCTCCGTGACGAACTGCACGCTGGGAGTGTCGCGAAGGTGACAGACGGCGGGCCCCTGGGCGGAGAGGGTTGCACCCATGAGAACCTCCTTCCGCCGCATCACCGCGTCCGTCATCGCCGTCGTCGCCGTCGTGGGCGCGTTTGCGTCGACCGCGAGCGCCGACCGCATCGCCGTGACCACGTCGGTCAGCATCCCCGCTCCCTACAACCAGACCGCGCTGCTGAACCAGCGCACGGTCGACGGGTCCAAGGGTCCGGTGCTGCTCCAGGTCCACAACCGCATTGAGTGCCTGCGCGGCTCGGTGCGCCGATCCGGCTACCCCGCGTCGTGCCAGTGGATCTCCGGGCTCTACGGCGTCAACGCCGTCGTCGGCACCCAGCAGGGCACCGGCGACGTGTACTCCGCCAACTCCTCGGTGTACCCGACCGGGACGTTGTCCCACGCGGGCACGCTGCGCCAGGACGGCGTCGCTGACGACTACTGGCCGCTGATCGTGCGCGGCAAGGCCGCAGGGACGCCGGCCAAGGTGTTCAAGATGCCCGTCGAGGCCACGAACGCCCGCGGCTTCGTCTCGACGTTCACGATCCGCTAGCCGAGCCGGGTTCGGACGCTCACCACGGGAGGGCCCAGGCGCCGGGGCCCTCCCGCTTTCGCGTCAGAGGTTCACCGAGGCCATCCCCGCCTCGTCGTAGCGGTCGCCCGCGACGTCGGGCAGCTCGGCCTCGATCCGCTCCAGGTCGTCCTCGGTGAGGTCGACGTCGGCGGCGCCGGCATTGTCCTCGAGGTAGCGGCGGCGCTTGGTGCCGGGAATAGGGACGATGTCCTCCCCCTGCGCCAACACCCAGGCGATCGCCAACTGCGCCGGCGTGACGCCCTTCTCCTCGGCGATCTCGCCCACCTTGGCCGCGAGGCGCTGGTTGGCCTTCAGGTTGTCGCCGGTGAAGCGTGGGCCGGTCCGCCGGAAGTCGCCCTCGTCCAGCTCGTCCGGATGCGTGAAGCGGCCGGACAGGAAGCCGCGGCCGAGCGGCGAGTAGGCGACGAAGCCGATGCCGAGCTCGCGGCAGGTGGGCAGGATCTCGGCCTCGACGTGGCGCGACCACAGCGAGAACTCGGTCTGCACGGCCGTGATCGGATGGACCGCGTGGGCGCGCCTGATCGTGTCCGGCGCGGCCTCGCTGAGTCCGAGGAACCGGACCTTGCCCTGCTGCACCAGATCGGCCATCGCGCCCACGGTCTCCTCGATGGGGACGTTCGGATCGACGCGATGCTGGTAGTAGAGGTCGACGTAGTCGGTCCCGAGGCGCTGCAACGTGCCTTCGATCGACGTGCGGACGTGCTCGGGCGAGCCGTCCAGCGGCCCCAGGGTCGAGACGTCCCCGGGCACGGTCGTCGGCTCGATGCGGCGCGCGAACTTGGTGGCGATCTCGTAGTCCTCGCGATGTCCGGCGACGGCGCGGCCGAGCAGCCCCTCGTTCGTCATCGGCCCGTAGAGCTGGGCCGTGTCGAGGAACGTTATGCCGAGCTCATACGCCCGGTGGATGGTGGCGATCGACTCGTCCTCGTCGGTCGACCCGTAGAAGGCCGACATGCCCATGCAGCCGAGCCCGATCTCGGACACGTCGAGGGACCCAAGCTTGCGTCGTTTCATGCTGTTCCTCTCTCCTGTGGGATCCTCACCCCACAGTACGAAGCCGGAGACCCTGCCCTGTCCACCGACGCCAGCACGGATGACCCGGGTGACGGCGCGCGCGTCGGCGCAGGCGTGACGCCGTTCGCCACCGACGCCGACGCGACCATCCGGCTCGCGATGCTCGCGGAGGAGCGCGGCTACGCCCGCTTCGGCACCGCCGAGGGCTGGACGCAGGACGCGGTCGTGGTGCTCACGCAGATCGCCGGGGCGACGACGCGTATCGGCCTCGCCGCCACGGTCCTCTCGGTGTGGAGCCGCACGCCGGCGACGATCGCCATGGCCGCCGCCGGCCTGCAGCGCGTCGCCCGAGGCCGGTTCGCCCTCGGCCTCGGCGCGAGCAGCCCGCCCCTGGTCGAGGGCCTGCACGGCCTGAACTGGCAGCGGCCGGTGGAGCGGATGCGCAGCACGCTGAGCGCCGTCCGGACGTTGCTCGAGGGAGGGCGCATGCCGGACCCGCGCGACGACGTGCGGCCGCTGCGGCTGGGCGCCCTTCCCGAGCACCCGATCCCGATCCAGCTCGCGGCTCTGGCGCCCGCGTCCGTGCGGCTGGCGGGCGAGCTCGCCGACCAGTGGCTGCCCTTCCTGTGGGCCCGATCGCGCCTGGACGACGGCCGGTCGCTGCTCGCCGAGGGCCAGGCGCGGGCCGAACGGGCCGTTCCCGCCGAGCTCGTGGCCAGCGTGCCGCTCGCGCTCGGCCCGGACGAGGAGGCGAGCCGGCAGGTCGCCGCCGGTTGGCTGCTGGCCTATCTCCTGCGCATGGGACCGCTGTACCCGCGCATGCTGCGCGACGCGTTCGGCTACGCCCGCGAGGTTGAGGCGCTGCTTGCGGCCAACGCCGACGGCGGCGCCCCGCGCCTGCCCGCCGAGGCCGAGCCGCTGGCGCGTGACGTCACGATCATGGGGACCTACGACGAGGCTGCCGGCGCGGTCGGCGCCTGGCTCGAGGCCGGCGCCGACGCGGTCGACCTCGTGCTCCCCTTCGCGCTGCCGGAGCAGTGGCTGCGGGAGATGCTCGAGGCCGCCGCGCCGGGGTGACCGCCGGCTCAGTCGTCGACGATGAAGCAGCCGGCGTCCGTGGCCATGTTGGTCAGGTTGTCGATGGCGTCGACCTGGCTGACGGCGCCGTCGGCGTCGCCGTAGTCCATGTCGAACTGCAGGTTCGCGAGCTGCTGGTTGATGTTGGCCGCGAACGAGTTGCAGACGTCCTCGTCGGCGGGCCCGTCGCCGGTCGGCCCGGCCTCCACGTGGACGTTCGTCGTGGTGGAGATCGGCCCGAGGCGCGTGTTGACCGTCGTGCGGGCGATCGTCCTCGTGGGGGCGGCCATGTGGATGCCGGTCTTCGTGCTCGCGCCGACGTGGGCGGGCTTGGCGGCGGCGACGCCGGGCGCGAGCGCGGTCGCGAGCGCGGCGGCGACGGCCAGTGCGGTGGTGATGCGTGCGATGCGTGTGGTCATGGCGCGATCGTCGCGCCCGCGGCCGCGCACGACTGTCGGCGTCGTGCGCGTCGCTGTGTCCGATGCGCGACTCAGGCCGACGCGTCGCGGTGCAGGTCCTCCGCGATGCGTTTGATCGTCACCAGGCGCCGGTCCCACTGCGCCGCGACCCCGGCCATGGCGTGCACCGCCGCGGCCAGGCGATCGGGTTGCACCACGTAGCGGACCTCGCGGCCCTGCCGGCGACCCTCGACCAGGCCCGCGCGGTCGAGCACGGCCAGGTGCTTGGCCACGGCCTGGCGGGTCAGCGGCAGCTCGGCCGCCAGCGCGGTCGAGGTGGCCTCACCCCGGTCGAGGAGGACGTCGAGCACGCGGCGGCGCGACGGCTCGGCCACCGCCGCCCACAGCTCTTCGTCCTCCCCGCCCCCGCGGGTCATCGCGCGGCCGAGGCGCTCGTCTGCCGGGGCGCGTACTCGCGCAGGCGGGCCAGGTGGAGGTCCCAGCCGTGGTCGTGGTCGTCGGTGTACCGGGCCTTGGCGTCGGCCGAGCGGTCGAGGACGTCGAACCCGCTCTCGACCAGGCGCAGCCGCGTGCTGTCGCCCTCGGCAACGAGGGTGAACTCCACTAACAGCGAGTTGTCGGGGCCCGGCTCGGCGTCCTGCGGGAAGTCCCAGCGGAACGCGAACCGGTGCGGCGGCTCGACGGCTTCGACGCGCAAGTGCGCGGTCGCCGACTCGGCGCACGTCGCCTTCGCGTCCCAGAACAGGGTGCCGACGCCGCCGGGGCGCAAGTCGAGCTCGGTGGCGTCGGTGAACCACTGCTTGATGTGGTCCGGTTCGGTCACGACGCCCCAGACGACGTCGACGGGGGCCTCGATCAGGATCTCGCGCTCGATGCGGTCGGTGGGCATGGTCTGTACCTCCTTGGAAATGTGCAACCGATGGTTGCGCATCGTAGCAGAAGTGCAACCGATGGTTGCGCCTCAGGGCTCGAGGCCGACGGCCGCGAACGCCTCGGCGGGGTCCGAGAACCAGCGGAACACGACCGCCTTGCCGTCACGCACGGTCCAGGCGTAGCCCTGCTTCCACTGCGCCTGGACGCCGCTGGCCGCGGTGCCGCGGGCGGTGCCGACGACGACCACGTCATCGCCGGCGTCGACGAAGCGCTCGGGCTCGACGTGGAAGTCGGGGTAGACGTCGCGGATCCGGGACAGCGTGCGCCGGTCGCGGCGCGTCCCCGACTCCACCGCGTAGGGCGGGTTGACGTACGCGAGGTCCTTGGCGATCAGGTCCCGGGCCGACTCGCCGGCCGTCCAGCGCGCGTAGATTGCCTTGACGAGGTCGACGTTGGCCCGGGACACCGCGCAGAGCAGTATCCCTATGTCGTGACCTCTGACCTGACCGCCCTGCTCTTTACCCTCGTCGCCTGCGACTCCGTGAACCCCTCGCTCGTACGTGGTGGGGCTGGCGAGACGCAGATTGCCGGCCTCATCGAACGGTGGGCCGAGGAAGCCGGACTCGAGGCCGAGCGCTTGGAGGCGACGCCCGGCCGACCGAGCGTGCTCGTTCGCGCGTGCGGGAAAGGGGGTGGGCGCACGCTCCTGCTCTGCGGGCACCTCGACACCGTCGGCGTCGAAGGCATGGCCGATCCGCACACGCCCCGGATCGACGGCGACCGCCTCTTCGGCCGCGGCGCCTACGACATGAAGGCTGGCGTCGCCGCCGCGTTGATCGCGGCCCGCGAGGCGGCCCGGCTCGGGTTGGCCGGCGATGTCGTCCTGGCGGCGGTCGCCGACGAGGAGCACGCCAGCCTGGGGGTCCAGGAGGCGCTGCGCCACGTTTCGGCGGACGCAGCCGTGGTGACCGAGCCAACCGAGCTCGAGCTCGTCGTTGCGCACAAGGGCTTCGTCTGGAGCGAGATCGAGCTCACCGGCCGCTCGGCCCACGGGTCGCGGCCCCACCTGGGTGTCGACGCCATCGCCAAGATGGGGTCGGTCCTGACCGAGCTCGAGCAGCTCGACGGAGCACTGGCGGACCGCTCCCACCCGCTGCTCGGCCGCGCGTCCGTGCACGCGTCGGTCATCGAAGGCGGCGCCGAGCTGTCGAGCTACCCGGCGCGCTGCACGCTCGGCCTGGAGCGCCGCACGCTGCCCGGCGAGACCGGCGAGCAGATCGAGGCCGAGGTCGAATCCCTGCTGGAGCGCTGCCGCGCAGCGGACCGTGCGTTGCGTGCCTCCCAGCGGACGTTGCTGGTGCGCGACCCCTTCGAGATCGACCGGGACGAAGCCCTCGTCACGCTGGCGTCCGACGTCGCCGCCCAGGTTCTCCGCGCGCCGGTCAGGATCGGCGGCGCGAGCTATTGGGCCGACTCGGCGTTCATCGCCTCTGCGGGCGTCCCCACCGTCCTGTTCGGACCCGGTGGCGAGGGCGCCCACGCCCGCGACGAGTGGGTGAGCCTGTCGGACACCGCGTCCGTCGCCCGCACGCTCGTCGGGCTGGCCGCGCGCTTCTGCGCGTGAGGCGAAAGTGGAGACGGTGGGTGCGAGGACGCCGAAAGCACCTGCACACAGGTTATTTCGGTGATCGTCCAGCTACTCCCTCGCTACCCATTCGGCGCAAGCGTCTCGCTCGCTACCGGCATCCGTCGCGAACGCCATCTTGAGGCGGTCTCGGCGCGGTCCTCGTCAGGATGGCCGTAGAGCTGCATCACGAGCCGGCCCCCATCGGAGTGCCCGAGCTGCGGAGCGACGTCGGCAGGACTCAGGCCGCGTTCGAGCAGCAGCGTCGCGTATGCGTGGCGCAGCTCGTACAGGTCGAGCGGGTGGCCGGTCTTCTCGCGCCACGCCGCGGCGACTGGCCGCCAAGGTAGCTGAGGCTTCCCTTCGACAGCCGCCGGCCGCGCGCTGTGTGGAACACGTATGGCGAGTCCACACGCGCGGGCACCGACGCAAGCGCACGAAGCGCGAGAGGCGGGATCGTTACCACCCTGGGCTTGCCGTTCTGTGGCTTCTCCCCGCCAGTCGCGTCAACCGTGGCATCGACCACCAGCTCCGCGGCGGCAAGGCGAACGTTGGCTCTCTTCAGCGCGGCGAGCTCACCGGGCCGAAGGCCGGCGTACGCGAGGGTGAGCACCAGCGCGCGGGCCTCGTCGCCGTAGTCGCCCCACACCCGCGCTGCCATGTCCGCGAGCTCGCGGATCTCGGGGCTCCGTGAGAGCGGTCAGGTCCTTCCGCCCCCGCGGCGTCTCCAACCGCAGGCCGGCGAAACGGCTCGTGACGATCTGACCGTCGCGGACCGCGTCACCGAACATCGTCCGGGCCACCCTCGTCGTCCCTCGCGGCCATCGGGAGGCAAGTGCGCGGGCCTGCGGACGGTCGACTGCCGCCAGCAGCACGTCGTCCAGATCGTCGCGGATCTGGCCAGTCGCGTACCTGTAGGTGCGGCGCGTGGCCGGCGACGGGCGCGCAGTCGTTGAGCCACCTCTCGACCCACCGCGCGACGGTCAGCGTGCGCGTCGCCACCCGCCGCTGCGCGTCCGTCGCGTCAGCCTCGGCGCGCTTCGCGTCCTTCAACCGATCGAACGTGCCGACCTACCGCCGTGCCTGAGCGCGCCGGTCCCGTATTGCCGTCCCTCCGGATGATCGCCACCTATACCGCTCCCTCGCGTTGGAGGAGCGAGGCTACCTTGGCCTCCAGGTCAGCGACCCGCTGCTCCCATGTCGACCGTTTAGGACGGTCGCCAGACAGCCATGCCTCGACATCCGCTACCCACTTGGGGTCGGGGTGGGCGGCGAACCGCCGGGCCTGTTCGGCGTTGCTGCGAAAGGCCGACACGATGGTCAGCGCGACGCCGTCGTGGCGGGCAGTGGCGTCGAGGCGGTCGAAGGCCATGGCCACGTCGGGGCGCATGGGCTTGCGTCTGTGGTCGTCTGTCGCCGTCTGGCGCTTCCATACGCGCTTCCATAGCGGCATCGCAGCCCCGGCTGCGAACGTCTGCAACAGTCCCCGCGTGGGAGGCCTCCGGCCCGATCGGCGGCCGCATATGGCGCGGAGTTCTACGAACTCGGCGACGTTTGTACGCAAGTTCGCGCGGTCGGCGTACAGCGCGTCGAGCACCACCCCGCGACTAATCTCGGTGACTGGGGCGACGGTCGGATTCCGGCAGACTGGTTCGCGAGTCTCGGCCCGGCCGCCTAGTAGCGCTCGTCGGTGTTGTCGGTGCAGTGCAGATACACGGTGTATGTGTTTGTGCTGGAGACCCAGCTCGTAGCGCTCGCATTGACGGTCCCCGTTCCGGTCACGTAGCCGTTTGTGTCGCTGAGGGTCTGTTGGATTGAAACGCCGATTGGCCCTAGTCCCGTGATATCGACCCCGAAGGGCACGGAGGTGCCGAACGGCGCGTAGTTAGTGTTCTTTGCCCACGGGTGAGAGGCGGGGCATTGCATGGCGGGCACGCCCGCGTGTGTCCACACCCCACCCAGACTCGCTGACCAGAGCTGAATCTTGCAGTCGGTCGTCGACGGCTCTACAGGGTTGCATTCGGCGGTGAAAGGGCTGGCGTTGGTGCCAGCGCCGCTCGTCGCCTGGGCGGCGTGCGCCGAGGGGTGTCCGCTCGGGAGCCTCACCGAGCGTAGGCTCGAGCGCTCGCCGCGGCAGCTCGGCGCGATCCGATCGCCGCGGTCGGCGGTGACGTGGTTGACCGAACGGGCCGCGCAGATAACGCGATCGCCGCCCTGGCCATCGGCGACGTTGACCTGGTTTGTTCCCGATCCGGGGAACACGGTCGTCTGGCCCCGCTTGTTGCCGTAGATGAGATCGTTGCCCGGGCCGCCATCGAGACGGCCGTTGCCGGGGCCCCCATGGATCAAGTCCGGACCGCCGCCCCCGGAGATCCTGGCGGCGTCGCCGAGGGCGCCCAGCTCATCGTGATCGGAGCCGCCCACGATCCGCTCGCGCGGCCCCAGCGCCATGATGAAGTTCACCCGCCCGGGCACCCCGAACACCCGCGCCCCCACCGCGGTCACCACCTGCGTGTTGCCACCCACCGCCGCGCCAGGATCACGTCGCAACAGCAGATCCGCAAGCCGTTCCCGCCCCTTCTCGCCCGGGGCACCGGCCTGCGCCCCGCCGACAAAGACAAGCCCGACCGCCAAAGCCCCAACCAGTACCCACGTCACGCGCCGCATGCCCATCCCAAGCACCCAAGCCTCCCCTCGGCTCAAACACAACGGCCCGCCAACAGCCAAAGGCCGCGGACGGGCTGACGCTACCAGGCCCCGCGCTCCATCACCCGCGAACGCGGCGAGCAGACGGGGCTATCTACCCGCGGACAGAAGGCGGCATGCGAGAAACGTGTTCCGTGTGGAGGTGTTCACGACCGCCTTCGAGGCCCTCGAAGCCGTGGGACTGCGGAAGTACGCGATGTCGCGGAGAACGTCGAGACGGGCTTCTTATCGCGCCGGTTCGGTCGAGGGCTGCTCGGCGGTTTAGGCTGCGCGTTTCGGCGATCGGCGCGGAATCGCGCCGGGGAGGTGTGGACGATGCATCGTCTCAAGTGCCTGGTGACCATCGGGGTGCTGGCGATGGCGGTGAGCGTCGTTGGGGCTGGTCCTGCTTTCGCGGCCAAGGGCGGCAACAACGACACGGCGAAGGCCTGCCAGCAAGGCGGCTGGATGAACCTCGTCCACGTCGCGGGCGGCGCGTTGGCAAACCAAGGCGACTGCGTCAACGACGGCGCGCAGGGCAGCCCCCCGGTGGCAGTCGCGGGGCAGAGCGCGTGCCAACAGATCGGCGGCAGCTTTCATCAAAGCCGCCCACCCACGTGGACTTGCCAATACACCCCCAACCCCCCGCCCGACCCCCCCGGCGACCCGAACAGTCAGGCACTGAAGACGGCGTGTGACACCGACGGCGGAGGCTTCAACGCGTCCCCAAATCCTCCCCCCGGTGGTGGGCCGGAATGGCTCGTGATCTGCTTCATCTAGCGACGGCCCTCGGCCCCCGGCACCCGGCCAGGCCGGGACTAGGAACCAGCGAACCCACGGGGGAGAGGCCAACGCCTCTCCCCCGCATCCACTCGGGGCCGGTCTCAGGCCGACGGACTGCCCGCTGGCTCGCTCGGCACCGGGCGCCGGGCGTCGCCTCAGCTGTCGGGAGCGCCCGCGATGGCGTTCTGGAACCGGATGCGCCGCCCCTCCCACCGCTCGTTGCGCTTGCGCGCCTTGGCCAGCTTGCGCGGCTTGTTCTCGTAGCGCCAGCGCGCCCAGCGGGAGTCCGGCTTGGCGAGGCGGATGGCCGCGATCATCCCGATCGGTACGGGGATCAGGAGGCCGATGATAGCCAGCGTGGTCTTCCCCTTGGCCAGGCCGACGACCATGAGCGCCAGGTCGAGGGCCACGAAGATGACGATCTCCCACCAGGCGCCCTTGAACAGCGGCCCGCTGTTGATGACGGCCAACGTGCCGAGAATCGCCGCGAGGACGACCACGTCGATCGACGCGCGCCCCTGTTCGCTCCAGTAGACGTCCTGGAGCCGCAGCCAGAGCGCGAACTCGTCGAGCGTGAAGCCGACGCCGATCCCGAACAGCGAGCCGATGATCTGACTCCGCGGCGTGCTCGGCTCGAGCGCGAAGCCGAGGAAGCCGCAGACGACCATCAGCCCGATGCCCCAGACCAGGTGGTGGATGTGCAGTCCGCCGGAGGTCTTGACGCTGCCGGGCCACCACGTGACGTTCGGGCTGCGCATGAGCCGCGCGCTGGTTCGGATGAACAGCCACGAACCCAGGAACCCGAGCAGCACCCAGAGCGCGACCGACCGCCCGCTGGGCATGTCCGTCGCCGCCGTCGCCGCCGTCGTCAGGGCCGCCATGCGGTGGCGATCGTAGCCCGCGCCGCGACCGGCGTCATAACGATCGGCATACACCTGGGCCGGCGCGTCTTGTCGGCCCGTGATCGCGGTGTGGCGTTCAAGTGGCCGATCGCGACACCGCTATTGAAGCGGGGGCCGCCGCTGTGGGTCACGCGCCCTTCTCCACCGCGATCGAGTCAAAAACACACAACGTATGGGCTTGCGATCGCGGTTGCATCTTTCCGAGCCTGCCCCCCGCGCTTGGACCTCACCACATCTGCCGGGAGAACAAGCCCCGCGACCATCACGTCGTTTGAGCGAGTGGAGAGGGCGGACCCGGAGCGTGTCACGGTGTAACCGACGGCCGACGCGCTGCGATCCGCGCGAGACAGCGCCGCTATCTAAGACGCGGGCTCCCAACCTTTCCCGGCCTTTTTGACCTTGCCGTCCGTGGCGAGCTCGGGAACGACCCGGTAGAGGTAGTTGGGGGTAATTCCCATCTCCTTGGCCATCTCGGGGATGGTGATGCCGGGCTTGGCCTCAACCAGGGCCAGTGCCTGTGCCGAGCGGGTACCGCTGCCGCGACGACGACCGCGGCGTCGCCCGTTGGTGCTGCGCGTCGCGCGACGGCGAGTCGAGCGCTGACCGGACGAAGACCGAGCGCCATCCCCCTCGGCCAGCCTGCGGACCATCGCCTCGAGCTCGTGGTATTCGTCGACGACCGGCTTGAGCTCCTTCAGCCGCCGGGCGATCTGCTCACGAACCTCATCGACAACTGACACGTTGCTGGCCCTCCTGGGAACGAATGTCAGACGTACAACCTTACCGTGTCACTTGACAGTGGGCGGGTTCCTCGCTCGCGTCGTCAAGGGCGTGCACACGCTCGCTTCGAGCAGAGCGAAGCATGAGTCCAGGCGGTAAGCGCTGCGACCGCTGCACTTCGTCCAAGGCGCTAGCGGGCGGCCGAGGCCGACGAGATGCCCGCCATGGACGACAAACGCAATCCGCAACTCGCCGCTCGAGATCGTCAACCCCGATGACTCAAAGAAAACCTCGGCACGCTAGTGCGGCCTGACCCTCGGACGAACGAGCTGGGAAGGCGAGTTGCCCGTGGAGTGAGGCGGGTCGTCGTCGCGCGTCAGCGGACGACGACCGTGTCCTCCATCCACGGGTGGATCGCGCACATGAACAGGTGCGTGCCCGGCGTCAGCGTGTTCGGGCCGATCGTGATCTCGCCCCCCGGCGGAATGAAGTTGGTGGGCTGACCGGGGGGGTCTGGGAGGAAGAGCGTCGGTGGGTTCGGCGTGCCGAAGAGGATCTCGTTCAGCGGGGGAACGATGCCTCCGCCCCCGAACTGCGACACCTCGCTGAAGGTGTGCGTCTCGCCGCCGCGGTTCTCCACCGTCAGCGAATCGCCCGCATCGACGTTCACCTGCTTTGGCGAGAAGTGCCAGGCGCCCGCGAACTTGTTCTGCTGGAGCTGTGCGATAAAGACGTCAAACGGCGTTCCACCGGACCGGGTGCAGGTCCCCGGGCCGCCGGCGGCCGGGTCGTTGAACGACGGACTGCACGCGTCGCTCGCCAAGACCTTGGACGGGTTCGCCGAGGCGATAGGCACAAACGTCAACACGGCCGCTGCCACGACCGCCGCGATTCCGCTCGCCGGAAATAGGTTCCGCATGGACTCCCCTTTCTTGCCGCTGAAACTCTTCCCGATCAGGCGTCCTGCGTCAACGGCGACGCTGGTCTCGGCGCGTCGCCGCCAATGGGTGGCTCCGTGCTGCGCTCGCGCGTGAGCGGCGCTGCCTGAGTGGTGATCGGGGATACCCCGTGCGAGCCGTCCTCCTCGCCGTTCTTGCCACCGCGCTCGTTGGTTCCCGGTCGCCGCGACCAACCGTCGCGCCGCGCGACGCTGGCGTAGCTCGTCGGGCGCATCGGGGTTCCGGGCGGCGGGACCGCGCAACCGCTCGCGCAGGTCCATGAGCTCGGCCGCGAGTCGCGGCAACCACGCCTGTGTGTCGGCGTCTTGAATGGTCGCCTCGGCGGTTGCGACCATTGCCACAAGCAGGGGGCAATGAGGGGCGCCACCTGCGCGAGCAGCACCAAGCGACCTGAGGGCGGGTTTCGGCTCGTCATGAGGTACCGACTGCGTCTGCCCGTGCCTCGACGACTGAGCTGCGCTTCGCGTGAAGCACACGCTGTGCAGTGCCGCTCAGCGACAGTTCGCAGGATTCAGCCGCCGGGCCCGTGGATCACATCGCGCGCGAGCGCGAGCGGCTCTGATGACGAGCGTCCAGCGATTCGGGACGTCCGGACCAACGGGACGCGGAATTCCCCGACGTCGGGGCCGGCGACAACTCGGGAAAGGCGCGCCTAAACGCGTGGGGGCACGATTTGCGAAGGCCCGATTGGGCTGTGCTAGCTGTAAGTCCCGAGGAGGTTGTTTCGCTCGGTGAGGTGAGCGTTGGGCGGCTTGCGGCCGATGGCGCTGTGGTTGCGGTGGTGGTTGTAGCGGAAGAGCCAGCCGTCGAGTGCGGCGGTGCGTTCGGTTGAGCTGGGGTAGATGGCGCCGTAGGCCCAGCCGCCCAGCATGGTGCGGATGAAGCGTTCGATTCTGCCGTTGGTCTGCGGGCGCCGCGGACGCGTCCGCAGGTGGCCGATGCCAAGGGCGCGGCAGGCAATGGCGTGGATCGTCGACCGGTAGGGAGAGCCGTTGTCGGTCAGCAGGCGCTCGACAATGACGCCGTGGCTGGCAAAGAACGCGACGGCGCGACGTAGAAAGCCGATCGCGGTGGTGGCCTTCTCGTCTGAGAGGACTTCGGCGTAGGCCAGGCGGGTGCAGTCATCGATGGCGATGTGCACGTAGTCCCAGCCCACGGTGTTGCGCCGGCGGCCTTCGCGGTCGGTGAAGGTGCGGTTGTAGTGCCGGTTGCCGCCCCAGATCCGCTTGCCCGCGCCGCCCTGGATGCGGCCGAGCTTCTTGACGTCGATGTGGACGAGCTCGCCCGGCCGCTCGCGCTCATAGCGCTGCGCCGGCCCCAGGCCCGGCCGCCCGAGCTTGCCCATCCCGATCCGAGACAAGATCCCCGAGACCGTCGACAGCTTCCGACCGAGCAGCTCGGCGATCTCCGGGCCAGTGAACCGGATTCGGCGCAAAGCGGCGATGACCGCGATCGTGCGCTCGTCGGTGCGATTGGCCACCGTCTTCGGCGCCGACGAGCGATCGACCAGCCCCGCCCGGTCATCCGAGCGGTAACGGGCCAGCCACTTCGAGCACGTGCGGCCGCTCGCTCCGGCGGCCGCGGCCGCCTCCGTGACCGTCCACCCCTGTTCGACCACCCGCAACACCATCGTCAGCCGACCCTTCGGCCCGAGAGCAGCGTTAGCGTGAACCTTCATCCGGTGACCTCCTTGGGCCTGGTGGCTTTAGCACCAACCAGCCTCCAAGGAGGCCCGGATGAACAACGTCCTCAGGAACTACAGCTAGCGCAGCTGGCCTCTAATCGCGCCGCCCGGGAACGCCGTCGTGTGGTAGTTGACGTAGTACGCGCTCGGGTTCTGGCACAGGTCGGCGCCGGTCGTGCCCGCGTTCGGCGTCGCCACGCCGCTCTGCTTGATATGGCG
>DATBDE010000076.1:0-111866 GCA_036270095.1 Solirubrobacteraceae bacterium | reverse complement strand
GGCTGCGCTCGGGCTCGCGGGCTGCGGCGGGCGCGACGAGCCCTACACCCTGCGCGCCGACGTGATCGGCACGACGTCGGTCGCCCATACCGACGAGCAGGTGGTCGTGGGCTCGCGCCGCGTGGGCACGGTCAAGGGCGTCGCGCCGGAGGGCGCGGCCGGCGGCGCGCGCGTCGTGCAGGTGCGCATGGCGGTGGACGGATCGGCGTGGCCGCTCTCCACCGCCACCCGCACGGTGTTCACGCACGACCGTGTGGTGCTCAGGCCGGGGCCACGGGGGACCCCGCGGCTTCCGTCGGGCGGGATTCTTCCCGCCACCCAGGCGGAGGCTCGGCCGTGATCCGGCGCGGTCCTCCTTCCCAGCGCTTGCGCTGGCGCAGGAACGGCGCCTCGACCAGCCGGTAGGACACGAAGGCGACGGCCAGGCACGCCGGCGTCCCCACCAGCACCTGCTTCAGGTACGGGCCGCCGAGGGCGTCGAGGATCGGCACATGCCACAGGTACAGCGAGTACGAGGCCACGCCGACGAGCGCGAGCGGGCGCCACTCGAGGGCGCGCACGAGCGGGCCGGGGCGCGGCGGAAGCACGGCGGCGCCGACCATGAGGAAGCACGGCAGCACGGCCAGCGGCGCCCACCGGTAGTCGCGGAACACGACCAGCCACAGCGCGGCGGCGCCGAGCAGCCAGAGGTCGGCGCGCGGCAGCCGCTGCGGGGGCCACAGCCGCAGCAGGGCCAGCAGCATCCCGGGCACGAAGAAGAAGAAGCGGGCCGGCAGCGCGTAGGCGAGGATCGGGTCGCGCGGCGTGCCGAAGCCCACGAACGCCGCCTGCACGAGCAGCGACGCGGCGCCGAGCGCGAGCAGCAGTAGCGCCGCGCGCGCCACCGACCCGCCCGCCAGCCGAGCCAGGCCCCAGGCCAGGAAGGCGAGCAGGACGTAGAAGTGGAGCTCGACGACGAGCGACCACACCACGCCGTCGACCCGCAGCAGGGTGGCGTTCGAGAAGCCCTCGGTGAAGGTGAGGAAGCGTCCCCACTGCCCGAGCGTGCCCCCGCCCTCCTGCAGCACGAGTGCGACGACGACCACGACGTAGTACAGCGGCAGGATGCGCAGCGCGCGGTTGAGCGCGTAGCGGCGCAGGTCGACCCGCGGCCCGTCCCCGAACAGGCGGCGTGCGAAGGGCCAGAACAGCAGGTAGCCGGTCAGCGCGAAGAACAGGTCGACGCCGAAGCCGCCGCCGAGGACCACGCGGTCGAGGTAGCTGTCGAAGCGCAGCCCGCGCGCGACCACGAACTCGTGCCCGAGCAGCACGCCGAGCGCGGCGATCGCTCGCAGCGACTCGATCCGCGCCGAGCGCAGCTCTCCGGCCTGCGTGACCTCGGCGCCCGGTCCCCCTGCCGTGGGCGCCCGCATCTACGTGCGCCATCTTCTATGAAAATCGAGGCGACGGCGCAGGTTCCAGCGTTCGCGGGCCAGCCGACGGTGCGCGGCGACCCAGGGGCGGGCGCGGATGCGGCGGGGCCGGTGGGCCGCGACGAAGCCGCGCAGGTAGGCGTCGTAGGCGGCCGGGTCGGCGAAGAAGCGCTCGCGGGCGGGCAGCGCGCCCTCCCACCACAGCGCCGTCACGCGCTGCTCCGGGGTCAGGGTGGCGTGGAACCCGACGGGGAAGCGGTCGGCCGCGCGGTGGTCGAGCAGCTGCGACTTCGGGGCGAAGGCCAGGCCGCCGTCCTCCACGTCGATGAGCCAGCGGTGGTGCGACCAACCCACCCACGGGCCCTGGACGCCGAGCGCCTGCTCCTCCAGCCGCGAGGGCACCTCGACGTAGCCCGCCCGTGCGACGCGCTGCAGCTCGGCGCAGACCCAGACCGGGTCGCGCACGTCCTCGAGCGTGTGCGCGCAGATCGCGAACGCGAACTGGCCGTCGTGAAACGGCCAGGGCTCGCGATCGCAGATGTCGCGCACGACCCAGGTGTCGGCGGTGAAGCGCTCGGCGCTCGCGGCGGCGCGGTCGCCGTAGAGGCCGCGGGTCGCGTAGGGCTCGAGGTCGATGACCCAGTCCGCGCGCGCGAACGGCTCGGCCCAGCCGCCCACGTCGAGGACGAGGTCGTCGTCGCCGACCGAGGTGGCGATGCGGTCGCGCGCTGCGGGGAGCACGGCTAGAGGAACAGGGTCCGGTGGCGCAGGCTGCCGCGGGCCAGCGCCGCCACCCCGACGACGTCCTCGGCAGCGCGCCCGGGCAACTCGGCGGCGGCGCGCAGGCGGCCGCGGCGCGAGGCGCCGTAGGGCGGCAGGCGCAGCCGCGCCCACGGCAGCACGAGCAGGGCGGCGAGCGGGAAGCGGCGGGCGGCGACCAGGCCGGCGAGCGCGAGCAGGATCCACGCGTGCTCGGGCTTCCAGAACAAACCCAGGAGCGCCTCGCGGCGGATCTCGGGGTGGCGGGCGGCGACGTAGGGCATGTGCTGCCAGCGCCAGGCGTTGCGCAGCGCCGCGGGCAGGGTCACCGGGTCGACGGCGTGATAGGTGCGCACGTCGGGCGCGGCGACCAGGCGCGCGCCGGCGGCGCGGGCGCGCAGGGCGAGGTCGGTGTCCTCGCCGGCGGCGACGGGCAGGGCCTCGTCGAAGCCGCCCAGCTGCCCGAGCAGGGCGCGCGGGTAGACGATGTTGCAGGTCTGGCCCCAGGGGTCGGGCGGGTCGACGCGCTGGGTCAGCACGTGGGCGGCGCGGAAGAGCAGGTTGCGCTCATCGGGGTCGGGCTCGGTGGCGCCCTGGACGACCGCGCCGGGCGCGGCCCGGGCGGCGCGCACGGCGTTGGCCACCCAGTCGCGGGGCGGGCGGCAGTCGTCGTCGGTGAAGGCCACCAGCGGCGCGCGCGCGGCGCGCCAGCCCGCGTTGCGCTTGGGGGCGGGGCCGGGCCCGGGGGCGAAAGGCAGGTGGCGCAGGACGCCGGCGCGCGCGAGCGGGTGGTCGCGCAGCAGCGCCTCGGTCTCGTCGCCGGAGTCGTGGGCGACGATGACCTCGAAGGCATCGTGGTCTTGGTCCTCGAGCGCGTTGAGCAGCCAGCGCAGGCGCAGCGGGCGGTCGTGCGACGCGACCACGACCGCAACGTCAGGGGTCAAGTCTTTCTTTGCAACACCGGAGTCCGGTGTTGCAAAGAAAGACTTGACCCCCCCCGGCCGGGGCGTCACTCGATCAGCGCCTCGGGGTGGCTCCGGTACCAGTCCACGGTCTTGACCAGCCCGTCGCGCAGGTCGACCGCCGGCGCCCAGCCGGTGACCTCGCGCAGCTTGGTCCCGTCCACGAACTGGCGGTCGATCTCGCCCGCCGGCGTGCCCGTGCCGCGGATGTCGGGCTCGACCCGTGTGCCCGCGGCCTCGCACACGAGCTCGACCACCTCGCGCACCGACCACGGCCGGCCGCTACCGGCGTTGAACGCCTCGCCCCGGGCGCGGCCGTCGTCGTCGAGCGCGCGGGCGATGGCCAGGTAGGCCTGCACGGCGTCCTCGACGTAGAGGTAGTCGCGCTCGGCCTTGCCGTCCGAGCGGATGATCGGACGGCGCCCGGCCAGCGCGGCCGAGACGGCCTCGGGGATGAGCCGCGAGGTGTTGGCGTCGCCGCCGCCGTAGAGGTTCGCGAAGCGGGTGATGGCCACCGGGAGGCCGTAGGTGTGCCAGTACGACCTGGTGATGAGGTCGGCGGCGGCCTTGGAGGCGTCGTAGGGGTAGCGCGGCTGGAGGGCGAAGTCCTCGCGGTAGGGCAGCGCGTCGTTGGGCCCGTAGGCCTTGTCGGACGCGGCCACGACGACGCGCTCCACGCGCCCGTCGGTGCGGCACGCCTCGAGTAGCAGCCAGGTGCCGCGCACGTTGGTCTCGAAGGTCGAGATCGGCGAGCGGTTGGCCGCGCCGACGATGGTCTGGGCGGCCAGGTGGAAGACGGTGTCGACGTCGTACTCGGTCAGCACGCGCGCCATGAGCTCGCCGTCAGTGATGCTGCCGTGCACGACGGCGCAGCGCGCCTCGGTGCCCTCGAGCTGCAACGCCGACACCGGCACCTCGTCGCGCTTGAGCACGACCACGCGCACCCCCGCGTCCAGCAGCGACTTGCACAGCCAGCCGCCCAGCAGCCCGTAGGCCCCAGTGACGAACGCCTTCCTCACGCCCAGAGCTTCCAGGGCGCGCGGCCCTCGCCCCACAGGTCATTGAGCTCGACCGCGTCCTTGTAGGTGTCCATGCACTCCCAGAAGCCCGTGTGCCGGTAGGCGCGCAGGTGGCCGTCGGCGGCCAGGCCCTCGAGCGGCTCGCGCTCGAGCGCGCTGGAGCGATCCAGGTAGGCGAACACGCCGGGCTCGAAGCAGAAGAAGCCGCCGTTGATCCAGTGGTCGGAGCGCGGCTTCTCGTGGAACCCGGAGACCACGCCGTCCCCGTCGAGCTCGGTGACGCCGAACTGCAGCAGCGGCCGCACGACGGTCATCGTGGCCAGCCCGCCGTGGTCGCGGTGGAAGCGGTAAAGCGAGGCGAGGTCCACGTCGGCCACACCGTCGCCGTAGGTGGCGAAGAACGGGGTATTGCCCAGGCGCTCCTCGAGCAGCTTGATGCGCCCGCCGGTCGGCGTGTCCAGCCCGGTGTCCACGCACTGGACGTCGATGCCCTCGGGCCACTCCAGCCCGCGCACCGACTCCTCCATGGCCTCGTGCTTGTAGCCGGTGGCGAGCACGAAGCGCCGCAGGCCCTGCACGGCGTAGATCTGCACGACGTGCCAGACGATCGGCTGGCCGCCGATCTCGACCAGCGGCTTGGGGATCGACTGCGTGCGCTCCTGCAGACGGGTTCCCCGCCCGCCGCACAGGATCACCACGGGAGTGTCGACTGCAACCTCCGCCATCCGGCGCGCATCATGGCAACATCACGGCCGTGGTGGAGCTCCTTGAACGGGCGAGGGAGCAGACCTGGTACCACACGCTCGAGCTTCCGGGCGGGGAGGTCACACCGGGGATCTTCGACCTGCGTCCCTACGTGCCGGCCTACGGGATCCCCGAGCGGCTGGACGGGCTGCGCGCCCTCGAGGTGGGCACGTGGGACGGCTTCTGGGCCTTCGAGCTCGAGCGTCGCGGGGCCGAGGTCGTGGCGCTCGACCTCGACGACGAGCGCGACCTCGACTGGCCGCCGCGGCGCCGGCCCACGGCGTTCCCGGACGAGCCGCGGGGCAAGGGCTTCGCGCTGGCCCGCGAGCTGCTGGGCGCGACCGTGGACCGGCGGAACCTGTCCATCTACCACGCCACACCGGAGGAGCTCGACGGGCAGTTCGACCTCGTCTTCTGCGGCTCGGTGCTCATCCACCTGCGCGACCAGCTGCTGGCGCTGCAGCGCATGGCCGCATTGACCAAGCCCGGCGGCCTGCTCATCTCCGCGGAGGAGTACGACCGCCTGGCCTCGCTCGTTCCCTTCCCGGTCTCGCGCTACCGCGCCGACCGCGAGTCGGCGGTGGTGTTCTGGCTGCCGGGGACCAGGACCTGGGGCCGCATGCTGTGGACCGCCGGCTACGACGACGTGCGCCGGCACCGGCGCTTCCGCATGCGCTCGACCGAGGGCTGGTCGGTGCCCCACGTCGTGCACCACGCCCGCAAGGGGCCGTGAGCCTCGCGACGGCGGCCGAGCGCGCCGCGCGCATCGGCACCTACGAGAACGCGCGGCCGGAGGTTCAGGCGCTGGTGCCGCGCGACGCCCGCCGGGTGCTCGATCTCGGCGGCGCGTCGGGCGCGCTGGGCGCGGCCTTGAAGGCACGGCAGGGCTGCGCCGTGGTGGGCGTCGAGGTCGACCCGCCTACGCGGCCCGGGCCCGCGAGCGCCTCGACGAGGTGGTCGAGGCCGACCTCGAGGCGTTCGCGCCCGAAACCCTCAACCAGCCACAAGGGGGTCAGACCCGGTTTGACTGCCTGGTTGCCGCCGACGTGCTCGAGCACCTGCGCGAGCCGCTCGCCGTGCTGCGCCGCGCGGCCGGCACGCTGGCGCCGGGCGGCAGCGCCGTGGCCTCGCTGCCCAACGTGCGCTACTGGAACACGTTCTGGCAGCTCGGCGTGCGCGGGCGCTGGCCGCGGCAGCACGACGGCATCTTCGACCGTACCCACCTGCGCTGGTTCACCGGCCGCGACGCCGTCGACCTGATGGCCGAGGCCGGGCTGATGCTGGAGGCCGTGCATCGCGTCCACCGCCTGCGGCCCTCGCGGTCTCGCCCTGGGACGCGCGCGTCGGTCGCGTCGCCGAGCGCACCCCGCTGCGCCCGTTCCTCACCTTCCAGGTCGTGCTGCGCGCGCGGAGGCCACCCGCTCCCGCGTGAGGCGGACGACCTCCTCCGCGACGGTGCGGACGAGGTCGCCGGGCGGCACGAGCAGCGGGCCGACGCGGATGCGGTTGCGCGCCGCGTCCCACTCGCGCTGGGCGCGGTGAAGCGACGGCAGCCGGTCGAGCGAGAGGTCGACCTCCCGCCCGTTGGCCCCCACGCCGACGATCTGCATCGGGATCCCGGGGTTGCCGATCCCCGCCACCCAGGCGGAGTCGAAGCCGGCGAGCAGAGACCGGAAGCCCTCGGGGGTGAAGCGGAAGTAGTCGTTCGGATAGCCGTGGATCCCGAACAGCATCACCGAGGAGATCACGCACACGCCGTCGTCCGCGACCACGCGGCGCAGCTCGCGGCACGCGGCCGGCGGGTCCTCGCAGTGCTCGAGCGTGTCCAGGCACAGCGCCGTGCCAACCTCGCCGTCGGCGAACGAGAGCGCGCGCAGGTCCTCGACCCGGTCCACGCCGGGCCCCTCGCGCAGATCGGTCCCCACGTAGGACCGGCCGGCGAACAGCCGGCGCAGGTCGCCGTCCTGGTCGGCCTCGACCTGCATGGCGCCGAACTCCACCACCGGGTCGGGCAGCTCGAGCACCCGCATGAGGTCGGCGACGAAGTCGCGGATGAGCCGCTGGGCCATGGCGCGAGGATGGTAAGTGGGGCGACCGGGTCAGCGCGCCACTCGCCGGCCGCGCAGCCGCACCAGCCGCGAGCGCACCGGCGTGCGCCGCCGCGGCGCGTAGAGCACGAGGTGCGAGCGCCCGTGGTGCACGCGGTAGCGGCGCAGGCCGCGCGCGGTGACGTGGTCGAGCAGCGCGTCGACGTCGAGCGGCTCGTGCAGCGGGTTGCGGTCCTCGTTGGCGAGGAAGTTGACGAGCACCAGCCGGGCGCGGGACTCGAGCTCGCCCAGGAAGGCCAGCGCGTCGGGCGCGTGCTCGATGACGTCGAACGCGAACGCCAGGTCGAAGCCGCCGCCGGGCGGGGCGCGGTCGAGGTCGTGGAACGGCGCGTCGAGGCCGCGCTGCCGCATGCGCCAGCGCAGGTATTGCGTCGAGGGCGAGGCGAAGTCCGCGAACTCGACGCGATAGCCGGCCTCGAGCAGCAGCAGCCCGTCGGAACCGATGCCGCAGCCGTAGTCGAGCACCCGCGCCGGCGGTTGCACCGCGGCGGCGAGGGCGTCCAGATAGGGCTCCTTGGTGCGGCTCATCGCGAACACGGTGAGGTCGTAGAGGTAGGCGAGCGACTCGCGGTAGAGGCGCTGCGGGTCGCCGAGCTGCGCCAGCTCCTCCTCCATGCCCACCTGGTGGCGCTGCAGACGGGCGAGCCGGTAGTCGTCGCCCAGGTACTCGCGCAGCTCGGCCAGCTCGCGGTCGGGATCGACCCTGATGTCATCCACGGCCGTGGCGCACCTCTCCGTCGTCATCCCCACCGTCGGCCGGCCGACGCTCGAGCGCGTCCTCGACCGCCTGCGCGGGCCCGGCGTCGAGCTCCTGGTCGTGGCCGACGCGCGGGCCGGCGCGGTGCCGCAGGCCTCGCTGCGCGCCACCGAGCCCGGCGCCGCCGGCGCGCGCAACGCGGGCTGGCGGGCGGCGCGCGCCCCCGTCGTCCTGTTCACCGACGACGACGTCCTCCCCGCCGCCGACCTCGTGTCGCGCCACCTCGAGCTGCACGAGCGCGAGCCCGACGCGCGCGTCGGACTGCTCGGGCCCGTGCGCTGGGCCGACGCGCTGCGGCCCACCCCGCTGATGGAATGGCTCGACGACGGAGTGCAGTTCGATTACAGCCGCATCGAGGGGACGGAGGCGGGATGGTGGCATTTCTACACCGCCAACGTGTCCGTGAAACGGGTGTTGCTAGAGCGCTCCGGCGGCTTTGACGCGCGGCGCTTCCCGTACCTCTACGAGGACCTCGACCTGGCCTACCGGCTCTCCCACG
The DNA here is from genome assembly GCA_036270095.1 of Solirubrobacteraceae bacterium. Classification (GTDB taxonomy): domain Bacteria; phylum Actinomycetota; class Thermoleophilia; order Solirubrobacterales; family Solirubrobacteraceae; genus DATBDE01. The sequence goes on along the minus strand of DATBDE010000076.1, from coordinate 103,606 downwards.
ACGGGTTCCGCCTGCGCTACGACCCCGACGCCCGGGCCGAGCACCTCATCGCCCCCACGCTGGCCCAGTGGCGGGCGCGCATGCCGGTGCTCGCGCGGGCCGAGCGCGCGTTCGTGGCGCAGCACCCCGAGCTGCCGCCCTACTTCCACGACCGCTTCGCGGCGCTGCTCGCGCGGCCGGCGTCGCGCGGCCTCACCGGGCGGCTGCAGCGGGCCATCCCGCTCGGCGTCCCGTGGCTGGGCCCGCGGGCTTGGGTGAGCGCCAAGGAGCGCGCCGCCCGAGAGGTGGCGCAGGCCTACTTGGCCGCTTGGTAGCTTGCCCGCGGGGCACGGGGAATGGCAGGGGAAAACAAGGAATCGCCGCCGGGCGACGCCATCCGGCGCCGCGCCGAGCTGTCCGGCGTCGGCACCCTGCGGCACCACACGGCGCGGGGCACGCTGGTCAACGCCGCGTACTTCGCGGGGTGTACTCGCTCGGCCTGATCAAGGGCTTCCTGGTCGCCGCCTTTCTCACGCGGACCGACTACGCCCTGTGGGGCATCCTCGTGATCGGGCTGGGCACGTTCCTGTGGCTCAAGCAGGTCGGGATCGGCGACAAGTACGTCCAGCAGGACGAGTCCGACCAGGAGCTCGCGTTCCAGAAGGCGTTCACGTTCGAGCTGACGTTCTCCGGCCTATTCCTGCTCCTGCTCTTCGCCGCCGTGCCCGTGCTGGCGCTCGTCTACGGCACGCCGCAGCTCCTGCTTCCCGGCTTCGTGGCCTGCCTGACCGTGGCCGGGGGCGCGCTGCAGACCCCGTTCTGGATCTTCTACCGGCGCATGGACTTCGTCCGCCAGCGCACGCTGCAGGCGGTCGAGCCCATCGTCGGGTTCGTGGTCACGGTGGCGCTGGCGGTGGCCGGCGCGGGCTACTGGGCGCTGGTGGTGGGCGTCGTGGCGGGGTCGCTGTCGGGCGCCGTGGTGGCCATGCGGACGTCGCGTACAAGGTGCGGTTGCGCTGGCAGAAGGGCGCCCTGCGCAGCTACGCGACCTTCTCCTGGCCCCTGTTCGTGGCCGGCGCGTCGTCGCTGGTCATCGCCCAGTCCTCGATCCTCGTCGGGACCAAGGCGCTGGGGCTGGCGGCGGTGGGCGGGATTGCGCTGGCCAGCTCGATCTCCGACTACACCAACAAGGTCGACCAGATCGTGACCCAAACGCTCTACCCGGCCATCTGCGCGGTCAAGGACCGCACCGACCTGCTCTTCGAGTCGTTCGTGAAGTCCAACCGCCTGGCGCTGATGTGGGGGCTGCCGTTCGGGATCGCGGTGGCGCTGTTCGCGTCCGACCTCGTCACCTACGGCATCGGCGAGCGCTGGCGCCCGGCGGTGGGGATCATCGCCGCCTTCGGGCTCGTGGCCGCGCTCGGGCACATCGCCTTCAACGGGGACGCGTTCTTCCGCGCCCGCGGCGAAACCCGGCCGATCGCGGTCTGGAGCTTCGTGACCATGCTGTCGTTCGTCGCCTTCGCGATCCCGCTCATGCTGTGGAAGGGGCTGAACGGGTTCGCCGCGGGCATGGGGATCATGGCCCTCGTCTCGCTGGTCGTGCGGGGGCTCTATCTCACGAAGCTGTTCGACGGTCTGCAGATGCTGCGCCACGTGGCGCGCGCGATCGCGCCCGCCGTGCTGGCGGTGCTGGGCGTGCGGGCGCTGGTGGGCGACGGCTCGCTGGCCGTCGCGGTGGCTGAGCTCGCGCTCTACGTCGCGGTCACCGTGGTGGCCACGTGGGCCTTCGAGCGCCGGCTCTTGCGCGAGGTGCTCGGGTACCTGCGCGGGCGGAGCGCGGCGGCGCCGGCGCCGGCGCGAGGCGGGGCTACACGATGACGCCGTCCCCGAGCACCTTGGCGACGAGCTGGGCGCGCGAGCGCGCCCCCATCTTCGTCATGGCATTGCGCACGTGGGTGCGCACGGTGTCGGGGGAGATGTGCAATTCGTCCGCGCTCTCTGGACCCGCACGCCCCTGGGCGACGAGTCGCACGACCTGACGCTCGCGCGCGGACAGCTGCCCGTGCGAGGACCCGGGAGGCGTGGAAGGCCGAAGGTGCCGCCCCCAGGAGACATGCTCAGCGCGACGAGCAGGATGAGGCGGCGCCCGGTCACGATCTCCACGTGGGCTCCCCATTGGACGAGGACGCTGTCGCCGCCGACGCACCGAAGCTCGGTATCGCCCGTGAAGTGACCGACGGCCAGTCTCGTCACCCACTCCTCGGACGACAAGACGGGACCACCTTCCACCAAGCTGGACGCGGGCCTCCCGATCACGTCCTGACGCTTATCACCCGTGAGCGCGAGAAAAGCATCGTTGGCGTCGACGACAAGCCGCGGATCATCGAGCAAGAGCATGGGATTACGCGACTGCTTGAACGCCGCCCAGAACAGCTCCGCCCAGCCATCCTGGCGCATCATCTCCCCACCGTCACCAGTGGGGCCAGAAGGGAACGCGGGCCCAGCATGTGCGGTTGCCTTATCGCTCCGGGTTCGTCGCCGTGCTGACGGTCGGCACGCACGGCCGAATCTATCGTGACGCCGATACGTGTCAAGACCTCACCGGCGACCCTTTTCCACATTGATTAATCACGCAACCGTGGGATAGCGGGCACGACGCCTGGTGGAGAGCATGCACCTGATAGCTGAGCCTTGGCTGGCCTATGCGCCGGTTGCTTCCAGAGTGACCGGTGTTCGTAACGCGCCCTGAGTGCTCGGACGGGACGGGATCGGAGGAGAGGTTCGGATGAGGACCAGGTTCGGCCGCCGCCCTGCCGGTGGCAGCGGTGGCGACCATGTCAGTGGTGGTCGCGGCTTCGGCTGAAGGGGCGGTCGCCCGCTACCTTCCCGATGGTTCGGCGGCCGACACGAGCGGGCGGGCCACGACCGTCCGGCCTGGGCCAGCCGACCGTGCTGCAGCTGGCCGCGGACCGGCAGAGCATCAAGGCCCTGCGGTTGGTGTGGTTTGCCGACTGCAGCGACGGCGGCTCGCTTGCCATCAACGACGCCCTCGACGACTTCCCCGTCACGGGCGGCGGCTTCGGCGACACGTTCAGCCAGACCTACCCCGCCATTGACGGCGGGCAGGAGAAGTACGACTACGAGATCGCTGGCAACGCCGGCGCGAGCAGCGCCTCGGGCACCTTCCGCGTGGTGCTGACGGCCACGGACCCAGCGGGCGCCGTGACCGCGACGTGCGAGTCGCCCGTGCTGCGCTGGAACGCGAGGTAGTAGCTCGACGCCCGCATGACGGTCGGGTGACCGCGCCCTAGGCGAGGAACTGCAGCACGGCGGCGTGGGTCTCGCGCGGGCGCTCGAGCTGCGGCACGTGCCCGCAGTCCAGCTCTACGTGCTGGGCGCCCGGCACGGCCTCGGTGACATGGCGCGCGAAGGCAATGGGCACGATCTGGTCCTTGCGGCCCCAGACGAACAGGGCCTCGGGCTGCAGCGAGCGCAGGCGGGGCCAGAACCCGTCGTCGCCCTCGGGCTCCTCGAGGTAGATCTGGCGCGCGGCGGCGTAGAAGGCCGCGCGGCCGCGCGGGGTCTGGTACACGCGCAGGAACTCGTCCACGCCGGCGGCCGACCAGCCGTCCTGCCCGCCGGGGATCAGGCGGCGCACGATTCCCTCGACCACCGGCCGCGGCGCCGGCTGCAGCAGCCCCAGCTCCGGACGCACCAGGCGCAGCACCGGCGCCCAGGGCCGGTCGCGCCGCCACGCCAGCGACGGCGCCAACAGGGCCAAGCGGTTCACGCGCTCCGGGTGGCGCAGGCCGAGCTCGAGCGCGACCCGCCCGCCCAGGCTGTTGCCGACCACGTGGGCGCGCTCGACCTCCAGCGCGTCCAGGAACCGCACCAGCGACGCCGCGAAGAAGCGCGGGTCGTAGGGCGCGCCCACCGGCTTGTCGGAGTCGCCGGCGCCGGGGAGGTCGACCGAGATGGCGCGGAACCGCGGCGCGAGCGCGGCCACCGTGGGCAGCATCGAGACCTTGGTTCCGCCGAGGCCGTGGACCAGGAACACCGGATCGCCCACCCCGGCCTGCAGGTAGGACAATCCGTCCGCGCGATTGAACTCCAGCCGCCCCGGCGTGTCCTGTCCGCTGGTGGCGGCCAGGAAGCCCACGCCGACGTGCAGGTTGTGGCGCACGGTCAGGCGCCTGCGCTGGAACGCGGCCATCCCGCCGCGCACGTCCTCGGCGATCCGGCGCCACGTCGCGGCGTCGGCGGTGAGCACGGCGTCGGGGTCGCCGTCGGCGTCCTCGAGCCGCGCCACGCCGTCGACGATCACCGCGTCCGCGGCGCCGTCGCCGGTCGTGGCGAGACGCACCCGGGTCTCGTCCGAGGTCGCGTCGAACACCTCGGGGTCGTAGCGGCCGACGAGCTCCTGCAGCGGTTCGGGGGTCACCCAGGCCCCTTTACCCGCTCAGCGTGCTCAGGCGACGATCTGCGCCTTGAGCTTGTCGTACTCCTCGTCGGAGATCGCGCCCTTCGCCTTCAGGTCGGAGAGCTTGTGCAGCTCGTCCACCGGCGTGGTCCCGGCGGCTTGCTTGATGTATTGGTCGGTGGCCTTCTGCACGTCGGCTTGGTGCTGAATCGCACGGTCCCGCATGCCCTTGCCGCGGGCGATCAGGTAGATCAGCGCCGTGATGTAGGGGACGAAGATCAGGAAGAAGACCCAGGCCGCCTTCCCCCAACCGGAAACGGAGTCGTCGCGGAAGAGGTCGATCATGATCGTGATCAGGATCCAGATCCAGATCACGAGAAGGAAGATCTCGAGGACGGTCAGCAACGCGTCGCCCAGCGAGTAACTGGCGAAAGGAATGGTCATGGCGCGACCTTATCCGGCGGCTCCGATCTCCTGGTAAAGCGACTGGTACTGGTCGACGCACCGGGCGCGCGAGAAGTGCTCGGCGCGGGCCCGGCAAGCGGCGGGCGTGGCCGGGTCCTCGGCCAACTCCAGCGCTTCCAGCAGGGCGCGCGCGACCGCCGGCGGCTCGGCCTCGTCGAAGATCCGCCCGACCGCTTCGGAGTCCACGATCTCCGGCATCCCGCCTTCCCGCGCGCACACGACCGGCGTGCCGCAACCCATGGCCTCGGCGAGCACGAGCCCGAACGCCTCGCCGAAGCTTGGCAGCGCCGAGACCCAGGTGCGGCGGTAGGCGTCGCGCAGCGCGATGCGGTCGTCGATGTCGACCAGATCCACTCCGGGCGCGTCGCCGACGACGCGCGCCGCGACGGCGGCGTCGCGGGGGCGGTCGAGCAGCAGGCGGGCGGTCGGGCGCTCGCGGCGCACACGGGCAAAGGCCTCGATGAGCAGGGGGACGCGCTTGCGCGGCTCGCCGAGCTCGCCGGCGCAGATGATCGTCGGCTCGGGCGCCCGCTGGCCGCCGGGGGTGAAGGTCTCGACGTCGACCGGCGGATAGATCTGGCGCGCCTGGACCCCGAGCCAGCGCGCGAAGGCGTCCTGTGCAGCCTTGGAGAGCGCCACCACCGCCCGAGCGCCCGCGATGGCGTCCTGGGTGATGCGGATGCGCCAGCGCCGGTCCACGAGGCCGCGGCGGTCGGGGATGCCCATGTAGGAGAGGACCGCGGGCTTGCCCGTCTCGCGCGACCAGCGCGCGGCGGCCACGCCGTCGGACGGGAACAGCGCGTTGGCGACGTCGTAGTCGCCGCGGCGCAGCGACAGGTACGCGAAGGGCAAGTGGGTCAGGTAGTCCTCGAACATGCGCCGGCGCAGGCGCCCGTCGGGCGGGCGCCAGTTGCGGATCACGCGCATCCCGTCCTCGGTCGCGGTGGCCGGGCGGCTCTTGTGGCTGGTCACGATCGTGACGTCGTCGCCGCGCTCGGTGAGACCCACGCCGACCTCGTGCGCGAAGCGCTCGGTGCCGCGGCGGACCTCCGGCCAGTAGGTCGGGGTGAGCAGCGCGACCCGCGTCACAGCAGCGGCGCGCGGTGGCGCAGGCTGCCGCGGGCCAGTACCGCCATCTCGGTGGCGTCGATGGCGAGGCGGCGCGGGGCCTGTCGCAAGCGGAAGACGAGGTTGCGCTTGCCCGGCCCGTACCAGGGCAGCGAGGTCTTGGCCCAGGGCAGGGCGAGCAGGAGCGAGAGGAAGGACGTGCGCCTGGCCAGCGCTGCGCCGAGCAGCGCCAGCGGCAGCCACGCGTGCGTCCACTTCCAGAACAGGCCGAGCGGGAAGTGGCGGCGCATCTCCGGGTGCTCCTTGACCAGCAGCGGGAGGTCCTCCCAGCGCTGCAGCGAGCGCAGGAAGCGCGGCAGCGGGACCGGGACGACGGCGTGGTAGGTGAGGACGTCGGGCTCGCCCACGTAGTCGATGCCGTGTGCGCGAGCGGCGGCGGCCAGCGCCGCGTCCTCCCCCACGAGGCGGCGCTCGTCGAAGCCGTTCAGCCGCTCGAGCACGGCGCGCGGGTAGACGATGTTGCAGGTCTGGGCCCAGGCCGTGGGCGGCGCGATGTTCTGCTTGTGGTGGACGGGCGCGTAGAGCAGCCGGTGCTCGTCGGGGTCGGGCTGGGTGGCCCCCTGGACGATGGCGCCGGGGTGGCGCTGCGCGGCGCGCAGGGCGTTGGCCAGCCACTCGCGCGGCGGGCGGCAGTCGTCGTCGGTGAAGGCGACGATCGGCGCTCGCGCGGCGCGCCAGGCGGCGTTGCGGTTGGCGCCGGGCGGGCTCAAGCCCGGGGCGCGGCGGACGTGGCGCAGGGTGCCGGCGCGGGCGAGCGCGTGGACTTCGAGAAGCTGGTCGGTCTCGGCCCCACTCGAGTCGTGCGCGACGACGACCTCGAAGCGGTCGCGCGCGAGCGTCTGGTCGGCGAGCGCCTCGAGCAGCCACCGCAACCGCAGCGGCCGGTCGTGGGATGCGACGACGACCGCGATCTCCGGAGCCATCGGCTCCGAACCCTAATCGGCGAGTGCGGCCACGAGCGCCGGCAGGCGCCCGGTCTCGCCCACGCCGACCTGGGGCTGGAAGGCGGTGGCGAGGAAGAAGGGGTGGTCGCGAAGCTCGATCGCCTCCACGCCGGCGTCCGGGGCGGTGGCGGCGATGGTCACGCCGGCCGCCTCGAGGGCCGTCGCGGCCGCGGCGCTCAGGCCGTAGCCGCAGTGGTGGTAGCCCTGAAACGGCGCCGTGCCGGCCAGCTCCGCAAAGCGCGTGCCGGGGACCGGGGTCACCGTGCGGACCTCGCCGTAGAGCGCGCAGGCAAGCGGCGCGATGACCGGCGCCTTCGCGTCGGGGTCGGTCTCGGCGTTGGCGGCCTCGGGTAGGCCACCGCGATCGCGGGCGAGCACCAAGCAGGCATGCTGGAAGCCGCCGCAGGTGCCAAGGAAGCGGGTGCCGGTGACCAGGCAGTGGCGGATGGCCTGCAGCGCTGCGTCCTCGTCGCGGTAGGGCGTGCCCGGGAGCAGCCACACGGCATCGACGCCGTCGAGGTCGTGGGCGGCGGGGTCGTCGGTGGCCGTCCAGTGCGTGCCCGGCAGGAGCGCGAGCGCCGCGTCGACCTCGCGGTGGGTCAGGTAGGCGGGGTCGCGGTCGCCGAGGACGAGGATGCGCACGGTGGCGACGCTAGCGCGCGGCGGGGCCGATTACCCTCGCCCCGTGGAGCCGCTCGAGCGGGCGATGGGCATGCGGTGGTACCACGCGCTCGAGCTCGCGCCCGGGCGCGTGACCGACGGGCTGTTCGACCTGCGCCCCTACGTCGGCCACTACGGGCTGCCTGAGCGGATGGACGGCATGCGGGCGCTCGAGGTCGGGACGTGGGACGGCTTCTGGGCCTTTGCGATGGAGCGCCGCGGCGCGGAGGTCGTCGCGCTCGACCTAGACGACGAGCGCGACCTGGACTGGCCGCCCCGGCGCCGGCCCACCGCGTTCGCGGCCGAGCCGCGCGGCGCCCGCTTCGCGCTCGCGCGGGAGATCCTCGGCTCGCGGGTCGACCGCCGCGTGGTGTCGGTCTACCACGCCCGGCCCGAGGACCTCGGCCGCTTCGACGTCCTGCTGTGCGGCTCGGTGCTCATCCACCTGCGCGACCAGCTGCTCGCGCTCGAGCGGATGGCGGCGCTGACGCGTCCCGGCGGCCTGCTCATCTCCGCGGAGGAGTACGACCCGCTGACCAGCCTCCTCCCCTTCCCCGCCGCCCGCTACCGCCCCGACCGCGACTCCTCGGTCGTGTTCTGGCAGCCCGGGCTGGGCACGTGGCCGCGGATGATGCGCACCGCCGGCTATGACCGCGTGCGCCGCCGCGCCCGGTTCCGTATGCGCTCGTGCGCGGGCTGGTCGGTGCGCCACGCCGTCTACCACGCGCGCCGATGAGCCCGTCGCTGCCGCCGCCCGCGGTCGCGCCGGAGGTCTACGACGACCACTACTACCGCCACGTCGCGGCCGGGGCCGACGCGTGGCGGGCCTCGGAGGGCGCGGCGCCGGATCCGCTCTACGAGGGCGCGCTGCGGCTGGCCGGCCTGCGCGCCGGCGAGACCGTGGTCGACGTCGGCTGCGGCCGCGGCGAGCTGCTCGCGGTCGCGCTGGGGATGGGCGCGCAGCGCGCGATCGGCATCGAGTACGCGTCCGCCGCCGTGGCGCTGGCGCGCGCGACCTGCGCGCGCACCGCGGCCGACGTGCGCCAAGCCGACGCGCGGGCGCTACCCGTCGACGACGCCAGCGCCGACCTCGTGAGCATGCTCGACGTGGTCGAGCACCTGGCGCCCGACGAACTGCACGCGGCCCTGAACGAGGCCCGTCGCATCCTGCGCCCCGGCGGCCGCCTGTTCGTGCACACGCTGCCCAACGCGACCATCTATCGCGTCACCTACCGCCTGCAGCGCTGGTCGCGCCCGGGCCGCTGGCGCGCCTGGGCCGCGCAGCCCCGCAACGAGCACGAGCTGTGCATGCACGTCAACGAGCAGACCGTGCGCAGCCTGCGCGGCGCCCTGCGGCGGGCCGGGTTCGCTTCACCCGAGGTCTGGCTCGGACAGTGGGTGCACACGACCTTCGTGCCCGAGGAGCGCGCCGCCCGGCTCTACCACCGCCTCGCCGCGCACCGTGTCACGCGGCCGCTCGGCGCCGGCGACATCTGGGCGCGGGCGCCGCGATGAGCGCGGCATTGGCGGATCGGGTCGCCGCGCGCGACTGGTACCACACGCTCGAGCTCGCCCCGGGCGTGGTCACGCCGGGCTGGTTCGACCTCCGGGACATGCCGGACAAGGTCGGCCTGCCCGCCTCGCTGGGCGGGCAGCGCTGTCTCGACGTCGGGACGTTCGACGGCTTCTGGGCCTTCGCGATGGAGCGGCGCGGGGCGGCCGAGGTCGTGGCCGCCGACGTGCCCGACCCGGCCGAGTGGGACTGGCCGGTCGATGCGCCGGTGGCCGCGATCGCCGAGCTGCGCGCGCGCCACGAGGGCGGCACGGGCTTCCCGATCGCGCGCGAGGCGCTGGGCTCACGGGTGGAGCGGATCGGGCGGAGCATCTACGCGCTCGACCCCGAGGTCGACGGGCGGTTCGACCTCGTCTACGTCGGCTCGCTGCTGTTGCACCTGCGCGACCCGGTCGGCGCACTGGAGCGCGTGCGCGCCGTGTGCCGCGGGCGGGTGCTGGTGGTGGACGCCATCGACCTGCCGTTGTCGCTGGCGCTGCCACGGCGCCCGAGCGCCACCGTCGACGGGCTCGGGCGGCCGTGGTGGTGGCGGCCCAACCGCGCAGGCCTCGCGCGCATGATCGAGGCGGCGGGGTTCACGCTCGAGGCGCGGCCGCGCACCGTGCTCATGCCGCCCGGCGCCGGGCAGCCGCAGCCGACGGGCCGGGCCGCGGTCACCCACCTGCGCTCGCGCGTGGGGCGCGAGCTGCTGTTCTCCGGCTACGTGGGCGCGCCGCACGCGGCCATCCACGCGCGCTAGGGCGCGGCAGCGACGAGCTCGTCGGGCTCACCGCCGGGCGGCCCGAAGTAGTCGCGGATGGTGGCGGGCACGCCCGCCGCCAGGCAGAATGCCGGCACCGGCTGGGTCACCACCGAGTTGGCGGCCACGAAGGCGCGGTCGCCGAGGTCGGCGATCACCGTGCACTTGGCCGAGACCATCACGTCATCGCCGATGCGCAGCGGCCGGAAGTCGTAGCCCTGCGCGAGCATGGGCCGGTCGAGATCGCGGAAGCGATGGCTGCCGTCGACGAGCATCGCCGCCTGCCCGAACGCGCAGCGCGCGCCCACCGCGATCGTGGTCGAGCACTGCACGATCGTGTTGAAGGCGAACACGCTGCCGGCGCCGACGCGGAACTCCGCGCCCTTCGACAGCTCGCAGCGGAAACCGCGTCGGAACTCGACCCCGGGGCCGACCGCGAACGTGCACGGGTCGGGCGCGTGCAGCGAGAACCCGGGCCCGAGGTAGACCGGCCCCTCGAAGCGGAAGTCGACGTGCGGGTGGCGCACCCGCAGCCACCACCGCCGCAGCTCGGAGGCGAGCAGCGGCCACCGGTGGTACGAGCGCCACACGAGGCTGCGGTAGAGGCGGCGCAGGGCGTCCACGGTCCGCGACAGTCTTGCTCACCGGGCCCGGCGTGGGCTCAGCTCCGCGTGCGCGGCGCCGACCATGCGCGCCGCGTACTCGGCCCGCGCGAGCAGCATCATCCGGCGCCGCTCGTCCGCCGGGAGCGCGTCGGGCTCGATGCCGAACCGGCGCAGCGCCCAGTGGCCGCGCACCAGCGGGCCCGGGTGGCGGTCGAGCATGCCGCCGATCCGGCCCGGCAGGCGGTGGTGGTGCTGGACCATCGACCAGCCCTGGCGGTACCCGCGCCGCACCATGGCCGCGAGCGAGCCCTCGGCCGGGTGCGAGACCCAGGCGTCGGCGCAGAACGCGATCGGGTAGCCGGCCGCGCCGGCGCGCAGGCACAGGTCGACGTCCTCGCCGATCTGGTGATAGGCGGGGTCGAAGCCGCCGACGGCGTCGAAGGCCGCGCGCGTGACGGCCAGGTTGGCCGAGGCGGCCCAGCCGTCCCGCTCGACGTGCTCGCGCTGGTGGAAGCGCCACAGGACGTCGAAGCACTCGAGCGCGCTCGGCGTCGCCGGGAGGCGCAGGCGCACCGGCCCGGCAACCACTGGGGAGCGGTCCAGGCAGCGCAGCAGCGCCTCCAGCCAGCCCGCGTCGGCCTCGCAGTCGGCGTCCACGAACGCGATCCGGTCAGCCAGCGTCGCGCCGACGCCGGCGTTGCGCGCGCGGGCGCGGCTGGGGCGCGGCTCGGAGACGACGCGTGCCCCGCCGCTCGCGGCCACGGCGGCGGTGGTGTCCGTGGAGGCGTTGTCGACGACCACGACCTCGAAGGCGTCGCGGCCCAGCGTCTGCGCCGCGAGCGAGCGCAGGAGCGACGGCAAGGCGTCGGCCGCGTTGTGGGCCGGGATGACGACGGAGGCCTTCATCCTCCCGCCAGGTCCTCGAGCACGGTCACGACGCGGGCCTCGAACCGCGGCGCCGTGTGGCGCTCGGCCGTGGCCAGGCCTCCGTCGCGCAGCCGCGCGCGCAACCCCGGGTCCCCGGCCAGGCGCCGCACCGCGCCCGCCAGCCCGTCCGCGTCGCCGGCCTCGAAGAGCACGCAGTTGTCGCCGTCGCGCAGGTACTCGCCGGACCCGCCGCGCCCGGTGGCCACGACCGGCCGCCCCCGCCCCATGGCCTCCAGCGGCACCAGGCCCCACGGCTCCTCCCACACCACCGGGAACACGACCGCGTCGGCGGCGGCGTAGAGCGCGAGCAGGCGCTCGCGGTCGACGCCCCCCAGGAGCTGCACCCGGTCCCCCAGGCCGAGCTCGTCGACCCGGGCGCGCAGCTTCCGCTCGTAGGCCGCCTCGCCGCCCCCGGCCAGCACGAGCCGCGCGTCCGGCAGTCGCGCCAGCGCCTGCACCGCCGTGTCCACGCCCTTGCGCGGATCCAGCCGCCCGACGCAGAGCAGCTCGCAGCCCCAGTCGCGCTCCGGCGCCGGGTTCAGGTATGCCGGGTCGATCCCCGACGGCGCCACCTCGGTGGCCCCGAGCGGTCCCGCTGCCTCCTCGGCCCGACGCAGCGTGGCCTCGGACACGAACACCCATCGCGACACGCCGCCCACGTCGACCGCAGCACCCTGGCGCGCCCGCGCGCGAGCCGACGGGTCGACCTTCGGCCCGTACACGAGCCAGTCGTCGTGCACGAACGCGGCCGAGCGCAGCCCGGCCTCCGCCGCCTGCCCGATCAGGGCCAGCGACATGCCCCCCATCGACCACCACGCCACCGCGTCCGGGCCCACGTCGCCGAGGTGCCGCCACAGCGTCTGCGCGTTGTCGTGCTCCAGCCGTCGCCGCGCCCACGGGGTCACGCGCGGGAAGCGGTGGTCGCGCCAGTACCAGCGCAGCTCGCGGAAGACCTCCTCGTCGTCGTCCTGCGGGTCGACGTCGCCGAAGCGCACGTCGGTGGTGAGCACGCGCACGCCGTGCCCGGCCGCACGCAGCGCCCGCACCGCTCCCTGCCAGACCAGCTCGTAGCCCCCGAGGTGATGCGGCGGATACATGTTGCCGACGCACAGAACGCGCACCGCGCGGAGGCTATGCGGCCTCGTATGCTGCCGCGCCATGACGCCGCCCGAGATCTTCAAGGCCTACGACATCCGCGGCACCTACCCGGACCAGATCGACCGGGACACCGCGTACCAGATCGGCCGGGCCTACGCGCGTGTGCTGGCCGGCCTTGCGGGCAAGCGGGCGTCCGAGCTCCGGATCGGCCTGGGCCGCGACATGCGCGAGCAGGCGCCCGAGATGGCCGGCGGCTACCGCGGCGGGATGATGGCCGAGGGCGCTACCGTCGTCGACGCGGGGATGATCGCGACGGAGATGCTCTACTGGCTCGTCGGCGCCTACGGGCTCGACGGGGGCGCCATGTGCACGGCCTCGCACAACCCCAGGTCCTACACCGGGGTCAAGCTGGTCCGGGAGGGGGCGATCGCGCTCTCCGGCGACTCCGGCATCCAGGACATCCGCAACCTGATCGAGAACGGGATCGGCGAGGCCCCCGGCGGCGGCACGGTCGAGGACGTCGACATCTACGAGGAGTTCCAAGCCGCGGCGCTCAAGCTCATCGACGCCGACCACGTCAAGCCCCGCCGCATTCTCGCCGACGCCGCCCACGGCATGGCCGCGCCCATGGTCGGGCCGCTGTTCGACGAGCTCGGGCTCGACCCCGTGACGAGCAACTGGGTGGCCGACGGCAACTTTCCGGACATCGGCCCCAACCCGCTACTGGAGGAGAACCGCCGCGAGATCATCGAGACCGCGCGCGCCGAGGACGTCGAGCTCACCATCGCCTGGGACGGCGACGCCGACCGCTGCTTCTTCATCGACGAGCACCTGCGCTTCGTCGACGGCGACTTCCTCACCGCGCTGCTGGCCGCGTCGATCCTCAAGAAGCAGCCGGGCGCGACCATCCTCTACGACGTGCGCGCCTCGCGCGCGGTCCGCGACACGGTCGAGGCCGCCGGCGGCACCGCGCTGGTCAACCGCGTCGGCCACGCGTTCTTCAAGACCCGCATGCGCGACACCGGGGCCGTGTTCGGCGGCGAGGTCTCCGGCCACTACTACTTCCGCCAGTTCTACAACGCCGACTCGGGCACGCTGCCGGCGCTGCTCGTGCTCGAGCTGCTCTCCAACGAGGGCAAGACCATGGGCGAGCTGCTCGCGCCCTACCACGACCGGTACTTCATCTCCGGCGAGATCAACTCGGAGGTCTCCGACCAAGAGGGCAAGATGGACGAGATCGAGGAGCGCTACGGCGACGCCGAGCAGTCCGAGCTCGACGGCATCTCCATCGACTACGCCGACTGGCACTTCAACGTGCGCCCGTCCAACACCGAGCCGCTGCTGCGCCTCAACCTCGAGTCGCTCGTCTCGCGCGAGCACATGGAGGAGAAGCGCGACGAGGTGCTCGCGCTGATCCGCTCGTGATCCACTGCCTCCCGATCCCCACGCCGTTCGCCGTGGGCCGGGTGAACGTCTACCTCATCGAGGACGACCCGCTCACGCTGGTCGACACCGGCCCGAACTCGGGCAAGGCCCTCGACGAGCTCGAGCAGGCGCTGGCCGCCCACGGCCGTAAGGTCGAGGACCTCGAGCTCATCGTCATCACCCACCAGCACCTCGACCACCAGGGGCTGGCGCAGATCCTGGCTCGGCGCTCGGGGGCCGAGGTGGCGGCGCTGGACAAGCTCGTGCCAATGTTCGAGCGCTTCGCCGAGGCCAACGAGGCCGACGACACCTTCGCCGAGGGGCTCATGCTGCGCCACGGCCTCTCGCCCGACGTGGCGGTGGCCCTGCGCAGCGTCTCGCGCGCCTTCCGGGCCTGGGGGTCGAGCGTCGGGGTCACCCGCCCGCTGCGCGACGGCGACGTGCTCGAGCTGCGCGACCGGCGCCTGCAGGTCTTCCACCGTCCCGGCCACTCCCCCACCGACACGATCTTCTGGGACGAGGAGCGCAGCGAGCTCATCGCCGCCGACCACCTCATCAAGCACATCTCCTCCAACCCGCTCATCACGCGGACGCTGGACGGCGGCGAGGAGCGCATGCAGGCCCTCGTGACCTACATGGACTCGCTGCGCGAGACGCGCGAGCTGCCGGCCAAGCTCGTGCTCTCCGGCCACGGCGACCCCATCGAGGACCACGTCGCGCTCATCGACGAGCGCTTCCGGATGCACGAGCGCCGGGCCGAGAAGATCCGCGGCCTGATCGCCGAGCGCCCGCGCACCGCGCACGACATCGCCCAGGAGCTGTGGGGGAACATCGCCGTCACCCAGGCCTTCCTCACCCTCTCGGAGGTGCTGGGCCATGTCGACCTTCTTCTCAACCGCGGCCTGGTACACGAGGTCGACCGCGACGGCGTCTCGGTCTTCGAGGCCGAGTGAGCGACGCCGGGCTCCACTGGTACCACACGCTCGAGCTGCCGGGCGGGGAGCTCACCCCGGGGTGGTTCGACACCCGCGCCGCCGTCGACCGGGTGCCGTGGCCGGCGGCGTCGCTGCGCGGGCTGCGCTGCCTGGACGTCGGCACATGGGACGGGTTCTGGGCCTTCGAGATGGAGCGCCGCGGCGCCGACGAGGTCGTCGCCATCGACGTCCCCGACCCGCGCGGCTGGGACTGGCCGGCGCGGGCCACGCCCACGGGCATGGAGATGCTCGCCGTGATGAAGGGCGAGGACCGCGCGTTCGACGTCGCCGCGCGGGCGCTACGCTCGCGCGTGCGCCGCCAGGACCTGTCGGTCTACGCGCTCGACCCCGAGCGCCTGGGGCGGTTCGACCTGGTGTTCCTGGGCTCGCTGCTCCTGCACCTGCGCGACCCCGTGGGCGCGCTGGAGCGCGTGCGGGCGGTGTGCCGCGGCACGCTCGTGCTGGCCGAGACGGTCGAGCTCGTGGCCTCGCTGCGCTGGCCCCGGCGGCCGGTGGCGCGGCTGGAGGGCGACGACGCGCCGTGGTGGTGGCAGCCCAACGTCGCGACGGTGCGGCGGATGGTGCGGGCGGCGGGGTTCCGCGCGGTCGCGGCCACCAGGCTGTACTTCGTGCCGCTCGGCCCCGCCCATCCGCGCCCGCCGCTGCGCGAGGGGTGGCGCGACGCGCGCACGCCGGCCGGGCGCGAGCGCCTCGTCGCGCGCTGGCTGGGCGTGCCGCACACCGCGCTGCGGGCGGTACCGTCGGCTGCGTGAGGCCCCAGCGCGTGCCGGTGACGGAGCGGACGCTGGTCCGGCGCTCCTACGACTGCTTCAACCGGCGGGACCCGGAGGGCGCCTTCCCGCTCTACACCAAGGACTGCCGCTGGTCCTTCCGCCACTTCAGCGGCTGGCCCGACGAACAGGAATACCGCGGCCACGCCGGGCTCGTGCGCCTGTTCGGCGACTTCCTGAGCGCCTGGGGGGAGTTCGCGATCCACCCCACGGGGCTGTGGGACCTGGGCGACGACCGCTGGCTCATCCGCTGCCACATGGAGGCGACCGGCGTCAGCAGCGGCGTGCCCCTCGAGGCCGACTTCTGGCAGCTGGCGAAGGTGCGCGACCGCTGCATCCACACCGTCGACAACTACACGGACGACGACGAGGTCCTGGCCGACGCCGGCGCGACCGCGGACGACCTGTAGGGTCGCGCCATGGGTTGGGTCACCCGGGTCGTGGCACTCGCGGCGCTCGTCGCCGCCGTCGCCGCCCCGACCGCCGGCGCCGTCGTGATCCGCGGCACCGCCTACCAGTTCAACGCCATGCCGGTGATCGCCGGGGCGAGCATCCGCGTCCTCGGGCTGCCCTCGGCGCACGCCACCACGCGCAGTGACGGCAGCTACGCGCTGACCGTGCCCAACCGGGCCACGGTCACGCCGTACATTGTCGCCCCCGGCTACCACACGATCTACCTGCAGACGTTCCGGACCGCGGCCCAGGATCTGCGCAACGTCAACTTCCAGACCCCGACCGACGACGTCTACAACGCGCTGACCTCGCTGCTCAACGTGCCGCTGGACGCCAACGGCGACGTCGCCCAGTGCGCGGTCGTCTCCACCTTCAACACGCGCAACGTGCGCGACCTCGACTACAAGGCGTTCCGCGCCTACGGCGCCCACGGCGTGGCCGGGGCGACCGCGTTTACGCTCCCGCCGCTGCCGCCGCCGATCTACTTCAACGCGCAGGTCATCCCCGACCCCAGCCAGCCCGTCTCCTCCGCTGACGGCGGCGTCGTGTGGACCGGCATGCCCGCGGGGAGCTACCGAATCGGCGCCCAAGCGCCGGGTACGGCCTTCGCCGCGTTCACCGCAACCTGCGCGCCGGGCCGCGTGATCAACGCCAACCCGCCCTGGGGCCTGTACCAGCTCTCCCCCGCCAGCCCGGCGAGGATCCGCGCGCGCTGGAACGGCACGCGGCTGGAGTCGGTGACCGCCACCCGGCTGCCGCCGCAGTCCACCCTGCGCGCGACCTGCGCGGGCTCGGGTTGCCCGTTGAACGTGCGCGTCATGCGGGCCCGCGGCAGCAGCGCCACCTTCTTGCGCAACACGCGCTTCGGCGCCGGGCAGATCCTCGACGTCGCGGCGTTCTCGCACGCCTACAACGCGGCCGTGGAGCGCTACCGCATCACGAGCAGCGGCGCGCCGCGGGGCCGCACCATGTGCACCCCCGACGGCCTGAACCGGCCACAGGCGCGCTGCCGCACCGGCTAGCGTCGGCCGTCGACGAGCCAGGCGGGCGTGCGGTTCGGGCTGCGCGACGGGAACACGCGGCCGTGGGCCGCCAGCAGGTCGCGCGAGTCCGTGACCGTGGCCGTCCAGCCGTGGTGCGCCATCCACGACACCGGGTCATTGGGCAGGCGCGAGATCCACAGCGACGAGACGCCCTCGCCCACCGAGGCTCGCAGCGAGTCGATCGAGGCGCCCGAGGACGAGGTCAGGCCCAGGCGGCTGCCCGGCGCCGAGAGCGCGCCGATCTCGCTCATGACGCGCTCCACGCTGGCCTCGTCGAGGTAGACGAGCAGGCCCTCGACCACCCAGGCCACGGGCGCGTCGGGGTCGAACCCGGCGGCGCGCAAGGCCCCGGGCCAGTCCTCGCGCAGGTCGATCCTGATCACGACGCGCTGCGCCCGCGGCTGCGCATCGATGCCGTCGACCACCCGCTGCTTGAAGTCGAGCATGGCCGCCGTGTCGAGCTCGAAGATCCGGACCTCGCCGGGCCAGGGCAGGCGGAAGGCGCGCGCGTCGAGGCCTGCGCCGAGCAGCACGACCTGGCGCACGCCCTCGTTCGTCGCGTCGAGCAGGAGGTCGTCGAGGAAGCGCGTCCGCGCGCTCACCCAGGCCGAAAGCGCGATCAGCCCGGCGCGGCGCTCGGGTTCGACGTCCTCGACCCCGATCCGCGGCCATCCCGCCCCGGCCACGAAGGCGCGGGCCAGCGGATCCTCGAACAGGCGGTCCTGGCGCTCGCTCTCGGCGGCGCGCATGGCGGCGACGCCGATGGCGGTGGCGCCGACTCCGCTGGGGACGTCCTCGGGCACGAGCGTCCTATCTTGGCGGGGATGGCTCTCGTCGACGTCCACGACCTCCACAAGCGCTACAAGCCCGACGCCCCCGAGGCGGTGGCGGGCATCGACTTCTCGGTCTCCGAGGGCGAGATCTTCGGTTTGCTCGGCCCCAATGGCGCGGGCAAGACCACGACCATCGGCGTGATCACCACGCGCGTGAGGGCCACGAGCGGCCGCGTGGTGGTGGACGGCGTCGACGTGCGCGCGCAGCCGGTCGCGGTCAAGCGGCGCATCGCCGTGGTGCCGCAGCTCTCGAACCTCGACCGGTCGCTGACCGCGCTCGAGAACCTGACCTTCCACGCCGCCTATTTCGGCGCGTCGCGGCGCGAGCGGCGCAAGCAGGCGCTGGAGATCCTCGAGCGCTTCGGCCTCTCCGGGCGCGCCAACGACAGCGTCAACGACTTCTCCGGCGGCATGGCGCAGCGGCTGATGATCGCCCGCGCGCTCATGCACCACCCGCGGCTGCTCATCCTCGACGAGCCCACCACAGGCCTGGACCCGCAGTCGCGCCTGTTCCTGTGGGACACCATGGTCGACCTGCGCGAGCGCGGCACCACGCTGATCCTCACCACGCACGACATGGCCGAGGCCGACCGCCTGTGCCACCGCATCGCGATCATCGACCACGGCAAGATCATCGCCCTCGACACCCCGCGCGGGCTGCGACGGCTGCTGCCCGCCGAGGCGGGCATCGAGCTCGTGCTCGAGACGCCGGCCGACCCGGCGGGCGACTACGCCGGGGTGGGCGGCGTGGCCCGGCTCGACACCGACGAGGTCGAGGACGGCCGCTGGCGCGTGCGCCTGTACGGGGAAGGCGACGGGCTGGCCGACGAGGCGCTCGCGGTCAGCCGCAGCGACGGCGCGTCGCTGGTCGAGCTGCGGCGGATCGAGGGCTCGCTGGAGGACGTGTTCGTCCACCTGACCGGGAGGGAGATGCGATGAACGAGGCACGCGCGGTCCAACTGCGGGCGTTCTACGCCCTGTGCGAGCGCGACCTGTGGGTCACCGTGCGGCACGAGCCGGTCGCCTTCCTGAGCCAAGCGCTCCTGCAGCCGATCTTCTTCCTGTTCGTGTTCGGGCGCGTGCTCCCCGAGATCGGCGCCGCCGGCCCGCAGTACGGGACGACGCTGCTGCCGGGGATCATGGCCCTGACGCTGGTGCTGACGGCGCTGCAGAACACCGCGCTCCCGCTGGTCATCGAGTTCTCGTTTACCAAGGAAATAGAAGATCGACTGCTGGCGCCGCTTCCCACGGTCTGGGTCGGCGCGCAGAAGATGGTCATCGCGGCGCTGCGTGGGATCGTCGCCGCGATCCTGATCCTCCCGCTGGGCGAGCTCATCCTCCCCGGCGGCATCAACCTCGACTCGGCCAACTGGATCGGGCTGATCGCGGTCTGGCTGGCGGGCTCGATCGCCGGCGCGGCGATGGGGCTGCTGCTGGGCACGGCGGTGCCGCCGAACCGCATCAGCGTCGCCTTCGCCATCGTCCTGACCCCGCTGATCTTCACCGGCGCGACCTTCTACCCGTGGCAGGCGCTGAGCGACCTGCGCTGGTTCCAGGTGCTGACGCTCTTCAACCCGCTCACCTACGTCTCGGAGGGATCGCGGGCGGCGCTGACCACCCTGCCCCACCTCGGCACCGGCTGGATCGCGCTCGGCCTGGCCGTGTCGCTGGTGGTGTTCGGCGGGCTGGGGCTGCGCGGCTTCGTGCGCCGGGCGGTGGACTAGTGGAGGGGAAGCGCAAGCCGGGCCGGCTCTCGCGGCGCGCGCTGCAGACGCCGCGCACGGTGGAGAACTACCTCACCGCCGGCGGCCCGCCGCGGTGGATGGAGCGGCTGGCCCAGATCGACCGCGGCGTCGCGCGGGAGCGAGCGCGCCTGGCCGAGGAGTACGACCTGCTGCGGCGCACATCCACGGCGCGGCAGTTCGCCGAGCGCTGGCGGGCGTTCGCGCACCGCCAGCGCTTCGACGACCTCAACGAGCTGATCGACCAGCACAACGAGTGGTACCCGGTCGAGCGGAATCTGCCGATGGACATCCGCACGCGCGACTTCGTGCTCATCCACGGCCGCTCCTACCGGCGCCCCCGGTTGGACGCCGGCTGGGTGCTGGAGCGGTTCCCGGCTTAGCGCAGCCCGGGAGCGAGCCCGGACTCCCAGCCCAGGTTGATCCCGTAGGCCTACTGGTAGTTGACGAGGTAGGCGTGCGAGCCGATGTTCCAGAGCTTGTCGCGCAGGTTGCCACTCGCGTTCGGGCCCTGGGAGACCTGCCACTCGTAGCTGGGGGTCGGCCACCAGACGAGGTTGATGCCCCAGGTCTGGTGCGAGTACCCGAGGTAGGCGTGCGCCGCGGTGTTGTAGAGCGCGACGCGCTCGCCGATGCCGATCGAACGGTAGTCATGGCTGTTGGCGCGCGTGAAGATCCACCTGCCTGCCCCACCCCAGGTCAGATCGACGCCGAGGGTCCGGTGGCCGTACCCCACCGAGCCGGCGCCGACAGCATCGTCGTACAGCGAGTAGGGGGTGTCGGCGCGGAATTGGCCGAGCTGCGCCTGCGGGCCGATCTCCCACTGAAGCGGCTCCGCGCTGGCGGTGCCGGCGATGGCGAGTGTGGCGAGCAGCGCGGTGAGGAGCCCCAAGCCGATGATGCGAATACCCATTGTGTCCTGCCTCCTAGAGCGAGAGCGATTGGCGATTGAAGCCATCCTCGATCGCCCGGGACCGGCGGCTGTCGTCGCGGCGACAGTCCTCGCGTCGCGTTGACGGGGCTGTCGCGGGGTCGACAGAAGGCGTCGCGCGCGCGCCGCGCCTGGCGTGCAAGCCGATCCAGCTCGCGCCGTCGAACGCTCACGCGCGGCGGATCCAGAAGGCCGAGGGCCCCACCGGGCCGGGGCTCTGCAGAGACGGAATCGCGGCGGCGAGCGCCGGACGGCGCTGGCGGTGCAGGGCCTGGGCGGCCACCTCGACCTCCCACTCGTTCGTGCCGGTCAGCAGCGCCGCGAGCAAGTACTGCTCGGAGAAGTGGCCGCCGAGCGCGTAGAACAGGCGTGGATAGTCGTAGGGCAGGAAGACGTCGTGGAAGTGCACGCGCACGCCCTGGCGCAGGCGCGGGAGCACGCCGAGGACGACGCGGGTCACCTCGCCCCCGCGCTTGACCACGTGGGTGGTGTCGACGAAGAGAACGTCGCCGGCCTCGAGAGCGGCGAAGCGCTCGAGCGGGAGCTGCACGGCGTCGATGGGCTCGTGGCGGGTCCCGGGAGGCAGAGCGAGCTGCGGCTGTGGATCGACGGCGACCAGGTCGGCGCGGGGCGCGGCCGCGCGCGCGATGTGGGTCGACCAGCCCGAGCCCAGCTCGAGGATGCGCAGCGGCGGCTCGTGGCGCAGGAGGGCGAAGAGCAGCTCGGCGTCGCCGGGCCCGTAGAAGGGGTTGTCGAGGCGGAACGGCGGGGGGACGGCGAAGGCGGCGAGGTGCTCGCTGAGGGCGTCGGTGATGAACGCCGCCTGCGCGTCGAGGCCGAGGCGCACGCCGGGCAGGTCGAGGCGCCGCTCCCAGGACGGGTCTGCGGCGGCGGGCACCCGGGCGAGCGGGCTGTAGGCCCCACGCGGCACGACGTCGAGCCCGAGCCGAGCGGCCGCGCTCGTGGTGGCGCGGGTGGCGAGGCCCTTCAGGCGGGCACGGCGGGAGGCGGCCATGGGCGGCAGTTTCGCGATCGGCTCAGCGCAGCGCGTAGACCTCGACCCCGGCCTTCGCGAAGATCGGCGCCGGCAGGCAGCGGCGGATCAGCACCGGCGTCGGGAACACCACGCCGCCGCGCAGCCGCACCGACGTCGCCGCGCGCACGACGACGTAGCCGCGGCGGGCGGCCGCGCGCACCTGCGCGCAGGTCGCCCTGCCGGGGAGCAGGCTGAGCGGGTGGGTCAGGCGATCGCCGGCCAGTGGGCCGGCCAGGTTGGGCGCGGCCGCCACGGGCGCGTCGCCGTCGCCGTAGTCGGGCTGGTTCGCCAGGAAGGTGGAGACGTCGCGGTCAAACGCCGTCGTGGCCAGGGCGTGGCGGCCCAGCCAGCCCGGGGCGGCGAAGGCAAGGATGACCGCGGCCACGATGATCGTCCCGACGAGCGGGACGCGCACGATGAGCCAGCCGGCCAGCCAGGCGAGCAGCGCGCCGATGACCGCGCCGGCCCCGAGCGTGGTCGCGCTCGGCACGGCGGGGAAGCCGATCTGCGCGTTGCGGACGATGCCCCAGACGAGCGCAGAGGCGAGCACGAGGGCCGCGGGCACACGCCAGCGGCCGTGCGCGGCCAGCGCCAGGGCGGTGGCGCCGCAGGCGAAGGCCGGGAGGAGGTAGCGCAGGGCGGAGACCGCGATGGCGGCGAATGCGGGCACACGGCTGACGCCGGTGATCGGCGCCGCGGCCCAGATCAGCACGGAGAGCGCGGTGGCGCCGGCCGCCAGCGCGGCGCGGCGGTTGGCCAGCGCCGCCGCCAGGCCGCCGAGCAGGAGCACGGTGCCGCCGGCCAGCTCGGACACGTAGCCGCTGAGGTGGCCGCTGCCCAGCGTCGCCGCCGGCCGCTGGAGCAGCGAGGTCGAGACGGCGTCGATGACGGTGGGGACCGGGTCCCCCCACGGCGCGGCGACGAACGGCCACAGCGGCGAGCCGTGGTCGAACAGGTTGCGCAGGTACCAGATGCCCCCGGCGGCGAGGCCGAGCACGAGGGCGCCGGCGAGCGGGGCAAGGATCGGGCGCACCTCGTCGCGCAGGACCCAGAGGGCGGCGGCGAGCACGATCAGGCCGAGCGGCGCGACGGTGGTCTTGGTGCCGACGGCGAGGAAGAAGGCCACGAGCGCGGGCACGAGCAGGCGGGCGCGCGGCGGCGGCGCGGGCGTGGGGCCGCCGGCGCCGGGCGGCACGGGTGCGCCGCGGTACACGAGGGGGGTCAAGTCTTTCTTTGCCACACCGGTCTCCGGTGCGGCACGGAAAGACCTGACCCCGGCCGCCGCGCACAGCGCCGCCTCGCAGGCCAGCCAGGCGAGGGCCGGGAGGTCGGTGTTCGGGCCGGTGAGCTGGCGGACCACGAGCGGCTGCACCGCCAACGCGCCCAGCGCGAGCGCGATCACCCACCCGGGCGTGCGCAGCGCGCGCAGCCCGACGACCCCGGCCCCGAGGGCGAGCAGCAGGGTCAGCGGCGTGAACACCGTCATCGGCACCATCGAGCGCGCGATGCCGGTCGCCCATGCGATGGCCACCTCGTCGGTGAGCGGGTAGGCGCCGAAGGGCAGGCCCTGCGCCGTCGTCACCACGGCCCCGGGATGCCCGCTGTGCACCCACAGGGCGATCTCGGGCAGGTGGTAGACGACGCCGTCGAAGCCGAGCTCGGGGTGGTTCAGCACGAAGGCGACGTAGGCGATGGCGACGCCCGCCAGGGCGCCGGCGATCATGCGCCACTCGCGGTCCAGGCCGGTCCACCAGCCGACCAGCTCGTCGCGCAGGCGGTGCTTGGGCGGCGGCGCGACCGCGCGGACGACCGCCCAGGTGAGGACCGCCGCCAGGGTCAGCGCGACCGGACTCGTGCCCCAGCCCACGAGGCCGAGCACCAGCGCCTCGGCCACGGCGGCGCCCACGCCGAGCGGCGCGGCGGCGACGAGGCGGGTCACGCCCGCCGGGGCGGCGGGCGACACGGCCCGCACCGCTGCGGCGCCGAGCGCGCACACCGCAACGGCGAGGAAGAGATGGCCGAGCCAGACGGGCAAGGGCCGGGAGCGTACGGGGCGTGCGGCTCCCGCCCGCCCCGTCCCTCATACGATGTGGCCGTGTCCTCCCCGGTCCTCGAGTCGAACGGGCGGGCCGGCGCGAGCGCTCCGCCGGCCTGCGCGTGGTGCCAGGGCCCGCTCGACGGCGCCGAGCGCCTCAGCGGCAGGCTGCGCTGCCCGCACTGCGGGGCCGACACCACGGCGCCGTGGCCCACCGACGCCGAGCTCGATGCCGCCTACGGCGCGTGGTACCGGCCGCCGACCGGGCGGTTCTCGGGCGTGGGCGACGTCGTCCTGCGCCGCTTCCGGGGCCGGCTGGCCCAGCGGCTGGACCGGATCGCGCCTCCGGGACCGATGCTCGACGTGGGCGCCGGCGACGGCGTCCTCATCGATGCGCTGCGCGCGCGGGGCCGGGCCGCTGTCGGGCTCGAGCGCAACCCCGTGCGGGCCGACCTGCGCGCGGGCGAGATCGCGTCGCTCGAGGGCCCGTACGCGGCGATCGTGTTCTGGCACTCACTCGAGCACCTGCGCGCGCCGGGCGAGGCGCTGCGCCGCGCGGCCGACCTGCTCATGCCCGGCGGCGTGCTCGTCGTGAGCCTGCCGAACGTGGAGTCGTGGCAGGCGCGCGCGTTCGGCGACCGCTGGTTCGCGCTCGACCTCCCCCGCCACCTCGTCCACGTGCCGGCGCCGGCGCTGATCGCGCGGATCGAGTCGCTCGGGCTGCGCGTGCAGCGCACGTCGCACCTGCGTGGCGGCCAGGTCGTGTTCGGCTGGCTGCACGGTCTGACCGGCGCGCTTCCGGGCCATCCCGACCTGTACGCGGCGATCCGCCGCCCCGAGGCCCGCCACCGGCCGCTGTCCCCGGAGCGGCGCGCGACGACGCTGGCCGCAGCGGCGACGCTGTTCCCGGTCGCTGCCGCGGCGGCGGGAGCGGAGGCTGCGGCCGGGCACGGCGGCACGATCTACGTGGAGGCCCGGAAATGACCACGCTCACCGAGCAGGCCGACGCCGCGCGGGCCGACCTCCCGCCGGGCAAGATCGTCGTCGTCATGCCGGCGTACAACGCGGGCAAGACGCTCGAGCGGACCTACGGCGCCATCCCCGCCGGCTGGGTCGACGACGTCATCCTCGTCGACGACAAGTCGCCCGACGACACCATCGAGGTCGCCCGCACACTGCCGCTGCAGGTCATCTGGCACCCGCACAACGTGGGCTACGGCGGCAACCAGAAGACGTGTTACCTGTGGGCGCTGCAGCACGACGCCGACGTCGTGGTGATGCTCCACCCCGACGGGCAGTACGAGCCCACCCTGATCCCCAAGCTCGTCGCCCCCATCCTGCGCGGCGAGGCCGACCTCGTCCTCGGCTCACGCCTCGCCGACGGTCCCCGCGCCGCGCTGAAGGGCAAGATGCCGCTCTGGAAGCTGATCGCGAACCGGTGCCTGACCGTCGTCGAGAACGGGATCCTCGGCACGCAGATGACCGAGATGCACTCCGGCTACCGCGCTTACTCACGGGAGTTGCTCGTCAATGTGCCGTTTCTGCGCAACTCGCTCGACTTCTCGTTCGACTCCGAGATGCTCATGCAGGCGTCGCACATGGGCTATCGACTGGCGGAGGTGCCGACACGAACGATCTACTTCGACGACGCGTCATCGGTGGCGCTCAAGCCGTCGATCGTGTACGGGTGCAAGACCCTGCTGGTGGGCGCGCGGCTGATGCTCCACCGGTCGGGGATCCTGCGGTCGCGCAAGTTCGAGCCGTGAGGTGACGGCCCGGGCGAGCCGCTCGGGACCGGCGATCCGCCCCACGGGCGAGCGGGTCACCACCCGCGAGGGCGGCTTCAACCCGACGTACCAGCGCCACGTCGCTGCCTACGCGCGCGCCGCGGAGGTGCTCCCGCGGAACGGGCGCGTGCTCGACGTCGGCGCCGGCACCGGGCACTCGGCCGCGCTCCTCGCGCCGCGCGAGTCGGTGGCCGTGGACGTCGATCCCGACGCGCTGACCGGCCAGGGGCGGCTGAGCGCGGTGGCGGACATGCGCGCCCTGCCGTTCCCGGACGCGAGCTTCGCCTCCGCCGTCTCGATCCAGTCGATCGAGCACGTCCCCGACCCCGATCGAGCGCTGGCCGAGATCGCGCGCGTGCTCGCGCCCGACGGCGTGGCGGTCGTCGTCACCCCCAACCGGCTGACCTTCGGGCGCCCCGACGAGATCATCGACCCCTACCACTACGTTGAGCTCGAAGCGGAGCAGCTACGGGCCCTGTGCGCGCCGCATTTCGCCAGCGTGGAGCTGCGCGGCCTCTTCGGCTCGGACCGCTACCTCGCGCTCGTCGCCGCCGAGCACGCGCGCCTGGACGCCCTGCTGCGCCGCGACCCGCTCAGGCTGCGCCGCCTCGTGCCCCGCCGCGCCCGCCAGGCGCTCTACGACCGCCTGCTCGCCCGCGCCCGGAACGCGCCGGACGCGCGCGCCGCGGCCATCACCCCGGACGACTTCTACCTGGCCTGCGACCCGCTCGCTGCGTGTCTGGACCTCGTGGCGGTCTGCCGCGCGTGAAGGGCAATCACCGCACGCCAGCGGACGCAGGCGGGCGTGAGCTACTACTCGCTGTGTGCGAACGATCCGCCGAACCTGTGCCAGACCGCCGCGAACGGCGGCCAGCGCGCAGCGAGGACAGCGCCGGTACGGCGCTCGAGCACGCGATGACGACGAGGAGCGGCTCGACCGGGGCCCGGTAGCGGGTCCCGCCGTCGACCGTGAACACCACGGCCATCGCGGCCACGGCGGCGAGGATCGGCAGCAGCAGCGTCGACCGCCACCGCAGCCGCCACAGCCCGGTCAGCGCCACCGCCAGCAGCACCCAGTAGATGGCCAGGCCGATCTCGGTCAGGTGCCGCGAGCGCGCCTCGAACGGCACCTCGTCGAGGATGCGGGCGGGCGAGCGCACGTCCCACGTGCGCACGAGGCCGTTCCAGAACAGCGCCTTCGGCACCGAGGCCGGGTGGGCGGAGATGTAGGCGCGGGCCCGCCGCAGCAGCTCGGCCCGCCACACCGCATCCGGCCGCGGCTGGCGCGGGTCGAACACGTCGCGGTCGCGCGAAGGCAGCGGCCGCCACGCCCACGGGTAGACGGGGTCGTGTGCTGCGTCGTCGTTGAACGTGCCCGAGGCCGCGGCGTCCTGCGCCGAGATGGGCACGAAGGCGCCCGTGACCACCGCGTTGCGGATCGTCCACGGCGCCACCACCAAGGCCGCCACCACCCCGCACAGCACCGCCATCCCCACCCCGCCCCGCAGGCCGCCGCTCAGGGCCCAGGCCACCAGCACCACCGGGAGCAGGAACACCGAGCTCGGCCGCAGCAGCAGCAGGACTCCGACCAGCGCCCCGACCGCCGCCGCCCGCCGAGCCGTGGGCACGCGCTCGAGCACCGCCCACAGGATCAGCACGGTCAGCGGCGTGGCCAGCGCCTCCGAGTACAGCCGCCCGTCGTACTGGAACGCGAACGGGTAGATCGCCATGACCCCCGCCGAGGCCAGGGCGACCGTCGGCCCGAACAACCGCCGCGCCAGCAGCCAGGTCAGCGCGACGGTGCCGGCGCTGATGAACGCCTGGGCGAACATGACCACGCGCGCGTGCTCGCCGAAGACCGAGAACCACGCCCCCACCCAGGCCGGGTACAGCGGCGCCTTGAAGATCGACGCGTGCGCGATCCCGTACGGCGTCGTGGACCAGAACCAGTGCCCGTTGGCGGCGAGCTTGCCCTCGAGCGCGTACTCGATCTCGTCCCCGTTCAGCGGCGCGCCGCCGTGCACGGCGACGTAGGCGATACGCACGACCAGCGCGACGCCGACGATGGCGCCGAGCAGCAGGCGCTCGCGGCGCGGCACCGCCGCCCAGCGTGCGCTCATCGCGGCGCCTGCGCCAGCAGCGCCCGCGCCACGTTGTCGCCGAGCCGGACCGCGTAGTTCGTGCCCCGGTCCTCCGGATAGACCTGCGTGGTGTTGGCGAGCCAGAGCCCGGGCGCGCCGGTCCGCAGCGGCGGGATGCGCTCGTGGTAGCCGAGGTCGACGATCGGCTGCGCGTCGGGCTCGCGGTGCAGCCACGCGTTGCGCACCCAGGAGCGGTGAAAGGACGGGTTGACCTTGCGCAGGCCGGGCTCGTAGACCGCAAGCAGCTCGTCCGCGCTCAGCCCCAGCCACGCGTCGTCGGGCGGCAGGTAGTTGGCGACGTAGAGGAAGCGGCGCCCGTCGTAGCGCTCGGCCCCGATCAGGTTGGTGTGCTCGATCAGGCCCACGAAGGGCAGGTCCGTGTCGGCCACGTTGGTCCAGTAGAAGGGCGTGAACGAGCGGTCGAGCTCGAGCAGCAGGCACAGGGCCGCGTGGTACTCGATCGAGTCCAGCCGCCCGAGGTAGGCGGCGCCGACCTCATCGCGCAGCCGGTCGTCGAGCAGGTCCGCGAACACCCCCGACGGCACCGTGGCCACGACGGCGTCGTAGGTCTCGAGCTCGCGGTCGCGGGCAAAGCCGCGCGGGTCGTGGCCGTTGCGGAAGCTCCCCGGCACGCCGGGGACCACGCCGACGTGCCCGTTGTTGCGCACGAGCCGCGCCGCCGGCCGGTCGGTGAGCACGCGGCCGCCCTGGGCCTCGACCCGCGCGCGCAGCGCGCCGAACAGCGGCTCCCACGAGCCCTGCGGGTAGCCGAGCCGCTCCTCGCGCGCCTCGCCCTCCCCCAGCTGGCGCCGCACGGTGAGCTTGCTCTGCAGCCACGCCATCGAGATGTCGTCGGCCCGGTGGCCGAACTTCCCCTGCAGCAGCGGCCCCCACACCTTGGCCCACGCGCGGGGGCCCATCGCCGCGACGATCCAGTCGCGAGCGGTCACGCGCTCGGCCTCGCTCAGCGTCGGAGTCCCGCGCTGCAGGCGCACGATGGCGAGGCCCATGCGCAACCGCGCGAGCGGCGGCAGCGGCCGGAACCGCAGCAGGTCGAGCGGCGTGGTGAACGGCCGCGAGGCGCCGTCGGCGAAGAAGGCCATGCTCGACGGCTCCCAGCGCAGCTCGTCGGGCATCCCGAGCTCGTCCCACAGCCCCGCGATGTGGTGGTCGCTGGTGAACAGGTGGTGGTAGTAGCGTTCGAGCAGGTGGCCGCCGCCGACGTCGATCGTCGCCGCCTGGCCGCCGAGCCCGGGCCAGCGCTCGTAGACGTCGACCGCATGCCCCTCGCGCCCGACGCGGCAGGCCGCGACGAGGCCGGCGACGCCGGCCCCGATGACCGCGACCCTCACGGTCCCACCGCGCGCTCGTGCTCGGCGGCAACGTCGAGCAGGTCGGGCTCGGAGGGCTCGAAGTTGAACCGCTCGCGCACGATGTACAGCGGCCGCTTCTTGACCTCGTCGTAAATGCGCCCGACGTACTCGCCGATGATGCCCACGGTGATGAGCTGGATGCCGCCGATGAGCAGCACGGCGAACAGGACGGTGGGCACACCCTTGGTGAAGATGCCGAGGTAGCGGGCGACGATGACCAGCGGCAGGCCCGCCAACGCGGCCAGCGAGAGCGCGAACCCGAGCAGCATCGCGAGCTGCAGCGGCACCTGGCTGAACGAGGTCAGCGCGTCGAAGGAGAACTTCATCATGCGCGTCAGGCTGTACTTCGTGTGCCCGTTGGTGCGGGCGGCGCGCTCGTAGGCGATCGAATCCTGGCGGAAGCCCACCCACACGCTCATGCCGCGTAGGAAGCGGTTGCGCTCGCGCATCGACCCCAGCGCGTCCAGCGCGCAGCGGTCCATGAGCCGGAAGTCGCCGCTCTGCGCGGGCAGGTCGACGTTGGCCAGGCGGCGGAACACGCGGTAGAACCAGTCCGCGGTGGCGAGCTTGAAGCGGGTCTCGCCGGTGCGCTCCGAACGCACGGCCGAGACCACGTCGGCACCCTGCCGCCAGCGCTCGAGCAGCTCGGGGATCACCTCGGGCGGGTCCTGCAGGTCGCCGTCGATGGTCACGGCGACGTCCCCGCGCACGGCGTCCAGCCCCGCCGTCAGCGCGGTCTGGTGACCGAAGTTGCGGGCCAGGGAGACGATGCGGATGCGCCGGTCCTCGGCCGCGACGAGGCGCAGGCGCGCGAGCGTGTCGTCGGTCGACCCGTCGTCGACGACGATGAGCTCGAAGGGCACGCCCTGCAGCGCCGCACGCGTGCGGTCGATGAACGCGTTCACCCCCGGGCCCTCGTTGCACATCGGAGCGACCACCGACAGCAACCGCAGGGTCCGATGCTCTAGGGCCCCTACCTCCCCGGTCATACTGGCGCGGCATCTTATGCCACCGGGTCCACGCCGCGACGCAGTTCCCGGGCGCTGCGCCGCGTGCGGTGCGAGCGGCCTGCGCGCGCACCTGCGCGTGGCCGGCGAGATGGGCCCCGACGGCCTCGTCCCCACCACCGATCGCTTCGGCACCGCGCTGGCCGACGTCGCCCGCTGCGGCGTGTGCGGCCACGGCCAGCTGCACCCGATGCCGGATGAGGCGACGCTGACCGCCGCCTACGAGACCGCGGCCTCGGACGAGTACGAGGCCGAGGAGGCCGGGCAGCGCGCCACCGCTCAGCGGGCGCTGGACATGATCGAGCGCCACGCGCCGCGCGCCGCCCTGCTCGACATCGGCTGCTGGCTCGGGTTCCTGCTCGACGAGGCGCGGACGCGGGGCTGGGAGACGGTCGGGCTCGAGCCGAGCGCGTTTGCCTCGGCGCGGGCGCGCGAACGGTTCGGGCTCGACGTGCGCGAGGGCGACCTGGGCACGGCGGCGCTGCCGGCGGGCGCGTTCTCCGCGATCGCCATGGGCGACGTGCTCGAGCACCTGCCCGATGCTGTCGGCGCGCTCGAGCGCGTGCGCGACCTGCTGGCCCCCGGCGGCGCGCTGTGGCTCGCGGTGCCGAACGCCGGCAGCGCGGCGGCGCGGGCGCTCGGGGCGCGCTGGTGGTCGGTCATCCCCACCCACGTGCACTACTTCACGCGGACGTCGCTGTTCGTGGCGCTGGCGCGCGCGGGCCTCGCGCCCCGCGAGCGCCGCACCGATCCCAAGGCCTTCACCGTCCGCTACTACCTGGACCGCCTGCGCGGCTACGCGCCGCCGGTGGCGCGGGCGCTGGTGGGCGTCGCGTCGGCCGCGGGCCTCGCCGACCGCATGGTCGCGCCCGACTTCGGCGACCGTCTCGCGGTCGTGGCCATGCGCAGCTGACGGCCTCGGCGCCCCGTCAGGGGTTCTCGATCGCGCGCAGGTGCTCGATGTTGGCGACGTCGTCGGCGTCCGCGCTGGGCGCGCCGGCCAGCCACGCGTCGAGGATCTCGGCCAGCTGCGCCTCCGAGGTCGCGCGCAGCGACAGCGCCAGCGCGTTGGCGTCGTTCCACTTTCGCGCGCCGTCGGCGGTCTGCGCGTCGAGGCACAGGGCCGCGCGCACCCCGGCCACCTTGTTGGCGGCGATGGAGGCGCCGGTGCCGGTCCAGCAGCAGACGACGGCCTGGTCGGCGCGGCCCTCGGCCACGTCGCGTGCCGCCGCCTCGCTGGCCCAGGCCCAGTCGTCGCGGTCGGCCCGGCTGAGCGCGCCGTGCGTCGTGACCGTGTGGCCGCGCTCGCGCAGCTGCGCGACGACGGCGTCGGCGACGCCCACGCGTTCGTCCGCGGCGACCGAGAAGCGCATGGCGGCCAGTATGACTGGCACCATCCCTGGCCACGATGAGCGCCAGCACCACCTCCGCGCCCGCCGGCGACCTGCGCGGGCTCGCCGCGCGCGGCACGCTCGTCAACGCCGCCTTCGAGATCGGGCTGACCTCGCTGGCGCTGGTCAAGGGGTTCATCGTCGCCGCGTTCCTGTCCAGCAGCGAGTACGGGATCTGGGGCATCCTCGTCGTCGTCCTCGTGAGCCTGCTGTGGCTCAAGCAGGTCGGGATCGGGGACAAGTACATCCAGCAGCGTGAAGGCGATCAGCAGCTCGCGTTCCAGAAGGCGTTCACGCTCGAGCTGGCCTTCAACGGGCTGTTCCTCGTCGTGCTGGCGGTGGCGATCCCGCTCGCGGCCCTCGTCTACGGCCAGCCGGACCTCATCGCGCCCGGGCTCGTCCTGTCGCTCGCGGTGGTCGCCGTCGCGTTCCAGACCCCGACCTGGGTCTACTACCGCTCGATGCGGTTCGGGCGCCAGCGGACGATCCAGGCCGTCGACCCGCTGATGGGGTTCGTGGTCACGGTCGCGCTGGCGATCGCCGGGCTCGGCTACTGGGCGCTGGTCATCGGGGCGGTCGTGGGCGCGACGGCAGGCGCCGTCGTGGCCGTGCTGGCGTCGCCGTACCCGCTGGCGCTGCGCTACGACCGCGGCACGATGCGCTCCTACGCGTCGTTCTCGTGGCCGCTGATCCTCGCCTCGGCCTCAACGCTGGTCATCGCGCAGAGCTCGCTGCTCGTGGGCGAGAAGGTGCTCGGCCTGGCCGCCGTCGGCGCGATCACCCTGGCCTCGAGCGTCTCCGATTACACCAACCGCGTCGACCAGATCGTCACCGCGACGCTCTACCCGGCCATCTGCGCGGTGCGCGACCGCCGCGATGCGCTGTTCGAGTCGTTCGTGAAGTCCAACCGGCTGGCGCTCATGTGGGGCATGCCGTTCGGGATCGGCCTGGCGCTGTTCGCGTCCGACCTGGTGCGGTTCGGGCTCGGGTCGCGTTGGGAGTCCGCGGTGGTCCTGCTGCAGGTCTTCGGCGTGCTGGCGGCGATCAACCACGTGGCCTTCAACTGGGACGCCTACTTCCGGGCCGAGGGGCGCACGCGGCCGATCGCCGTCGTCGCCGCGCTGAGCATGATCACGTTCTGCGCCGTGGCGCTGCCGCTGATGGCGACCGACGGCCTCGACGGGCTGGCCATCGGGATGGCGGCGACGGCGGCGGTGTCGCTCGTGGCCCGGTCGCTCTACCTGACGACGTTCTTCGACGGCTTCCAGATGCTGGGCCAGCTCGGGCGGGCGGCGTGGCCAGTGCTGCCGGCGGTCGCGCTGGTGCTGGTGCTGCGCGCGGTCGAGGGCGGCGACCCGACCCTGGCCATCGCGCTGGGGGAGCTGGCGCTGTACGTGGCCGCGGTGGTCGCGGTGACGATGGTCGCCGAGCGCGCGCTGCTGCGCGAGGCGCTCGGGTACCTGCGGCGCGGCCGGCGGGTCGTGCCGGTCGCGTGAGCGTCGCGGTCGCCGTCATCTCCTGGAACACGCGCGACCTGCTTCGCGCGTGCCTGGAGTCCCTGCGCGCCGACGCCGACGCCGGGCGCGCCGAGGTGTGGGTGGTCGACAACGCGTCCGCGGACGGGTCGGCCGCGCTCGTACGCTCGTCGTTTCCCTGGGTCCGGCTGCTCGCGCTGGACGAGAACCTCGGGTTCGGGCGCGCGGTCAACCGCGTGGCGGCACAGACCGCGACGGCGTGGGTCGCGCCCGCCAACGCCGACGTCGCGGTGGAGCCGGGCGCGCTGCGCGCGCTGGTCGCGGCGGGCCAGCGCGACCCGGGCGCCGGCGCGGTGGCACCGCGGCTCGTGCTGCCCGACGGGTCGACGCAGCACTCGGTCCACCGCTTCCCCACCGTGCCGTTCACGGCGGCGTTCAACGCCGGGCTGTACCGGGTCTCGACGCGGGCGCGCGAGGCGATGCTGCTCGAGGGCATGTGGGATCCGGACCGGCCGCGGGTGGTGGACTGGGCCATCGGCGCGCTCCTGCTCGTGCGGCGCGCGGCGTGGGATGCCGCGGGCGGGTTCGACGAAGGCCAGTGGATGTACGCCGAGGACCTCGACCTGGGCTGGCGCCTGGCTCGCGCCGGATGGCGCACGCGCTACGAGCCGTCGGCGCGCGTGCACCACGACGCCTCGGCGGCGACCACGCAGGCGTGGGGCGACGAGCGTACGGCGCGCTGGCAGCGGGCCACGTACGCCTGGATGCTGCGTCGCCGCGGCCTGGGCCGCACGCGGGCGGCGGCGGGGCTGAACGTCGCCGGCGCGCTGGGGCGGGCGGCCCTGTTCCCGAGCGCGCGACGGGCGAACCTGGGCTGGGCCCGGCTGCACCGCGTGGGGCTGGAGCTACGGCCGTGATGGGCGCGGCGGCCAACCCTCAACCACCCTCAACGGGGTCTGACCCCTCTGAGGGATCCTCATGGTCTTCTCGGTCTCTATCGAGGGCCTGCCCGCCCTGTTCGC
Source organism: Solirubrobacteraceae bacterium (assembly GCA_036270095.1). Taxonomy (GTDB): domain Bacteria; phylum Actinomycetota; class Thermoleophilia; order Solirubrobacterales; family Solirubrobacteraceae; genus DATBDE01. The sequence goes on along the minus strand of DATBDE010000076.1, from coordinate 69,606 downwards.
CTGGCTGCTGGTCGGACTCGGGCTGGGCGGGCTTCAGCCCGCGCGCAGCTAAGCCCAGCCCTCGGGCAGCCCGCGCTCGATCTCGATGCCGGCGAACAGCGAGGTCTCGCGGGCGCCGTGCTCGCGGGCCCAGTCGGCCATGCGGCGCACGCCCTCGCGCAGGTCGACCTGGGCGCTGACCCCGAACACGCGGTGCAGCTTTGAGTGGTCCGAGAACGCATGCAGTACCTCGTTGCGCGGCGCCAGGTGGCGCACGGGGTGGTCGGAGACGCCCATCGCCCGCCGCACGACGTCGGCGAGCTCGTTGACGCTGTAGGGCGTGTCGGCGCCGACGTTGAAGATCTCGCCGCGGGCGCCGTCGGTCCACGGCGCCGTCGCGATCGCCGGGGCGACGTCGCCGACGTAGGAGAACGCGCGCGTCTGTGTGCCGTCGCCGAAGATCGTCAGCGGCTCGTCGCGCATGATCTGGTTCATGAAGATGCCGAGCACGTTGCGGTAGCGGTCGCCGATGTTCTGCAGCTCCCCGTAGACGTTGTGGGGCCGGAAGATCACGTAGTCGAGCCCGAAGAACTCGTGCGAGGCGCGCAGCTCCTGCTCGACCGCGTACTTGGCGATGCCATAGGAGTCCTCGGGCTGCGGGAGCAGGTCCTCGGTCGTCGGCACCTGCCCCGACCCGTAGACCGCGATCGACGACGTGAACACGAAGCAGCGCACGTTGAAGTTGATCGACGCGTTGATCAGGTTGACGCTGCCGATCACGTTGTTCGTGTAGTTGAACCGCTTGATGAAGGGCGACAGGCCCTCAGCGGCGTAGGCGGCGAGGTGGAAGACGTGGTCGAAGCGCTCGGCCGCGAACAGCGCGTCGACGGCCTCGTGGTCCACGATCGAGCCGGTCACCAGACGCGCGCGCGGGTCGACGTTGTCGACGAACCCGCCGCTGAGGTCGTCGAGCACGACCACGTCGTGCCCCGCGTCCAGTAGCGCGCGGGCCACGTGTGCGCCGAGGAACCCGGCCCCCCCAGTCACCAAGCACGGCATCCAGCGCCGAATGCTAGAGCGCCCCGGCGCACGGGTGAGCGGCCGACGGCTCAGGGCCGGGTGCGTCAAGGGATCAGGGCATTGGGGTTCTCGGCGACGATCCCCGTGCCGCGGGGCAGGCCGTCCTCGGCAGCACGGTGGACCGCCGCGAGCAGCTTCCGCCGGAACAGCCGCGCGTCCCAGCGCACCGCGTGCTCGCGGATGCGCACCGGGTCCCAACCGTCGTCGCGGAAGCGCCGCACGGCGCGGGCGAACGCATCTGCGGTCTGTGCCCGCACGAGCGTTCCGCTCAGCCCCGGCACGACCGTGTCGAGAGCGCCGCCGCCGGCGAAGGCCATCACCGGCCGGCCGCAGGCCATGACCTCGACCGGCACGAGCCCGAAGTCGTCGCGGCTGGGGAACAGCGTCGCCCGGCAAGCCTCCATGGCCTCGACGAGGGCGGCGTCATCGAGATGGCCGGCGAAGGTCACGTTGGGAGGCGCCGCCGCACGCAGCTCGTCCAGCGCCGGGCCGCCGCCGGCGATGAGCAGCCGCTCCCCGGGCAGCGCGCGATAGGCGTCGAGCAGCATGCGAGCGCGCTTGTGGGGCTCGACCAGCCGGCCCACGAACAGGAAGTAGTCGGCGGGGGCAGACCAGGACGGGCGGAAGCGGTCGCAGTCGACCGGCGCCCCGATCACCTCGGCCTGGCGCCCGTAGAAGTGCTCGATCTGCTCGGCCACGTTCGGGGAGTGCGTCAGCCAGGCGTCGATGTCGGCGGCGGCAGCACGGTCCGACGTACGCAGGGCGCGGGCCAGGAGCTCGAACGCCCGCTTGCTGGCCGGGCCGCCGCCCCACTCCTCCTGGTAGCGGTCGGTCATCGTCCAGGCGAAGCGCAGCGGGCTGTGGCACTAGCACACGCGGCTGGCGCCGCCGCGCGGGCGCAGCCGGTGCGCGAACGCGTACGACGAGGACAACACCACGTCGGCCTCTGGCAGCCGGCGCCGGTCTGCGAGGGCCGGGAACGCGGGCGTCAGCAGCCGGAAGTGGCGCAACAGCGTCGGGCGTTCGGGCAGCAGCGAGCGGAAGCGGTCGGCCACGCCCATGCGCTGCGCCACCTCCTCGCGGCCAAGGATCGCGACCACCGGCGCGTCCGAAAAGGCCAGTGCCATCTGCTCCGTGACGCGCTCGGCCTCGGCGCCGCCGTACGTCTCCATGAAGTCGTGAGCGATCACGACGCGCATTCCGTTGCACCCCCTGCCGATGCGGAGCGCCACCCCGACGCCTGACAGAAACGGTACCCCGGACAGATGGCTCTAGACAACCCGGAACCCGGTCCGCCAGTGCTTGCTCGCTCCAGACCGGAGCGTTCTGATGCGTCGAGCGTGGGCGTGTACCGCTACGTCGAGGAGCCGTTCTTGGCCCGGCGGTATAACCGTCGGCATGGTCGACGCCGACGCCCTCGAGCGCGAGACCCAGCGGGTCGGCCGCGAGCTGCACGCCGGATTCCCCACCGCGTCCCGGCACCCCTTCAAGGCGCTGGACGGCCGAGCCATGGACTACGCCTCCTCGGACGAGGCGCTGCGCGCCGCCCTGTTCCGCTTCGTCGACGTCGTCCCCGCCTGCCGCAACCTCGACGACCTGGCCCGCCACCTGACGAGCTTCCTGGGCGAGGTCGACGAGCGCCCGCCCTCGCTCGACGCCGCCATGCGGCTATCGAACTCGAAGGCGGGCCGGGCTGCGCTCGGCGCCGCCGCAGCGGCGGGGGTCAAGCACATGGCTCACCGCTTCATCATCGCCGAGAGCCACCGCGACGTGGACGGCCATTTGCGCGGGCTCTGGCGCCATGGCGTGGCGTCCTCGCTCGACCTGCTCGGCGAGGCCACGGTCACGGCCAGCGAGGCCGACGCCTACGCCGACCGTGCCGCCGATGCGGTGCGCACGATCGCCACCGTGGCGCCGCGCTGGCCGCCGCGCCCGCGCCTCGAGCACGACTTCGCCGGGCCGATCCCGCGCGCCAACGTCTCGGTCAAGGTCTCGGGCCTGACCCCGCTCCTGCGCCCCGACGCGCCCGAGCGCGGCAAGCGCGACGCCGCCGTGCGCCTGCGCCGCCTGCTCGTCGAGGCCCGCGACGGCGGCGCCCACCTGCACATCGACACGGAGTCGGTGGACTCGCTCGACACCGTGCTCGAGCTCGTGCTCGAGCTGCTGGCCGAGCCCGAGCTGGCCGAGGAGCCGTCGGCCGGGATCGTGCTGCAGGCCTACCTGCGCGAGTCGCCGGACCGCCTGCGCGACGTGCTCGCCTGGGCGCAGGCCACGCCGCGTGCGCAGCCGCTGACCGTGCGCCTGGTCAAGGGCGCCTACTGGGACCACGAGGTGGTCGAGGCGCGCCAGCACGGCTGGGGCGTACCGGTGTTCGAGGACAAGGCCGAGTCGGACCGCAACTTCGAGGCGCTCTCGCGTGCGCTCATCGACGCCAAGCCGCTCGTGCGCACGGCCATCGCCTCGCACAACCTGCGCTCGGTCGCGCACGCGATCGCCTACAACCGGCTGACCGGCGGCGACGACGGCGACATCGAGCTGCAGGTCCTGCGCGGCCTCGGCGACGACCTCCAGGACGCGCTCGCCCACGCCGGCTTCCGCGTGCGCGCCTACTGCCCGGTGGGCGAGCTCGTGGCGGGCATGGCCTACCTGGTCCGCCGCCTGCTCGAGAACACCGCCAACGAGTCGTTCCTCTCCGACTTGCAGCGCGGCACGCCGATCGAGGAGCTGCTGGCGGCGCCGTGACCGACCTGCGGCCGTTCGCCAACGAGCCCGTCCTCGAGCTGCGGCGGTCGGCCGCGCGCGCCGCGCTGGTCGAGGGCATGGCCTGGCTCGACCCGCGGCTGCCGGTGCGCGTGCCGGTGTGGATCGGCGACGAGCGCGGCGCGAGCGAGGGCCTCGACTCCACCGACCCCGCCGACCCCGACCGTCTCGTCGCCACCGCCGGCGTGGCCACCGCGGCCGACGTCGACCGCGCCGTGGAGACGGCCCAGCGGGGGTTCCGGGACTGGAGCGCGCGCCCGGCGGCCGAGCGTGCGCAGGCGCTGCTCGCGGCGGCGGCGTGGATGCGCGAGCGCCGGCCCAAGCTCGCCGCGCTGGCCGTGGGCGAGTGCGCGAAGCCGTGGGGCGAGGCCGACGCCGACGTGTGCGAGGCCATCGACTTCCTGGAGTACTACGCGCGCGGGGCGATCGAGCTCGACCGCGACCCGCCGCTGCTGCAGGTCCCCGGCGAGCGCAACGCCATGCGCTGGCGCCCGCGCGGCGTCACCGCGGTCATTGCGCCGTGGAACTTCCCTGTCGCCATCCCCTGCGGCATGACCGCAGCCGCGCTGGCCACCGGCAACGCCGCCATCCTCAAGCCCGCCGAGCAGTCGCCCGGCTGCGCCTTCGTGCTCGTCGAGGCCCTGCGCGCCGGCGGCGTGCCGCCCGACGCGCTCGCTCTGCTGCCGGGCGAGGGCGACGTCGGCGCCGCGCTCGTGCGCCACCCCGGCGTGCACACGATCGCCTTCACCGGCTCGGCCGCGGTCGGCCTGGAGATCCTGCGCGACGCCGCCGAGGTACGCGACGGCCAGCGCCACCTCAAGCGCGTGATCGCCGAGATGGGCGGCAAGAACTGCGTGCTCGTCGACTCCGACGCCGACCTCGACGACACCGTGCCCGCGATCGTGCAGAGCGCCTACGTGTACGCCGGCCAGAAGTGCTCGGCCGCGGCGCGCGTGCTCGCGCACGAGGCGGTGGCCGATCACCTGATGCAGCGCCTGGCCGGGGCGGTGGCCGTGCTGGAGGTCGGCCCGGCCGACGCCTTCGCGACCGACGTGCCTCCGGTGATCGAGCGCGCCGCGCAGGAGCGCGTGCTCCGCTACCAGGGGCGGGCGGCGCAGGACGGCACGATCGCCGCCCGCGCCGAGCCCGTGCCCGAGAGCGGCTGGTACTGCCCGCCCACGCTGGCCGTCGACCTCGACCCCGCCTCGCCCGTGCTGCGCGAGGAGGTCTTCGGCCCGCTGCTGACCGTCGAGCGCGTGGCCTCGCTCGAGGAGGCGGTGCAGCGCGTCGACGCGCTCCCCTACGCGCTGACCGGCGGGCTGTTCTCCCGCGACCCCGCCACGGTGGCGCGCGTGACGGCCGGCAGCCCGGTGGGCAACCTCTACGTCAACCGCGCCATCACCGGCGCCATGGTCGGCCGCCAGCCCTTCGGCGGCAACCGCCTGTCCGGCACCGGCACCAAGGCCGGCGGCCCCGCCTACCTGCTGCAGTTCGTCGAGCCCCACGTGGTGACCGAGAACACGGTCCGCCACGGGCTCGTGGTCGAGTAGTCAGCGCGTGATGACGAGCTTGCCGAAGTGCCCGAGCAGGGCCTCGGGGGCGTCGTCCCAGCCCGCCACCCGTAAGAGGTCGATCGAGCCCGTCCCCCCGCACACCAGCACCGCGGCGCCCGGGTTCTCCGCCAGTGGGCCCGCGACCGTGCGGTAGGCGTCGGGGATGTTGTCCGAGAGCGAGGCCACCTGCGCCGCGGAGACGCCCGCGGGCGGGGGCACGAGCATGTGCGGGGCGAAGGGCACGCGCACGAGGTCAGACAGGAACCCGCCGTAGCGCCGCGCGCCGTCGCCCATGCCGTACGTGGACAGGCGCGGGACCCGCTCGCAGTGCGCGTCGTGGCCGCGGCGGCAGGCGGCGCAGTCCCCGCAGGAGATCTCGAACGGGATCGACACGAGTCGGCCCGCCGCGAGGTCGACGCCGGCGCCCACGTCCGCCACCTCGCCCACGCCCTCGTGGCCGAACGGGAACGGCGGCGGGAAGAACGCCGCGCCGCCCGCGAGGATCACGCGGTCGAGGTCGCAGGTGGCGACCGCCAGCGGGCGCACGAGCGCCTCGCCGGGCCCCGGCCCCTCCGGTGCCGGGACGTCCTGCCACTCGAGCGACCCCGGCCCGAGGTAGGTGAGCTGCTGCATCAGGCCGGCAGGCGGACCGGCAGCGTCTTGAGCTGGTTGATGAAGGGCGACTCGACCCAGGTCGGCGCGCCCGCGAGCTCCATGTCCGGGTAGCGGCGCAGGGTCTCCTCGAGCATGATCCGCAGCTCGAGCCGGGCCAGCGCCGTGCCCAGGCAGAAGTGCCGGCCGCCGGCGCCGAAGGCCTGGTGGTCGGGGTTGCGCGCGACGTCGAAGCGCTCGGGGTCGTCGTAGCGCGTCTCGTCGCGGTTGGACGACACGTACCACATGACCACCTTGTCGCCCTCGCGGATCTTCGTTCCGTTGAGCTCGGTGTCGTGCGTCGCCGTGCGGGCGAAGTGCGCGAAGGCGGGGAACATGCGCAGGGCCTCCTCGACCGCGCTCGGGATCAGCGCCGGGTCGTCGAGCAGCCGCTGGCGCTCCTTGGGGTGCTGCATGAGCGCGCGCATGGCCGACGAGTACGTCGCCTTGGTCGAGTCGTTGCCGGCGGCCACGAGCAGGAAGAAGCCCATGACGATCTCGTGCTCCTCGAGCTTCTGCCCCTCGACCTCGGCGTGCACGAGCACGCTCGTGAGGTCGTCGGTCGGCGCCTCGCGGCGCGCGGCGATGAGCGCCCGGCAGCTCTCGAAGATCTTCGGCACGAGCGACTCGACCACGGCATCGACGCCCTCGGGGTTGAGGTCGGGGTCGCCGGCGCCCAGGGTCGCGTTCATCAGCTCGGCCCACATGGCGTCGTCGGACTCGGGGATGCCCATGAAGCTGTGGATGATGCGCGAGACCGCGGGCTGGGCCACGTCGTTGACCAGGTCGCAGGTCTCGCGGTCGCCGAGGCGGTCGAGCACGCGCACGACGATGGCGCGGATCTCATCCTCGTGCTCGGCGATGCGCTTGGGCGTGAAGCCGGCCTGGAACAGCGCCTTGAGGCGGTCGTGACGCGGCGGGTCCATGCCGATGAACATGGCCTGGATGAGCTCGAGCGGGAAGGCGTAGCTGGCCGCGGTGATCCCCTTGTGCGCCGACGAGTACGTCTTCCAGTCGCGGCTGACGGTGTGGATGTCGTCGGCCGTGGTGACCGACCAGTAGCCCTCCTCGAGCGGGAACTCGGGGATCGAGCTCGACCAGTGGATCGGGCACTCCTGGCGCAGTCGGCCGAACAGGGCGTGGGGCGGGCCCTCCTCCCAGATCGGGCGATCGATCACGAGCGTGCGGTCGAGATCACTGTCGATCGACGTCATCCGGCCTCCTCTTGGTGTCGCGTCAAGCCATCGTTGCGGGACTCTATCCGCTGGTTGGCCAGCCAGCCAGGAATCATCCGTTCGTCTCCCCCTCGGTGCTCGGCTCCGGGCAGGGCTCGGAGATGATCGAGGGCGGCGTGGGCAGCCGCGGGAGCTCGAGCCGCGGCTTCCGGTTGAAGTCGAACGCGGCGGCGATCGAGTTCGCCTTCGCGTCGCGCACGGTGCACGGCCGCAGGCGGTAGCGCTCCTCGACCATGCGCAGGATCGACTCGTGGCCGAACCGCGTGTGCACGACGTTGCCCGGCTTGGCGTAGGGCGAGAGCACGACGGCGGGCGCGCGGAAGCCCATCTGGCCGAAGTTGTCGTCGAGGTTGGCGCTGGCGTTGGCGTCGCGCACGCTCGGCGGGAGGACGTGGTCGAAGAACCCGCCCCACTCGTCCCAGACCAGGAACAGCGCACCGCGCTTCCACTGCGGCGAGCGCATGAACGCGTGGATGACGTCGGACATGAACCACTCGCCGGTGCGGATGTCGCTGACCGGGTGCTGGTCGTTGGTGACCCCGATGAGCTCCTTCGTGCTCAGCATCTCCGGGTCGACGAACGAGAGCTGGGGCAGCGTGCCCAGCGCGGCGCGCTCGTAGTACTCCGCGATCTGCGCCGAGTGCTGCACGCCCCCCTTCCCCCACATCGACGCGTAGTCGACGTCGCTGTAGAAGGTGCGGCCCTCCAGGCCGGCGCGCACCAGGCGCGACTCGATCGTGCTCGAGAACGGGAAGCCGGGCGCGGTCGGGAACTGCGGCGGCGGGTCGCCGGGGAGGTTGACGACGAGGAACTTGTTCGCGTACGAGGTCGCCGCGTGCGCGTAGGCGCGGTTGGGGTTGGTGGAGGCCATCAGCGAGGCGAAGTAGCGGTCGCACGTCGTCCCCGCGCGCGTCGCCGCGGCGAGGAAGGGGACGTCCTTCGCCTGGTAGTAGCCCACCGCGTAGGCGTCGTTGCCGCTGCCCGGGAGCTGGAACCCGTCCACGGCGCCGTTGTTGAACTGCACCCGGCCCTGGCTCCACAGGTGGCCGGGCACGGGGTGCCCGCAGCCCTGGAAGTCGGGCGGCAGGTAGTGGGTGTCGACCATGTTGCCGGCGCCGTCCGGGTAGCTGAGCCCGGCCTGGCGGCCGTCGGCGTTGGGCATCCAGCCGAGGAAATGGTCGAAGGAGCGGTTCTCCAACATCACCACGACGAAGGTGTCGATGGGGATGTCGCGGCCGGTGCGCCGGGCGCCGCGGGCCTCCTGCGCGGCGGCCGCGGCGATCAGCCGGTCGGGGCCGAGGGTGGCGGCGAGCCCGAGTCCCACGCCAACCGTGGCGGCCGTGCGGGCGAGGAACTCGCGACGTCTCAGGCCCTCGTCGGGAGCAACCGCGTCCAGCTCCTCGGCGTAGGCCGGATCGAACACATCGCGCACGAGGACGGTGAACCTACACGTATGCTCGGGCCTGATGGGCGAGCTCACGACGGTCCGTGTGGCCGCGATCCAGGCCACCCCGGCCATCCTCGATGCCGACGCGTCGGTCGCGAAGGCGGTCACGCTCCTCGACGAGGCGGCCCAGGCGGGCGTGCAGCTGGCCGTCCTGCCCGAGACCTTCGTGCCGCTCTATCCGTCCAACGCGTGGGCCAAGGGCGCGGCCGCGTTCGGCGGCTGGGACGACCTCTGGTCGCGCCTGCACGAAAACGCCGTCGACGTGCCCGGGCCGCTGGTCGACCGGCTGGCGGCGGCGTGCCGGCGCAGCCGCATCCACCTCGCCATCGGCGTCAACGAGCGCGTGGGCGGCTCGCTCTACAACACCCTGCTCTACCTCGGCCCCGAGGGCCTGATCCACCGCCACCGCAAGCTCATGCCCACCATGCACGAGCGGCTGTTCCACGGCGTCGGCGCGGGCGACGACCTCGCGCCGGTCGAGCTGCCCTTCGCGCGCGTGGGCGGGTTGATCTGCTGGGAGAACCGCATGCCGCTGGCCCGTTGGGCGGTGTACGAGGGCGGCCCGCAGATCTGGGTGGCGCCGACGGCCGACGACAGCGACGGCTGGCTCGCCACCGTGCGCCACATCGCCATCGAGTCGGGCGCGTTCGTGGTCTCGGTCCCGCAGTACATCCCCGCCTCGGCCTTCCCGGCCGACTTCCCCGTGCCCCTGCCCGAGGGCAGCGAGCAGTTCGGCCGTGGCGGCGCCGCGATCATCGAGCCCACCTGGGGCAACGTGCTGGCCGGGCCGCTCTACGACGAAGAGGGCATGGTCGTGGCCGACTGCGACCTGCGCGAGGGCCTGCGCGCCAAGCGGTGGTTCGACGCCGTGGGCCACTACTCGCGCCGCGACGTGCTGGCCTAACACCAGATTCCAACGCGTTCGACACCGCAGGGCTTGCGGACGGTGGGAGACTCCTCCTGATGACGTCGCTTCCGGTCTTCGTCAAGGTGCTGCTGGCGCTGGGCCTGATCGTCTCCATCGGCCTTGCCTTCTTCGGGCGCGGCCCCTCGCGCCCGGCCTCGCGGCGCCTGGTCATGGCGGTCGCGGGCGGCGGCCTCGTCGGCTACCTCGTCGGGCTGCACGCGGCCATCAACGGCCGCCACGCGTTCGCCGCCGCGCTCATCGCAGCCGCGGTGGAGACCATGTGCCTCGCCGTGTGGCTGGCCAAGGCGCGCTCGGACGGCGATGGCGGTGCGCCCACCCCGGACGAGCCCGAGCCCGCCGACCCCGGCGACGAGGGCGGCCAGGACTGGGACGAGTTCGACCGCAAGCGTGCGCTGTGGGCCCGGTCGCGCCCGCGCGACCGCGAACCGGTCTAGCCCTTCCCGATCCGCTCCAGGAAGAGCCGGTGCAGGCGCGGGTCGTCGGCCAGCTCGGGATGGAACGCGGCCACGAGCACGCCGTCCTGGCGCGCCACGACGGCATGGCCGTCCACGCTGGCCAGCACCTCGACCTCGGGGCCGGCCTCGTCGATCCACGGCGCGCGGATGAACACCGCGCGCATCGGCGGCCCGTCGAGCCCGGCGACGTCGAGGTCGGCCTCGAAGGAGCGGATCTGGCGCCCGAAGGCGTTGCGGCGCGCGCGCACGTCGATGAGCCCGAGGTGGGCGCGGTCGGCCATGATCAGCCCGGCGCACGTGCCGAGGATGGGCGTGCCCGCCGCGTGCAGGGCGCGCAGCGGCGCGGCCAGGCCCTCGCGCTCGATCCCCAGCGTCATCACCGTCGACTCGCCGCCTGGGAGCACGAGCCCGTCGAGGCCCTCGAGCTCGGCCGGCACGCGGACCTCGCGCGGCTCGGCCCCGCAGGCGCGCAGCAGCCGCGCGTGAGCCTCGAAGTCGCCCTGCAGGGCGAGGACGCCGACCACAGCAACGCCGTGCCTCACCAGCCGCGTGGACTGAGGAGCTGCTCTTCGCCCAGCTTGCGCGCCTCGAGCGAGGTCATGGCCTCGCCCAGTCCCTCGGAGGCGCGGGCGACGCGCTCGGCCTCGTCGAAGTGCGTCGTGGCCTCGACGATGGCGCGGGCGCGCTGCGGCGGGTCCGAGGACTTGAAGATCCCAGAGCCCACGAACACGCCCTCGGCGCCCAGCTGCATGACCAGCGACGCGTCGGCGGGCGTCGCGATGCCGCCGGCGCAGAACAGCACGACGGGCAGGCGCCCGGCCTCGGCGACGCCGCGGACGAGCTCGAGCGGAGCGCGCAGGTCGCGCGCGGCGCTGGGAAGCTCGGCCTCGTCCAGGTTCCTGAGCCGGCGCAGGTCGGCGGTGATCTCGCGCAGGTGGCGGACGGCCTCGACGATGTCGCCGGTCCCGGCCTCGCCCTTGGAGCGGATCATGGCCGCGCCCTCGCCGATGCGCCGCAGCGCCTCGCCGAGGTTGGTCGCGCCGCACACGAACGGGACCTTGAAGCCCCACTTGTCGATGTGGTTGGCCTCGTCGGCCGGGGTGAGGACCTCGGACTCGTCCACGTAGTCGACCTCGAGCGCCTCCAGCACCTGCGCCTCGGCGAAGTGCCCGATGCGCGCCTTGGCCATGACCGGGATGGTCACCGCCTTCTGGATCCCGCGGATCATGGTCGGGTCCGACATACGGGCCACGCCGCCGTCGCGGCGGATGTCGGCGGGCACGCGCTCGAGCGCCATGACCGCAGCCGCGCCGGCGTCCTCGGCCACCTTGGCCTGCTCGGCGGTGACGACGTCCATGATCACGCCGCCCTTGAGCATCTCCGCGAGGCCGGTCTTGACCCGGAACGTCGACTCGTCGCGCATGGGTCGAGGTTAGCGAGCGGGTTTACGGCGACCGGAAGGAGCCTTCGCCGTCGGGGCGCCGGCTCGAGGCCGGCGCAGGGTGACCGACGAAGTGGTACGACGCGATGCGCATCCCGGCGGCGAAGTAGAGCCGGTGGGCGTCCAGGCGCTCGGGCCCGACGGCCGAGTCGAGGTGGAGGCTGTCGCAGCCCTGGCGCTCGGCCTCCCCGGCCAGCCAGCCCAGCAAGGCGCGCGCGTGCCCGCGCCTGCGCGCGTCGGGATGGGTGGACAGGTCGTCCACGTACAGCGTGCGCTCGCCCCAGCCCATGAGGTGCACGATGCGGAAGCCAGCAACGGCGACCGCGTCCTCGGCCCCGTCCACGAACGCGCCGACCAGGCGATAGCCCTCGGGCCGCTGCACGTCGTCGACGCGGGCCACGAACGCGGCGCGGTCTCCGTACTGCGGCCGCAACGGGCGCATGGCCGCGAAAGCGAGCCCGGTGTCGGGAGGAACGAGTTCGCGAAGCACCACGTGTTACCGGTCAGACCCCGTTGAGGGGTTCTACTTCAGCCGGAAGGCCTTGATGCGGTCCTCGTAGGCGGCCTGGTCGCGCGCGTAGACCGCGTACGCGATGGCCTGCACGATGGACAGCAGCGCGGTGTGCGAGCGCACGTAGGCCGGCGAGTTCGACGAGTAGTAGAGCCGGATGCGCGCGAGCTTGGCGACCTCGGACAGCGTCGCGTCCGTGATCGCCGCGGTGGTGGCCTTGCGGTGGCGCGCGAGCTTCATCGTGCGCGTGACCAGCGGCGCGGCGCGGCCCGCCGAGAGCCCCACGACGAGCGTGTTCTCGTCGATGCGAGCCAGGCGCCCGAGCGCGTCCTGCGACGGCGAGGCCACGAGGTCGGCGCGGATGTCGAGCAGCATGAGCAGGTGGCGCAGGTAGGAGGCGAAGAACGCCATCTGGTCGGTGCCGGCGATGAGGATCATGCGCGCGGAGGCGATCGCCTCGACCAGCGCGTCGACGTCCTTGCGCGTGACCTTGCGCGCGGTGTCCTCGACGTTGACGTGGTCGGAGGCCAGCGCGGTCTCGAACTCGGTCTGGTCGAGCGCGAACAGCGGGCCCGACAGCGACACGGCCGTGGTGTCCTCGACGCGGCGGCGGCGGTACTCCTCGCGCGCCGCCGACTGCAGCTCGGGGAACCCCTCGAAGCCGAGCGCCTGGGAGAAGCGCACGACCGTGCTCGAAGAGGTGTTCGCGCGGCGCGCGAGCTCCTCGGCGGTCTGGAAGGCGGCCTCGTCGAGGTGGTCGACGATGTACTGCGCCACGTCCTTCTGCGAGCGCGAGAACTCGTCGAAGCGAGCGGTGATGTAGGAGGACAGGGTCTTCTGTCCGTCATCCGGTGCGGTGACCGGCACGGGCGTGGTGGTCGCGGCGCGCTTCATGGGCAGCGGTTGTTTCGACGCCGGACCGCCGCGATCCTGCAACGGCTACCCTCCGCGCCGTCATGCGCGCGCTTCCGACCAGCCTCGACGGCGTGCTCCTGCTCGAGCCGGCCGTCCACGGCGACGACCGCGGTTTCTTCGTCGAGACCTTCCGCGCCAACGTGTGGGGCGAGCTCGGCATCGACATCGAGTTCGTCCAGGACAACCACTCGCGCTCGCGCCGCGGCACCCTGCGCGGCATGCACTTCCAGACCGACCCGGGCCAGGCCAAGCTCGTGCGCTGCGCCCGCGGCCAGATCCTCGACGTCGTCGTCGACCTGCGCCGCGACGCGGACACCTTCGGCCGCTGGGACGGCCACGAGCTCGACGACGCCACCCTGCGCCAGCTCTGGGTCCCGGTCGGGTTCGCGCACGGGTTCTGCGTCCTCTCCGACGAGGCCGACGTCGTCTACAAGTGCTCGAGCTACTACGACCCGGCCACCGAGGCGGGCATCGCCTACGACGACCCCGACGTCGGCATCGCGTGGCCCAACCTCGAGCTGCTCGTCTCCGACCGCGATCGCGCGGCGCCACGTCTGGCCGACGTCGCGGAAAGCCTGACTTTCCTCAACGAGAAGGCGTAACGTCCCAGAGATGGGACGACGGTGGGCGCTGGCCGTGCTCGGCGCGCTGGTCGCACTCGGCGCGACTGCGGCGGCGGCGTCGGGCGCGGCGCTCGTCGCGGCGAGCGGCGCGCAGTTTGCCTCCGACCCGATCTACGCCACCGGGCCGCCCGGCGACGACCGGCTGTTCGTGGTCGAGCGCGCCGGCCGCATCGACGTCGTCGACGGCGGCGCGCTGAAGCCGTTCCTCATCGTGCCCGACGTCGCCACCGACGGCGAGCGCGGGCTGCTCTCGATGGCCTTCCCGGCCGACTACGGGACGAGCGGGCTGTTCTACGTCTTCGGGGTCTCGCGCGCGGACAATGGCGAGCTGCAGGTCGTCGAGTACCAGCGCTCGGCCGGCGACCCCGACCAGGCCGACCCGAGCTCGGCCCGCGTGGTCCTGCACCAGGACCACCACCAGGCCAACGCCCACAACGGCGGCCAAATCCTCTTCGGCCCCGACGGCGACCTGTACGTCGACTTCGGCGACGGCGCCGCGACGCCCGAGAACGGGCAGGACACCGACTCGCTGCTGGGCAAGATCTTGCGCATCGACCCGCGCCGGCAGGCCAACGGCGACCCGTACGGCATCCCGCCCACGAACCCGTTCGCGGGGGACACACGCTGCGGGCCCGGCCCCGGCGCGGCGCCCTGCCCGGAGATCTTCGCGTACGGCCTGCGCAACCCGTTCCGCGCCTCCTTCGACCGCTTCAGCGGCGACTTCATCGTCGGCGACGTGGGCCAGAGCACGTGGGAGGAGGTCGACCTCGGGCGCCTCGACCCGGCCACGCGCGAGAACGGCCTGCGCGGCGCCAACCTCGGCTGGGCGACCTGCGAGGGCGACTTCGCGCAGGGCTCGACCACGCAGCCGTGCCCGCCCGCCCTCGGCCAGACCGCGCCGTTCTTCGCCTACCAGCACAGCGGCGACCCGGCCCAGACCGGCTGCGCGATCATCGGCGGCTTCGTGGTCCGCGACCCGACGCTGACCGACCTCGCGGGCCGCTACCTGTACGGCGACCTCTGCCGCACCGACCTGCGCACCCTCGACCTCGGGCGCGGCGGCCCGGACCCGCGCCCGGCCGGCCTCGCGACGTCCACCGCCTCGCTGATCTCGTTCGGCGAGGACGCGCGCGGCTGCGTCTACGCGCTGGCCGACCACACCGTGTACCGCGTCGCCGCCTCGGCGTCGGACCCGTTCGCGTGCCCGAACCCCGTCACGCCCGCGTTTGCGGGGATCGGCGGCGGCGCGTCGCCGCCGCCCTCGGGCGGAAGCGGGCCCGGGTCGCCGAGCGGCACGACGAGCACGAGCGGCGACGGGTCGGGCGGAGGCGGCGGCGCAAGCAGCGGCGGTGGGTCGAGCGCAAGCGGCGGCGGCGGCGCGAGCACCATCGACACCACCGCGCCGAGCCTGCGCGCCGCCCGCGCCGTGGCCCGCCGGCGCGGCGCCGTGCGCATCGCCGTCTCCTGCGACGAGGCCTGCGACCTGACGGCGACCGGCATCCTGCGCTTCCGCGGCGCGGCCGCCTCCGCGCGGCTGCGCCCGGCCCGCGGTCACGCCGAGGCCGGCGGCCGCGCCGTCCTCACCCTGCGCCTGACCCACGCTCAGCGCGCGCGGGCCAAGCGCGCGAAGCGGACGCTGGCCCGCATCGTCGTCACTGCCCGCGACGCCGCCGGCAACACCGCCACCACACGGCTGCGCCGGGCCTACTCGGCCGCGTAGTCCTGGCTGCCCATGATGTGCAGCGAGACGTAGGGCTCGTCGCCGACCACCCAGCTGTCGTGCCCGGGCGGGACGTAGAAGAACTCCCCCGGCTCCATCACCCGCTCGGTGCCGTCGTCCATGCGTACGGCCGCCCGCCCGCTGACCACGAGGCCCACGTGCTCGACCGGGCACGAGGCCTCGCCCGTCGCCGGCCCGACGTGCTCGGACCACCGCCAGCCCGGCTCGTAGGTCGCGCGGCCGAGCGTCATCGGCCCGACCGCATAGACCTCGAAGCGGCCCTTCTCGAACTCCCTCACCTCGGTCGGTGCGTCGAGCGGGACGAGCGCGAGGTCCATCAGACGCCGCCCGCGGGCAGGAACCCGCGGCGCTGGCGCTGCTCGGCCCGGATCACGTGCGTGACCGCGTTGATCAGCGCGAGGTGGGTGAAGGCCTGCGGGAAGTTGCCCAAGTGGCGCCCGGTGAGGGGGTCGATCTCCTCGGCATAGAGCAGCAGCGGGCTGGCATAGCCGAGCAGCCGCTCGCACAGCGTGCGCGCCCCGGCGAGCTCGCCGATCTCGACCAGCGCACTGACGAGCCAGAACGAGCAGATCGTGAACGTGCCCTCCTCGCCCTGCAGGCCGTCGTCGGTGGCGTCGACCTTGTAGCGCAGCACGAGCCCGTCGACGGTGAGCTCGTCGGCGATGGCCAGCACGGTGGCCCGGATGCGCTCGTCGTCGGCGGGCAGGAAACGGACGAGCGGCAGCAGCAGGTTGGACGCGTCGAGCGCGTCGGTGTCGTAGTGCTGGGTGAACACGCCGCGCTCGTCCACGCCGTTGGCGAGCACGTCGGCCTTGATGTCGGAGGCGATCTCGGCCCAGCGGCCGGCGCGGTCCTCGTCGCCCTGCATCGTGGCCAGCCGCGACCCGCGGTCCAGCGCCACCCAGCACATCGCCTTCGAGGACACGAAGTGCTGAGACTCGCCGCGCACCTCCCAGATGCCGCGGTCGGGCTCGGCCCAGTGCCCGATGGCCTCCTCGACCGCGCGCGAGAGCAGCTGCCATGAGCGCTCGGGCAGGAAGTCGCGCGACTTCGTGTGCAGGTAGACCGAGTCGAGCACCGCGCCCCAGACGTCGTGCTGGTCCTGGTCGTAGGCGCCGTTGCCCACCCGCACCGGGTTCGCGCCCTCATAGCCGCCCAGGTGGTGCAGCGCGTCCTCGCGCAGGCGCTTCTCGCCCGCGATCCCGTACATGATCTGGAAGCGCCCGGCGTCGCCGGCCACGTCGGCGATGAAGTTAAAGAAGTCGTTGGCCTCGGCGTCGAAGCCGAGCGTGTACAGCCCCCACAGCGTGAAGGTCGCGTCGCGTACCCAGGTGTAGCGGTAGTCCCAGTTGCGCTCGCCGCCGGGCGTCTCGGGCAGCGACGTCGTGGCGGCCGCGAGCATGGCCCCGGTGGGCGCGTGCGATAGGCCCTTCAGGGTCAGCGCACTGCGCTGCAGGAAGATCCGCCACGGGTGGTCGGGGAAGTCGCCATGGCCGATCCACCGGCGCCAGAACTCGCCCGTGTGCCACATGCGATCGTTGGCCTCGTCGTAGGTGGTCGGCGGCGGCGCGTCGGGTGCCCACGACAGCGCGGCGAAGCAGGTGTCGCCCTCCTTCATCGTCGTGCGCGCGATGGCGCGGTCCTGCTCGAAGCCGAGGCGCAGGTCGGTCGTGAGCAACAGCTCGACCTCGGCGCCCTCGGCCGTCGCCCGCGCCTGTTCGTAGCCCTCGCCCACGTAGGTCCAGCGCGGCGGCGCGCGCCCGTAGTCGAACGCGGGCTGGCAGTTGAGGTTGAGCTCGACCGTGCCGCTCAGGCACTTGACCGTGCGCAGCAGGCAGCACTCGGCCTCGGTGTCGTGCGGCGGGCGGTGGTGGTCGGCGGCGCGCTTGTCGCGGTGGTACCAGGGCCCGATGAGCAGGGCGTCGCGGACGCTGAGCCAGCCGGTCTTGGTCATCCACGTGGTCTCGAGCACGTGCGTGCCGGGCAGGTAGCGGCGCCCGCCCGGGACCGAGTGGTCGGCAGGCCCGATGCGGAAGCCGCCGGCGGTTCGATCCAGCAGCGCGGCAAACACGCTCGGGCCGTCGGGCCGGGGCAGGCACAGCCACTCGACGGTGCCGTCGGGCGCCACCAGCGCGTTGTGCCGGCAGTCCGAGAGGAAGGCGTATTCGGCGATGGGCGGGAACGGGCTGCCGCCCGGATAGCTCTCGTGCCCCGGCATCGCGCCGGCGTGGGTCTGCGTTTCGGCCTTCATGCCACCGCGAACACGTTCTTGATGCCGGCCGGCTTGCCGAACAGCAGCTTGCGGTGGTCGTCGAGCGGGAAGCGCCCCGTGATAAGGGCGCGCACGCTGTCGGGCCAGCGCGCGTCGAAGGCGGCGAGGTCGCGGATCGCATCCTCGTAGTGGGCGCGCCCGGCGTTGACCGTCCCCATGAGGATCTGGTTGCCCAGCACGATATGGCGCATGAGCAGGTCGGTGTCCACCGTCCTCGGCTTGCCGTGGCTGGGCACGCCGGTGAACAGGTAGACGCCGTTGGCGCCGAGCTCGGCGAGCAGCTCGAACGCGATGCCCGACGCGCCGGCACCCTCATAGACGAGGTCGATGCGTCCGACACGGTCGGCCAGTTCCGCGGGCGTGACCTCCTGCGAGGAGATGTACTCGCAGCCCAGCGACTCGGCCATCTCCGCGCCGGGGTTGGGCTTGAGCAGCAGCGAGTAGACGGTGGTCTCGAAGCCGGCGTTGACCAGCATCATCGTCCCCAGCAGCCCAACCGGCCCGGCCCCGAGCACCACCGCGTGGTGCCGGTCCCTGCCCCACGGCAGCCGGTCCTGCACGTCGTCGACCTGGGAGCGCGCCTTCTCGGCGATGGTCAGCGGCTCGGCCAGCACGCCGATCTCGCGCAGCTCCGGCGGCACTACGTTCAGGTACTGCTCCGAGTCGACCACGAGCTCGGTCATGAACCCGTGCGCCTCCTTGATCCCGCGCTCGGAGAAGTCGCCGGTCACGCAGAAGTCCTGGCGGTGGTTGCGGCAGGGCAGGCAGTCGGAGTGGACGCACGGGCGCCGCACCATGGGGACGACGAGGTCGCCCTCCTGGACGCGGGTGACCGCGGAGCCGACCTCGACCACCTCGCCCAGGCACTCGTGCCCAAGCACGAAACGGTCGGACCCGTCGGGCGGCGTGCCGTAGGCGAACGAGCAGATCTCGCGGTCGGTGCCGCACACTCCGACCTCGAGCACGCGGATGAGGACGTCGTCGTCGGCGGCCATCGCCGGGGCTTCGACGTCGGCGAGCTCGACGCGCTCGTCCGCTGGGAGCACGGTGACCGCCTTCACGCGGACAGCCTCTCACGTCCCTAGATTGGTCGGGTGATCGACGCGGTGGTCTTCGACCTCGACGGCGTGCTCGTCCAGTCCGAGGAGGTGTGGGACGAGGCGCGCCGCGACCTCGTGCGCGCGACCGGCGGCCAGTGGACCGACGACGCGACGCGGGAGATGATGGGCATGTCCAGCAAGGAGTGGTCGCGCTACCTGCACGAGCGCCTCGGCGTGCCGCTCGAGCCGGCCGAGATCAACGCCCGCGTGCTCGCCGAGGTCGAGGAGCGCTACCGGGCCGACCTGCCCTGGATTCCAGGGGCCTGCGAGGCCGTGCGCCGCATCGCCGCGCGCTGGCCCCTGGCCCTGGCCACCTCGTCGAACCGGGAGATCATCGACCTCGTGCTCGAGGTGGGCGACCTCGGCCCGGAGTTCCAGGCCACCGTCTCGTCCGAGGAGGTGGCCGCGGGCAAGCCGGCGCCCGACGTCTACCTGGAGGCCACGCGGCGCCTGGGCGCGCCGCCCGATCGCGCCGCCGCGATCGAGGACTCCACCAACGGCCTGCTCTCCGCGTCGGCCGCCGGCATGCGCGTGATCGCCGTGCCCAATCCGGCCTTCCCGCCCGCGCCGAAGGGCCTGGCCGTCGCCGACGCCGTGCTCGACTCGATCGAGGAGCTCACGCCAGAAACCGTTGCACCACCCGGCACGGATCCGTAGTGTCGCGCCGTGGTCCGCAAGGCTCTGGGTGCGGCAGTCACGTTGACGACGGTCCTCGCCTTCGCCGCCCAGGCGCGCGCCGACATCGTCTACTGGGGCAACCAATCTCCGAACCGGATCTCGTTCGCCGCGCTCGACGGCTCGTCCAGCGGCGACCTGAACACGTCCGGCGCCGTCGTTACCACGCCGGACGGCACCGCGCTGGATCCGGCCCACGGCCGCATCTACTGGGCCAACGGCAACGCCAAGATCTCGTTCGCCAACCTCGACGGCAGCGGCGGGGGCGGGACGCTCAACACCGCCGGGGCCACGATCACCGACCCGGTGGGCCTCGCGCTCGACCCGATCGCGGGCCGGGTCTACTGGGCGAACGAAGAGGACGACTTCAACGCTATCGGCTACGCCAACCTGGACGGCAGCGGCGGCGGCAACCTCAACACCGGAGGAGCCACGCTGGACGAACCGGCCGGCGTGGCGGTGGACCCGGCTGCCGGGCTGATCTACTGGACCAACAACGGCCCCAGCCGGGCCGGGGTCTCGTTCGCCCGCCTGGACGGGAGCGGCGGCGCCGACCTCACGCTGTTCAGCTCGACCGGTAGCGCCACGGGTGCCGTGGCGGTCGATCCCCTCAACCAGCGCGCCTGGTGGACCAACCAGAAGGGGAGCAAGGTCGAGTTCATCGGCCTGAACGGCAGCGGCAGAGGCTCGCTCGCGACCAGCGCCACCGTCGCGAGCCCGATCGGCCTCGCGCTGGACCCGGGCGCGCAGCGCGTCTACTGGGCCAACGCTTCCACCCTGGCGAACACGATCGCGTTCGCCAACTTCGACGGGAGCAGCCCCGGCAGCGTGAACCCCGGGACCGCCACCGTCCAGGTCCCGGTCTTCCCGGTGCTGCTCAAGCCGCCCGTCGGTACCAGGCCGCCGGCAGTGGGCGGCGGGAGCACGGCCAAGTCGAAGCTGACCTGCTCGGGCGCGGGGTGGGCCAGCGACCTCAGCCCCGCGCACCTGTACCAGGCGCCGCAGAACTTCGCCTATACGTGGACCCTCAACGGCAGGCGGGTCAAGGGCGCGAGGACGGACACGCTCCGGGCCGACGGCGCAGGCCGCTACCGCTGCGCGGTGACCGCCAGCAACCAGGCAGGCTCCACCACCCAGACGAGCCAGGCGCTCACGGTCCCTCGACGGCACCGGCACCGACACGACGGGTAACGGCTTCAGCGTCGGGCGCGTGCTCTCCGTCACCCTGGGCTTCGCCGCTAGGGCGCGGCCTGCGGCAGCTTCTTCGCGCCGCGCTTCGCCGGCCGCGACGGTGGCGGCACCACCGGGCCGATGTCCCCGTCCGGGGCCTCGTCGAGGTCGATGATCACCGGGGCGTGGTCGCTGGGCCCACTGCCCTTGCGCGCCTGGCGGTCGATCCAAGCGGCCTTGACGCGATTCGTCACGTCGTCGCTGGCGAGGACGAGGTCGATCCGCATGCCGCAGTCCTGATGGAACATCCCGGCGCGGTAGTCCCAATAGGTGAAGACGCGCCTGCCGGGCCACCGCTCGCGGACGACGTCGTGCAAGCCCCGCGCCCGCAGCTGCCCGAGTGCCTCCCGCTCCGGCACGGTGACGTGCGTCTGCCCCACATAGGCGTCCGGATCGAAGACGTCCTCGTCGGCCGGCGCGATGTTCATGTCCCCGCAGACGACCGTCGCCGTGGGCCGCTCCGGCACCATCGCTCGCAGAGCGGCGAGCCACGCCAGCTTGTACTCGTAGTGCTCGGATCCGGGTGTCCGCCCGTTCGGCACGTAGACGCAGGCGATGCGAATGCCTGCGCACGTCGCCGACACCGCCCGCGCCTCGGGGTGCGGAAAGCCCGGCGCGCCCTCGATCCCTGCGTGGACGTCGTCGAGGCCGACCCGGGAGAGGATGGCCACGCCGTTCCAGGTCGCCTCGCCGTGGGCGGCGACCTCGTATCCGCGCTCGGAGAGCGCGTCGTCCACCAGGTCGTGCAACGCCGCGTCCGCGAGCTTGGTCTCCTGCAGGCAGACCACGTCGGGCCGACGCTCGTCCAGCCAGGGCAGCAGCCGCGGCACCCGCTGCTTGAGCGAGTTCACGTTCCAGGTCGCCAGGCGCACGCGAGGCAGCGTAAAGCGGCCAGCGCCGCCTACGAAGATCGACCCGCGCCGACCAAGGCCTCGCCCGCCGGGGTCAGCGCGTAGAGGACCTCGCGCCCCTGGCGGCTGGACGTGACGACCCCGGCGCCGCGCAGCTTGCCGAGGTGCTGCGAGACCGCGCCCGGCGTGACCCCGACGCGCCGGGCGAGCTCGGCCGTCGAGCGCGGGGCGTCGAGCTGCGCCAGCAGCGCGGCGCGCGTGGTGCCGAGCAGCGCGCGCAGGCCCTCGGGCCCGGTCGCCTCGGCCGGGTCCCACAGCGTCGCCACCCCGCGCGGCGGATACGTCAGCGACGGCTGCCAGGCCGGGTCGGTCACCACCGCGACGCGCGGCCAGTAGAAGGCCGAGGGCAGCATGAGCAGGCCACGCCCCGCGAGCGGGATCACCGCATCGTGGCGGATGCCGACGGCCAGCTCGGATCCGGTCCAGGCGACGTCCTCGTGCACGTCGGCGAACAACAGCTCCGCCCCGCCCAGGGTGAGTTGGCGCGCGCGGTGCAGCACCTCGCCCTCGAGCAGTGAGCGCAGCCGCGGCCAGTGGTGGGCCAGGGTCAACTCCCAGTAGCCGGCCAGCGCCGCGGTCATCCGGCGCAGGCCGTAGCGCGGGCGCTCGAGCAGCGGGCGCAACACGGCCGGGGGCCGGCGCCGGCCGTAGAGCACGCCGATCTCGTGGCGCACGCGTTCGGAGGGCACGCGCCGCACGGTCTCGAGCTCGGCCTCGAGGTCGGGGAGCGGCGTGACCGGCGGCGGGCCGAGGAAGTCGGGGACGTAGCCCTCGGGCGTGACCAGCGCGGTGAGCAGGGTCATGTCGAAGCCCTCCAGCGCACGGCGCGCCTCGTGCACCCAGGGCAGGTGCAGTGCGTGCGCGGACGGGCGCTGCAGCGCGCGCAGGCTGGAGACCAGCTCCCAGTTGGGCGAGAAGGCGAAGCGCACGCGGGCCACGTCCTCGGCCCCGAACTCGAACCGGACCATTTAGCCCATGCTAAATCCTTTTACGACGCGCGCAGCCAGCGGGACGCTGTCGCCATGCTCGCCAATCACCACATCCACACCCCGCTCGTCGAGGCCCGCTCCCGCGGCTACGCGGACAGCTCGCGCGCTGCCATGGGCCACGCCTCGGCGAACGACGGGAACTGCGCCATCGACTCGCTCAGGACGCCCAACGGCGTCCGCACCAGGATCGCCAGGGCGATCGGGTGGATCCACTCCGAGGCCAGGGGGCCGACGGCCCAGGCGCCGAGCGCGATGCCGGCGCCGCGGTCGGCGACCACGCCGTACGCGCCCTGCAACTCGCGCCCGTAGGTCTGGGTGCGATCGAGATCGGAGAGGCTGCCGCCCGCGACGCCCACGTCGACGCGGCGCTCCCGCGCCTGCTCCGGGGTCTCCCCCACCGCCGCCACCTCGGGGTCGGTGAACACGACCCGGGGCACGGCGCGGTAGTCGGCCTCGCGCGGCCGCCCGAGTATGGCGTCGACCGCGATGCGGGCCTGGTAGGACGCAACGTGGGTGAACGGCGCCACGCCGGTGACGTCGCCGACCGCCCACACCCCCGCCCCGGCGCGGCAGTGCGCGTCGACGGGGATGCTCCCGTCGTCGGCGACCGCGATGCCCACGCTCTCCAGGCCCAGGCCCTCGGTGCGGGGCCGGCGGCCGACCGCGATCACCAGCCGCTCGGCCTCGACCGCGTCTCCGGGGCCCAAGTGCACGCGCACCCCGGCGCCCGCCGCCTCCGCCCGCGACGCCTTCATGCCGAGGCGGACGTCGATCCCGTCGTCCGCGAGCAGCTCGGCCAGCAGGTCGCCCACCGGCGCGGTCTCGCGCGCCAGCAGCCGCGGCGCCGCCTCGACCAACGTGGTGCGGGCGCCGAAGCGAGCGAGCATCTGCGCGAGCTCGACCCCCACCGGGCCGCCGCCGAGCACGATCGCGCTCTGGGGCACGGCCTCGAGCGCCGTCGCTTCGCGGTTGGTCCAGTAGCCGATGCCGTCCAGGCCATCGAGGGGTGGGATCGCGCTCGTGGTGCCGGGCGCGAGCACGATGCGGTCGGCGCGCAGCGTGCGCTCGCCCACCGCCACCCGGCTCGGGCCGTCCAGCCGGGCGCGGCCGCGCACGATCTCCACGCCGGCCTCGGCCAGCTTCTCGGCCTTGGCGGTGTCGTCGTGGTCGGAGACCATGTAGTCGCGGTAGCGCGCGACCTCGTCCCAGTGCAGGGCCGGGCGGTCCACGCCGGCGACGTGCGCGGCCTCGCCCTGCGCCTCGATCGGGCGCAGCAAGGTCTTGGAGGGCATGCAGGCCCAGAACGGGCACTCCCCGCCCACGAGCTCGGCCTCCACCACCGCCACCTTATGGCCCGCCTTGGCGAGCCCGCGCGCTGCGTGCTTGCCGCCGGGCCCCGCCCCGACCACGACGGCGTCGAATCGCTCCTCCGCGCTCATGGCGCCCAGCCTAGTCGCGCCGTGCGCTCACTCCTCCCCGCCGACCTCGTCGAGCGTCAGCATCACCGGGCTGGCGTTCACGAGGCCGGCGAGGCGGGACCGCTCGGCGTAGTCGCCGGCCCGCGCCTCGAGCGCGCCCGCGACCGCCCCCGTCGGCACGCCCACGTGCGGGGACACGTCGGGCAGGATCGCCTCGAGGTGGCGGAAGCGCGTGCCGTCGGTGGCCAGGCAGATCCAGCGGCGGCCGGTGACCTCGCCGGACAGGGACTGCTCGACCACGACGCCGATGCCGTGGCGGCCGCGCAGCTGTCGGTACTTCGCGCGCTCGCGGTAATCCGTGGCGGGCAGGGAGTCCGGAAAGTGCTCCATCAGGTCGCGGGCGCCGGCGGCGGCGCCTGGTGCTCGGCCGCC
Source organism: Solirubrobacteraceae bacterium (assembly GCA_036270095.1). Classification (GTDB taxonomy): domain Bacteria; phylum Actinomycetota; class Thermoleophilia; order Solirubrobacterales; family Solirubrobacteraceae; genus DATBDE01. The sequence continues at coordinate 45,260 of DATBDE010000076.1, read as the reverse complement.
GCGGCCTGGGCGGCGCGGTCCCCGGCCTCGATCTCGCGCAGGTCGTAGTACATGATCGGCGCCGCCAGCGCGCCCAGCGGCTTGACGATCACGCCGGCGATGAAGATCCCGATCAGCGACCCGACGAACCCGCCGAAGATGGCGAACAGCACGACGAGCAGCAGGCTCACCAGGGCGGTGATGAGGAAGATGACCACGACGACGGCGAAGACCATCCAGCCGTTGCCGTCCACCAGCTGCTTGGAGCGCCCGAAGGACTCGATGATCCCGCGGCGCTCGACCACGATGACCGGGGCGATCAGCGCCCACCAGGTGAGCAGGATAAGGCCGGGGACGATCAGCAGCACGAGGCCGATGGCGACGCCGATCCCGTAGAGGATCGAGGCGACGATCAGGTTCAGCAGCACCGGCCAGACGCTCTCGAGCATCTCCCCGAGCGTCGTACGCGGATCGCCGTCGCGGCCGCGGCGCACGATCTCGATCACCAGGCCGGCGAAGACCATCGCCGCCGCCGAGTCGACCAGCAGGCGGATGACCGTGTACAGCAGCGAGCTCAGGCCCTCGTTGGCCAGGGCGTCGAGGACGGCCGCGATCAGCGCCACGATCACCGCCAGCGGCAGGATCAGCGCGGCCTCGTTGCCGTAGGTCTGGAAGACCCGGGTCAGGACGCTGCCGACGTCGAGCTGGCGCCGCATCGGCGCGAGTATCGCATTGCCGGTGGATCGCACCCCGGCGCCGGCAGTGCGGCCGGCGCCGGGTGCGGAGGCTCAGTCGGTGACGGTGACGAAGTCGTGCGCCGAGAGGACGAGGGCGTCCCCATTGGTGACGCAGAACTGCACCCAGGCCTGGCCGGGCTTCAGTGTGCCCTTCGAGCCCTTCTCCTTCTTGTCCATGTTGAACGTGGCCGTATGGGGCTGGCTGTCGCAGGTGATCGGGTTGCGATGGCTCTGCCACCAGGCCGACGAGATCTTGGACGAGCTCTCCTTCGTCAGGCCGCGTGCCGCCCTGCCGCTGGAGACTTCCTTGGCCGAGATCCACAGGACCTGGCCGGCGTTGCAGTTGTAGGTGACCTTCAGGGTCGCCTTGGTGCGACCGACCTTGATCTTGCCGTGGAAGTCGGCCTTGGCGTTCGGGTCGGTTTGCTGGGGGTCGGTCTCGGCGGCGAGCGCCGCGACCGGGGCCGCGACCACGGCGATCGCCATCAATGCGACCGCCAGTGCGGTGACGCGCTTCATCTAGATCCTCCTGTGAGGGGTGGAGGCGCGCCAGTTTGACCGTCCCCGGGTCGGAATTCGGGTTGATTCGGGCTACAGGAGCTCGGCGATCAGGGCCGCCGCGCGGCCCGCGCTGGCGCCGCTGACGGAGCGGTAGCGGGGCGTCGAGGCGATGCCGTCGGCGACGGCCCGGGCCAGGCCCCAGGTGACGCAGTCCTCGTGCTGCTTGGTCGAGTGGGGCTCCGGAAAGACCTGCGCGAAGAAGAACGCGAGGAAGCCGCGGTAGTCGCGGCGCAGGGAGTTGCGGTTGTAGCGCGCCCAGCCCGCGTCGACGCCGCGCTCGGTGTCGAAAACGGCCGCCGCCTTGTCGACGCGCGCCCTGGTCGTCGGGTAGCCGCGCCGGCGTGCCGGTCTCGGTCCGTCGCATGCGCGTGCGAACCATAGGCTTGGGCCATGCTCGAGGTGCGCGTGCTCGGAGAACTCGAGCTCCAGTGCGACGACGACCCGGTGGCGCTGCCCGCGGGCCGGCCCGCGCGCTCGCTGCTCGCCCTGCTGGCGCTCGAGCGCCGCGAGCACGCGCGCTCGCGCCTCGCGGCGCGCCTGTGGCCCGACGTCCTCGACGCCAGCGCGCGCACGAGCCTGCGCGGGGCGCTGGCCGCGCTGCGCAAGGCGATCGGCCCCGACGCCGACCGCTACCTCGTCGCCACCCGCGAGCGCGTGGGCCTGTCCGAGGCCGTGCGCACCGACGCCGCCGACTTCGACCGGCTCGTTGCCGCCGACCGGCTCGAGGAGGCGGTGGCGCTGTGGCGCGGCGAGCTGCTCTCCGGGCTCGACGACGAATGGGTGCTGGTGGCCCGCGACGCGTGGCGCGAGAAGGCCGCGGTAGCGCTGGCGGCGCTGGCGCAACGGGCCGAGGCCGCCGGCGACCTGGCCGCTGCGGTCGGCCACGCCCGCACCATGGTCGCCTTGGACCCGCTGGCCGAGGAGGCCCAGCGCACGCTCATCCGCCTGCTCGCGGCCGCCGGCGACCGGGCGGCCGCGCTGGCCACCTACGGCCGCTACGCCGACCGCCTGCGCTCCGAGCTCGGTGTGGCGCCCTCGCCGGCCACCCGAGCGCTGCACGCAGAGCTGCGCGAGGGCGACGCGGCCCCCTCCCCCCCACCGGTGGCCACCGGCACGGTCACCCTACTGTTCACCGACCTCGTCGGCTCGACCGAGCTGCTCGACGTCCTCGGCGACGACGAGGCCGAACGGCTGCGGCGGGCGCACTTCGCGATCCTGCGCGACGTCGCGCTCAGCCACGCCGGGCGCGAGGTCAAGAGCCTCGGCGACGGCCTCATGGTCGCGTTCGCCAGCAGCGTCGACGCCGCCGGCTGCGCGGTCGGCATCCAGCAGGCGGTCGAGCGCCACAACCGGCGCGAGGCGGGCGCGCCGCTGGCGGTGCGCATCGGGCTGCACGCGGGCGAGCCGATCCGCGACGAGGACGACTACTACGGCACCGCCGTGGTGGTGGCCCGGCGCCTGTGCGACAGCGCCGAGGGCGGCCAGATCCTGACCTCGGACGTCGTGCGGGCGCTGGTCGGCGCCCGGGGCGGCTTCCCCTTCGCCCCGGTCGGCGAGCTGGCGCTCAGGGGGTTCGCGGCCCCGGTGGCAGCGTGGGAGCTGCAGTGGGAGGCCCCCGGCCGCCGCCAGGTCCCGCTGCCGGCCGAGCTCGCGCGCGACGAGGGCGCGTTCGTCGGACGGGAGCAGGCGCTGGGGGTGCTCTCAGCGGCGTGGGAACGGGCGCGCGGGGGCGAGCCGGGCGTGGTCCTGGTCGGCGGCGAACCGGGGATCGGCAAGACCCGCCTGGTCGCCGAGTTCTGCCGCCGCGCCCACGCCGACGGCGCCACCGTGCTGCTCGGGCGCAGCACCGAGGAGGCGCTCACGCCGTACCAGCCCTTCGTCGAGGCGCTGCGCCACTATGCCGCCTCGTCGCCCGCCGACGAGCTGGCGCTGCAGGCCGGGACGGGCCGGGGGGTCCTGGCCCGGCTCGTCCCCGAGCTCGCGGGCGGACCCGACGAGCCCCAGCCGGCCGAGCCCGGCGGGGACGGCGACCGCTACGCGCTCTTCGACGCCGTGGCCACGTTCCTGCGCGAGGCCGCCCGCGGACGGCCCACCATCCTCGTCCTCGACGACCTGCAGTGGGCCGACGCGCCCGCGCTGCTGCTGCTCCGCCAGCTCGCGCGCGCCTTGGAGGACGCGCCCCTGCTCGTGCTCGGCACCTACCGCGAGCTCGAGGTGCGCGAGGACGATCCGCTGGCCGGCGCCCTCGCCGAGCTGCGGCGCGCCCGCGTGCTCGAGCACGTGAGCCTCGCCGGGCTGGCGCCCGACGCGGTGGCCGAGCTCGTGCACGAGCGCGGGATCGCGCTCGGCCCCGGCGCCCTGCGGGCGGTCACCGACCGGGCCGAGGGCAACCCGTTCTTCGTCGAGGAGCTCGTGCGCCGGCCCGAGGCGGAGCTGGAGGCGGGCGTGCCCGACAGCGTCAAGGACCTCCTGCTGCGCCGGATGCGGCGCCTGGACGAGCTCGAGCGGGCCGCGCTGGCCGCAGCGGCCGTGCTCGGGGCCGAGTTCGAGCTCGACGCGCTCGAGCGGGTCACCGGCCTCGACAGCGAGGCCCTGCTCGAGGCCATGGACGACGCCCTGGCCGAGGGCGTGCTGGTCGAGACGCCCGACGCGATCGGCCGGTATCGCTTCGCCCACGCGCTGATCCGCGAGACGGTCGACGGCCAGCTCTCGGCCACCCGGCGCGCGCGGCTGCACCGGCGCGCGGGCGAGGCGCTCGAGGCCCTGCACGCCGACGCGCTCGACGACGTCGCCGCCGCGCTCGCCCACCACTTCGCCGTGGCCGGCGACGACCGGCGGCGCTTCGAGTACGACGTGCGGGCGGCGCGGGCGGCGGCCCGCGTCTACGCGCGCGAGCAGGCGCTCGTCCATTACGACGCCGCCATCGCCGGCGCGCCCGCCGGCGACGAGCGCCTGACCGCGCTGCACTTCGAGCGCGGCTGGCACCGCCACGCGGGTGGCGACGTGGAGGGCGCCGTGGCCGACTTCGCGGTCGCGCTCGAGGCCGCCCGCGCGGCCGGCGACCGCGAGTTGGTCGCGCGCACCCTGGACGAGATGGCCTACGCCGAGAAGCTCTTCGACGTCGCCCGCGCCCAGGCCCACCACCGCGACGCGCTGGTCATCGCGGCCGACCTCGACGATGCCCCGCTGCAAGTGCGGATCCTCAACCGGCTCTCCCTTCTGGCCTCCAACCAGCTCGACCTCGCCGGGGCCCTGGCGCTCGGCGACCGCGCCCTGCGCCTGGCCCGCGGCCGCGGGCGCGACCTCGAGCGGGGGCGCGCCTTCGACGCGCTCAAGCTCGCGGCGCTGCAGCTGGGCGAGCTCGATCGCCTGGAGACGCTCACCGCCGAGCTTGCCGACCTCGAGCGCCGCAACGGCGAACTCTGGTCCCTGCAGTGGACGCTGCTCGAGTCCGCCTTCGTGCCCCTCGGGCACGCCGACTGGGAGGTGGCGGCGGCGCGGCTGGACGAGGCGACGGCGCTCGGCCGGCGCGTGGCCGACCCGCTCACCCGCCCGCTGATCCACGACGCGCGGGCCTGGCTGGCGCGTAGCCGTGGCGAGCTTGGTGTCGCGCTGGCCGAGGCGCGCCGCATGGTTGCCCTGACCGCGCCCGAGGGCCCGGCGCCGTGGAGCGCCTGGGCGCGGGTGGCCCTGGGCTGGACGCTGCTCGAGCTGCGCGCGGCCGACGATGCCATCGCCGTTCTGGAGCCCGGCCTGGCGGCCGCCGAGCTGCTCGCCGACCGCTACCGCGCCGCCGCCCACCTGGCCTGGGCCCGTGTGCTGGCCGGCGACACGGACGGCGCGGGCCAGGCCGTCGACGCCGCCGAGCGGGCGCAGTCGGCGATCGTCCTGCCGCCTGACGGCGCCTATCAGTTCGGCTTTGCCGCCACCGTCGCGCTGGCGCGGGCCCAGGATGCGCTCGGGCGCGGTGCGGCGGCGGCGGTGCTGGAGACGCTGCGGGCGGCGGCCGCGCGCACGGGCTGGCACGAGGCCGAGGCTGCGGCGGCGCTCGCGCTCGGCCGGGCCGACGAGGCGGGGGCGTTGGCCGACGCGCACGGCCTGCCCGGCATCGCGTGGGAGGCGCAGGCCGCCCTCGGCGACCGCGAGCGCGCGACCGCGATCGCGGCGGCGCTGGCCGCGAGCGCCGGCGACGAGCGCTTGGGCGCCGGGCTGATCGAGGCAGCTCAGCGCACGGTCCGGAAGGCGCCGCGGTAGAAGACGAGCGGATCGTCCGCGCCCGCGGCCGCCAGCCGCTCCACCTGGCCGACGACGATCGTGTGGTCGCCGGCGGCGTGCTCGGCGACGATCGCGCACTCGAGCGTGGCCAGGGCGTCGGTCAGCAGCGGCGCGCCGCCCGGGCCCGGCGCCCAGCCCAGGTCGCCGAACCGATCGGCCCTCGGCGGAGTCGCGCGGGCCACGAACTCCTCGTGGTGGAGGCGCAGCACGTTGACGCCGAAGCGTCCCGCCCGGCGCATGCGCCGCCAGGTCAGCGACCCCCGCGAGGGGCAGAACGAGATCAGCGGCGGGTCCAGCGAGACGGAAGCCAGCGAGTTGACCACCAGCCCCGCCGGCTCGCCGCCCGGCGCGGCGGTGACGAACGCAACGCCGGTGGCGAACCGGGCCAGCGCGTCGCGGAAGGCGTGTGCGGCCGGGACCTGGACCAACTCGGCGCGAGCCGGAGCGCCCATGTCAGTGCAGCGCCGCCGTCTGCCCCAGCGCGACCCGCCCGAGGTAGTCATAGGCGCGGTTGGCCCCCAGGGGGTGCATGAACGTCCCGGCCTTGACGTCGCGGTAGGCGCGCGCCAGCGGGCTCGCGTTGAGGTACCCGGCGCCGCCGGAGAGCGCGAGGGCGCGGTCGACGATGCGGGTGGCGGCCTCGTTGACGAACGCCTTGGCCGCCTGGGCCTCGGCGAACAGCGCCTCGAGCTCGGCGGTGGTGCCGTCCGAGGCCGGGTTGGCCGCGTGATGGTCGTCGATCAGCAGCGCGGCGCGGTGCAGGACGCCGCGCGCCGCGGCGAGGTCGACGGCGTTGTCGGCCACCTGCATGCGCGGGCGTGCATCGCCGTTGACCCGCCCGGCCACCCCGCGCCGGGCGAGCGCGTCGGCCGACTCGGCGATGCCGAGCGAGGCCGAGGCGTGGAACAGGCCCGCGGTCAGGTTGCGCTCCATGTACGGGACCGGGTCGCCGGCGCGGAAGCCGCCGCGCACGCCGCCCGGCGGCAACACGACGCCGTCGAAGGCCACCGAGTTGCTGCCGGAGGCGCGCATGCCCAGCGCGTCCCAGTCGTCGTTGACCACGACGCCGGGGGCGTCGGCGGGCACCATCGCGTACGCGTAGCGCTCGACGTCCTCGCCGTCGGTGTAGGTGACGGCGACGTACAGGTCGGTCGCGGCGGGCGACATGGTGCAGAAAAGCTTGCGCCCGTCGATCCGCCAGCCCGCGTCGGTGCGGGTCGCCACCGTGCCCGGCCGGGTGATGTCCTGTCCGGCCTCGCTGATCGCCGCGGCGAGCACGGCGCCGTCGTCGACGATCTGCGCCAGCGAGGAGCCGAACGCGCGCGCCCGCCGCTCGGCGCCCGCCGCGACCGCGACCTGGCGGCGGCGCTCCATGTTCAGCACCGCCACGAGGTGCATGTTCACGCCGATCGCGACCGAGGCGTCGCCGCGCGCCAGGCGGCTCGAGGCCACCACGAGGTCGTGCGCGGAGTCCACGCCGAGGCCGCCGAGGACCTCGGGGATCGGCGCCGCGAAGTAGCCCGCCGCGCGCAGGGCGTCGATGGCCTCGTACGGGTAGGTGCCCTCACGGTCGTGCTCGGCGGCGCGGGCCGCGAGCTCGCCGGCGAGCTGCTCGGCGCTCGCCACGAGGCGAGCGCCGGAGCGCGTGTGGGCCTGCAGTTCGATCGGCACGGCCGTCAGTCCGTGCTGACGTCGACGACGACGTGGACGCCGTTGGTGACCATGTCGTACACCGCCGAGCGGTTGCGCGCCCGCTCCACGACCTCGCGGAGCTTCTCCTCGGAGGCGTGGCCGGTGACACGGAACGACACGCGGATGCGCTCGAAGCCGTTGCGCGGCTTCTCGTCCACGCCCAGCGCGCCGCGCACGTCCATGTCGCCGGTCAGCGTCGACTCGACCGAGGTCAGCTCGACCTTGCGGGCGGCGGCGACGTAGACGATCGACGTGGTCAGGCAGGCGGCGAGGGCGTGCAGCAGGTACTCGGCCGGGTTGGCGCCCTGGTCGGTCCCGAGCAGCAGCGCGGGCTCGCCGGCGTCCACCTCGAAGGCCTCGGTCCGGGTGGCGTCCTCGGTGCCGGCGCCGAAGAACCCCTTGATCGTCGAGCGGTTGTGGGGCCCGTCGATCCAACGGTTGGTGGCGCGGAACTGGAAGCGCCCGAGCTCGGGCTGCTCCTTGAGCAGGTCGAGCGTGGCGTAGAGCTTCTCGGTGTCCACGCCGTTGCGCATCGTGTCGGTGGTGGTGCTCACAGATGACCTCCGTGGTGGTCGTCGGGACGCCACCGTCGCGGAGGGGCGTGCTCGCACCGTGAATGCAGCGCGATCCGTCTGCAGTTAGGGTCCGTGCCGGATGATGTTCGCGGCGATCACTGTCAAGATCGGCCTAGGCGGCCTGCTCCTCCTGCCGTTCTGGATCGGGGCGATCGGCTGGCTGAGCAGCCGCATCCTCGGGATCCACCTCGGGCGCTGGCGGGCGGGCATCGCGGCCTTCCTGGGCTGGATCGTCGGCCTGACCGCTGCGGCGCTGGTGGTCGGGGGCGACACGACCGTCCCCGACTGGATCATCATCGTGCTCGTCATCTTCTTCGGGGTGCTGGCGGCGCTCCCGTTCGCGATCGTGCTCGACCTCATCACGCGCTCGACCGGAGCGCCGCGCCGCGGCCGCCGGCGCCCGATCAAGGCCGTCCACGCCGCCATCGCGCCGCTCGGGCGCTTCCGCGAGGTCGTGCACAACGCCCGCAAGGAGAACCTCGTCAGCCCCCGCTACCGGTCCGCGGCCGCGCTGAGCACGCCGGACTTCGCGCGCCGGCTGAAGGCGGTGCTCGAGGACTCGGGCGGGATGTTCGTGAAGTTCGGGCAGATCGCCTCGACGCGCACCGACCTTCTGCCCACGACGCTCACCGACGAGCTCGAGACCCTCCAGTCCGACGTGCGGCCCGAGCCCCCGGAGGCGATCCGCACCCAGCTCGAGCACGAGCTGAACGAGCCGGTCGAGAAGGCCTTCGCCAGCTTCACGGTCGAGCCGCTGGCCGCCGCCTCGATCGGCCAGACCCACCGGGCCACGCTGCAGGAGGGCGCCAAGGTCGTCGTCAAGGTCCAGCGCCCGGGCATCGACGACCTCGTCGACCGCGACGCGTCCGTGCTCGCGGCCGTCGCCCGCCAGCTCGACCGCCGCGTGGCGGCCGCGCACCGGTTCGGCGTCAAGCGGCTGGCGAACGAGCTCATCATCGGGATCGAGTCCGAGCTCAGCTACACCGACGAGGCCAACGCGGGGATGACCCTGCGGGCCAACCGCGCGGCGGACGAGGGCATCGAGATCCCGCTCGTGCACGCGTCGCTGTCGACCGACCGCATCCTGGTCATGGACGAGGTGATCGGCCGGCCGGTCTCCGACGCCGTGGCGGTCGACGCCGCCGCGGTCGAGCGCCCCGAGCTCGCGCGCCGGCTGCTGGCCTCGATGCTCGGCCAGATCATCACCGACGGCCTCTACCACGCCGACCCGCACCCGGGCAACGTGCTCGTCTCGCCCGACGGCACGCTGTGGCTGCTGGACTTCGGCGCCGTCGGGCGGCTCGACGCGCTCGCTTTGGAGGGGCTCCAGGGCATCGCGCTCGGCTTCACCGTGCGCGACCCCTCGATGCTGGCGCGCGCGGTGCGGCACCTCACCGGCGACGAGGTCACCGACCTGCGCCCACTCGAGCGGGACTTGGCCCGGCTCCTCGGCGAGGTGGGCGCCGAAGGCGGGATGAGCCCGGCCGTGCTCAGCGGCGTGCTGACCACCATGCAGCGCCACGACCTGACGCCGCCGGGCTCGATGGTGCTGCTCGGACGCACCATGCTCACGCTGGAGGGCACGCTGCGGGTGATCGACCCCGAGTTCTCGCTGGCCCAGAGCGCCGGCGCGCTGATGCGCGAGCGCAGCGACGAGACGATCGGCGACCCCCAGGAGATCATCCAGCGCGAGCTCCTGCACGCCCTGCCCGCGCTGCGGGCCCTGCCCGACCACGCCGAGACGCTCGCCGCACAGCTGCGCGCCGGGCGGCTGTCGGTGCGCACCGAGCACTACGCCGGAGGCGACCGCGACGTGGTCGACCAGTGGGTCGACCGGGTGCTGGTGGCCGCCATCGGGGCCGCGGGCGCGCTCGCGTCGGGGGTGATGCTCGTCGCCGGGGGGCTCGCCGACGTCAAGGGCGTGCGCGACGTTCTGTGGTCGCTCGGCTTCGCCGGGCTGACCTTCAGCCTGGTGCTGCTCATGCGCAGCGCCGCCCAGAGCCTGCACCGCCTGCCGCTGCGTCGCGACTAGCCGCCGCGCGAAGCGCGCCGGCGTCCCGTCCTGGTGCGTATCAAGAGCATGCGGGCCGCGATGATCCTGCTGGCGGTGGCCACCGTGCTGCCCGTGATCGACGTCGTCGTGACGCAGCTGCCGGCCTTGCCGCGCCCGCCCGCGGTGCAGTCTGGGGCGATCGCGCCGTCGCAGCTCGCGGTGGGGACCGCGGTCGACGAGAAGGCACCGGACGTGACGCTCCGCGACGACGGTGGGCGGCCCACGCCGCTGGCCTCCTTCCGTGGCCGCTATCTCGTGCTGGCCCCGGCGATGACGCTGTGCCACGAGGTCTGCCCCATGACCACCGCCGCCCTGGGCCAGCTGCAGGCGGCCGTGCGGCGCGAGGGCCTGGCGCGCGACGTGGCCGTGGCCGAGGTCAGCGTCGACCCCTGGCGCGACACCCCCGCCCGCCTGCGCGCCTACCGTCGCCTGACCGGCACGGGCATCGACCTGCTCACGGGAGCGCCGGACCAGCTCCGGCGCCTGTGGCGGTTCCTCGGCGTCTACTACAAGCGCGTGCCCCAGGGCCATCCGCCCGATGTCGACTGGCTGACGGGCCGGCCGGAGCGGTTCGACGTCCAGCACGCCGACGGGCTGTTCATCGTCGATCCCGCCGGCCACTGGCGCATGGGCACGGTGGGGATGCCGTCGGTCGGAGGGCGCATCGCGCCTCCCCTGCGACGGCTGCTCAACGACCAGGGCCGAAGCAACCTGCGCCGGCCGCGCGCGCCGTGGACGCCCGAGCAGGCCCTCGCCGACCTCGTCGCCCTCAAGCAGCGCGACGACGCCGCCGCCGGGGCGCGGCCCCCCGCGCCCACGCCAGCGCCCGCGCCCAGCGGTGCCCAGTCCGGCGTCCTCCTCGGCGGCGGGGCGAGCGCCCTGTCGGCACGGCTGCGGTCGATGCGGGGACAGCCGGTCGTCCTCAACGAATGGGCGTCGTGGTGCTTCCCCTGCCGCGACGAGTTCCCGCTCTTCGCGCAGGCGTCGGCGCGCTACGGCAAGCGCGTCGCGTTCCTGGGCGTCGACGTCAGCGACGCCGCGGGCGACGCGCGCGCATTCCTGCGCAGCCATCCGGTGAGCTACCCGAGCTACGCCGATTCGGGGGCCGCGAGCGCGTCGGCGTTCGGGACGACGGCGGGCCTGCCGACCACGGTCTACCTCGGGGCCGACGGCCGCCGGCTTCATACCCACACGGGCCAGTACGCCGCGCCGCAGGCGCTGGACGCGGACATCGAGCGCTACGCGCTGGGCACATGAGCGGGGCCGCTGGGCGCCGGCGCGCGCTCGTCGGGCACACTGTCGGACGGGACGGGCAGTGGGAGAGGAGCAGCGATGGCGAACAAGGTGGTGATCAACCTTGCGACGGGAATGGAGGATGCCGAGCGCGTCACCGTCGCCTTCTTGGTCGGCGGCGCCGCCACCGGGACCGGCAAGAAGGTGGCGATGTTCCTGACCAAGGAGGCCGTGCGCCTGGCGCTGCCGGGTCACGCCGAGGGCGTGGCCTGCGACGGCTGCCCGCCGCTCGAGCGCCTGTTCGCCCAGTACGCCGAGGGCGGCGGCGAGCTGCTGGTCTGCCCCATCTGCTTCAACAGCCGCAAGCTCGACGAGGCGGACCTCGTCCCGAACGCCCGGATCGCCGGGGCCACCCCGCTGTGGGAGTGGATCGGGGACGACGCCGCGACCGTCTTCAGCTACTAGCTGAAGCGGACCGGGACCGCCTTGGGCCCCGAGCTCTTGCGGATCGGAATGCGCTTGGTCTTGATCATGCTCTGAGGATCCCCCGCGCGGCCGACCGCTTGTGTCGCGTTGGTGACACAGGCTGTGTCGATCTCGATGCATATCCTGGGCGGGCCTCGTGCCCAGCTCGATGGTCCACCTCCTCGATGCGGACCCCGATCTCGCGGACGTCCTCGACCGCGAGGAGCGCGAGGTCGCCCGCCGCTACGCGGTTGCCCGAGCGCGCCTGATCCCCAGGGGACCGTGGTCCGCCGACCGCGCGGAGGAGAACGAAGGGACGCTGGGCTACCTCGTGCTCGACGGCCTGTTGACGCGCGAGGTGCGGCTCGGGACGCGCACCGCGACCGAGTTGCTCGGCGCCGGCGACCTCCTGCGGCCCTGGCCCGACGGCGACGCCCATGCCGGGGAACACGTGACCTGGTGGGTGCACGAGGAGCTCTGGCTCGCCGTCCTCGACCGGCGCGTGATGGCCGTCGCCGCGCGCTGGCCCGCGCTGACCGACGTGCTCTTCCGCCGGCTCTTCCGGCGCACGCGCGGGCTGGCCTTCAGCCTGGCCATGAGCCAGCAGCGCGGCATCGACCGCCGGCTGCTCGTGCTCTTCTGGGAGGCCGCCAACCGCTGGGGCCGCGTGACTCCCGACGGCGTGCGCGTGCGGCTGCCGCTCACCCACCAGACCCTGGGCCACCTCGTGGGCTCGCGCCGCCCGTCGGTCTCGGTCGCGCTCAGCGCGCTGGCCGCTCGCGGCGAGCTGGTCCGCGACGGCAACGAGTGGCTGCTGCGTGGCGCGCCGCCGGCCCTGGACGGCGCCGCCGGGGACGCGATCGCCTCGGCGCTGCCCGACTAGCCCGCGCGCACCCGGGCGGCCTTGGTCGCCGTCCGGCGGCCGGGCTGGCGGGCGCCGCCGGCCAGCGCCATGTTCGCGACCAGACGGTAGGTACCGCGCTTGACGCCCTTCGGGATGCGCAGGCTGTAGGTGTGGCGCCCGCGCTGCGGCGTGGTGAGCGCGACCGCCTTGCGGGCCACCGTGTGGTGCCCGCGCAGGAGCCGCAGGACCACGCCGCCGGTGGCCGTGTCGGCGGGAAGGCGGCGGATCGACGTCGCCACCACGGCGCGGCCGTGGGAGAGCTTCGGCGTCCCCAGGCTGAACCGGCCCGGGAAGCTCGCGCGGTTGCGCAGCGTCTTGGCGCCGCCCTTGGAGAACGATGCCTTGACCCGGTCCAGCGAGCGCCAGCTCGTGGGCACGAGGCGCACGCGCTCGCCCTGGCGGACGGTCACCGGGCCGGAGGTGAAGGTCGCCGGGCCGCCGTTGCGCGACACATTGGTGAGCGTGAACGACGCGCGCGTCGTCGCGCCGCGGTGCGTGTAGACCAGGGCGCTCCCGTTGCCGAGCGCCACCGCGTCGGCGCCGCCCTTGGACGCCTGCGTCGCCACCGTGGCCTGGCGGTGGACCTCGCCGTGGTCGATCCCGAGGTTGACGTTCAGGGCCCGGTTGCGCTCGCCGCCGAAGGTCAGGGCGCCGTGGCTGGGCGTGCCCTTGAGCTTGTCGGTCACGCCGGCATCGGTGGCGATGTCGCGGACGCCGCCGACGAAGCCCTTGCCGAGCACGAGCTGCGAGTACGTGCCCTTGTGCACGCCCTCGACGGTCTGGTTCAGCGTGCTCGCGCCCTTGGGCGCGGTGATCTCCTCGGCCGCGCCGGATGACCCGGGCGCCTGGTCGGAGAGCGGGTCGCTCGCGCCGCCGGGCGGCGGCGGCCCCGCCTGCGCGGCCCCGTCCACCGACGCGATGATGTCGGTCACGATCAGCGGGATGTCGCTGAGACCGGGCAGCGACGGGTTGTCGGGGATGTCGGAGAGCGTGACCGCGTAGAGCTTGCCGTCGTCGGCCCCGCCCGACCACACGGAGCCCGACGGCGCGGTGAAGGTCCAGTGGTCGCCGGCCGGGTTCACGGTGATGACGGAGTCGCTGGTCTCGGCGAGGTCGTGGCCGAGCGGGTTGGCGAGCTCGGTCTGGGTCAGCGGCCGGTTGTTGTCGTAGCCGAAGATCTTGGTCGAGCCGTCGGGCTGCCGCTCCATGTCGTAGGCGGTGATCTCGTGCCCGGCCACCGTGCCGGTCTTCATCACCACGCCGGGGTAGCGCCCGGCCGCGAGCTCGTCGTGGATGCGGTCCAGCTGCGTGCTCAGGTGCATGTCGCGGTCAAAGCGGTTGATGAGCGCCTCGGAGCTGAGCTGCAGCGCCTGGCGCGAGTCCAGGTAGTCGGTGAGGCCGTTCTGCGGCCCGGTCGCATCGGGCAGCTGGAACGGCTCGTGCGCGTTGAAGTCCCAGCGCGCGAACGACGTCTTGCGCGCCAGCAGCTCCTGCACGGCGCGGTTCATCCCGTAGCAGTGGCCGTCCCCCCCGCGGAGGATGAGGTTGTAGGCCGGCCACTCGATCGCCGCGATCGGGTCGAGGATCCCGGTGGGCACGTAACACGAGCCCCAGGGCCAGCACGGGTTGATCTGGATGAACAGGTCATCGGCGCCGAACGCCTCCGTGAACTCGGACAGCGACAGCGCCCCGAAGTGGAAGTTCGGGAAGGCGAAGCCGCCCTCGCCGCGGAAGCTGCCAACGGTCAGGTCGGTCGGTGTCTGGTAGGGGAAGATCGAGTTCGGCGGCCTCACCACGACCCTGCCGGTGGTGGCGGCGCGCGGGGTGACGAAGGTCAGGCTCTTGCCGTCGGCCGCCACCGTGGTGTCGGCGGTGGCGAAAGCGTTGCCGACCGCCACCGAGCTTCCCGGGCAGAACCCGTTGCCCTGCAGCGTGACCGTCGTGCCCGGGTGCAGCAGCCGCGCCGTGCCGGCGCTGGTGGGACCGCCGACGGTCACCGAGCCCGCCTCGGCGTCGATCGGGATCGACAGCGCCTTGTCCGGGAAGCCGGGCGCGCGGGCGCGGATGGTGATGGCGCTGCCCGCGGGGATGTCCTGGGTCGTGCGCGAGACCCGCAGCGTGCGGTCGACGTTGAAGCCGCCGCCCGGCGCGATCGTCGTGCCCTCCACGATCGACGCGCTGACGCCGGGCGGCACGCCCTCGATGCTCAGGCTGGCGGTGGCGGCGAAGGAGAAGTCGCGGTCCAGGCGGAACGACCGGCCCGCGGACGCGCACGGCGGCAGGTGCAGGGTGCTGGTGTCGTTGGCCCGCAGCTCGTAGGAGCTCGCCACCCGCACGCTCAACGGCGCCGTGGCCGGGGCCGCGGCCACGCTGGCGTTGCCCTGGGGGTCGGCGGTCAGGGTCGCGTTCATGAAGAACGTCGTCGTGGCGTCGGCGGCCGCGTTGAGGTGCAGGGTGGCGTCGCTCTGGGTGCCGGGCAGCGGGTCGGGCGTCACCGTGCCGGTGACGCCGTTGGGCAGGCCCGACACGCTGAAGTGCACCGGCCCGTCGGAGCCGTTGAGGCGCGTGACCGAGACCGACACGTCGGTGTGCGAACCCTGCAGCACCGGCACGGTCTGCACCGGGCCGCGCAGCGCGATCTGCGGCACGAGGTTGTTGGGGATCTCGTAGCTGAGGTCGTCGAAGGCCAGCTCGCTGCCGCCGCTGTCATCGGACAGCTCCCATTTCACGATGTCGGGCGCCGCGCTGGTCACCGACATCGGCGTCGTGATCCCCACGCCGATCGGCTTGGTGACCGTGGCCGCGACGGTGTTGTCCTGGCGGCGGGCGGTCAGCGTCGCGTTGACCGGCCCGCCCGGGTCGGCGAACAGGCCGGCGAACAGGCTCACCGTGGTCGGGGTCTTGGTGACGTTGGCCGTCGTGCCCGGCTGGGGCAGCTCGCAGTCGAACGAGTCGTCGAGCTCGTCCGGGAAGCAGTGGTCGGGGCCGATGTCGGCCGCGATCGTGCCCGAGTGCGTGGGCACGCCGACGGCGCGCCGGTAGGGACGGAAGCCGGGGTCCGAGCGCTGCCAGAACGTGAACGCGGTCTGCTGGTAGTCGTCGTTGATCGCCTGGCCCAGCGGCGGAGGCACCGACTCGAAGTCGATCGTGACCGTGGCGGCGCTCGCCGCCGGTGCGAGCACGAGGCCCGTGCACACCAGCGCACCGGCGACCAGCCGGCGCAGGCCCCGCGGACCGCCTCCCTCCGACAACGTGCTCCCTCCCAGCCCGCAGACAAGTTCGGGCGCATCGACGCTACAGGGCTGGACGACCCCATTGGTAAAAAGCGTCAGCGCAGCGCGGCGAACTCCTCGTCGCTGAGCTCGATCTGCTGAGCGGCGAGGTTGTCCTTCAGATGCGCGAGCGAGAGCGTGCCGGGGATCGGCAGCACCACCGGCGAGCGGCGCAGCATCCAGGCCAGGGTGATCTGCTGCGGCGTGGCCCCGTGGCGCTCGGCGATCTCGTAGACCGCGCGCGGCGGGTCGGCGCGCAGCGGGAAGTAGGGGACGAAGAAGATGCCCTCGGCGGTGCAGTGGTCGATGACGCCCTCGTGCCCGCGCTCGCCGAGGTTGTAGTGGTTCTGGACGGCGACGATGGGGACGACAGCGCGCGCCCGCTCGATCTGGTCGACGCCGACCTCGGAGATGCCGACGTGCCGGATCTTGCCCTGCTCGCGCGCCTCGGCGATGACCTCCAGGCTCCGCTCGAGCGGCGTGTCGGGGTGGACGCGGTGCAGGTAGTAGAGCTCGATGGTGTCGGTCTGCAGCCGGCGCAGGCTCTCCTCGATCTGGCCGCGCAGGACGTCGGGCTTGCCCTCGCCGGGGCGGTAGCCGCCCTTGGTGGCCACGACGACGCCCTCGGGGATCGGGTGCAACGCCTCGCCGATCGTCGTCTCGCTCTCGCCGCCGACATACAGGTAGGCGGTGTCGATGTGGTTGACGCCCGCGGCCACGGCCTGGCGGACGTACTCGACGTGCTCGGGCGTGTGGCTGAGCCGATTCGTCCCCAGCCCGACGCGACCAACCTCCGTGTCCCCCAGCTTCGCGCACATGCCCTGCAACGCTAGCGGTTGTTTGCCCGAGCACGGACCTGGGCACGAGACTCGCCGATGAGCTTTCGCCTCGACATCCACCAACGCCCCTCCGAATCGGTCGCCGCGACCATCGACGCTGAGCTCGAGGCCGCGATCGCATCGCTGGAGGTCACCGACCCGACCGCGCGCCCCGACGCGGTCCACGACGCGCGCAAGCGGCTGAAGAAGGCCCGCTCGGCGCTGCGCCTGGTGCGCGGCGACCTGGGCAACCGCACCGCCCGTCGGCTCAACGCCGAGCTGCGCGACGTCGCCGCCTCGCTGTCGGACCGGCGCGACGCCGACGTACTCGCCGAGACGGTCGACGAACTGCACGAGCGCTTCGTGGGCCAGGTCCCGGCCGCGACCTTCGACGACCTGCGCGACCGGCTGGCGCGCCAGGTCCCCGCGGCTGCCGCGGGCGCCGACGCCGACCGCATTGCCCGGCTGAACGCCGTGCGCGAGGCGGTGCGCGACGCCCGCTTCGACCGCGTGACCTGGACCACGGTCCTTGCCGGCATCGACCGCTCCTACCGCCGCGGTCGGCGCGCCTATCGCGCCTCGCCGCACGCCAGCACAGGGGAGCTGCACGACTGGCGCAAGCGCGCGAAGGACCTCTGGTACCACCACCGGCTCCTGCGCGACGCCCACCCCACGGTGGTCGGCGCCTACGCCAAGGACGCCCATGCGCTGGCCGACCTGCTTGGCGACGACCACGACCTGGCCGTGCTGCGCGCGACGATCGTGCACCACGACCCGCCCGCCGCCACCGCGCCGGTCGACCTCGACCCGGTCGTCGACCTCATCGACGTCCGCCGCGCCTCGCTGCAGGCCCAGGCCCGCGACGTCGCGCGGCGCCTGTACGCGGAGAAGCCGAAGGCGTTCGCGCGCCGCACGCGCGCGTACGTGCGGGCGTCGGCGCGTCAGCGCACGCCCATGAGCACGTCGACCAGGAGCTGATCGAGCGCCTCGTTGCCGTAGCCGCGGCGCGCGAGCGCGTCGAGGTCGTCGGCCTCGGCCTTGAGCGCGTCGGCCTCCACCGCTCCGGCGCAGCTGGCCTGGGCGAGCTCCGGTGTCGCGGACGCCGCCAGCGCGTCGGCGACCTCGGGCAGCGCGTCGAAGTGGCGGGCGCGCTCGGCCAGCGCCAGATACGTCCGCATGCAGCCGCGGGCGAAGTCCCAGACGCCCTCGGCGTCCTCGCCGCGGTAGGCGTGGGCGTCGAAGTGGCGCGGGCCGTCGTAGCCCGAGCGCTCGAGCAGGCGCACGAGCAGGAACGCCTCCTTGAGGTCCTCGGCCCCGAAGCGGAAGTCCTGGTCGTAGCGGCCGATGCGCTGGGCGTTGAGGTCGATGTGGAAGAGCTTGCCCGCCCACAGCGCGTGGCCGACGCCGTGCACGAAGGACAGGCCGGCCATGGTCTCGTGCGCGACCTCGGGGTTGACGCCGACCAGCTCCGGCCGCTGCAGGGTCGAGATGAAGTGCAGGGCATGCCCGATGGTGGGCAGGAAGATGTCGCCGCGCGGCTCGTTGGGCTTGGGCTCGACCGCGAAGCGCAGGTCGTAGCCCTGTGCGTGCACGTAGTCGGCGAGGACGTCGAGGGCCTCGCGGTAACGGTCCAGCGCGTCGCGCGGGTCCTTGGCCACCGCGGCCTCGGTGCCCTCGCGCCCGCCCCAGAACACGTAGATGCGGGCGCCGAGCTCGGCGCCGAGGTCGATCGAGCGCATGGCCTTGCCGATCGCGGCGCGGCGCACGCGCCGGTCGTTGGCGGTGAAGGCGCCGTCCTTGAACGCCGGGTGGGTGAACAGGTTCGTCGTCGCCATGCCCACCTGGAGCCCGGTCGCGTGCAGGGCCTGCTGGAAGCGCGCGACGATGCGGTCGCGCTCGGCCGCGCTCGCGTCCCACGGCACGAGGTCGTTGTCGTGCAGCGAGACGCCCCAGGCTCCGAGCTCGGCCAGCCGGCTCAACGTGTCGACCGGGTCGAGCGCGGCCCGCGTCGGCTCGCCGAACGGGTCGCGGCCGGGGTTGCCGACCGTCCACAGGCCGAAGGTGAAGCGGTGCTCGGGACGTGGCGTCAGCGGGTCGGTCATGCCGGCTCCTCGATCGACGACAGGGCGGGATAGAGCGCGCGGTAGCGGGCGCGCAGCGCGGCGTAGGCCTCGGCCCACGCGGGCTCGGGCTCGATGACCTCGGTCGTGCGCACGGTGGCGGCCACCGCCTCGGCCGGATCGCGCCACAGGCCGCCCGCGACGCCGCCGAGCAGCGCCGCGCCGAAGGCCGCGCCCTCGTCCACGGCGGTGCGGGCCAGCGGCAGCTCGAGCACGGTCGCGGCGATCCGCAGCCACAGCTCGCTGCGGGCGCCGCCGCCGCTGGCGATGCCCGATGCCGGCGCGGCCCCGACCTCGCGCAGCACGTCGAGGCAGTCGCGCAGCGAACAGGCGACGCCCTCGAGCACCGCGCGCACGAGGGCGCCGCGGTCGTGGCGCAGCGCCAGGCCCGTGAACGAACCGCGCGCGGCCGGGTCCGCGTGGGGCGTGCGCTCGCCGGCCAGGTAGGGCAGGAAGGTCAGGCCCTCGACGCCGGGCGCCCACGCCGCCGCCTCGGCGGTCAGGGCGTCGTACTCGGCGCCGGGCGCCGCGACGTCGCGCAGCCAGCGCAGCGAGCCCGCTGCGCTGAGCGCCACCCCCATGGCGTGCCAGGCGCCGGGCACGGCGTGGCAGAACGTGTGCGCGCGAGCCTGCGGGTCGGGCGCGTAGCCGTCCAGCGCGGCGAACACGACGCCGGACGTGCCCAGGACCACCGAGGCCGGGCCGCCGGGGGCGACGATCCCCGCCCCGAGCGCCGCCGCCGCCTGGTCGCCCGCCCCCGCCGCCACGGGCACGCCGGCCTCCGTGGTCCCGCTGACCTGCGGCGACTCCAGCGCCGTTGGCAGCCACGCCTCCTCGACCTCGAGCGCCGCGCACACCTCGGTGCTCCAGGCCCGCGCCCCGACGTCGAACAGCAGCGTGCCGCTGGCGTCGGTGACGTCGCCCGCGTGCTCGCCGCACAGCCGCAGGCGCACGTAGTCCTTGGGCAGCAGGATCGCCGCCACCCGCGCGTACACCTCCGGCTCGTGGCGGCGCAGCCACACGAGCTTGGGCGCCGTGAACCCGGTCAGCGCCCGGTTGCCGGTCAGCGCGACGAGGCGCTCGAACCCGAGCCGCTGCTCGATCTCCGCGCACTCGGCCGCGGTGCGCTGGTCGTTCCAGAGAATCGCCCGCCGCAGGACCCGGTCGGTGCCGTCGAGCGCGACCAGCCCGTGCATCTGCCCGGACAGGCCGATGCCGGCCGGCGTGCCGGCGGCGGCCTGCAGCTCGTCGAGCACGGCGGCGGACGCCCGCCACCAGGCCTCCGGGTCCTGCTCGGCCCAGCCCGGTCGCGGCGTGGAGAGCGGGTAGGCGCGCTCGGCGCGCGCCACGACGGCGCCGTCCGGCGCGACCGCGAGCCCCTTGGCGCCCGAGGTCCCGACGTCGAGGCCGATGGCGACGCCAGACACGGCCCGGGATCATGCCCGAGCTCGGTCAGCGGGGCGGGGTCGCGCGCGCCAGCAGGCTCGCGCCGGTCCGGGCGGCGCCGATCGGGAGGCCGAGCGCCCGGGTCACGGGCTCGACCCGGGCGGTGAGGCCGCGGCGCGCGACGCCGGGCGGGATCGGCGCATGGCGCGCGTACCACGACGCGAAGAGGTCGAAGGACACGTCCGGGAGCTCGAGCGCGTAGGCATGGCCGGCGCCGGGGACGATGGCGAGCTCCGCGTTCGGGATGCGCTCGGCCAGCATGCGCGCGTTGCCGAGCGGCGCCATGACGTCGCGCTCGCCGTGCAGGACGAGCGTGGGCGCCTGGACCTGGGCCAGCCGGCTGACCGTGTCGTGGAAGACCGACGCCAGCAGCTGCGCCGCCACGCCCTGGGCGGCCGGGAGGTGGCGGCGGAAGTGCTCGAGCAGGAAGTGGGCGCGCTCGGGCTCGTCGCGCCGGAACCGCTCCGAGAACAGAACCGCCGCCAGCGTGCTGTCCACCGGCGAGCGCGGCGCACCGGCCGCCGCGGCGGCGACCACGCGGAGCTCGCGCACGGTCGGGCGCACCGCGCGCGGGCCCCCCGGCGACGTGCATCCGAGCACCAGCCCGCGCACCCGCTCGGGGAAGCGCAGGGCCACCTCCTGGGCGATCATCCCGCCCATCGAGACGCCATAGACGTGGGCGCTGGCGATGCCCAGCTCGTCGAGCAGCCCGACCGCGTCGGCGGCGAGCTCCGGCATCGAGGTCGGCCGCAGCGGCGCCTGCGAGCGGCCCGAGCCGCGGTTGTCGAACACGATGCATGAGAAGCGCTCGGCGTAGCGGTCGAGCACCGGCTCGAACACGGCGCCGCTTATGCCGAAGCCGGTGATCAGGAGGAGCGGCTCGCCGTTGCCGCGGCGCTCGTACCACAGCGACGGGCGCCCGGCCGTGTGCGGCATCGACCCGGGCCGGCCGTCAGTAGTCGTCGAGCATCCGCGCCGACCCCCAGTACCACGAAGCGAGGTTCGGGGTCGGGCGGTGGGCGCCGTCGGTGCCCACGTCGAGCTCGATGCGGTCGTCGGTGATCGGCGCCACGTGCTCGTCGACGTAGGCTTTGCGCTCCGGGCTCTCCAGGTAGGCGTTCAGCGCGTCCTGGTCGCGGAACTGGATGATCGACGCGAGGCCGTAGCCGTGGTCGGGGTCTGACCGGTCGCGTCCGAAGGCGAACTCGAGCATGCCCGGGGTGTCCTCGACCAGTGCCTCGGCGGCCAGGAACGCCTGGGTGACGTCACGGTCGGTCGTGCCCGGCTTGAGCTTGAGCAACACGATGTGCTGGACCACGGCTCCTCCTTCGTGGGGTGGTTCGGATACCACCGCGCGCGACCGGCGCTGTCTTGTCCTCGCCCCACACAAGCGGGCGCCCCGGTTGTGCACGCGCACCAGGGGTCAAGTCTTTCTTTGCCGCACTGAGTTGTGGTGCGGCAAAGAAAGACTTGACCCCCCCCTGCGCGCCCCCTGCGCTCAGTCGGCCGCCGGCTGCAGCACCGCGGCGCCGAGCCAGTGGCAGGCGAGCAAGGCGAGCTCGACCTCGAGCCGGTCGGGCGCGACGGGCCGGCCGCGCACCTCCTCGGCCTTCTGGACCCGGTAGTGGACGGTGTTGGTGTGCACGATGAGCCGGGCCGCGGCCGCCGTGTAGCCGCCGGCGCTGAGATAGACGCGCACGGTCTCGCGCAGGCGCGCGTTCTGGACCGTGTCGGCAGCCAGCGGGCCGAGCGTCTCCCGCACCCACTCGCGGGTGCCGTCGAGGTCGGCGCTCATGAGGGCCACCGGACGGATGTCGGCAAAGGCGGTGACGCGCCGGCGCGTCGCCCCGGCGGCCAGCGCGACCGCCTCCACACGCAGGGCCTGCCGGTGGGTGCGCCCGAAGCCGTCCACGTTGTCCTCGGGGTCGCCCACGACGACGTGCGCCCGTTCTTCGACATCCTGCGCCGACAGCTCGAGGCCGCCCTCGGGCAGCGCCTGCCCGGACGCGAGCGGCACCCACGCCCAGGCGCTCGTGGCGTCCCGCGGGACGAACAGCGGTGCACCGGCCGCGCCCGCGCGCTCCGCTACCCGGCGGACGACCCGGTCGAGCAGCGCCAGCTCCGTCGCGCCGTTGCCCGCCTCGTCGACCCACGCCACCACCCCAACGTGGCGGCGCCGCAGGCGGTACCCGAGCGCGAGCTCGGTCGCTTCGACGTCGACGTCCTCCCCGGCCAGGAGCGCGGAGACGCGCTCGCTGCGCTCGGCCGCGCGGCCGTTGCCCCAGAGGTGACGCTCGGCCTCGTAGGCCTCGATCACCTGCGCGGCCACCCGGTCGGCGTAGGCGAAGGTCGCCCGGGTCATGCGCACCGCCGCGCACGCGGTGACCGCCCCGTCGGCGTCGCCCTCGGCGAGCTGCGCGCAGCAGTGCTCGAGGACGTCGCCGTGGCTGATCCGGTAGGCCCGCTCGAGCGCCACGACGGGCGTGCCGCGCTGGGCCAGGCGGCGCCCGTAGGCGGCGGCTGCAACCGGCGCCTCGATCGCGCCGCGGTCGATGTCGTGCTCGAGCGCGTGCAGCAGGGTGGCCACGTTCTGCTGCACGCCGGCGGCGAGCAGGCCGACGTCGCGCTCGCCCGTACGCAGCTCCGGCATCTCGCGTAGGAGGTGCGCGACGGCGTCGGCGCTGATCTCGGGGCTGCGGTCGACCAGGGCCCCCGCGACCTCCTCAACCAGGCGGGCGGCGTCGTGCCCGTCGGCTCGCTGTGCTGCTGGCTGTCGCGTGTCCAACATCAACAATCTCCGCCGGCGACGATAGGCCCAAGACCGGGACCGATCCATGGCCGCGACCATGCGTCGTGGCGTTCCTGTTGTGGGCTTTCGACATCGACTACGGTTCGGTTCATGGCTTCCGCTTCGGCGGCCGACACGGCGCAGCTCCGCGGGTTCTTTGCGCGCATCGGGCCCAACCAGGCCTGGCTGAGCGACGTCTCGCGCCAGATCACCGATGCCATCCACGCCGAGCTCCCGCAGCTCGACGCCGACCCCGAGATGCGCGCCAACACGCTGGCCAGCACCGAGAACGTGCTCGCGCTCCTGGCCGAGATGATGCGCACGAGCCAGCCCGCGGAGGAGGCCGGCCTGCCCCCCGCGGCGGTCGACTACGCGCGCCAGTACGTGCGCAACGACCTGTCGCTGGATGCGCTCCTGCGCTCGTTCCAGGTCGGCCACGCGACGTTCTTCCGCTGCTGGGCTGCGCTCGCGCACGCCGAGCTCAGCGATCCGGCCGAGGTGTCCGTCGCGCTCGAGCTCGGGGCGGTGTGGACGTTCGCCTTCATCACGGGGCTCAGCCGCGACCTCGTCGCCCAGTACACCGAGGAGCGCGAGCGCTGGGTGCGCAGCGCCGCCGCGTTGCGGGCCGAGACCGTGCGGTCGCTCCTGGCCGGAGAGCCGGTCGACGCCCATGCGGCCGCGCAGCGCCTCCGCTACGAGCTCGCGCGCCACCACCTCGCCTTCGTCGTATGGTCCGACGACGGCTCCGCCGCCGGCGCCGACGTGGCCGAGCTCGAACACGTCGCCGCAGAGCTGTCGGCGACGCTGGGCGGTGGGAGCGCCCTGGTCGTGCCCGTCGGGCCCCAGCTCGTGGCGGCCTGGGTCGGGGCGGCCGCACCGGTCGCCGACGCCGTGCCCGCGCCGGCCAGCGTCGAGCCCGCTGCCGCCGCCACGGCGCTGGTCGCCCTCGGGCGGCCGGCGACGGGCGTCGCCGGCTTTGCCGCCAGCCACCGCCAGGCGCTCGAGGCGCGCCGCGTGGCTCAGCTGTCGCGGCGGCGCCCCGGCGCGGTGGTCCGGTACCGCGACGTCGGCCTGACCGCGCTGGCCAGCATCGACCCCGTGCTCGCGCGCGCCTTCGTCGCCGAGGAGCTCGGCCCGCTGGCCGAGCCGAGCGACGAGATGCGCCGGCTGGCCGCCACCCTGCGCGTCTACCTGGAGGAGCGCGCCAGCCCGCGGCGGGCCGCGCGGCGCCTCGACCTGCACGAGAACACGATCAAGAACCGCATCCGGACCGTCGCCGAGCTGCTCGGGGCACCGCCCGAGGAGCGCATCGGCGAACTGCTGGTGGCGCTGCGCCTGACCGCCTTGGACCCCGAGGCGCTCAGCCGCTGAGCTCGGGCCGGGCCAGCGCCTGCGCGATCGCCCGGTAGACCTTGCGGTTGAAGACGAGGCCGATGTGGCTGCCCGCGACCTCGACGCAGTCGGCCTCGGGAACCA
This sequence comes from Solirubrobacteraceae bacterium, assembly GCA_036270095.1. GTDB lineage: Bacteria > Actinomycetota > Thermoleophilia > Solirubrobacterales > Solirubrobacteraceae > DATBDE01. The sequence goes on along the minus strand of DATBDE010000076.1, from coordinate 20,866 downwards.
CCGCGCCCTGCCAGGCGACGACGCCGTCGCCTTTGGAGTAGATGCTGGTCAGCCGGACGCGGTCGCCCGGGAAGGGCGCGGAGAACGCGCGCGTGAAGCCACACGTGCAGCTCGGGGTCAGGCACCCCGGAGCGCGGGCCCGGTGGGTGGCCTGCACGCCGCGGCGGGCGACGGCGACGAGGTAGAGGGTGGGGCGGCTGATCCCCACCTGGCGCCGGAGGTCGGCCCCGACCGAGATGGCGTGCGAGACGTCCTGCGGCCGCCGCGCGGCCAGGGCGCGCGCGTAGTGGCCGCCGCGGCTGTGGCCCACGAGGGCCACGCGCCGCCCGCTGGCCCGCCGCAGCGCGAGCGCCTTGCGCTCGACGCGCTCGAGCGCGCGGTCCGAGCAGCCGGTGTTGGCCACGAAGCCGGCGGTGTGCGGCCGGTAGCCGATGCGCCGCAGCCACAGCGCGAGGACCGCGAGCGTCTGGTCGCCGCCGCCCAGGCCCGGGGCCAGCAGGACCGGGCGGCCGTCACCGTGCGGCACACGACCGCCGTGGAACACCGGGTCGACGACAAGCCGGGCGAGCTCGGCCGTCCAGCGCGTCTCCGCGAGCGGCCGGCCCCACCACTCGCTCACCCCGGCCGCTCAGGCGGCGTGGACATAGGTGCCCGGCGCCTTCGCGCTGGCGGCGTGCTTGCGGCTGCCCAGCGTCTTCGGAGCCGGCCGCTCCTCGCCCGAGCGCGCGGTGAGCCATGCGCAGTAGTCCGGCCACCAGCTCCCCTGCTTGCGCTCGGCTTCGGCCGCCCACGCCGGGCCGTCGGCCGGCGGGTCGTCGGTGACGCGGTAGCTGGACCGGCTCGCCGGGCTCGGCGGATTGACGAGCGCCTGGATGTGCCCGCTGCGCGAAAGCACGAACCGCTTCTCGCCCCCGAGCAGGCGCACGCTCCGGTACGCGTTCTCCCACGGAACGATGTGGTCGGTAGACCCGGCGACGGCGTAGAGGTCGAGGGTCACCTTGCCGAGGTCCACGGGCGAGCCGAGCACGGTCAGCGCGCCCGGGGTGACGAACGAGTTCTCGAGCCCGAGGTGGATGAAGTCGCGATGCAGTCCGGCCGCCAGCCGCACGGCGTCCTGGTTCCAGTAGAGGATGTCGAAGGCGGGCGGGTCCTTGCCCATGAGGTAGTTGTTGACGTGGTAGTTCCAGATCAGGTCGTTGGGCCGCAGCCACGCGAACACCCCCGCGAGCGCTTGGCCGTCCAGGTACCCCTCCCGCGCCGACTGCGCGACCGCGGCCGCGGCCATCTCGCGGTTGGCCACCGCCGCGACGGTGCCCGCGCGGGCGTTGTCGAGCGCGCACACGAACAGGGTCAGGCTGGCGACCTCGTCGAGCCGGTCGGTGTCGGCCAGATGCCCGAGCGCGCCGGCGGTGATGATGCCGCCCGAGCACGCCGCGTTGATGTTGACCGCGGGCTGCCGGGCGATCTGCGCGGCCGCGTCGCGCGCCTCGAGCACGGCACGGGCGTAGGTGTCGAGGTCGAAGTGGCCCTGGGCCGCGCCCGGGTTGCGCCACGAGACCATGAACACCTGCTGGCCCTGTGCCACGAAGTATTCGACGAGGCTTCGGCCCGGGGCGATGTCGAGGATGTAGTACCGGTTGATCGTCGGCGGGACGAGCAGCAGCGGGACCTCGTGCACGCGATCGGTCGTGGGCTGGTACTGGATGAGCTCGAAGACCTCGGTGCGCAGCACGACCGCACCGCGTGACACGGCGAGGTTGCCGCCGACCTCGAACTGGCTGGTGTCCACGCTGTCGGGTAGGCGCCGGGCCGAGGCGTCACGCACGAAGCGCCGCGCGCCGGTGGCCAGGTTGGCGCCGCCGCGATCGATGGTCTCGCGCATCACGGCCGGGTTGGACCACGGGAAGTTCGTCGGCGCCAGGGCGTCGAGGACGTTGGCGCTGGCAAAGCGCGCCTGCCGCTCGCTGCGCCAGTCCAGGTCGGCGTCGGAGATCAGGCCGTCGACGGCCTCGACCGTGGCCAGGTAGCCCTGGAGCAGGCCGCGCAGGAACCGGTTCTCCTGCCACCCGCGGTCGCCGAAGCGGCGGTCGCCCCGCTCCGGCTGCTGCTGCGAGCGCCCGGTGGCGGCGCGGCCGAGCTCGAGCCCCAGGCCGCCGAACCGGCGCGCCATCCGGTTCGGGTGCCGCGCCAGGCCCGCGGCCACCTTGACCGCCGATGCCGGCTCGAGGAAGCGCCGCGCCGGGCCGCGGTCGATGACCGCGTCGGTGAGCATCACGTCGAGGGAGGAGCTGACGGCGGACCGGGCGCCGGTCACCGGGTGCTTGTCGGGGGGGTCGATGGCGATGCCGCCAGTCTCGGCCCTGCAGCCGCGGCAGCCTATGGCGCAAGACCGCAAATCCCCGTCGTGCCTTTGTGGCTTCCGACCAAGGGCAGGCACGACGTTTGGTCGTGCGGCCGCTATCGGGGCGGCGAACGCCTGCCTAGCGTTGCGGCTGCAGCACGGGCCTCAGGAAGGAGAGACCACGATGGCCAGCACTGCCATCCGCTCCGCGGTCGCGCCAGGCGCCGCGGGCGGCCCCGCCACGCGCACGCGCCTGGTCAACATCGACAACGGCGGCACCCTTACCGACATCTGCGTGATCGACGGCGACGAGGTCCGCTACACGAAGACGCTGACCACGCCGTTCGACCTCAGCCGCTGCCTGTTCGACGGCCTGACCAAGGTCTCGGGCGTGGTCTACGGCGAGGAGCGGCTCGGGCCGCTGCTGCAGACGACGGACTACATCCGCTACTCGACCACCCAGGGCACCAACGCGCTCGTGCAGCGCAAGGGCCGCCGGCTCGGCCTGCTCGTCGCCGACGGCGCGCTGCCGGGGCGCCTGGCCGCGACGCCCGAGCAGGAGGAGCTGCTGGACGCGCTCGTGGGCGACCGGCAAGCGACGGTGTCGCTCGGCGCCGACGACGACGCGCTCGCGGGCCAGCTCGTGCGCTCGATCAACGCGCTGGCCAGCAACGGGGCCAGCCGCCTGGTGGTGTCGATCGGCGGCGACGACGGCGCGGCGACCGAGACCCGCCTCAAGCACCTGCTGCTCGAGCTCTATCCGCGCCATCTGCTCGGCGCCATCCCGCTGTTGTTCTCCTGGGAGCTCGCGGCCGATCGCGACGACGTGCGGCGGACGTGGTCGAGCCTGCTCAACGCGTTCCTGCACCCGGCCATGGAGCTGTTCCTGTTCAGCGCCGAGGGGCGCCTGCGCGAGCACCGCAGCCGGCATCCGCTGCTCATCTTCCGCAACGACGGCGGCTCCTCGCGCGTGGCCAAGTCGGCGGCGCTGAAGACGTACAGCTCCGGTCCCCGCGGCGGGCTCGAGGGCACGCGGGCGCTGGCGCGGCACTACGGCCTCGACTACGTGCTCATGGTCGACGTCGGCGGGACCACGACCGACGTCGGCGCCGTGGTCGACGGCGAGGTCCGCGTCGAGCGCCGCGGCTACGTGGACGACGCGCCGACCTCGTTTCCGCTGGCCGCCATCACCAGCCACGGCGTCGGCGGGAGCTCGATCATCCGCGTGGAGGACGGCGACGTCCACGTGGGACCGGAGAGCGTCGGCGCGGCGCCCGGACCGGCCTGTTTCGGGCTCGGTGGCACCGACGCGACGATCACCGACGTCTACCTGCTCATGGGCATCCTCGACCCGTCCACGTACCTGGGCGGGACGATGAGCCTCGACGTCGAGAGCAGCCGTAAGGCGGTGACGGCCAACGTGGTCGAGCCCATGGGCCTCGACGTCCCCGCGGCACTCGAGCGCATGGAGGATGCCTACCTCGAGCGGGTGGCGCGGGCGCTGCGCGCCTCAGATCTGCGCGACGACACCGTGGTCGCCGCCTTCGGTGGGGCCGGGCCGATGACGATCTGCGGCGCGGCGGCCAAGGCGGGCGTGCGGCGGGTGCTCGTGCCGCGCACCGCCGCCGTGTTCAGCGCCGTCGGCATCGGATTCTCCGACCTGTCCCAGCGCTACGAGCGACCGCTGACCGCCACCGACGCGGACACGGTGCGGGCCGTCGCGACCGAATTGCGCGCCCGCGCCGACCGCGACATGTACGCCGAGGGCGTCGCGCCCGAGGACTGCGTCGCGAACTACCGGCTCGTGCTCGAGGGCGACGGCGACGCGACCGTGGTGGCGCTCGACGGCGACCTCGACCCGGGCCCCCACGTGCATGACGGCGCCGCGGCCGCCCTCGAGCTCACGCTGGTGGCGCCGTTGCCGCACGTTGGCCTCGGTGCGGCCGCGGCGGTGCAGGAGACCGCGGCGAAGAGCGGCGACACCCGCACGGTGCGCGGCGCCGGCGGCGAGGCCGAGTTGCCGGTCTATGCGCTGGTCGACCAGCCGCCCGGCGCAGCGGCGGACGGCCCCGCCGTGATCGAAGGGCCCTTCTTCACGATGCGGCTGCCGGGGGGCTGGCGCTTCCGCACCACGGCCGCGGGCGATGTCGAGCTGACCGAGCAGAGGAGCGGCTGATGCGCGTCCCCATGACCGAGTACCTGGAGATCGACCTCGACAGCGAGCGCTGGAACTGCCGCGTCTGCGGCCACGACCTCGCGCCGGCGCGCGGCAACTACAAGGAGGGGACGCTGGTCCACGACCGTGACCCGCGCGAGATCCACCGGCCGCTGATCGACCCCGCGCGCTACGAGTTCACCTTCGCCCCCGATCCGGCCTGGTGCCGGATTCTCGAGTTCTACTGCCCGGGCTGCGGAACGATGGTCGAGGTCGAGTACCTGCCGCCGGGGCACCCGCCGACCTTCGACATGGAGATCGACGTGGACGCCCTCAAGACCCAGTGGGCGGCCCGCCCGGCGGGCATCACGATCGCGGCCGGACGCGACGTCCCCGTCGACTTGGGCCATCGACACAACCACGGCTGAGCCGGAGGGAACGGTTGCCATGAAGCGGATCTCTGTCGACATCGGCGGGACGTTCACCGACTGCTTCTGCGTCTGGGGGGACGACTACGTCCAGGCCAAGGCGCTCACCACCCATCACAACCTCGCCCAGGGCTTCAACGAGGCGCTCGACCAAGCGTGCAGCACGCTCGCCGTGCAGCGCGCCGACGTGCTCGCGCAGGTGGACTCGGTGCGCTACGCCACCACGCTGGGCACCAACGCGCTCATCGAGCGCAAGGGCCCGCAGGTCGGCGCCATCGTCAGCGCCGGGTTCGAGGCCACGATCCCGCTCTCGCGCGGGCGCGGGTACGGCGAGGGGCTGGACGAGGTGGCCAAGAACGACCTCTCGGGCGCCATCCGCCCTGACCCGCTCGTCCCCCAGCGGCTCATCCGCTCGGTGCGCGAGCGCGTCGACTACGGCGGCACCACGCTGCTCGAGCTCGACGAGGACGACGTGCGGCGGGTGCTGCGCGAACTCGTCGACGCGGGTGCGGAGGCGCTCGTCGTGTGCCTCATCAACGCGGTCGAGAACCCCGCGCACGAGCTCCGGGTCCAGGAGATCTTCCTCGAGGAGTACCCGGCCCACCAGCTCGGCGCGATCCCGATGCTGCTCTCCCACCAGCTCTCGGGGCGCAAGGGCGAGTACGTGCGCTCGACCTCGACCATCGTCGACGCGTTCCTGCACGCGACGATGTACCACGCGCTGTCCGAGCTCGAGCAGAACCTGCGTGACAACGGCTACACGCAGCCGATGCTCGTCATCCACAACTCGGGCGGCATGGCGCAGCTCAACTCGACCGACGCGCTGCAGACCATCCACTCCGGCCCGGTCGCCGGCATCCAGGCCAGCGAGCACCTCGCCGAGGAGGCGGGGCTGGGCAGCGTGATCGCGACCGACATGGGCGGCACGAGCTTCGACATCGGGCTGGTGGCCGCGGGCGGGGTCAAGCACTACGACTTCCTGCCCACGATCGAGCGCTGGCTGGTCAGCGTGCCGATGATCCATCTGGTCACCCTGGGCGCCGGCGGCGGGTCGATCGCCAAGTACGACCGCCTGCACCAGTCGGTGGCGATCGGGCCCGAGAGCGCCGGGTCCGACCCCGGGCCCGCGGGCTACGACCGCGGCGGCATGGCGCCGACGGTCACCGACGCGGACCTGCTGCTCGGCTACCTCGACCCCGAGCAGTACGCCGGCGGCCGCATCCCGCTGAACGTCAAGCGGGCCGAGTTCGCGATCGACGAGGCCTTCATGGACCACATCGACCTCGAGCCGGTCGACGTGGCGAAGCTCATCAAGGCCGAGGCCGACGAGCAGATGGCCAACGGGATCGCCAAGGAGCTGCGTACCCGCGGCTACCTGCCCGAGGAGTTCACCATGCTGGCCTACGGCGGCAACGGCCCGCTGCACTGCTGCGGGATCGCCGGGCACCTGGGGATCGGCCGGGTACTGGCGCCGCCGTACAGCTCGGTGTTCTCGGCGCTCGGCGCGGGCAACATGCCCCAGCTGCACATCCACGAGCGCTCGGTGCCGGTGATCCTCTACGACGCCACGTCGCGCGCGCTGTTTGACCGCTTCGACGGGTTCAACGAGATCGTCGCGGCGCTCGAGACCAAGGGCCGGGCCGACCTCGAGCGCCAGGGCATGGCCGCCGACGCCGTGCGCCATCGGCTCGAGCTCGACATGCGCTACGGCAACCAGCTCGTGACCACCGCGGTGGTGGCCAAGGACACGCGCCTGCGCGAGGTCAGCGACGTGCTTGACCTCATCGAGCTCTTCGCCGACGACTTCGGCCGCCGCTTCGGCTCGGGCAGCGAGTCCCCCGAGGCGGGCATCCGCATCACCACCATCCGCGTCGCGTCCTATGTCGAGGGAGAGACGGTGGAGTTCGACGCCTCGCTGCCGGCCGGCGAGCCTGAGCCGGCGACACCGGTCGGTGAGCGGTCGTGCTCGTTCCCCGGCCTCGACGGCGCGGTGGCCACGCCGGTCTACGACGAGACGGCGCTCGCGCCCGGGCTCGTCGTCGCCGGCCCCGGTGTGGTCACCACCCCGACGACGACCTACCTCGTCGAGCCGGGCTGGCGCCTGCAGACCGGCGCCCACGGCGCGATCTGGTTCCTCAAGACCGAAGGAGAGCCGTCATGACCCCGTCCGCTGCCGTCTCCGCGCCGCTCTCGGCCGACGACCAAGCGCGCGTGGACAAGTTCCTGGCCGAGACCACGCTGTTCCTCGGGCCCGACCCCGAGATCATGCGCGACCACGGCATGCAGGCGCGCACCGCCGAGGAGGAGCGGCTGCTGTCCAGCGGCCTGGACGCCTACGAGCTCGACCGCGTGCGCAAGCGCATCGTCGCCGGCCTGGACGAGGCGTTCGAGATGATGGAGCAGACCGGCGCCGCGCCCGGGGCCAAGTGGGGCGACCTGACCAGCGCGGTCTACACGGCCTCCGGTGACCTCGCCCACATTTCCACCGGAGGCGTCCTCGCCTTCGCGTCGGTCCTGCACTACCCGGTCCGCTTCATCAACAAGTACTGGCTCAAAGAGCCCACGGTGGGCGTGCACGATGGCGACGCGTTCATCCACAACGACGCCCGCTACGGGAACATCCACAACACCGACCAGAGCATGATCCTCCCGGTCTTCCACGACGGCGAGCTCATCGCCTACGTCGCCACCGTCGTGCACGAGGGCGAGAACGGCGCCAAGGAGCCGGGCGGGATGCCGTCGAGCTCCGAGTCGGCCTTCGACGACGGGCTTCGGATGAGCCCGTTCAAGTGCGTCGAGAACAACGAGATCCGGCGCGACCTCCTGACCTTCCTGCAGAACTCCACGCGCGAGCCCAAGCTGCAGTACCAGGACATGAAGGTGAAGCTGTACGCCGCCCTGCGGATCAAGGAGCGCGTGCTCGCGCTGGTGGAGGAGGTCGGGCGCGACAACTTCATCGCCTCGCTGCGCAAGTCGCTCGAGGATGTCGAGGCCGAGGCGCGCCGGCGCATCTCCGAGCTTCCCGACGGGACGTACCGGGTCAACTTCTTCTCCGACTCGACGCTACGCGAGAACGTGCTGCTCAAGTACCCGTGCGCCATCACGGTCTCGGGCGACCGGCTCGTGATCGACTGGCGGGGCACCGCGCCGCAGTTCCTCAACCGCGCCTTCAACGCGACGTTGGGCGCAGCCAAGTGCGGGCCCTCGCAGGCGCTGCTCGGGTTCTTCTGGCCCGACCTCCCGCGCGGGATCAGCGTGATGAACCCGGTCGAGGTCGTGACCGACCCCGGCAGCGCGCTGGACCCGGGGTTCGATGCGCCGCTCGGGCAGAGCCTGCAGGGCAGCTTCATGGGGTTCTCCGGCCCCCAGTCGCTGCTGGCCAAGCTCCAGTACTCGTGCCCCGAGAAGCACTCGTCGGTGATGGCGCCGTGGTTCAACGAGATCAACACGTTCCTCTACGGCGGCCTTACCCAGCACGGCGAGCTCGTCGGCAACGTGTGCGCCGACCTGAACGGCATGGGCGGGGGCGCGCGCGCCTACCGCGACGGCGAGGCGTCGATGGCGCCGTTCTTCGCCGCCATGGCCGACATCGGCGAGCAGGAGCTGATCGAGGACGAGGTCCCGCTCATGCAGCTGGTCTCCAAGAAGATCAAGCGGGACAACCAGGCCTTCGGGAAGTTCCGCGGAGGCATGGGCTACGAGATGGCGGTCTCCCACCGCGGCAGCCAGCTCTGGGGCTACGCGACGGTCTCCCACGGCTCCAAGTTCCCCTCGGTCATGGGGGTCATGGGCGGCTACGGGTGCTGCACCTACCCGCTGGCCAAGATCAAGGGCGTCAACGTCTTTGACTACCTCGACGACGACCCGTCGAGCTGGGACTTCGACTTCGAGCGGCTCATGAACGAGCAGCGGTTCACGGGCGCGCGCTACTCGACGCACCACATGGGCATGGGCTACGAGCTGGCCGACGAGGGCGAGGTCTACCTCATCTCCCAGGGCTCGGGCGGCGGGTACGGCGACGTGCTCGAGCGCGACCCCGAGCTGGTCATGGCCGACCTCGAGGCCGACTACATCTCCCCCGCCACGGCCCGCGAGATCTACTTCCTGGCCTTCGACGAGGAGACCCTCGCCGTCGACGCTGAGGCAACCGAGGCCGCGCGGGCGGCCGAGCGCGAGGCGCGCAAGCTGCGCGGCGTGCCGTACGCCGACTTCGTCGCGCGGTGGAACACGCCCGAGCCCCCCGAGCACCTGCCCTACTACGGGTCCTGGGGCGACGACAACGCGGTCATCCACGCGACCGCTTGGTCGACGCAGGGGCCGGCGCGGGTCAAGGGGCCGATGGCCGAGATCCCGCCCATCTACCTGCCCGACCCGAAGGACCTCGCGATCGCAGTGCTCCAGGCACGGGTGGCCGAGCTGGAGGGAAGCGCGTGATCCCCGCGCCCTCCGGCCGCGCAGCGCCGGTGTGGTTCGACTCGCTGGCCTACTGCCGCGAGAAGCTGCTCGGCGGCGGCGCCGTCCCGTGGACGGCGCCGGGCGAGCTGGGCTCGTTCTTCGGCAAGGCGCAGGGCATGTTCGGCTCCGACGCCGTCGTCGTCGACGTCGGCGACCTGAGCGCGCAGCGGGTGTCCGGCGACCCGGCCCTGGCTGAGGCGATGGCACGCCGCAGCCGGGTCGCCTTCGCGCTGCGCACGCTGCTGGCCGACGATCGGCTGCGGGCGACGGCGACCGACGCCCTGGCGGCGATTGCCGGCGCCGGAGGTGGGGCGCCGGTGGCCCTGTCGATCCCTTCGCCGGCCCGGTGGATGGCCACGGCCGCCGAGCAGGCGGGCGCGCCGGCGGGCGACGGTGCGCCGCCCGACCCCGACCACGTCGACACCGCCTCGATGTACGTCGCCGACTTCCTGCGCGCCTTCGCCGGCGCCCCCGTGGACGCGCTCGTCCTCGATGAGGCTGCCACCGAGGCCGGCGCGCTCGCAGGCGCCGACGCCTACCGGCCCGTGCTCAACGTGGCCGCGCACTACGAGTGGCCGGTGTGGGTGCGCTCCGACCGCGCGCCGGCGTGGCCGGGCGGCGCCGTCGAGGGCGTGGCCGGCTGGCTGGGCAGCGAGCCGCCGGCGCGGCCTGCTGGATCCTGGGGCCTGGTCGCCAAGGGGTGGCTGGAGGCGGGACCGCTGCCCGAGGTCGAGGGCGGCGCGGTCGTCGCGGTCGTGCCCGCGGAGGCCGACCCCGACGCCGTCATGGCGCGCGTGCGGGAAATCGGCTGAAGCGCCGGCTCAGCCGGCGTACAGCGCTTCGATTTCGCGCGCGTACTTCGCGGTGATCGCCGCGCGCTTGAGCTTCATGGTCGGCGTGAGCTCGTCGCCGTCGGCAACCCAGTCCTCGGGCAGGATCGTGAACTTGCGGACCTGTTCGACGCGGGCCAGTCGCGTGTTGGCCTCCTCCACCGCGGCCGCGACTTCCGCGCGGACGACGTCGTCGGTGACCACGGTGTCGGGCGCGATGCCGTGGCCGGCCGCGAACGCGGTGGCCGCGTCCGGGTCGAGGGTGATGAGCGCGACGTTGTAGGGCCGGGCGTCGCCGATGCAGCAGGCCTGGCCGATGAGCCGGCCGCTCGTCTTCAGCTCGGCCTCGATGTTGGCCGGCGACATGTTCTTGCCCGCCGCGCTGATGATGATCTCCTTGATGCGGTCGACGATCTTCAGGTAGCCGGCGTCGTCGAACGCGCCCACGTCGCCCGTGTGCAGCCAGCCCTCGGCGTCGAGCGCCTCCGCGGTCTTCTCGGGCAGGTTGCGGTAGCCGCGCATGACGTTGGCGCCGCGCACGAGCACCTCGCCGGCCTCCCCCAGCCGGACCTCGACGTCGGGCAGCGGCGGGCCGACCGTGCCGATGCGCACGGCATCGGGCGGGTTGACCGTGGCCACGCCGGTGGTCTCGGACATGCCGTAGACCTCGCACAGGCACACGCCGAGCGCGTGCCAGAAGCGCACCACCTCGGGCGGGCAGGGCGCCGCGCCCACGATCGCCACGCGCAGCGCGTCGAAGCCGATCGCCCGCAGCGCAGCGGCGGCAGCGTCCCCCTCGGGCATGTCGCCGCTCGAGGCCAGCACGCCGGCGCGCAGCTTCTCCCACAGCCGCGGCGGCGAGAAGAAGAACTCGGGCCGCACCTCGGGGATGAGCCCGGCGATGGCCTTCGGGTTCGGGCAGGTGGTGACGCTCCAGCCGTGGACGATCGGGAAGTAGTGGGTGCACAGCCGCTCGGCCACGTGCGCCATCGGCAGCCACGAGATCGCGCGGATCCCGTCCGGGAGGCCGAGGCGGTCCGACAGCGACGCGAGCAACGACATGACGTTGCCGTGGGTGATCTGGACGCCCTTGGGCGGCCCGGTCGTGCCGGAGGTGTAGATGAGGGTCAGGAGGTCATCGGGCGATACCGCGGCCGCGCGCGCCTCGAAGTCGAACCCCGGCTCGGCGCACCCGGGCAGCTCGGCCCACTCGAGCGTCCCGGCGTCCGCACTGTCGTCGAGGACGACGACCGGCCCGACCGCCGTGCGCCCGGCGTCGCGGACCGCAAGGGCCCGCTCGAGGAACTGCGGCTCGGTGATGAGGATGCGCGCGCCGGCGTCACCGACGACGTGCTCGCCCTGCTCGGCCGTGTAGGTCGGGTAGACCGAGAACGACGCGGCGCCCAGGTGCATGGCCGCCGCGTCGGCGATGTGGAATTCGGGGCGGTTGGACAGCCAGCAGGCCACGGTGTCGCCGCGTTGCAGGCCGAGGCCGGCCAGCCCGGCGGCCACCTCGCGCACGCGCTGGGCATAGCCGTCCCAGGTGAGGGCGACCGCGCCGTCGGGCGTGCGCAGGGCGGGCGCGCCGGCAAAGGCGGTCGCGGTGGCCTGAAAGGCCTGCCCGACCGTGGCCGCAGTGGTCGCCCTCATGCTGTCGGTCTGTGCCACTGCGCCGAGACGCTACGGCCGGCTCGGCGCACTGCCTATGGGCGGCCCGACCAACCGTCGCGGCCCTGTTTGGGACTTGGGCACGAGCGCGCAGCGCAAGGGCAGGGCGAGAATCGGCGCGATGACCACCGAGGCGACCGCGACGGCGGACATCGGCAAGGCGCTGGGCACGGACTACCTGCTGATCCGGCCCGACCTGACCGAGGCCGAGCGCGACTACCTGGACCGCACGCGCCGATTCGTCGAGGAGGAGGTCCTGCCGGTCATCAGCGACTACTGGGAGCGCGCCGAGCTGCCGCTCGAACTCGTGCACCGGCTGGGCGAGCTGGGGCTGGTCGGCGACGGGATCGAAGGCTACGGCTGTCCGGACATGAGCCCGATCGCCGCCGGGCTCGTGCACATGGAGCTCAACCGCGGCGACGGCAGCCTTGGGACCGCGCTCGGGGTGCAGGCCGGGCTGGCCATGCGCTCGATCGCAATGCTCGGATCCGAGGAGCAAAAGCAGCGCTGGCTGCCGGCGATGGCGCGCACGGACAAGCTGGGCGCCTTCGCGCTGACCGAGCCCGAGCACGGTTCGGACTCGGTCTCGCTCGAGACCTCGGCGCGGCGCGACGGCGAGACGTACCTGCTCAACGGCGCCAAGCGCTGGATCGGCCTGGCCACGGTGGCCGACGTGGTCGTGGTGTGGGCGCGCGACACCGAGGACGGCAAGGTCAAGGGCTTCCTCGTCGACCCCTCCGACCCCGGCTTCCAGGCCAGCGTGATCGAGGGCAAGGGGGCGCTGCGGGCGGCGTGGCAGGCCGACATCACCCTGTCCGACGTGCGCGTCCCGGCCGAGGACCGGCTCCCGGGCGCCAACGGCTTCGGCGACACCGCCAAGGTGCTGCGCTCGACCCGTCAGACCTGCGCCTGGGCGGCGCTCGGCCACGCCGTCGCCGCCTACGACACCGCGCTCACGTACACGCGCCGGCGCAAGCAGTTCGGCAGCGAGCTCGTGCGCTTCCAGCTGGTCCAGGAGCGGCTCGTGCACATGCTCGCCGACGTGACGGCGATGCAGCTCTACTGCCTGCGCCTCGGGCGGCTGATGGAGGCGGGCGGGCTCTCGGACGCGATCGCTGCGCTGGCCAAGCTCAACAACACCGTCAAGGCGCGGCAGGTCACCGCGGAGGCGCGCAACCTTCTCGGCGGCAACGGGCTGCTGCTCGAGTACCACGTCATCCGGCACATGTCGGACATCGAGGCGATCTACACCTACGAAGGGACGGAGGCGATCCAGACGCTCCTCGTCGGCCGCGACATCACCGGCGTCGGGGCCTTCGTCTAAGGAGCGCGCCGATGCTGGTCGGGCGACGGGAGGAGCGGGCGAGGCTCGCGGCGCTGCTCGCGTCCGCGCGCGAAGGGCGTAGCGGCGCCCTGGTGCTGCAGGGCGAGGCGGGGGCGGGTAAGTCGGCGCTGCTGGATGACGCGGAGGCGTCGGCGTCCGGCTTCCGGGTCGCGCGGGCGACCGGCGTGCAGTCGGAGGCGGAGCTCCCGTTCGGGGCGCTGCACCAGCTCTGCGCCGCGCTGCTGGACCGGCTGGACGGCCTCCCCCCGCCCCAGCGCGACGCGCTCGGCGCGGCCTTCGGGCTCAGCACGGGCATGGCGCCGGAGCGGTTCCTGGTCGGGCTGGCGACGCTCAGCCTCCTCTCGGCGACGGCCGAGGAGGACCCGCTGCTGTGCGTGGTCGAGGACGCGCACTGGCTCGACCGCCCCTCGGCGCACGCGCTGGCGTTCGTGGCCCGCCGGCTGCTGGCCGAGCCGGTAGCGCTGCTGTTCGCGACCCGTCGGCGCACCGAGGAGCTGGCCGGGCTGCCCGAGCTGGCGGTGGAGGGCCTCCGCGACGCGGACGCGCGCACGCTGCTGGCCGGCGCAACCGTGACGCCGCTCGACGTCCGCGTCAGCGACTGCATCGTCGCCGAGACGCGCGGCAACCCGCTCGCGCTGCTCGAGCTGCCGCGCCGCTTCACGCCGGCCGAGCTCGCGGTCGGCTTCGGCGTCCCGGTGACCGCATCACTGTCGGGGACGATCGAGGAGAGCTTCGCGCGGCGCGCCGGCCAGCTCCCGGTCGACGCCCAGCGCCTCCTGCTGGTGGCGGCCGCCGACCAGCTCGGCGATGCCGACAAGGTATGGCGCGCGGCGGCGCTGCTCGGCGTGGGCCGCGACGCCGCCACACCTGCCGCTGAGGCGGGCCTGCTCGACCTCGACACGGCGGTCCGGTTCCGGCACCCGCTCGTGCGCTCGGCGGTCTACCGGTCGGCCGCGGTGGACGAGCGGCGGCGCGTGCACCGGGCGCTGGCCGAAGCCACCCACGCCGAGCACGACCCCGACCGCCAGGCCTGGCACCGGGCCGCCGCCAGCAGCGGCCCCGACGAGGAGGTCGCGGCCGCGCTCGAGCGCTCGGCAGGCCGCGCCCGGGTCCGCGGCGGCCCAGCGGCGACCGCGGTGTTCCTCGAGCGCGCGGCCGACCTGACGCCCGACCCGTCCCGCCAGGCCCTGCGGCGCCTGCTCGGCGCCGGTGCCGACCTCGCCGCCGGCGCCAACGACCGAGCGCGGGACCTGCTCGAGCGCAGCACGCCCTATCTCGCCGATCCGGCGGCGCGGGCCCAGGCGATGCGCATGGACGGCGCCATCCGCTTCGCCGACGGGCGCGGCGGCGACACGCCCGCGCTGCTCTTCGACGCCGCCCAGGCGCTGGCCGACCTCGACATCGACATGGCCCGCGAGACGCTGTTCGAGGCCTTCGAGGCCGCCATGTGGGCGGGCGACCTCACGACCGGCACCACGATGCTCGACGTGGCCGAAGCGGCACGCGAGCTGCCCGCGGGCGAGGACGCGCCGCCGATGAGCCTGCTCCTCTCCGGCTACACCGAGCGGCTCACCGCCGGCTACGCGGACGCGGTGCCGTGGTGGCGCCTTGCCGCTGCGGCGCCACCGGCCACGAAGTTGCAGTGGTGGCACGGCATGGCCTGGAACGCGACCGGTGAGCTGTTCGACTATCCGCGCCACCTCGCCATCGGGCGCCTGCGCGTGCGCCTGGCCCGCGACGAGGGCGCGCTGGCCACGCTGCCGGTGGCGCTGAGCTCCCTGGCCTGGTCCGAGCGCATCGGCGGCCGTGCCGACACGGCCGAGTCGCTGACCGCGGAGGCGCGCGAAATCGCCGCCGCCAGCGGCCACCCGGCGATGCCCGGGGCGCACGAGCTCATGCACACGGCGATGCTCGCCTGGCGCGGGGTCGTGGAGGAAACCGAGAGCGTCGGCCGGGCGGTCACCGCCGACGCGATCGCCCGCGGCCAAGGCCTGGCCGTGTCGCTGGCGCAGTTCACGCTGCTCACGCTCTATCTCGGCCACGGGCGTTACGAGGACGCTCGCCGGGCGGCGCTGCACGTGTTCGACGACGACCCGCTGTACGCCGGCTCGATCGGGTTGGCCGACGTGGTGGAGGCGAGCGCGCGCAGCGACGATCCCGACGCCGCGCACGCGGCCCTCGAGCGCCTGCGCGAGCGCGCGCTGGCCAGCGGCACGCCGTGGGCGCTCGGGCTGCTCGCCCGCGCTGGCGCCCTGCTGGCCGACGGCGAAGACGCGGAGACCCTGTACGTGGAGGCGATCGAGCAGCTCGACCGCTCCGGCGTGGTCACCGACCTTGCGCGCGCCCACCTCCTCCACGGCGAGTGGCTGCGGCGTCAGCGGCGCCGGCGCGACGCCCGCCGCGAGCTGCGTCTGGCCTACGACCTGCTCGAGGGCGCCGGCGCGCTCGCGTTCGCGCAGCGAGCGGAGACCGAGCTGCTGGCCAGCGGCGGGCACGCGCGGGCGCGGGCGCGGGACACGCGCGACGCGCTCACGCCGCGGGAGCAGCAGATCGCCGCCCACGCCGCGAGCGGCGCGACGAACGCCGAGATCGCCGCGCAGCTGTTCATCAGCCCCCACACCGTCGCCTACCACCTGCGCAAGGTCTACGCCAAGCTCGGCATCGGCTCGCGCAGCCAGCTCGGCCGACGGGACGGGGCCGTGCCCGACGCGCCGGACGAGCTGACGACGCAGGAGGACCGGATTGCGCGGCTCGCGGCGGACGGCGCGTCGAACGCCGAGATCGCCGCGCAGCTGTCGATCAGCCCGCACACGGTCGCCTACCACCTGCGCAAGGTCTTCGCGAAGCTCGAGGTCACCGCGCGGCGCGAGCTCGACGACGCGCTGGCGCGGGCTTCCTAGGCGGCCGGCGCCAGCGCCATGGTCACGCCACCGCGCGCAGGGCGGGTCGTGCGGGGGCGACGCGAGCGGCCGCGTCGATGAACGCTCCGAGGGCGGGCTCGGGCTCGGCGTCGCGCCACAACACGGCGAAGTCCACGGACCGGGCCGGGGCGAGCGGACGCGCGACGACGCCCGCACCGGCTTCGCCGGCGGACGTGGCCAGCGCGACGGCCGTTCCGTCGGCCACGTCGGCGAAAAGCGCTGGGCCGGGCCCGCCGCGGCGCAGCTCGGGCGCCGCGCCGAGCTCGCTGACCGTCGCGGCCACGGCGTCGTCGTACGCCGTGCCGTCGCGGTGGCCGGTCACGATCACGGCCTCGCCGTCGAGCTCGCGCGCCGCCACCGGCTCGGTGTCGCGGGCGAGGCGGTGGCCGGCGCCGGCCAGCACGAGCCACGGGACGCTGCCGATGCCGGTGGCGTGCAGCTCGCCCGTGCGCGCGAGCGCCGGCGCCAGGATGGCGTGGAGGCGGCCGTCGCGCAGGTCGCCTAGCAGGGCCCCAGCGTAGGCCTCGAAGACGGTGACCTCGACATCCGGGCGCTCGCGCCCGAAGGCCTGCAGGAGCGCCGGCGCCTCGCCCCAGGCGGCGCCGGTGGCGAGCCCGACGCGGATGCTGCCCACGAGCCCGGCCTGCAGGTCGTGCCCGGTGTTCTGCGCGACCTCCGCCGCGGCCAGCACCGCGCGGGCGCGCTCGAGGAGCAGTTCGCCGGCCGCCGTGGGCTCCACGCCGCGCGGGTGGCGCTCGAGCAGCTGGACCCCGAGCTCGGCCTCGAGCCGCCGGATCTGCGTGGACAGCCCGGGCTGGGCGACCCACAGGCGCTCGGCCGCCCGGGTAAAGCTCCGCTCCTCCGCCACGGCCACGAAGTAGGTGAGGTGACGCAACTCCATGCTGCGGCAAGCTACGCCCGGGCCGCAACCGTCGCATCACCGGCATTGACAGTCCGCTGGTAGCCGGCTGGTAGTCCGGAGACGACAGCGGCGCCGCACGGGACGTGCGGCGCCGTAGGACGGGGGTGCGCTGCGGGGTCAGACGGGGTCGGCGACCGTCTCGCCCTTGGGTGCGCGGACGGCGGAGACCAGCATGATCAGCCCGTAGGCGGTCAGGTAGGCGCCGAACACGACCGCCAGCGTCACCGCGCCGATGTCCGGCCAGACGATGAGCAGGATCCCGGCGATGATCGAGAGGATCCCGGTGGCCACCAGCCAGCCGGTGCTGCCCGCCGCCTTGACCGCCGGCGTCGAGGTCGAATACAGCTCGAGGACGCCGACGACCACCACGTAGAAGCCAATGACGACGGTCAGGACCTCGGCGCTCGGGCCCGGCCAGGCGATCACGAGGACCGCGGCCGCGACGTCGAGGATCGTCCGGAGGACCAGCAGGACGCGGTCGCCGGCGGACCGGCCCGAGCTGAAGAGCCGCGTCAGCGCCAACGCGGCGTCGACGAAGCAGAAGATCGCGAACAGTGCGAGCGCGGTCCCGATGGTTATCCCGGGCCAGATCAGGAAGACGAGGCCGAGGACGAGCGCGATGCCGCCGCGCCAGAGGGCGTCGCTGCGCGTGAGTGATGGATGGAGAGAGAACATGAAGCCGAGCCTCGGCCCGCGCCGCGTGGATTCCAATACGCAAGACGTATCGCTCGCGTGCCCTCCCGCTCTAGGCCGCGCTCGCAGTTGACCGTAGGTTCGTCTCGTTCCCAAATCCCGATCGGAAGGGGAGAACCACATGACGCTGTCTGACAGCTTCAGGAAGCTCGCGGACCAGATCGATGCGGCCGACGCCAACGTCAAGGCCGCCCAGATGCAGGACAAGGCCGACCTGAAATCGTCGGTCGACGCGGCGCGCAAGAGCGCCGACAAGCAGTCGGCCGAGCTGCGGGCCAAGGCCGAGGAGGCCTCACAACGCGCGAAGAGCGGCTGGCAGGAGGTCCAGGACGACTGGGACGCCCACGTCCAGCGTCTGCGCCAGCGCATCGATGACAAGAAGGCCGAGTTCGACCGCAACGAGGCCGATCGCGAGGCCGACGACGCCGAGAGCGACGCGCAGGACGCGATCGACTTCGCGGCGGCGGCGATCGAGGAGGCCCAGTACGCCGTGCTCGACGCCACCCTCGCGCGCATGGATGCCGACGCGCTCGCCACGACCGCGTAGCACTCTGCCGATGGCACCCGCAGGAACACAGCGATCCGCGGCGGGGACACGCCCGGCCGCGGGCCCGCTTCACCGCTGGGTCCTCCCCGTCAAGCTCCCGCCGCCGATCAACCCGGCGCTGGTGAAGCACACGGAGCAGCGCGCCGAGTACGCCCAGAACCGCGTCGCCGACCGCATCACGTCGTTCGCCGGCTCGATGGCGTTCGTCTACATCCACATCCTCTGGTTCGGATGCTGGATCGGCTTCGGCGTCGAGAAATACCCCTTCGGTCTTTGACCATGATCGTCTCGCTCGAGGCGATCTTCCTGTCGACCTTCGTGATGATCAGCCAGAACCGGGCCGACGCGAAGCGACAGGTCCTCGCCGACCAGGAGTGGCGGACGGTCCAGCAGGAGGACCACCAGAACAAGCAGCTGCTCGAGCTGTCAGAGCAGATCCTGGCCCTGACCAAGCAGGTCGAGGCCTACGCGGCCCGCGTGGCCGAGCACGAGAAGGACGAGCGCGCCCCAGGCCGCAATTCCCGAGTTTCGTAGGCTCTTGACGCGCCATGCCCCAGTCGCGCACCCCCGCCTTCGTCGACGGCCTCCCAGTGACCGAGGTGGCGCTCGACTACGCCGCCGACGTGCACCGCGGCCAGTGCCGCGAGGTCGACGGCGCGCCGTTCATCGTGCACCCGCTCGAGGTCGCCTCGCTCCTCTTCTTCGTCGGCGCACCGGACACCGTCGTCGCCGCCGGCGTCCTGCACGACGTCATCGAGGACACCGACGCCGCGGCGGCCGACCTGCGGGCCCGCGTCGGCGAGACGGTGACCACGCTCGTGCTCGCGGTCAGCGAGGACGACCGCATCGACGACTTCGACGCCCGCAAGGCGGCGCTCCGGGCGCAGGTCGCGGCGGCGGGCGACGACGCGCTGCTGCTGTTCGCGGCCGACAAGGTCTCCAAGGTCCGCGAGCTGCGACTGGCCCGCGAGCGGGGCGTGCCCGACGACCCGGCCGCGGCGCACAAGCTCGACCACTACCGGCGCAGCCTCGACCTGCTCGACGAGCGCGCGCCCAGCATCCCGCTGGTGCTGCGCCTGGGCCGGGAGCTCGACCAGCTCGACGCGCTGCCGCAGCTCGCGCCCGCGCGCTGACCGCGCTCAGCGCCCGGTCGCCTTGGTGTCCTGCGCGTGGCGGAAACGCGCCTCCGCGGCCTCGGAAGCGCGCTCGAGGTCGCGCAGGCGGGTCAGGCTCACCGGGTGCGAGCCGTAAATCCGGGCGCGGTAGAGCCGGAAGCGCTCGCGTGCATGGCGGGCTTCTTCGCTCAGCCGCTTGAGGTCAGGGCGCTCCATGGTCGGTGAACGCCCCGCGCTCGATCCACGCCAGCCATGCCTCGCGCGCGGTGACCTGCGCGCGGCCGGCGGCCAGCGCGGCCTCGGCCTCGGCCTCGTCCTGCGTCCCGCGGACATCGTCGCAAGCCGCCGCTAACCGGCGGCGCTGCTCCATCGAGGCATCGAGGCGGCGGACCGCGTCCGCGTGCGCCGCGTCGTCCTCACGCGACATCTCTGGAAAGCCCATTTTCTTCCTCTCGCCCCTCTTCTGATGCGCGCGCGAAGGACGAAGGGGATCCGCCGAGCGACTTGCGGTGTTCTGGAGACTAGCGGCCGGATCGGAGTAGCCTGAAGGAGCACCTTCTCGGTCGTGGGCGCTTTGCGTCTTCCCTTCCTCCCCCGGCAGAGCGGCAAACACGAAGGGAACGGCGAGGAGAACACGATGAGCGATGCGCCCGACGAGGCGTCGAGGATGAGCGATCGCGACGCTGCCAACGTCATACGCCGCCACGAGGACGAGCGCAAGCGCGCCGCCGACGACGTGGCAGAACGAAACCGGAAGGCCCATGAGGCGGCGGTGCGGAGCCGCGCCGAGCGCGACGTCCTCCGCGAGGATCTGAAGCGCGGCCTGTCCTTCTGAGCGGCCGCTCGAGCGGCCGGCGCCGTCGTGGACAGCGAGCCGGTCCGCGAGCCCGACGAAGCCGCTGCCGTCGGGTCGGGCGCCGCCGAGACCGTCGTCGCGCACCTGGAGCTCGAGCGTGCCGTTCTCGACTCGCGCCACGACGGTGGCGTGACTTGCTCCCGAGTGCTTGGCGACGTTGGTCAGCGCCTCAGCAACGACGAAGTAGGCGGTCGCCTCGACCGCGGCGGGTAGCCGGCGATCGGGCACGTCGATCTCGACCGGTAGCGGCATCTGCGAGGCAAGCGCGTCGACCGCTGCGTGCAGCCCGCTCCGCGTGAGGACGGGGGGAAGGATCCCCTGCACGAGCTCGCGGAGCTCGCGTGTGGCCTGCTCGGCGTGGTCGAGCGCCTCGGCGACGAGCGCGCGTGCGGCGTCATCATCGGTACGAAAGGCCCGGCGCGCCAGCTTGAGGGTGACCACGGTGTGGACCAGTCGCTGCTGGGCGCCGTCGTGGAGGTCTCGCTCGATCTGCCGACGCGTCGCGTCCGAGGCCGCGACGACGCGCGCACGGGATGCGGTGAGCTCGGAACGGCTCTCCGCATTCGCAATCGCGGCGCCGGCAAGCTCCG
>DATBDE010000075.1:0-76060 GCA_036270095.1 Solirubrobacteraceae bacterium | reverse complement strand
GAAGAAGTGGCGGGCGTCGGGGTCGTCGTCGTTGGTGGCCTGGTGGACCAGCGCGAGCCCGAGCAGGTCGCGGTAGAACGCCGTCGTCCGGTTGAGGTCGCGGCAGATCAGGGTGATGTGATGCAGCCCGGTCAGCTGCATCCGCCGCCGCGGCGGCTCAGGAGCGGGGGGAGCGCTCATCTCTCGATCATCGCATCGTGTACCCGCCGGAGCGGCGCGCGAAGGCGTTGCGCAGGAGGAAGAAGGCGAACACGAACAGCGGAACCCCGATCGCGACGATGAGCCACCGGGGGCCGCCGGCGAAGAAGGCGACCGCCGCCGCGGCGATGGCAACGGCCAGCGAGAGCACGGTCGTGTGCGACTTGAAGCCGGCGAAGTGCTCGCGGATGGCCACCTCGAGCCCGGCCAGCGAGCCGAGCACGGCGGCGCACACGAGCAGGATCGCGCCGCGCTTGCCGGGCGAGAAGAAGCCGATGACGCCGATGATGAGGGCGGCCAGGACCGCGAGCTCGACGAGCGGCACCGGCGCCCACGGGGGCGGCGGCAGCCGGTCGCGGCGGGCCTGCTCCCGCTCGCGGCGGGTCTCGGGCCTGGGCGGTGCGGCCGGCTCGGCCGGGTCGGCCGACCGGGTCGCGGGCATGGCCTCGACGACGCGCTCGGCGGCGGGCCGTGCACGCTTGCGCGAGCGTCTACCCACCAGCCACCTGAGGGGGGTCTCCCCGCCCCTGGCTGCGTCCTCGGGGGTGGGCCGTGCAGAGCACTGTCCCACCCCCTGCGTCCTTGCCATGGACGGGGATCCGCACCGCAGTTGTCAGGTGGGTAACGGACAGCCTGACGAGATTTTCACGTGCCACCACCCCATGAGCATGCCAACGATGCCCAGGCGGGGGCGGACGTGGTAGGCGCCGCAGTCGCCACGGCCGAGCTCGCGGGCGGTCACGCGGACCCACTTGTAGCGGCCGGGCTCGAGCAACATGCGCTCCAGCAGCTCGCGCCTGGCCTCCTCGGCCTCGGCCCGCTCGTGCAGCTGCCGGCGCACGTCGACCAGGCGCTCGGCCAGGTCGTCGCGCACCCGCTCGAGCTCGCCCAGGGAGAGCATGCGCGGGCCGCCCGGGGCGCGGGACGTGCCGAAGCCGAAGTCGATGCCGTGCCGCGGGAAGGCGCCCACGAACGCGGCGGCGAGCTCGCGCTCGAGCTTCGCGATCTGGTCGCGGAGCGAACACCGCGCAGCTCGCTCGTCGACCTCGACGGGCGACAGCGCGACCGGCGGATGTTCAACGACAGCCATGCCTCCTAGCGTCGAAGTCTAAACGACTAGCGGGGCTCGACAAGGATCTCCGAGCACTGGAACAACGCCTCCTCAACATGGATCGCCGGTACGCCCGCGACCTGTACCGAGAACAGGCGCATCGACGCTGTGTCGCGGGTCACGCCGTGCCCGGGGGCGAGCTCGCCGAACAGCACCGCGAGCGGCGAGCGGGCGTCGGCCACGACCAGGCGGCCCGCCGGCGCCGGCGGCGCGTCCTCGGCACGGCCCAGGTGCTCGCCCTCCGCGGCGACGCGCACGCCGAGCGTCCCGTCCACCTTGGCGGCGTCGAGCGCCCAGATCGGCACCCCGGTCTCCACCAGCGCGACGAGCAGGGCGTCGTCGAGCAGGTTGTCCGACTTGAACCCGCCGTGCATGAGGCGGTCGAGCATGGCCGCCTCGGCCGGGGTGCGGTCGGCGTCGGGGTCGAGCCCGACGTGGCGGTAGAAGACGCGGTAGGCCCACGGGACCGGCTGCTGGCGCTGGGCCACGGCCTGGGCGCCGCGGAAGCGACTGGACAGGTACCGCAGCCGCTCCTGCACCGACCGCGGCGTGCGCCCGGGCCGCGCGTCGACGGGGAGCTCGAACAGCCGCAGCTCCGGGAACTCGTCCGCGACCTCGGCGTCGACCCAGCCGGCCTCGGGCTCGCTCATCGCGGCGGCCTCCAGCCCCGCTTCTCGGACCCGGCGACGAGCTCGCGCAGCGTGGCCTCGAGCTTCTGCTCGTTCAGTAGCCCGAGCGCCGTGCGCAGCGCGGTGCCGCCCGGGTAGGCGAAGGTGACGGTGGGGCACACGGCCACGTCGTACAGGTTGGCAACCGCGCCGTCGGCGTCGTAGCCGACCGGGAAGCCCCACTTGTGCTTGCGGATGTCCGAGCGCAGGTCGTTGCGGTTGCCGCGGATCGCCACGGCGGCGAACCGCACCTGCGGGAAGCGCGGCCGCACGCGCTCGATGACGTCGAGCTGCTTGGTGCAGTCGCCGCCGCGCGTGGCCAGGAAGGCGATGGCCGACGGCGCGCCGCTGACCACCTGGCACTCGTTGAGCACTCGCGGGCCGCGCACCGAGCAGGCGGGGCGTTGGCCGCTGGCGCCCTCGTCGGGACGGGTGGCGATGTTGGCGTCGCCGTTGAGGTTGGACAGGGCCAGCGGCACGGCGAACGGGGGCAGATGCTTGCCCGCCGCGATCCCGCGCGAGCCGCCGCCGCTGTTGCGCAGCGTGTTGAAGCCGATGTAGGCGAGGATGAGGACGACGAGCACGCCCAGCCACCAGCCGTAGCGCGAGATCCCCGGCGGCTTGGCCGGGGGCGGCGCTTCCGGCTTCCGCTCCGGCGGTGCCTCGGGCCGGCCGCTGGTCTCCGGCTCGTCGTCGAACGAGAGCGGCCCGCTCACGCGGCGGTGGCGCGCCGCCGCCGCGGCAGCACCCGCCGCAGCCGCGCCGCCGCCTCGCGGCCCAGATCGGCCACGTCGGTCTCCTCGGCCAGCGCCAGCACGGCCGGGAGCACGACGAGGACGCCGAGCAGCGACACCGCGAGGTCGACCACGGTGACCAGGCCGAAGTCGCGCAGCATGCGGATGTCGGAGATCACGAGCACGGCAAAGCCGGCCAGTGCCGTCACCGCCGAGGCGGTCACTGCCCGGCCGGTGGATGCATAGGTGCGCAGGAGCGCCGCCCGCACGCCCAGGCCGCTGTCGCGCTCGGAGCGGTAGCGGGCCGAGAGCAACACGCTGAACTCCGTCGAGAGCGCGATCACGAGCGCGCCCAGGGTCACCGACATCGGGTTGAGCTCCACGGGCCGCCCGAGCAGGAGCCCCAGCGGCGTGTCGTCCGACCACCAGGAGAGCAGCCCCGCCCACCCCGTGGCCAGCGCGATCGGCACGAGCGGGATCACCGCGTTCTTGACTCGCCGCCGGACGGCGAAGAGCACGAGCCCGACGAGCACGAGCGCGCCCACGCCCAGCAGCAGGCGCCGCCACCACGAGGACACGTCCGCGTTGGCCTGCGCCGCCTCCACCGGCAGGCCGGCCAGCTGCGCCGTCACCCCGGCCGGCGTGTGCAGGCGGCTGCGCATGGTGTCGACCACCTGCTGCTGCTTGTCCAGCGGCATGAGCTTGATCCCGAAGGCCAGCGCCGCGGTGTGGCGGTCGCGCGCGATCACCGCCTGCGAGAAATAGGGGGGCACGGCGTCGAGCACGCCCTCGATCTGCTGCTTGGTCAGCGCCTGCGGGCTCTTGCTGTCGCCCGAGCCGCGGAACAGGTCGGGCAGCGACAGCGCCGGGCACAGCGTGGCCTCCCCACAGCCGCGCTTGGTCGAGTAGCCGTAGTGGCGCAGCAGCCCCTGCTGGTAGGAGGTCATCCAGTTGACGACCTTGGGGTCGGCGAGGTCGCGCGCCTTGACGGTGACGTCGATCTCGCCCGACACGCCGGTGCTGCGCTGCAGCGTGTTGAGGTCCTGCAGCGCCGGCAGGCTCTGCGGCATGAGCTTCTGGATGTCGGAGACCACGCGGGTGCCGGCGTCGGCGATCCAGCCGATCACGGCCAGCGCCAGCGCGCAGGCCAGCACCGTGCGCGGCCGGGCGATGACGAAGTCGAGCACGCGCTCGAAGACCGGGCGGCGCGCCGGGCGGGGCTTGAGCCCCACGCGCCGGCCGCCCGCCCGCAGCAGGTCGACGGCGCCGCGGCCCGCGGCCGCGAGCTCGCCCCAGGCCGAGGCGAGCACGCGCGGGCCGCGCCCGGCGTAGCGCGCCGACAGCGTCAGCACCGCGATGCCCGCGGTCATCGCGCATGCGAAGGCGAGCACGATGCCGGCCACGAGCACGAGCCCGAAGCCCTGGACCATCGGCACCGGCGAGAGCAGCAGGACGAGGAAGCCGACCGCGGTGGCGATGGCGGCGGTCAGGATGGTCGGCGCCGCGATCGCGCCGACGCGGGCGGCGGTGGCGACCGGATCGGTGCCTTCGCGCGCTCGGATCTCGTCCCAGCGGGACTGCAGCTGGATGGCGTAGTCGACCGCAAGGCCGATCAGCACCGGCAGCACCGCGATCGAGGCCATGGTCAGCGAGGCCCCCACCAGCGCCATGCCGCCGAAGGTCAGCGCCGCCGCAGCCAGCGCGATGCCCAGCGGCAGCAGGCGCGCCCGCGGCGTGCGGAAGATCAGCAGCAGCGTGGCCGCCATGACCACGAGCGCGGCCACGAGCAGGAGCACGATCGAGTCCTGCAGCGAGGTCGAGAGGTCGGCCACCACCACCGGGGCGCCGGTGACCGTGTAGGCGCCGTGGTTGTGCAGCCGCCACTGGGGCATGGCCACGGCCTTTCGCACGAGCGCGATCGTGGTCCGGCGCTGGTCGTCGGTGAGCTCCGGGCGCAGCCGCACCTGGATCAGGGCCGACTTGGCGTTCGGGAACAAGTAGGCGAAGCGCGCCTTGGGACGCGCGGTGCCGCCCTGTGGGTCGAACACCAGCGAGGCGACGAAGTTCGGGTCGTTGAGGCGCGGGATGCTGCGGATCCCGTACTGGAGCGCGAGCTGCAGCGAGTCGCGCACGAACTGCGCGTAGACGAGCTGGCGCGTGTCGTTGGCCGCCTTGCGCTGGGCCGCCGGCGAAAGGCCCTTGGCGGCGGCCAGCTTGCGTGCCGCCGTGGCGGCCTGCTCGGCCTGCGCGGCCTTCTGCTGCTGGCGCTGGGTGAACTGCGCCTGGATCTGGCGTACGGCCTCGTTGATGAACGTCCCCGGGCCGTAGACCACCCGCACCGGCTTCGTCTTGGCCAGCTGCGCGCACGGGCCGCCGGCCCCGCCCGGCGCCTTGACCTTGCTCGGCAGGTTGCCGGAGATGCAGCCCTCGAGCCCGAGCAGCCGCTCGATGTCCGAGGTCAGGACGAGGTGGGCGAGGTCCTCGCGCACGAGCACGATCACCGCGTCGTCGCCGAACCGGCGGTGATAGTCGGCCGTGGCCTTGTAGGTGTCGGAGCTGCGCGAGACGAGCGTGCCCGTCCCGGCGCTGGGCTCGAGCGACAGCCCGAGCACGGCGCCGCCGACCGCGAGCACCGCCACCACCGCGAGCACGGGCAGCGGCCGGCGCGCGACGAAGCGGGCGACCCGCTCGAGCGCTCGCGACAGGCTCTCCACGTGCTCAGGCTACCGGCGGCCGCCTCGGTTTCGCGCCGGTGCCGCCCCTAGCTCGTGGGCGGGTTTGCGCGCAGCTGCGGGTACTGCGAGGGCGGGAAGGACGTGTCGCCCGTGGCCGGGAACTTGATCTGCAGCGTGCACGGCGGGGCGGGGACGGCGCTCTCGCTGCCGCCGTAGACGAACGTGTTGATCTCGGTGCGCAAGAACGGCGGCAGCAGCGCCGTGATCAGCGGCGTGACCTGGTTGGTCAGCTGCGGGACGCCGTTGCCGCAGCCACGGTTCTCGTAGACCGGCATCGCGGCGGTGCCGGACGCGAACGCCCCCGGCAGCGTGTACGGGTTGGGCCGGTTGGAGCCGATGCGGTTCGGATACTGGGCCAGCGCCTCGGGGTTGATCGGGTTCGTCGTGCGCAGGTAGTGCACGGGGGCCGACGCCTTCGGCGGCTTGTCGGTGGCCTCGGTGGAGGCGACGGTGTTGGAGAAGAAGGCGTTGACCTCTTTCTGGTACTGCCCGAGGCCGTAGATGATCGGGTTGATCTGGCGCAGGAACGGGCTGAGCTGGCCGAGCACCGGGCGCAGGTCGTTCAGGAACTGGTCGGTCGCCGGCAGCCCGGCCTTGGAGGCCGTCACCAGCGGCCCCAGGTTGCGGAACAGGTGCACGAGGTCGGGCGAGATCTGCTCGAGCTCGATCAGCGTGGGCGAGATCTCCTGCGCCGCCGGGCGCAGCTCGTTGATGAGCGGGTTGGTGAAGTGAGCGAACTGGTTGAGGCGCTCGAGCGTGATCTGGGACTGGCGCTCGAACGTCGGCAGCACCACGAAGAGCTGCTGTAGCTCGTTGTTGCGCTGCGCCGTCGTCTGGAAGACCTTGTTGCTGTTGGTGATCAGCGAGGCGAGCTGCCCGTCGCGCTCGGTCAGCGCGTCGAACACCACGCCGGTGTCGGCGGCCAGCCGCTGCACCGCGCCCTGCTGCGTGTTGAGGATCTGCAGCAGCGTGTTGGTGTCGGTCTCGAATCCGGGCAGGTTGCCGAGCGCGTTGGAGATGTCCGTGCCGCGGCCGGTGATCGCCACGGCCTGGTCCTGCATCCAGACTTGGAACGCCGCCCGCGTGCGCGGGTCGAACGTGCGGAAGATCTCGTCCAGCTGAACCGACGGCGCGACCTGGGTGACCGCGAGCGTGCCCCCCTCGGGCACCTTCGGGCTGCCGGGGTGGCCCGGCGTCAGCTCGACGTAGGTCTCCCCCAGCAGCGTCTTCTGGCGCAGGATCGCTTTCGCGTCCTTGGGGACGGGCGCGAACTTCGGCTCGAGCTGGATCGTCGCCTCGGTCTCGCCGTTCTTCGGCGTGATGCTCTTGACCTTGCCGACGGAAACGCCGGAGATGCGCACGTCGGCCTCCTGGGCCAGCTGCGTCGCATTGGGGAACTCGATCTTGAACTGGTAGCCCTTGGGCTGGAACGGGATCGGGCCGCCGAAGGCCAGCCAGAGGAACAGCAGCAGCCCGAAGCACGACAGGGCGAAGCCCACCATCACGAGAAGCCGGCCGACTGTGGGAGCTTGCTTCTGCATGGGCTAGGGGGTCGGCACCGTGACGCTCGGGGTGGTCCCCGCCGGCGTGGTGACGGACGGGACGGTGGCGGTGCCGCCGCCGGCGCCGGGCGCGCCGCCGACGCCGGGGGCGACGCCCGAGCCGGCGCCCGCCTGGCCCGGGCACACCGTCGACTGCTGCACCGGGTTGAGCAGGTCGAGGATGGTCTTCAGCAGCGGGTTGACCTTGGCGACCTGCGCCAGCACGCCGGCCGACGTGCACGAGATCAGGAACTGGCCGCGCCGGATCGGGCCGTGCGCGTCCTGGGTCGAGAAGATGGCGGGGCCGATCTGGTTGGCCCACGAGAGCCAGAACAGGTAGCCCTCGGTCTGTCCGGGCGGGTTGTAGGCCAGCTCGTTGAGCGCGTAGTTGAGGACGTCGAACGAGGTCGAGAGGTCGGGGGTCAGCGCCGCCAGGTCGTTCGCCGCCGGCTGCAGCGCCTGGACGGTGGGCAGGGCGGCGATCGTGAAGGGCCGGATCTGGTCGCGAATGATCGGCGTGGCCTCGCGCAGGGCCGGGCGCGTAGCGGCGAGCGACGGGCCGAGCGCGCGGGCGCCGGGGCGCAGCGCCTGCAGGGTCGGGCCGAGCGTATTGCCGAGCGTGGTGAGCTTGCGGAGCGTGACCTGGGTGTCGGTCAGCGTCGGCGGCAGCTGCGCCAGCGTGGCCTGGATGTTGGAGTCCTCGTCCGCGAAGGCGCGGAACACGGCGTTGGTGGAGTCCACGAGCTGGGCGAGCTGGTCGTCCTTGTCGCCCAGCGCGTTGGCCAGCAGCTGGAAGTTATGGACGGTGCGACGGATGTTGACTCGCCGCTGCTTGAGCTGGCTGGTGATCTTCGCGATGTCGCGGCTGGTGGGCGCGAAGCGGCGCAGCGTGCTCGAGAGGTCGTCGGTGTTGTCACGCAGGCCCTGGCCGGCACCGCCGAGCAGCAGCCGCAGGTAGGCGCGGGTGTCGGTGTCCAGCGCCGCGAGGATCTCGTCGATGTTGACGTCGGGCAGCGTCTGGTTGACCGGGATCGTCGCCCCGCTCTTGAGCTTCTTGCCCGAGGACGGGTTGCCCGGGTCCATCGAGACGACCATGTCCTTCAGGCCGGTCTTGGGCCGCAGGAGCATGGTCGCGTCGGGGTAGATCGTGTCGTACTTCTCGCGAATGTTCATGGTCACCAGCGCGCGCCCGTTCTTGAGCTGCACGTTCTGGATCTCGCCCACCGCGACGCCGGCGATGTCGACGGTCTGGCCCTGGCCCGGGGTGACGGCCTGCGCGGTGGAGAACTGCGCCTTCAGGGTGAAGAAGTTCTTGCCCAGGATCGGGACCCAGCCGGGCAGGTTGAAGCGCTGCTGGGACAGGATGTAGCCGCCCACGAGCAGGGCGATGAGGATGAGCACGATGACCGCGGTGAACTCGCGCGCACGCTTGCGGATCGCGTTCATGGCGTCGCGTCCTTGGCGGGGTTGCCGGCGTCGGCCGTGGTCTTCGTGCCCTTGGCGCTCTTGCTCGCCGACGTGTCCTGGGCCTCGATCGTCGGCTTGTTGGCGCCACCGGTCGGCGTGTACGCCCGCTTGCGCTGCTTGCTGCTCGAGAACGGGTTGAGGCCGTCGGCGATCTTGCCGGCGAGGGACTTCTTCTGCTTGGCCCGCTTGTCGAGCGTGACGCCGGTGCCGGGCACGGTCACGGTCGGGAGCGGCACGGTCGGAGCGAGCGGGTTGCTGGGTCCGGTGCCGACGGTTTGGTCGGGCGGCCCCACCGCGGCGGCCGGGCCGTTGAGGTCCGGCGGCGTCTGCTGGTAGCACGGCGCGTCGGGCTTGTACGGCGGGCGCTGCCCGGTGTACTTGGGACGGGTGCCCAGCGGCGCGGCGATCGCGTTGCCGAACAGCGGGTCGCCGCTGAGCGTCGAGTTGCCGGTCGAGATCGTGGTCGCGCCGCCCCCGGCCTGGAAGCGCACGTACTGCCCGTTGCCGTCGAAGTTCTGGCCCTCGCCGGTCAGCCCGACGAGTGACTCCCAGAACTGCTTGTAGTTCTCGAGCCCGGTGGTGAAGGGCCCGTCGGCGATCTTCACGTCGCCCGTGGGGAGGACCACGTCGGTCACGCAGCGATCGACGAGGTCGACCTTGGGCAGGAGCTGGAGCGTGGCGTTGGTGACGTTGGCGAGGTCGGCCGTGGTCGGGCGGAGCGCGTTGACGAGGCCGCCGAGCTCGCTGGGCGAGACGAGCTTCTGGACCTGCGCGATCCACGGGTAGGCGGCGTCGATGGTGGCGGGCGTCTGCTCGACGCCGGGGATGAGCTCGAGCGCGAAGGCGCGCGTGGGCGGGAAGGCCCGGTTGAGCGCGTCGAAGGCGGTGTTGGCCGCCTGCAGCGTCGGGGGTAGCAGCCGGATGGTCGCCTCGAGGTCGCCCGAGCGCGACGCGAACGCCGCCATGGTGCGGTTGAAGTTGGTGATGAGGTCCTTGAGCTGCTCCTCGTTGCGCCCGAGGCCCTCGGTCGTGCGCTGCAGGCCGGTGATGAGCTTGGAGAGGTCCTGCGGCTCGGTGCCGAGCAGCGCCTGGTTGACCTCGGCCACGCCCTGGAACGCATCGGCGGCGTAGTCGAAGTTCGTGTTCAGCGCCTCCGCCGCGGTCTTGCCCTGGACCAGGGGGTCCTGGGTGGCGTCGAGCTGGGGCGTGGGCTTGAGCTGCAGCGCGTTGCCGTAGCTCTGCAGGACGCTCTGGAGGTCGTCGCGCGCGTTGGACTGCAACGACGTCAGCACCTGGTCGAGCTGCACCGGCGTCGCCGTCTGCGTCACCGGGATCGGCGCGTCGTTGTCCTCGAGCTCCGGCGCCCCCGGGGTGCCGGGCGAGACGTCGATGAAGAAGTTGCCCTCGAGGAAGATGCGCGGGCGGATCTTCAGCGTGGCGTCGCGGTGGATCGGGAGCCCGCTGTCGGAGATCTGCATCTGGACCTCCGCCGCGTTCGTGTCCTTGTAGCGCTCGATGCCGGTGACCTTGCCGACGTTGACGCCGGCGATGCGCACCGGCGAGTTGGTGCGGATGCTGGTGGCCGACTCGAACACGGCGTTGAGCCGGAAGCCGTGCGTGAACGGGATGTGCTTCGAGAACCCGAAGTAGGTGATGAGCACGGCCGCGATCAGCACCAGCGCGCCGACCGTGAACGGGTTGGCACCGGTCCGGTCCTTGCGAGGAACGCGTTTGACGTCGTCGCGGGCCATGGCTACTGGTTCAGGTCCCTCTTCGTCTCATCGTGGTTCGTGCCCTGGTTGCCGGGCACGTTGCCGATCACGTTCTGGCCGGCCAGGTACTTCTCGTTGGCGGCCTCGCACTCGTTGTCCTGGCCCGGCGCGCCCACGTTCGGGTACGGGTTCGTGTGGAGGTGGTTGTCGGTCGTGGGGCCGTCGGCGGGGGCCGAGCTCGGGCCGCCCTCGCTGTTCGGACCCTGCGGGGTGACGACCACGATGAACCGCTGCCAGGTCCCGTTGCTGTCGCCTTCGCTGAGCAGCGACGCCACGTTGCGGAACCAGAGCGTGATGTAGTTGCACGTCAGCTGGACCGGGGCCAGGGACTTCAGCGACGGGTTGAGCAGCTGCACGGTCGAGGTCAGGTCCCCGAGGCCAAGCGGCACGCGCGGGTCGTTGGAGAACGCCTCAATGGTCTTAAAGGTCTCCGTGAGGCGCGCGTTCAGCGCGACCGAGCGCAGCAGCGCCGGCGTGCCGACGGTGAAGGCCTCGGAGATCGCGGGCGCCGCCGTGCTCAGCGCCTTGACGCCCGGGCGCAGGTCGCGCACGAGCTGCGTGGTGTTGGCCAGGAACACGCGCTGGAACGGGAACGTGCGAATGGCCGTGCTCAGCGCCGGCGGGCCATTGGAGATCGAGTCCTGGATGAACGGCCGCGCCACGTCGGCCAGAGCCGAGAAGGTCGTGTCGAGATTGACGAACAGGTCGGCCTGGGACTGCGCCACCGGCGCGGTGATCGACGCCGCCCGCTCGAGCGCCGGGAACAGGTTGTTCAGGCGGGTGGCCGGATTCGACAGGTTCTGGGCCACCGGGATCAGGCTGGCGAGCAGGACGGGGGCGAACTGGATGGCGTCGTTGAGGCTCTGGCCGCGGCCCGCGAGCGCGTTGCCGAACTCGGTCAGGTTCGTCGAGCTGGCCACGCGCGTGGGCTTGTCGAAGGTGTTGAAGACCTCGTCGATCTCGACCGGCGACGGCGTGGCGTTCCTCAAGGGGATGGTCGCGCCATCGGCGAAGCCGTTGTTCTTGGCGTTCTCGCTGCCGTTGACCGGCAGGTTGCCCTTGGTGATCTCGACGTACTTGAGGCCCAGGGCCGAGCGCGGGCGGATCAGCACCGTCGAGTTCTTCGGCAACGGCTTGATCGAGGTCTGCAGCTTGAGCTTGAGCTGCGCGGTGACGGTGCCGTCCTTGTGCGCCTGCGGCGTGATCGTGTCGACCACTCCGACGCGGGCGCCGCCCATGCGGACGTCGTTGCCGCGCACCAGGTTGGCGGCGTTGGGCACGTCGGCCGTGAGCTGATACGTCGGCACGAAGGGCAGGCCGTTGTTGGCGTTGTAGGCCAGGAAGACGGCGACGATCACGACCAGCGTGGTCGCGGCCCCGATGAGGACGGGGTTGGCGGCGATCGAGCTGGCTCCGCGGCGGCGCATCAGTGGTGCCTCCGGTGAGGCCGCGCCCGAGTCGGCGAGTGCCGGGGGCCGTCAGGCAAGGACGCAGGAGTCCCCGATAGCAGCGCTATCGGGGATCTCCGAGGACGCAGCATGGCGGTCATCCGGTGCCGCCGAATCGGGTGGGGGTTTGCCGGAGGTGCCACTAGCTAGTTCCCCAGGAGGTAGTCGAACAGCCCCTGCTTGGGGTCGCTCTGGGTCGTGGAGGTCTGGTCGGAGCCGCCGCCCTGGGCGGGCTGCTGCTGCGCGGCGGACTGGTCGCCGGAGGCGTCGGCGGCCGGGGCCTGCGTGGGCGGGTTGACGGGCGAGTCGGCGGGAGACTGCGGGGCGGCCGGCGGGGGCGGCGGCGGGTCGGCGGCGCCCAGGCCGCCGGGCAGCTGCACGTCGGGCAGCGCGATCGGGGCGTCCTGGGTGACCGTGGCCTGGTCGCGCTCGGCCTTGGCCCGAGCCTTGGACAACGCGCGTGCGTGCCTGCGGGCGCGGGCGCAGCGATCCTTGGTGCGCTGGGTGTCGAGGCGGTGGCAGAGCTGACGGGCGCGCAGGATCGCGCGGCGCTCGGTGGCCTTGGCCCGGGCCGCGCGCGCCGTGACCGCCTTGACCCGCTTCAACGCGGCCGTCTTGCGAGCCCGCTCCTTGCGCAGCTGAGCGGCCTGCACCTTGGCCTGGGCCTCGTCGGCGTAGACCTGGTCGGGCTTCTCGCCGGCCAGCACCTTGGCGGTGCGCTGCAGCACGGGGTCGTTGCCGGCGGCGGCGACCGCCTGCTCCTTGGCCGTGGCGCTCGGGTGGGCCGAGGCGGCCGACGCGCTGGAGCTGTCCGAGCCCGAGGCCGGGAAGTTGGCCGAGCAGCCGGTGACCGGGGCCACCGCGTAGGACGAGCAGAGGTTCACGATCAGGCCCGCGCGCAGGTAGTGGCTGATCGAGTCGAAGCCGTTGACGGCGGCGACCTGGAAGAAGAGGTAGTCCATGAGCCGCTCCACGCCGCCGGTGTCGCGCAGGGACTTGAGGATCGCGCTCAGGTTGTCGGCGACCGGCTTGGCCGCGCGCGTGAACTGGTCGAGCTGGTTGACGATCGGGTTGAACGCCTTGGTCGCCGGGATGCCGGCCTCGGCCGCGCCGCCGAGGCTGCGGATCGCCGGCCGCGAGGCCTCCGAGAACGGGCCGAGCTGCTCGATGAGCGAGTTGATCGCCGGGGCCTGCGTGTGCAGGTCGCGCAGCAGCGGCACCATCTCGTCGGACAGCCCGTTGACGCGCGCGAGGGTCGGGCGCAGCTGCTCCAGGAACGGCGGCAGGAGCTGGAGGTTGGCGCGCAGCGCGGCGCTCCGCTCGGCCGTCGCCTCGTTGACCGTGTTGGCCTTGCCGATGAAGTCGGCGACGTGCTGGCGCTGGGCCGCCAGCGGGGCGAGGACGGTGTCGGAGTTGACGGCGAGGTCGGCGAGCACCTTGTTCTGGTTGGCGAGGATGTTCAGGACCTTGTCGGTCTCCTGCAGCGCCGGGTTGGCGCGGTGGATGGTTTCCGAGAGCGCCTTGCCGTCGCCGGCCAAGCCGGTCCCGAGCTCGTCGATGATCAGCGCCAGGCGCTGTTGCTCGGGTGCGCGCAGGATCGCGTTGATCTGGTCGATGCCGACCGGGCTGGACGTGTTCTTGACCGGGAGGTAGTGCTGGCCCTTGCCCGGCCCGCTGTTGATCACGGGCAGCTTCGGCGGCAGCTGCGCGCCGGGCGCGTGCGGTGCGGTGGGCGAGCACTCGACGAAGTTCTCACCGATCAGCGACTGGGGCCGGATCGTGCAGTGCGCGTCGGTGCGGAAGTCCTGGAAGCCGCCGCTGGTGATGTTCAGGACGATCGCGGCCTTCTTGTCCTTGGTGACGTCGAGCGAGTCCACGCTGCCGACCTTCACGCCCGCGATCTTCACGTCCTCGCCCGAGATGATGTAGTTGGCGTCGTCGAAGATCGCGCGCACCTGGTAGCCGCTGGAGTCGCCGGCGGCGGTGCCGAAGATGGTCAGGCCCGCGGCGGCGGCGAGGACGAGGGTGATGGCCGCGACGCGCCTCATGGGCCAGGCGGCACCTGTGCGGGGTTGCAGTCGCCGACCAGGCGGCCGTCGTCCAGGAACGGCGCCGACTTGTCCTCGGGCGGCTGGCTCGAGGCGCCCGGGCAGCGCTTGAGCAGGTCGCTCTGGTTGAAGTTGGACCGGCCGCTCGGCGGCAGCGGCGTGAGCACGCCGCCGGCCGGGTTCGAGGTGAACGAGAACGCGTTGAAGATCGGCTGGATGCGCGCGTAGTGGCCGTTGGCGTCGTAGTTCGAGGCGCCCTGGCCGAAGTCGCGGATCCACCCGATGAGCTCGGGGGCGAATGGGCGGATGAAGGTCACCACCGGTTGGGACCTCTGCAGCGCGGTGATCGTCAGCCGCGAGCTCACGCCGAACTGCTGGGCGAGCGCCGGCGTCTTGTGCAGCAGGTCGATGAGGTCGTTGTCGGGGCCGGCGGTGCGGATCAGCGCGCTGAGGTCGTTGACCGTCGGGCGGGCCTCGCGCAGCAGCGGGCGCAGGGTCCGGAAGAACGGCGCCAGCTTCGGGGCGACGGGCTTGGAGGCCGCGGTGAGCTGGTCCAGGTCGTCGAGCGTCGAGCGAAGGTTCACGAAGGTGGTGTTCGCCTTGCGCAGCGTGCCCGGCAGGAGGCCGAGCGTCTGGGCCAGGGCCTGGTTCTGGGCCGCGATGGCGGCGGCGGTCGCGTTCGTGTTGCCGACGAGGGCAGCGAGGTCGCCGCGGCGCTCGGCCACCGTGGACACCAGGTTGGAGGCGTCGACGACGAAGCTCGTGAACGTGCGCTGGTCTGAGAGGACCTCGTTGATCAGCGCGCTGGTGGACGACAGCGCCGGGTTGAAGAACTCCGCCGCCCGGTTGGCCTGCGCGCCCTTGCCCGCGTAGTAGGTCGCCGACCCCTGGATCACGTTCTGCAGGCCCGCGCGCGTCTGCGCGTTGAAGGTGTTGAAGATCTGGTCGAGGTCGACGATGCTCGTCGTGCTGGTGACCGGGAGGTTGTAGCCCGAGGGCAGGTCCGGGGCGTTGTTCGGGCCCGGGGTCAGCGCCAGGTAGCGGTTCGCGATGCCCGACAGCGACGTCGCGCGCACCACGGCGCTGGTGCCCCGGTGCAGCGGCGCGAAGTTCGCGTCGACCTTGATCTTCAGCTGCGCCTGATTGTTGTCGGTGAGCGAGATGTCCTCGATCGATCCGATCCGGCGCCCACCGATCTGCACGTCGTCGCCGTTGACCAGCTGGCCGGCGTTGATGAGCGTGACCTTGTACTCCTCGCCGCCGTCGTCGGAGAGCAGCAGGACGGCGACGACGACGACGGCGATGACCAGCGCCGCAAGCGCGGCGCCGCGAGCCACCGTCATGCGGGCGGCTCCGGGGCGCTGCGGTCGTTACTGGCGGTGTACGGGAAGGTCGACGGGGTGAGGGGCACTGGGGTGGGGTACCGGAATGGGGTAGGTGGCGGAATGGGCTCCGCCGGGGCCACTCGACGCTATTCCATTCCGAGGGGCCCCTGTGACTCGCCGGACAGGAATTGGCGGACGAAGGGGTTGTCGGAGTTGAACAGCTCCTCCGCGGGCCCGGACTCGACGATCCGGCCCTTCCAAAGGACCGAGATGTGCTCGGCGACGCGGCGAGCGGATGCGATGTCGTGAGTGATCACGACGTAGGCGCCTCCGTTCTCTTCGTGCACCTCCTGGATGAGCTCGCACAGGAGCGCGGTGCGGACCGGGTCGA
This sequence comes from Solirubrobacteraceae bacterium, assembly GCA_036270095.1. Classification (GTDB taxonomy): domain Bacteria; phylum Actinomycetota; class Thermoleophilia; order Solirubrobacterales; family Solirubrobacteraceae; genus DATBDE01. The sequence goes on along the minus strand of DATBDE010000075.1, from coordinate 60,622 downwards.
GGCCCGAATCGGGCTCGTCGAAGAGCACGATGTCGGGGTCGAGCACGAGCGCGCGCGCGAACCCTGCCCGCTTGCGCATCCCGCCAGAGAGCTCGTTGGGCATCTTGTCCTCGGCGTCGGCGAGGCCGACCTCGCGCAGGCGCCGGTTGACGATCTCGAGGATCTCCTCCTCGCTCTTGTCCGTGTGCTGGCGGAGCGGGAAGGCGGTGTTGTCGACAAGGTTCATCGACCCGAACAACGCGCCGTCCTGGAACAGCACGCCGAACTTCTTGCGCATCTCGAAGAGCTCGTCGTCGGCCATGTTCGGCACCGACTCGCCGTGCACGAGCACGTCGCCCTCGTCCGGGTAGAGCAGACCGACCATGTGCTTGATGCACACGGACTTCCCGGTGCCCGAGGGGCCGAGGATCATCGAGATCATGCCCTCGGGGATGCCCATGTTCAGCCCGCGCAGGATGCGGTTGCGGCCGAACGCCTTGTGGACGTCGATGAACTCGATCGCGTCCGGGCGGCCGGTGTCGCGCTTGACGCCGGTGTGCCACTGGTACTCGTCGTCCTCCTGCGCGCCGCCCTGCCGCGGGTGCTGCGGCTGCGGCGGAGGTGGCGCCGGCTCGTTGGATACGCGCGTGGGCTGGTCCTCGGCCTCCTCGAGCCAGCTGCCGCGCTTATGGTCGTCCGTCGCCTCGCCGGCGCCCTGCGCCTGGAGCGGGTTGTCGGGCTGCGGGGTGCCCGAGACGCGCGTCTCCCGGTCGTCCCTGCTGTCCTCTGCCATGGGTTGCTTCAGCCTCCGATCGGTGCTCGTGGATTGGCCCCCCAGAACAGCTGGGTCCCCAGCATGCCAATGAGGTGCACGAGCACGATGTTGAGCACCATCGATTTCGCCGTGGCCGTTCCCACCCCTACCGGCCCGCCCGAGGCGTTGTAGCCGTAGTAGCACCCCACGAGCACGATGGCCGTAGCCATGAACATGCCCTTGAGGACGCTGTAGAGCAGATCGGGTGGGTTCTGGAACATCCAGAAGATCAGGAAGAACCCGCCGGATGACACCTCGCCTATCTGCTGGACCACAGCTAGATAGCTCGCGAAGAACCCGGCTCCCACGGCGGCGATGTACATGAACGGCAGCACCATCCACGCGGCCAGCAGCTTGGTCGCGCAGAGGAACCGCATCGAGTCGATCCCCATGACCTCGAGCGCGTCGATCTCGTCCGAGATGCGCATCGAGCCCAGCTCGGCCACGATGCCGGTGCCCACCTTGGCCGCCATCATGTAGCCGAAGGCGTAGGGCACGAGCTCGCGCAGGTCGCACCAGGCGCTGAACACGCCGGCGTACGCGGGCGCGCCCACCGAGCGGTTGAAGTACGCGCCCTCGATCCCGCACTGCAGGCCGATGATGAACACGAGCCCCCAGATGACGAGGGTCGAGCTGAGGATCAGGATTCCGGCCTGGCGAAGCGCCTCCCCGAAGAACCGGAAGACGCGACCGGAGTAGACGAGGCCCAGGATCTTCCCGCAGAACTTCGCGATCTCCCCGATGGAGGCGATCCAGTCCCGCGGGACTGCGAGCCACCCGCCACCCATCTAGCGGATCACCGTGATCTCGGGATGGGTCGCGAGCAGGGTCTGGGTGAAGACGTAGTTGAAGGCGAACACCCCGAGGAAGGCGATCACCACGGCTTGGTTGACGGCGCGGCCCACCCCTTCCGCGCCGCCCGAGGCGGTCATCCCCTTGTAACAGCAGACGATCGCGATGATCGCGCCGAACAAGGTGCACTTGAGGACCGACCCCCAGAGGTCCGTCGTCGAGGCGTTGGTGAAGAACGTGGCCCAGAACGGGCCGAGCGGCGCGCCGTTGACCAGCGTGGCGATGATGCCGCCGAAGATGCCGAACAGCAGCGCGTAGACGTCGAACAGGCCGGTGACCAGCATCAGGGCCAGGAACCGCGGGACGACGAGGTTCTTGACCGGGTCGACGCCGAGCACCTGCAGGGCGTCGAGCTCCTCGCGGATCTTGCGCGCGCCGAGGTCGGCGGTGATGGCCGTGCCGGCGACGCCGGCGAGCACGATGGCGTCCACGAACGGGGCGAATTCGCGGATCGAGGCGAGGACGAAGAAGCCGCCGAGGCGGTCCAGGGCGCCGAAGAGCACGAGGAAGTTGGCGGCCTGGAGGCCGGGTGCCCCGTAGCCGAAGGCCACGGTGGAGATCAGCAGCGGGAACCAGCACAGCTTGAGGGCGAACAGGAACTGGGAGACGAACTCGCCGCCGTACGGGTACGGCGGGCGCAGGGCCGACACGACGGTCTTCCCCGTCAGGATCATCATGTCGCCGACCTCTTCGAGGAGGTTCTTGGTGGGCAAGAACGCCCGGTCGGCGATGCTTCTGACCATCACCTTCCTCCCTTGCTGATATGCCCCGGTTCGCCCACCGGAGCGCGCCACAGCCTATGCGACCGATGACGAACTTGCCAAACCGGAACCGCCCGCCCAGCGCGGGGCTTAATCCCTCGCCAACATCTGGTCAATCGGCGGTTGGGCGCGGACGCTCGTGATACGTTCCGCCCCGCTGTGAGGGGAGCCCGTTTCGCATGCCTCGGGGTTGGCGCCGCAGCGTTCGCGGTGGCCGCGGGCTGCGGCGGCAACGACCGTCAGGACGCACACGAGCCCAAGGGGACGTACGACGTCAAGGTGGTCAAGGCGTCCTTCCCGTCCCAGCAGCAGCTCTCCGAGCACGCGACCATGAGCATCGTGGTGCGCAACGACGGCACCAGCACCGTGCCGAACCTGGCGGTCACGGTGGGCCGCAACGGCAAGCGCACGTTCTCGTACCAGAGCCAGCAGCCCGGTCTCGCGGACCCGACCCGCCCGATCTGGATCGTCGACAAGCCGCCCCTGGGCGGCACCACCGCCTACGTCGACACCTGGGCGCTGGGCAGGCTCCCGGCGCACGCGACCAAGACCTTCAGGTGGGGCGTGACCGCCGTGCGTTCCGGCTCCTACAAGGTCGACTACGCCGTCGCCGCGGGCCTGAACGGCAACGCGAAGGTGCGCCACGCCGACGCCGGCGGGACCTTCAAGGTCAACGTGACGTCCGCGCCCGCGCAGGCCTGCGTGACCGACAGCGGGCAGGTCGTCAACCAGCCGGCCAATTCCGCCGGGGAGTGCCCGTAGGGGCGTCGGGCGTTGGGCGTTGGTTAGGGGGTCTTTCCCCAAAGCCCAAAGCCCCTTAAGGCATCAGCGCGCCCGACGAGTCCAGCCCGGCCTGCGCCCCGAAGTCCTGCGCGCTGAGCTGGGCGGCCAGGTGCGCGGAGGCGTTGCTCGGGTCGCGCACCGGGATCCCTGGGCCGGTCAGCTTCATGCTGATCCACGTGCCGCCGGCCGGGGTGCCGTCGGCCGCGAGCTGCACCCGCAGGATCCCGCTCAGCGACAGCCGCCCGCCCATGCCGAAGTTGTGCCAGCCGGCGAAGTTGCCCAGCGAGTACGCGATCAGGCGCCCGCGGTAGCGCTCGACGCCGCGGATGACGTGCGGCCCTGACCCGACGACGAGGTCGGCGCCGGCGTCGATGGCGGCGTGGGCGAAGGCGCGGGCGTTGCCGCGGTCCTCGCCGAAGGCGTGCTCGTGGCCGTGGGGCACGTGGTCCTTGTCCGCGCCCTCGGCACCGGCGTGGATCGCGACGATGACGACGCCGGCGCGCTGTGCCGCGCCGGCGACCAGCTTGCGCGCCTTGCCGATGTCCAGCAGCGACGAGGCCCACGGGTAGGGCGCGAAGCCCAGCAGGGCCACCTTGACCCCGCTGACCTCCAGGACCGTGACCTGGCCGGGGCGCCCGGTCCACTGGAGCTGGGCGCCGCGCAGCGCCGCCAGGGTCTGGGCCTGGCCGGCGGCGCCGAAGTCGAAGGCGTGGTTGTTGGCCACGTTGACCGCGTCGATGCCGGCCCAGCGCAGCGCCGGCGCGTTGCCCGGCGGCGCTTGGAAGGCGAAGCAGTCGCGGCCCCCGCCGCCGCCGCACTTCGACCGGCCGCCGCGGGAGTAGGTCCCCTCGAGGTTGGCCTCGGTCAGGTCGGCGGCGGTCAGGAGCGGGCGGGCGGCGGCGAGCTGGGCGCGGCCGCCGCGGCCGGGCACGCCGTACTTCGAGCCCGGCGTGAGGTCGCCGACCCACTGGAAGGCGAGCACCGGCGTGACCGCCATCGCGGTCGCCCAGCGGCGGTCCGGTCGCCAGCGCACGCGCGAGTTCGTACCACAGCGCTCCTTCGCCGGTAGCGGGCGCGGCTACTTCACCGGCACCGGGCGCGGCACGGGAACGGGCTCCGGCGGCCGCGGCGTGGTGCTCTGCGGAAAGGCCAGGAACCCCTGCGGCGCGAGGCCGTCGAGCGCGCTGGCCCCGACCCCGGCGCTCGAGACCGTGAGCAGGCGATCGCCCAGCACCGCCGTGCGCAGGATGTCGGCCTGGCCGCCCTGCATGTCGTGGCTGACCCGGCCGGCCACGGCGATGCCGTCGCGCGTGACCGTGAAGCCCAGCGCGCCGGTGAACGACTGCTCGCGCACGGGGATCACCGCGAGGTTGCTCGGGCCCCACCACAGGAACGCGTGCGGGTCGTTCTCGACGTCGGACGTGGAGTCGACCCCGAGCTGGGTGTGCTGCAGCAGCGTCGGGCGGGCCGGGTCGGACACGTCGAAGAGCGAGAGCTGGGTGCCGAGCGGGCGGCCCTGCGGGCTTGCGTCCTGGCCGATGCCGAGCAGCAGCCCGTCGCCCACCGGGTGCAGGTAGGCGGAGTAACCCTCGAGCTCGAGTTGACCGACGACGCTGGGCGCTGTGGGGTCGTTCAGATCGACGGTGTACAGGGGATCGATCTGCCGGAAGGTCACCACGTAGCCGGTCGTGCCGATGAAGCGCACGGCGTAGATCCGCTGTCCCTGGCCGAGGCCGCCGACGCTGCCCGCGGGCACGAGCTTGCCGTTCTGCTCCTCGAGCACGGTGACCCGGCTCTCGCTGCCGTCCTCCCTGGTCGTGGCCGCGCGCAGGCGGCCGTCGAGCTCGGACAGCGAGTACTGGTTGAGCAGCTCGCCCGGCAGCTGGCCGCTGGCGCGGTAGTCCGTGCGCGTGGGGTCGGAGGTGTCGAACTTGTGGACGTCGGTGGCGCCGGGGCCGGCGGCGGTGGCCACGTAGAGGTTCGTGGCCGAGCCGTAGACGACCTCGCCGCTGGTCATGACCGCGTCGCCGTCGATCGGCGGCAGGCCGCGGTCCAGGTCGATGGTCAGGACGGTGAGCAGGCCGGTGCCGTCGTATGCGGCCGGGTGCAGCACGCCCGCGCAGCCCACGAGCGAGTGGGCCTGCCCGCCCTTGCGGCTGCCGTAGGCGAGCCGGTAGGCGGGCATCTTGACCGGTCCCACGGGGCGCACCGTGGGCGCGGCCGCCAGCACCACGCGGGCGACGGCGTCCTTCTGGCGGGCGTCGACGAACGCGCCGTCGGCGCGCAGCGTGCGCACGACGCGCATGTTCGCCGGGTCGCGCGCGTCGACCTCGGTGAGCACGGTGCCGCCCGGCGCGGCGACGATGTCGGAACGGGGCGCGCCGCCGTTCGCGGTCTGCGGCGTGACCTCGAACTGGCGCGTGATGACCAGCAGGCGCCCGTCGTGCTCGAGGATCTGCGCGCCGCCGCCCTCGAGCGGGAGCGAGCTGACCAGCGTCGGCGTGGGCGTGCTCATGTCGATGGCGCGCAGCGACCCGTCCACGGCCGTGAACATCGTCGTGCCGTCGGTCTTGACCACGTCGGGCTCGTCGATGCCGGGTTCCTGGAGGTTGGTACCCGAGGCGGCGTCGGGCTGGCCCTGGCCGCCCTCGCCCGTGGCCGACGGCGTGGGCGTGGCGGGCCCGCTCACCGTCGGGTCGACCGCCTTGCGGCTCGGGCCGTCGCCGTGGGCGTGGGCGCGCGCGTAGCCGGCCAGCGCCTTGCAGGACGAGAACGGCCGCAGGCGCGGGTTGGTGGCGGCGCCGGCGGGGACCGCCAGCAGGCCGAGGATCGCGAGGACGAGCAGCGCTCGGGTCATGGCGTGGTCTCCGTCTGGGGTGCGCCGGTGGTCGGGGGCGCGCCGGCGGCCGGGGGTGCCGCGGGCGTGCTGCCGCAGTCCTGCGGCGCCGCCGCCCCCGGCTTCTGCTTGCCCGGCTCGGTGGCCGGCGCAGAGGCGCAGCCCGTCCCGCCGCCGGTGCGGATGCGCGCCCGCGCGCGGTGGGCGCGCGAGCGCACCGTGCCCACGGGCACGTCGAGCGCCTCCGCGATCTCCTCGTAGGTGAGGTCGGCCCAGGCCAGCAGGGCGAGGATCTCGCGGTCGCGGCGCGACAGGCGCGCGAGCGCGGCCGCGGCCACCGGCGCGAGCTCCGCGGCCGAGGCGCGGTCCAGCGCGTCGTCGGCCAGGCCCCACGCGCGGTCGACCGGCGCGGCGGCGTGGGCGCGCAGGCGGCCGAGCTCGGTGCGCCGGTGGCGACGCAGGAGGTTGGTGGCGATGCCCAGCAGCCAAGGCCGCGCGTCGCACACGCCGTCGCGGAACGTGCGGCGCCGGTCGAAGGCGACCACGAAGGTCTGCGACGCCACGTCGTCGGCCACCTGCGCGCCCGCCCGGCGACACGCGTAGCGCCACACGACGTCGAAGTGGCGCGCGAACACCGCCTCGAACGCATCGGGCTGGCGCAGCGAGACCGCGATCGCCGTCCCGTCGCAGTCCGGGCACCTCCCCTGGCATCCACACCTCATCGCTCTTCACTTGCCGCTACTCGCGGGGGCGGTTCCAGCACGGATGAGCCGTCCGCACCCGGTCAGGCCGACCGCGGCCAGCGCGGTCAGCCCCGCCAGCACGGCCAGCATGAGCTCGATCGCGTCGGTGGCGGAGCTGCCGTGGGCGGTGAGCACCTCGAGCAGGGTCGAGCCGACGACGACCGCCAGTCCGCTCGCCCCCACGACGATGGCCAAGGTCACGCCCGACGCGCCGCCGGCCATCGCCTCGGGCACGACCGCCTGCGTGCCCACGCTGGTGTAGGCCCAGGAGATCCCCAGCCCGAGCCCGGCCAGCGTGAATGCGCTGATGTACCAGGGCCAGCCGGTGAACAGCGACAGCCCGAACAGGCCGAGGGTGCCGAGCGCCAGCGCGGCGCCCATGACCCTGTGGGGCGGGCTGCCGCGGGCGCCGAGGCGCCCAGCCAGCAGGCCGCCGGCCGCGTTGGCCAGGGCCGGCCCGAGGAACACCACGCCGGCGACCAGCGGCGAGAGGCCGCGCACCTGCTGCAGGTAGATGGTCGAGAGGAACAGCATCAGGCAGAAGGCCAGGTTCCCCACCATTCCCGCGCCGGTCACGAGCACGTAGGGGATGTTGCGGAAGAGCTCGAGGTCGACGAGCGGCGAGCGCACGTGCGCCTCGATGAACAGGAACAGGACGAGCAGGCCGATCCCCGCTGCGGCCAGCCCGAGCGTCGAGGCGCTGAGCCAGCCCCACTCCGACCCGCGGTCGATGGCGTAGGTGAAGGCGGCGACGCCCAGCGTCACGGCGGCGAGGCCGCGGAGGTCGATCCGCTGCGCCGAGGTGTCGCGCGAGTCCCCGACGTTGCGCAGGGTCAGCAGCAGCGCGGCCAGCGTGAACGGGACGTTGAAGAAGAACACCCAGCGCCAGTCGATGACGTCGGTGAGCAGGCCGCCGACGAACGGGCCCACGGCGGTCCCGATGGCGCCGACGCCGTAGACGTTGCCGATGGCCTTGCCCCGCTCGGCCACCGGGAAGGCGTTGGAGATCACCGAGATGCCGACCGGGAACAGCAGCGAGGCGCCGATCCCCTGCACGAACCGCGCGGCGATGAGCATCTCCGCCGACTGCGACGCCCCGCACAGCAGCGACGAGAACCCGAACAGGCCGATGCCGGCGACCAGGACCCGCTTGCGCCCGAGCAGGTCGCCGAGCCGGCCGCCGGGGATGAGGAAGGACGCCAGCGTGAGCTGGTAGACGGCGATGGCCCACTGGAGGTTGGTGGTGGTGACGTGGAGCTCGCGCGCGGTGGCCGGCAGGGCGAGGTTGAGCGCGAAGAAGTCGACGTCGACGCAGAAGACCGCCAGCGCGACCGCGGCCACGACGCCGCGCTTGGCCGCTGCCCCCAGCCGTGCCCGTTCAGCCACACTGCTCGCCATCGCGCGCGTGACGCTACAGGCATGAACCCCTTCCGTCGCATCCTGCTCGGCACCGGGCGCCGGGGCGGCGCGCGAATTGGTCGAAGCGCAGCCTCTACACCGCCCTGGCCGTGACCAGCGCGCGCGTCGTGGCGGCCAGCGAGCGCGGCAAGACGGTCGACTGCCCGCGCGACCAGGACGGCCTCGAGATCTCGACCGAAGGCCCGACCGCCTGCTGCTGGTATTCGACGCGGCCAAGCTCTCCCCCCAGCGCTCGGGCCGCGTGGAGGTGCGGCTGCGGCTGCCGGACGCGCAGCGCGCCGTGGTGGCGATCGGCAAGCCCTCGACCACCCTCAACGGGTCTGACCTCAACGCGGCAGGCGCGGCGCGATGATCCGGTAGGCCTTCAGGCCGAGGCCCAGGCGCTCGCGATCCTCGGACCGCACCGGGTCCAGCCCGGTGAGCTCGCGCACCCGGTCGAGCCGGTACGCGACCGTGTGGCGGTGGGCGTAGATCATCGCCGCGGTCGCGTTCATGTTGCAGTTGTTCTCCAGGTAGGCGTCGAGCGTGCCCACGAGGTCGGTGCCGTACTGGTCGTCGTAGCGCACGAGCGGCGCGACGGTGTCCTCGAAGAACGACCGCACCTCCTCCGGGTGCGAGGCGAGCACGCGGAACAGCAGCCGGTAGGTGCCGGTGCCGATGTCCTCGGTGATGGCGCCGTCGGACTGCTCGAGCACGTCGACGACGAGCTCGGCCTCCTGCAATCCTCGCGGGAGGTCGGCGGGCTCGGAGTAGAACGAGGACAGCCCGACCGCGCCGTAGCGCTCGAGCCGCCCGGCCAGTCGGCGGGCGGCGTCCTGGGTCTCCAGCGGCGATCCCTCCTGCACCGACGGCAGCAGCGCGTAGACGCGGCCCTCCATGTGCTGGGCCAGCGCGCCGCCGTACTCGCCGGTGATGAGCGCGACCACGTGGCGCGGGCGGTCCGAGGTCAGCTTGGCGCACAGCGCCACGCCGCCCTGGGAGAGGTCGCAGCCCAGGCGCCCTGCGCGACGCACGATCTCCCGTGCGTCGACCGCGTCGGGCCGCGTGCGCAGCTCCTCCAGCAGCGACCCGCGCAGGTTCTGCTCGACCTCGTCGCGGGCCTCGGCGATCGCCACCTCGGTCAGCGACGCGACGGCGGCCAGGTGCAGGAACTCCGGCGCGGCCACGTCGGCGGCGGCGTCGAGCAGGAGCACGGCGCCGATGACCTCGTCGCCCGAGGCGATCGGCACCTCGGCGACGATGCCGTCCGGCACCCGCACCGGGCGGTCGCGCAGCTTGTCAACGACGTAGCGGCGCAGCGCGTCGATGCGCTTGACCGGCGTCGGCGCGGCCACCGCCTCGTCCAGCCGCGGGACCACCACCGCCACCGGCGCGCCGGCCGCCGCGGCGGCGAGCTCGGCCACGCGGCCCAGGCCTTCGCCGCCGAGGACGGCCTCGACCATCTCCAGGTGCACGCGGCGCAGCCGCTCGACCAGCGGCGCGGCGGCGCCGAGCGGCCCGGCCTCATCTGGGAGTCGCTCGGCCATGGGGTCCTTCACGTTGCCGCAGTGTGGGTGAGCCCCGGGGCCATTCCATTGTCCGCGTGTCGAAACATCCGCGGCTCGGTTTCGCCCCGCTGTCGATGGTGCGCCTACGCGCGCGCGTCTAGTCTGCCGCGCTCCGGGTCCCCCGAGAAAGGAGATCGCGCATGGCTTCGGACGCTTCCACCGTGCTCAAGCGCGTCAAGGACGAGAAGGTCGAGTTCGTCCGCTTCTGGTTCACCGACATCTTCGGCCAGCTCAAGTCGTTCGCGATCGGCAAGGACGAGCTCGAGGACGCCTTCGCCGACGGCATGGGCTTCGACGGCTCGTCGATCACCGGCTTCAACCGGATCGAGGAGTCGGACATGATCGCCATGCCCGACCCCGACACCTTCCGCATCCTCCCCTGGCGCGGCAAGGAGCACCCGGTCGGCCGTGTCTTCTGCGACGTCCTCAAGCCCGGCGGCGACCCCTACGAGGGCGACCCCCGCTACGTCATGCGCCGCGCGCTGGACCGCGCCAAGGAGCTGGGCTTCGACCACTACTACCTCGGCCCGGAGCTCGAGTTCTTCCTGTTCAAGGACGACCAGGGCACCGAAGTGCTCGACCGAGGCGGCTACTTCGACCTGACGACGCTCGACGTCGCCTCCGACTTCCGCCGCGACGTCGTCTTCACCCTGCGCGACCTCGGCATCCCGGTGGAGTACACCCACCACGAGGTCGGCCCCTCGCAGCACGAGATCGACATGCGCTTCGCCGAGGGCCTGACCATGGCCGACAACACCATGACCTACCGGATCACGGTCAAGGAGGTGGCGCTGGCCCACGGCTACTACGCGACCTTCATGCCCAAGCCGCTGTTCGGCGAGAACGGGTCGGGCATGCACACCCACCAATCGCTGTTCCGAGGCGAGACGAACGCGTTCTTCGACGCCGACGACGAGTACTTCCTCTCCGACACGGCCAAGGCGTTCATCGCCGGCCAGCTCAAGCACGCGCGCGAGCTGTCGGCGCTGTTCGCGCCATCGGTCAACTCGTACAAGCGGCTGGTGCCCGGCTTCGAGGCGCCGGTCTACATCGCCTGGTCGCGGCGCAACCGCTCCGCGCTCGTGCGCGTGCCCGTGTACCACCCGGGCAAGGAGCGGGCCACGCGCGCCGAGCTGCGGTGCCCCGACCCGTCGTGCAACCCGTACCTGACCTTCGCGGCGCTGCTGCACGCGGGCCTCGAGGGGATCGAGAAGGGCTACGAGCTGCCGCCGCCGATCGACCGCAACCTCTACGACCTCTCCGAGGAGGACCGCCAGCAGATGGGCGTCAACCACCTGCCCGAGACGCTCGGCGAGGCCGTCGAGGAGATGGCCCAGTCCGAGGTGGTGGAGAAGGCGCTCGGCGAGCACATCTTCACCCGCTACGTCGACCTCAAGCGCGAGGAGTGGCTGGACTACCGCGTCCAGGTCACCCCGTGGGAGCTGCAGCAGTACCTCGCTGTCACCTAAGGAGATCACATGTATCGAACGCGGACGACCAACGTGAGCGCGGCCCAGTGGAGCCCCAACGGGGGCACCCTGGGCGCGCTGGACCTCACCGAGCCCTCCAACCAGGTCTTCGGCTACGACGTGTTCGGGCCGGCGGCCCAGCGCGAGCGGCTGCCGAAGACCGTCTACCAGGCACTGCAGGACAGCCTGTCCAACGGCTACGCCCTGGACCCGGCGCTCGCCGACGCGATCGCCACGGCGATGAAGGAGTGGGCGCTGGAGCGCGGCGCGACCCACTTCACGCACTGGTTCCAGCCGCTCACGGGGTCGACCGCGGAGAAGCACGACTCGTTCTACGCGCCCGCGGGGGACGGCACGGCGCTGGCCGAGTTCGCCGGCAAGGAGCTCATCCAGGGCGAGCCGGACGCGTCCTCCTTCCCCACCGGCGGCATCCGGGCCACGTTCGAGGCGCGCGGCTACACCGCGTGGGACCCGACCTCGCCGGCGTTCATCCTCGAGAACCCCAACGGCGCGGTGCTGTGCATCCCGACCGCGTTCGCGTCGTGGACGGGCGAGGCACTGGACACCAAGATCCCGCTGCTGCGCTCGATGGACGCGCTCTCGGGCGCGGCCGTGGGCGCGCTGCGGCTGTTCGGGGATGAGCGCTCGTCGCGCGTGTTCACCACCGTCGGGCCCGAGCAGGAGTACTTCCTCATCGACGAGCAGTACTACTTCGAGCGCCCCGACCTCGTGCACACCGGCCGCACCCTGTTCGGGGCCAAGCCGCCCAAGGGCCACGAGCTCGACGACCACTACTTCGGGTCGATCCCCGAGCGCGTGCTCGCGTGCATGCTCGACGTCGAGCGCGAGCTGGCCAAGCTCGGCGTGCCGATCAAGACGCGCCACAACGAGGTCGCGCCCGCGCAGTACGAGGTCGCGCCGGTGTTCGAGAACTCCAACGTGGGCTCCGACCACCAGCAGCTGACGATGCAGATCATGCAGAAGGTGGCGCGCCGCTACGGGCTCGTCTGCCTGCTGCACGAGAAGCCGTTCGCGGGCGTCAACGGCTCGGGCAAGCACAACAACTGGTCGATGGGCACCGACACGGGGATGAACCTGCTCGAGCCCGGCGACACCCCGCACGAGAACCTGCAGTTCCTGTTCTTCTGCGCGGCCGTCATCCAGGCGGTCAACCGGCACCAGGGCCTGCTGCGGGCCTCGGTGGCCTCGATCGGCCAGGACCATCGCCTGGGCGCCAACGAGGCGCCGCCGGCGATCATCTCGATCTTCCTCGGCGCCGAGCTGCTGAAGGTGCTGGAGGCGATCGAGGCCGGCGAGGCGGGCGAGTCGACCGACAACTCGTTCCTCGGGCTCGGCGTCCGCGGGCTGCCGCCGCTGCCGATGCACGGCGGCGACCGCAACCGCACCTCGCCCTTCGCGTTCACCGGCAACAAGTTCGAGTTCCGGGCCCTGGGCTCGAGCCAGTCGCTGGCGCTGCCCAACACGGTGCTGAACACGATCGTCGCGCAGGCGATCGACGAGCTGGGCGCGGCGCTGCAGGCGCGCCTGGACGGCGGCGCCGACCTCGAGGCCGCGGTGCGCGAGGTGGTCCAGGCCTCCTACGCGAACAACAAGCGCATCGTGTTCGAGGGCGACAACTACGCGGAGGAGTGGCATGAGGAGGCCGCTCGCCGCGGGCTGCGCAACGACCGCACCACGCCCGAGGCCCTCCCCCACCTGATCTCCCCGGAGACGGTCGAGGCGTTCGGCGCCTACGACGTGCTCTCCGAGCGCGAGCTGCACTCGCGGTACGACGTGATGGCCGAGCAGTACACCATCCGAGCCAACATCGAGGCCGAGACCGCCGCGGGGATCGCCCGCACGATGATCCTCCCGGCGGCCGTGCGCCACCTGGAGACGCTGCGCGCGGCCGGCGTCGAGGCGCTCGCCACCGTTCTGTCCGACCTCGTCGACGACCTTGTCGGCGCGATCGGGGCCCTGGACGAGGCCAACGCCACGCACCAGGGCGAGGAGGGCTCGCTCGACCACGCGGCCTACATGCGCGACACCGTGCTGCCGGCGATGGCGGCGGTGCGCGAGGTGGCGGACCGGCTCGAAGGTATCGTGCCGGACGACCTGTGGCCGCTGCCCAAGTACGCGGAGATCCTCTTCATCAAGTAGCGCTCGCTGCGTTCGTCGCGCTCGCCGTCGGCCTCGTGGCGCCGGCGGGCGCGGCGGCGTCCGAGCCCGCGTCGACCTACAACGCGGACGGGCAGGTCCACGCCGACCGCTGCGTTGCGCCCGAGGCGCCCGACATCCCGCTGCGCTACCTGGACGCGGCGCCCACCGGCTTCGCGATCCCCGACCCGCTGTCGTTCACGGACGGGAGCTGCCCCGACGGGCAGCTGCGCATCGACCTGCACGAGGTCGTCGACTCGTCCGCGGGGCCGCTGGTCTTCGCGCGCGGGGGCAACGGCTACGTCGACGACCAGAATGCGAAGTACGGGCAGGTGCTGGTCTCCGACCTCGCGAGCGACCCGGGCACGCCGACGCCGGCGGGCGGCGGGCGCGGCAACGCGTGCGCGATCCCGCTCGACGCCACGTACGCCACGCAGGTCGCGTCGATCCCCCACGACCTCCACTACAAGCGCCCCCAGGACGTGCCCGGCGGCAACAACAGCGGCGCGTCGTTCCAGCACTACGGCGACCCCGGCGCCGATCAGGGCGACCGCCACGACGTCCACTACTCGTACCTGCTCTGGAGCTTCCTCAACGCCCACGGCGGCGGGCACGTGCGCGCGCTGCTGGCGCCCGAGCAGGTCGTGCAGCCGTGCGACGTCGACCCGATCCTGATGGACGCCTGGGACAGCGCCGGCAACGTCGACGGCGACGTGCTCGCGCGCTACGTGCGCACCGAGGAGGGCGGCACGCCGCTCTACGGCTGGATGGTGTGGGAGCACCGCAGCGGCGACGAGCCAACGGTCGAGCACGCGCGGCTGCTGAGCGGGCCGCCGGTCACGACCCCGCCGGGCCTGGCGGTCTCGCCGCCGGTCTCGAGCACCGCGCCCTCCGAGCACGGCCCCACCGCGGCAACGTCGCACGCCGCTGCCGCGGCCGCGGCGACCCCTCCGCCGCCCCCGCCCCCGCCGGCGCCGGTGCCGCTGCGGGCCGTGGTCGACTTGACGCAAGCGGTCGTCAGCAGGCGCGGCACCGTACGGGTCCCGATCGACTGCACCGGCAACGCTGCGGCCGCCTGCACCGGCACGCTGCGCCTGGACGCCGCCCTTCCGGCCGCCAGGCGCTCCGGCACGGCGGCCGCGCGCTACGCCACGCTCGCGCGCCGGCGCTTCCGCGTCGCGGCGGGCAGGCAGGCTGCCGTGACGCTGCGCGTACGCAGCCGCCTGCGCACGCGCTTGCCGCGCGGGCACCGCGTGCGGGCCCGCGTCGTGGTCGGAAGCGTGGTCCGCGCGGTCACGCTCGTGCGGCGCTGATCGGAGCCGCCTTCGCTTTGCCATCCTGGGACGCGCCGATGGCCGTGACCCACCGCATCCCCGGCTTGGTCCTCACCGAGCACGAGTTCATAGTGCCGCTCGACCACGCGCGGCCCGAGGGCGACGAGCTCACGGTGTTCGCGCGCGAGGTGGCCGAGCCCGACGGCCGCGACAAGCCGTTCCTGGTCTTCTTCCAGGGCGGCCCCGGGTTCGAGGCCGCGCGCCCCTCGGGTGCCCCGCGGGGCCCGGGCTGGATGGTCCGGGCGCTGCGCGACTTCCGCGTGCTCATGCTCGACCAGCGCGGTACCGGGCGCTCGTCGCCGGTGGGGACGCTGGACGACATGACGCCGGCGCAGCAGGCGGCGTACCTGGCGCACTTCCGCGCCGACAGCATCGTGGCCGACGCCGAGCTCATCCGGGCGGAGCTCGGGGTCGAGCGCTGGAGCGTGCTGGGGCAGAGCTTCGGCGGGTTCTGCGTCACCCATTACCTGTCAGCAGCGCAGGACGGCCTGAGCGAGGCCTACATCACCGGCGGCCTGCCCGCGTTCGAGGTACCGGTGGACGACGTCTACGCGCTCACCTACCGCCTCGCCATCGACCGCAGCCGCCGCTACTACGAGCGCTACCCGGAGGATCGCGCGCGCGTGCGCGCGCTGCACGACGCGCACGTGCGCCTCCCGTCGGGGGACGAGCTCACGCCGCTGCGGGTGCGCCAGCTCGGCCTGCAGCTGGGCATGAGCGACGGCGCCGAGAACCTGCACCACCTGCTCGAGCTGCCGTTCGACTCCCCTGCCTTCCTGCACGACGCCGACGACCCGCTGAGCTTCGCCCGCGACCCCATCTACTCGCTCCTGCAGGAGGCGTGCTGGGCCGACGGCACCGCCACCCGTTGGGCGGCCGCGCGCGTGCTCCCCGGCGCCTACGAGCGCGAGCCCGAGCTGTTCTTCGGCGAGCACATCCTCCCCGGCATGTTCGACGAGCACGCGGCCCTGGGCCGGCTGCGCGACGCCGCCGCTCTGCTCGCCCAGCACGAGTGGCCGCGCCTCTACGACTTCGACGTGCTCGCCGCCAACGAGGTCCCGTCGGCGGCGGCGATCTACGCCGAGGACCTCTACGTGCCGATGGAGTTCTCGCGCGAGGCCGGCCGGCGCATCCGCGGCCTGAAGCCGTGGATCACCAACGAGTACCAGCACAACGGCCTGCGCGCCAACGGCGAGGCCGTCCTCGGCCGGCTCATCGACCTGGTGCGCGGGCGGGCCTGACCGCCGGCCGGTCCAGCCACAGGGACAGCGACAGCAGGCCCCAGAGCTGGCGGCTGAGGTCCTCCTCGCCGGCCACGTGGCGGTCGAGCAGGGCGCCGACCGCCGCGGGGTCGAGCAGGCCCTGCTCGCGCACGCGCGCAGGCGCGAGCACCTCGCGGGCGAACGGCTCGAGCGGGCCGCGCAGCCAGGCGGCGGCGGGGATCGAGAAGCCCTTCTTGCGGCCGGCCACGATCGCCTTGGGCACGAGCGGCGCCGCCGCCCGGCGCAGCAGCCGCTTCTTGGCCCACCCGCGCACCTTGGCGGCCGTGGGCAGGGCCATGGCGAAGCCGGCGACCTCGGTGTCGAGGAACGGCACGCGCGCCTCGAGCGAGTGGGCCATGCTCATGCGGTCGGTCTTGACCAGCAGGTCGTCGACGAGGTAGATGCCGAGGTCCACGTCCTGCAGCCGCGCCAGCGGCTCGGCCCCGGCGGTCTCGGCGTAGCGGGCGCGATAGACGTCGAGCGGGTCGTGGCCGTTGTGGCCGTCGCGCAGGAGCTCGGCCCGCACCTCGGGGGCGAAGATCTCCTTCCAGCCGTGGTGGCGCTCGAGCGGGGGCAGGTGGGCGGCGCGCACGAACCGCTTGGCCCGGTACTCGAGCGAGACCCGGCGCGACGAGCTCGGCAGCCGCTCGACCAGCGGGCGAGCCAGCCGCGCCGCCCGGCCCAGGCCGCGGGCGGAGACGAGGTCGGCCACGTACGTCTCGTAGCCGCCGAACAGCTCGTCGCCGCCCTCGCCCGACAGCGCCACCTTGACGTGCTCGCCGGCCAGGCGGCAGACCAGGAACGTGGGCAGCGCCGACGAGTCGCCGAAGGGCTCGTCGAACGACGCGACGATCTCCGGCAGCAGCTCGGCCGCGTCCGGGCGGACGATGAGCTCGTGGTGGTCGGTGCGATAGCGCTCGGCCACCGAGCGCGCGAGGTCGAGCTCGTTGAACGAGCGCTCCTGGAAGCCGATCGAGAACGTCTGCACCGGCTCGCCGGACTCCTGCGCGGCCAGCGCGCAGAGTACGCTCGAGTCCACCCCGCCCGAGAGCAGCACGCCGACGGGCACGTCGGAGACCAGGTGGGCGCGGACCGAGTCGCGTAGGGCCTCGCGGAGTTCGGCCGCCAGGGTGGCCTCGTCGTCGCGGCGCACGTCGGGCGCGGGCACGGGGGTCGGGCGGGCGAAGCGCTCGATCCGGGTGGTCCCGCGCTCGCGCACCAGCAGGTGGCCGGGCGGCAGCTTGCGCGCGGAGCGGAAGATGGTCAGCGGCGCCGGGATCGAGTTGAAGGCCAGGAAGGCCTCGAGCGCCTCGGGGTCGATGGCCGCGTCGAAGCGGGGGGCCAGGCGCAGGGCGTTGAGCTCGGAGGCGAAGGCCAGCGCGCCGCCGGCCTCGGCGTGGAACAGGGGCTTGATGCCGAAGCGGTCGCGGGCGAGCACGAGCCGGCGCTCGGACGCGTCCCACAGCGCGAGCGCGAACATGCCGCGCAGACGCTCGACGAAGCGCGGGCCCCACTCCAGGTAGGCGTAGGCCAGCACCTCGGTGTCCGACCGCGTGCGCAGCCGGTGCCCCGCGGCCGCGAGCTCGGTGTGCAGCGCCTCGTAGTTGTAGATCTCGCCGTTCTGGACCACGGTCACGCGGCCGTCGGCGGTGCGGATGGGCTGGTCGCCATGCTCGAGGTCGATGATCGCCAGCCGCCGGGCGGCGAGCCCGACCGGCCCGTCGGCCCAGGCACCGGCGCTATCGGGCCCGCGGTGCACCATCTCCGCGTTCATCGCGTCAAGCCCGTCGGCGTCGATGGGACTGGCGCCGTTAAGCGCCAGCAGGCCGCAGATGCCGCACATCCCTAGATGGCTGGTTCCGCGGCCGCACGTGCGCGGGGGCGCGCGGGACCAAGCTGGGCGGGGGAAGCAGGGCGAAGCCAATGCCGGCCATTGGCGAGCCCGATGACCCCGATCCAGCGCCGGTATCCGCGCGTCATCCGCGTGCGTGGGGTCGCGGAATCAGCCATCTCAATCTCCGGTGAGCGTGCGCGACGTCGACCGCAGCGCGTCAGCGGCGATCTTGACCACGGTGGCGACGATCGCGCGCACGTAGAGGCCGACCGAGCGGTCGGCGATGTACTCCATGTCGTGCGCGAGCTTCTCGGCCCAGGTCATCTCGCGGGTCAGGCGGAGCTGGGCCAGGCCGGTCAGGCCCGGCGGCACCACGAGGCGCTGCCAGTACTGGGGGATCTCCTCGCACAGCTCCGCGAAGAAGGTCGGGCGGATCGGCCGCGGTCCGACGATGCTCATGTCGCCGCGGAGCACGTTCCAGAGCTGGGGCAGCTCGTCGAGCTTGATCGCCCGCAGCACCCGGCCCAGGCGCGAGACCTCGCCTGCGGTCAGCTGCGTGAGCTGCTCGCCCAGGAACGGCCCCAGCCGCTGCTCGGCGTCGGGCCGCAGGGTGCGGAACTTGTACATCGTGAACACGCGCCCGGCCCGGCCCACCCGCTGGCCGCGGTAGAGCACCGGGCGGCCGCCGCCCACGCGCACGGCGAGCGCGGTGAGCCCGATCACCGGCGACAGCACGACGAGGGCGACCCCGGAGAGCGTGAGGTCGAGCGAGCGCAGCACGCGGTCGACCGCGGGGCGCTCGTAGGTGTGCGCCATCCGCTCATAGCTCGTGATGAGGTTCTCTTCGGTCGGCGGCAGCGCTGCCGTGCTCACTCGATCGCTCCCAGGATCAGGTCCACCAAGTCCTGCGGGTTGCGGCGCTCGCGCACGCTCCCGTCCGGATGCTTGGCGATCTCCATTGCGCGCGGATCCGTCAATGGTCGCAATCTTCCCTCGCGGATGAGGAGTTCGTCGACGCCGCCCAGTCTCCCGCCGTACGTGGTGTAGACGGGTTTGCCCAGCGCGACGGCCTCGCGGTTCATCGTGCCGCCGGCCGAGACCACCAGATCGGAGAGCGCGATCAGGCTCTGGGCGTCGATGGCGCCGTCGGGGACGACGAGCGACGGCATGCTCAGCGCGCGCACGCTGGCCCGCTGCTCGTCGGTGCGGGGGATGACGATGGCCTGGACGTCCTCGCGGTTGCCGAGGTGGTCGAGCACCTGCGGGAACAGTCGGTTGGCCTTGCGGTGGTAGATGGAGACGTCGGGCGGCGGGCGCACGACGACGAGGATCCGGGCCCGGTCGAGGGCGAGCTGGTCCAGCACCGCCGTGTCGGGCTCGAAGTCGGACAGGTAGTACTCCTCCTTCAGCCCCGCGTACTGGCGCAGCTTGTGCGGGCCCACGCCGTAGCGGCGCAGGCGCTCGGGCGGGATGGCCTCGGGCACCATCACGCGGCGCGCCAGCCGGCACCCGATCTGGTGCTGCTGGGTGGCCCACTCGTAGTCGAAGGTGTTGACGGCGGGGATGCCGAGCGAGGCCGCGGCCAGCGCAAGGTCGTTGGAGCCGTGGGCCACGGCGAGGTCGAAGTGGTCCTTGCGCGCGAGCCTGCGCACGCGCGAGGTACGCCCGACCAGGGCGCCGAGCTTGCGCACGCGCGAAGCCCCGCCGTGCTTGCCCACGGCGGTGAACTCGATGCCCATGCGCTCGAGCAGCCCGAGCGTCTGCGCGTAGTCGCGAGCGGTCACGACCACTTCGTCGCCGCCCGCGCGAAGGCGCTCGATGACCGGCCGGAACACGAGCGGGTGCGCGGGCGCGGTCATGTCGAACCACAGCCTCCGTCCAGCCAAAGTGCCGGTACGGTAGCGGGAGTGGCGGGCCGCATCGTCCTGTTCGGCGCCACGGGCTACACCGGGCGCCTGACCGCCGACGCGCTGCTGCAGCGCGGCGTGCGTCCGGTGCTGGCCGGGCGCAGCGCCCCGAAGCTGCGGGCGCTGGCCGACGAGCTGGGCGGCGAGCTCGAGGTGCAGGCCGCCGACGTCGAGCGCCCGGAGAGCTGCGCGGCGCTGGTCGAGCGCGGCGACGTACTCATCTCCACCGTGGGGCCGTTCACCCGCTGGGGCGACCCGGCGGTGGAGGGCGCCATCGCCTCCGGCGCCCACTACCTCGACTCGACCGGGGAGACGCCGTTCATCCGCCGCGTGTTCGAGCGCTTCGGCGGCGCCGCCGAGGCGGCCGGGTGCGGGCTCGTGACCGCGTTCGGCTACGACTGGGTGCCGGGCAACCTCGCCGGCGCGCTGGCCCTGCGCGACGCCGGCGAGGACGCCGTGCGGGTGGACGTGGGCTACTTCATCACCGGCGCGGCCAGCGCCAGCGGCGGCACCCGCGCGTCGGTCGTCGAGGCGCTGATGGCGCCGTCGTACGGGTGGCGCGGCGGGCGGCTGGTCACCGAGCGCGGCGCCGCGCGCATGCGCCACTTCGACGTCGACGGGCGCTCGCGGCCCGGGATCTCGGTCGGCACGTCGGAGGCGTTCGCGCTACCCCGGCTGCGCGACGGCCTGCGCGAGGTCAACGTCTACCTGGGGTGGGCCGGCGGCGCCGCGCGGCCGATGACCCTACTCAGCCCCGGGCTCGACCTCTTCCGCCGCGTGCCGGTGCTCGGCGACGTCCCGCGCGCGCTCGGGCGCCAGCTCGTCAAGGGCTCCAGCGGCGGGCCCGACGCCGCCGAGCGGGCGCGCAGCGGGTCCTACGTCACCGCTTCCGCCTACGCCGCCGACGGCGCCCAGCTCGCCGAGGCGACGCTGCGCGGCGTCAACGGCTACGCCTTCACCGGCCGCATCCTCGCGTGGGGCGCGCAGCGCGCGCTCGAGGGCGGCCTGCAGGGCACCGGGGCGCTCGGCCCGGTGGACGGCTTCGGCCTCGACGCGCTGCAGTCCGGCGTGGGCGAGTCGGGCCTCGTCGTACCCTGACACACCTGTGTCAAGGTTGGTAGCCTGAGCCCATGGCCGACCGCGATTTCCTTGCCGCCGCCCGGTCCCGCGTCGTCGTCTTCGACGGCGGGATGGGCGCGACGCTCGAGCAGTTCGAGCTCACCTCGGAGGACTACGGCGGCCTTCCCGGCAAGTGCCACGAGGCGCTCGTCCTCAACCGCCCCGACGTCATCGAGGGCGTGCACACGTCGATGCTCGATGCCGGCGCCGAGGTGCTGGAGACCGACACCTTCCAGGCCTCGCGGCTCAAGCTCGACGAGTGGGGCCTGGCCGAGCACACGCTGGAGATCAACACTAAGGCCGCCCAGATCGCCCGCAAGGCGGCCGGCGCGGACCGCTTCGTCGCCGGGTCGATCGGCCCCACCGGCATGCTGCCCGCCTCGGACGACCCCACGCTGGGCGCGATCTCGTTCGGCCAGCTCGTCGAGGTGTTCACCGAGCAGGCCAAGGGCCTGACCGAGGGGGGCGCCGACCTAATCATCATCGAGACCGCGCAGGACATCCTCGAGGTCAAGGCCGCCGTGTTCGGCGCCCGCGAAGCGGCCAAGGCCGTCGGCCGCACCGTGCCGATCCAGACCTCGATCACGCTGCTGCCCAACGGCGGCAAGATGCTGCTCGGCACCGACGTCGATTCCGCCCTGACCACGCTGACCGGCCTCGAGGTCGACGTGCTCGGCCTGAACTGCTCCACCGGGCCCGAGGACATGCGCGACGCGATCCGCTTCCTGAGCGAGAACTCGCCGCTGCCGATCCACTGCATCCCCAACGCCGGCCTGCCCATCCAGGGGCCCGACGGAGAGACGATCTTCCCCGAGGAGCCCGAGCCGCTGGCCAACGTCCTGGGTGAATTCGTCGAGCGCTTCGGCGTCGCGATCGTCGGCGGCTGCTGCGGCACCACGCCGGACCACATCGCCGCCATCCGCGAGCGCTGCGCGCGCGACACGGTGCCGGCGCGGCCCGAGCCCGCCCCGCGCCGGGTCTCCAGCATGATCGCGGCCACGCCGCTGGTGCAGGACCCGCGCCCGACGCTGGTCGGCGAGCGGGTCAACTCGCAGGGCTCGCGCAAGGCCAAGGAGCTGCTGCTGGCCGACGACTACGACGGGCTGGTGCAGGTCGCCGAGGACCAGGTCGAGGGCGGAGCGCACGTGCTCGACGTGTGCGTGGCCCTGACCGAGCGCCAGGACGAGGACGTCCAGATGAGCGAGGTGGTCAAGCGCATCGCGCTGACCCAGCCCGCCCCGATCCAGATCGACTCCACCGAGCCGGAGGTCATCCGGGCCGCGCTGGAGCAGATCCCGGGCCGGGCCATCGTCAACTCGATCAACCTCGAGGCCGGCCGCGACAAGGCCGACGTCGTCGTGCCGCTGGCCAAGGCCCACGGCGCCGCGCTGATCGCGCTGACCATCGACGAGGTCGGCATGGCCAAGACCGCCGACCGCAAGGTCGAGATCGCCCAGCGCATCAAGGAGATCGTGTGCGACGAGCACGGGCTCGACCCCGAGCTGCTGATCTTCGACTGCCTGACCTTCACGCTGACGACCGGCGACGACGAGTGGAAGCCGTCGGCCATCGCGACGATCGAGGGCATCCGCCGCGTCAAGGCCGAGGTGCCCGGCGTGAAGACCTCGCTGGGCGTATCCAACGTGAGCTTCGGGGTCTCCCCCGGCGCCCGCGCCGTGCTGAACTCGGTCTTCCTGCACCACTGCGTCGAGGCCGGCCTGGACCTCGCGATGGTCAACCCCAACCACATCACGCCGTACGGGGAGATCGTGGAGGAGGAGCGCGCGCTCGCCGACGACCTCGTCTTCAACCGCCGCGACGACGCGCTCGAGCGCTTCATCGCCCACTTCGAGTCCAAGGGCTCGGAGGCCGAGGAGGAAGTGGGCGACCCCACCGCCGAGATGGAACCGGAGGAGGCGCTGCACTGGCGCATCCTGCGGCGCAAGAAGGACGGGGTCGAGGGCGACATCGACCGCGCGGTGGAGAAGATCGGCGCCGTCCCCACCCTCAACGACGTCCTCCTCCCCGCGATGAAGGAGGTGGGCGACAAGTTCGGCGCCGGCGAGCTGATCCTGCCCTTCGTGCTCCAGAGCGCGGAGGTCATGAAGCGCGCCGTGGCCCGGCTCGAGAACTACCTGGACAAGATCGAGGGCTACACCAAGGGCACGGTCGTGCTGGCCACCGTGTTCGGCGACGTGCACGACATCGGCAAGTCGCTGGTCAACACGATCCTCACCAACAACGGCTACACGGTCATCGACCTGGGGAAGCAGGTGCCGATCCAGACCATCCTCGACGCCGCCGACGAGCATGCGGCCACCGCGATCGGGCTCTCGGCCCTGCTCGTCTCGACCTCCAAGCAGATGCCGCTGTGCGTGCAGGAGCTGCACAGCTCCGGCCGCGCGTACCCGCTGCTCATCGGCGGCGCGGCCATCAACCGCAACTTCTCCTTCCGCACGCTCTACCCCGGCGGCAAGGAGTCCGACGACGTCTACGACCCCGGCGTCTTCTACTGCAAGGACGCGTTCGAGGGCCTGGCCGTCATGGACCAGCTCATCGACGCCGAGGCGCGCGAGGGGCTGCGGTCCAAGGTGCTCGACGGCGCGCGCCGCTTCCGCGAGACGGGTGAGGAGCCCGAGGAGCTCGACACCTCCGACGCCTCAGTGCGGTCGGCGGTGCGCACCGACGTGCCGATCCCGGAGCCGCCGTTCTGGGGCGTGCAGGAGATCCCGGTCGACATGGACGAGCTCTACTCGCACCTCGACACCCACGTGCTGTTCAAGCTCCACTGGGGCGGGCGCGGCGTGAAGGGCGAGGCGTGGAAGGAGCTCGTCGAGACCGACTTCCGGCCCCGGCTGGAGCGCATGTGGAACGAGCAGACCTACCTGCACCCGCGCGTGCTGCTGGGGTTCTTCCCCTGCTACGCCGAGGGCAACGACATCGTCGTGCTCGACCCCGCCGACCGCGAGACCGAGCTGCACCGCTTCGTCACCCCGCGCCAGCCCAAGGGCGACCGCCTGTGCACGGCCGACTTCTTCCGCCCCAAGGCCAGCGGCGAGCTCGACGTGATCGCGCTGACCGCGGTAACCGTCGGCTCCGAGGTCACCGACGTCATGGCCCAGCTCGAGCGCGACGGCGAGTTCGCCGAGCAGCTCTTCGTGCACGGCCTCGGCGTGCAGACGGCCGAGGGCCTGTCCGAGTGGCTGCACTGGAAGATCCGCGGCTGGTGGGCGATCCCCACCACGCAGGGCCGGCGGCTCTCGTGGGGCTACCCGGCCATCCCCGAGCAGGCCGAGCACCTGAAGGTCGAGGAGCTGCTCGGACTCGAGCAGATCGACATGACGATCTCGGACGGCTACGCGCCGATCCCCGAGCAGTCGACGCTGGCTATGGTCCTGCACCACCCGCAGGCCATCTACTACGGCATGGGCAACGGCCGCCTGCTGCCCGACGGCTCGCCCGACGACGTGATCAAGGGCTCGCGCCGGGATCCCTCGCTGTTCGGCGAGCTCGGCGACGATGAGCCGCGCGAGGGCGCCGTCGAGGCCGAGGACGCCCCGGCGGCGGCGCGGGCCTAGGGCCCGAACCCTCAACCACCCGCAAGGGGGTCTGCCCCCCCAGGTTCGCGGACCGCCCAGGGTCCTCCTCGGTGGACCCACTGGTCGAGCGGGAGGTCGAAGTCGCGACCCTCGACGCGCTGCTGGAGTCGGCGCGGTCGGGCGCGGGCGCCGTGGTCCTCCTCGAGGGGCCGCCCGGGATCGGGAAGACCAGCCTGCTGCGGGCGGCCCGGGAGCGCGCGGCCGCCGAAGGGATGCGCGTGCTGCACGGGCGCGGCACCGAGCTCGAGCGGGCGTTCCCGCTCGGAGGGGCGCGCCAGTGCCTGGAGCCGGTCGTGCGCGACCCGGCCGAGCGCGAGCGCGTACTGTCGGGTGCGGCGCGCCTGGCCGAGCCGGTCCTGCTCGACGCGCCCGAGTCGGTGCCGGCCTCGTCCCTGGGCCTCCTGCACGGCCTCTACTGGCTCGTGGCCAACGTGGCCGAGCAGGCGCCGGTGCTGCTCGCCGTCGACGATGCCGAGTGGGCGGACGAGCCGTCGCTGCGCTTCCTCGCGTACCTGGGCCGCCGCGCCGAGTCGCTGCCGCTGGCGCTCGTCGTGGCGGCCCGCGACGACGCGGACGTGGGCGAGCAGCCCACGCTGGCCGAGCTGCGCGCCGAGCCGGCGGCGCACACCCTCGCGCCGGCGGTGCTCACCGTCGCGGGGGTCGGCGGGCGCCTGGCCGAGCTGCACAACGGCCCGGTCGACGACGCCTTCGTGCGTGCCTGCCACGAAGCGACCGGCGGCAACCCGTTCCTGCTCGACGAGCTCGTGCGGGCACTCCAGCGCGAGGGCGTGGCCTTCGTCGCCGCCGGCGCGCCGCGCGTGCACGAGGTCACGCCACCGACGGTGGCGCGCGCCGTAGCGGCGACGCTCGCGCGGCTCGGTCCGCAGGCCACGGCGCTGGCGCAGGCCGCGGGGGTGTTGGGCGACGCTGTGGCGCTCGACCTCGCGGCCGAGCTGGCCGACGTGCCTATCGCCGCGGCGGGGCCGGCTGCCTCGGATCTGGTCCGCGCAGGGCTGCTCGAGGACGCGTCCGCGTTGCGCTTTCCTTACCCCATGCTCACCGGCGCCGTGCGCGCGAGCCTGCCCGCCCCCGAGCGCGCCGCTGCCCACGCTCGTGCCGCCGCGCTGCTGCGCAGCCGCGGCGCCGGGCCGGAGCGGGTCGCGCTGCAGCTCCTGCACGCCGGCCGGCGATGCCCGCGTCGCCGCCGAGCTGGTCGAGGCTGCCACCCGCGCCGCCGAGCGGGGCGCGCCGGCCACGGCGGCGGCGCTGCTGCGCCGCGCGCTGGCCGAGCCGCCGCCGGCGGAGCAGCGCGCGGACGTGCTGCTCGAGCTCGGCCGCCACGAGCTTGCCACCGGCCGGCCAGCGACGCGGCGGACCACCTCGAGCAGGCGCATCGCTGCGCCGGCGACGCCCGCACGCGCGGCGCGGCCTCACGCTGCTGGTGCAGACGAACCCGGGCGACCGCCACGTGCGCGCCCGCGTCGTCGCCCGGGCCGAGGAGGAGCTGCCGGCGCTCGAGGCCGAGGACCGCGAGCTGGGACTGCGGCTGCGGGCGCTGCTCGTGCTGCGTCGTGTTCGCGTGGGTGCGCTTCTCGGGCCACGGCGCCGGCAGCGGCGTCCCCATGGAGATGCAGCTCGCACACGTCTGGACCATGTGCGACGG
The DNA here is from genome assembly GCA_036270095.1 of Solirubrobacteraceae bacterium. Taxonomy (GTDB): domain Bacteria; phylum Actinomycetota; class Thermoleophilia; order Solirubrobacterales; family Solirubrobacteraceae; genus DATBDE01. Next base: position 34,544 of record DATBDE010000075.1, on the reverse strand, counting down.
CCGCGCGGAGCGCGTGGTCGAGTACTCCAACCGCGACGAGGGCCTGGCCGCCGCCGGGCTCAGCCCGGAGTGAGCCCCTCGTAGGGCTCGAGCCAGCGATCGGTGCCCCGCGCCCCGGCTAGCGCGCCACCCGCGCCGCCCGGCGGCGGTCGTGCAGCGCCAGCACCAGGCCCCAGAGCAGCGAGAGCGCCGTGGCGGCCGGGCGCTGCGGCGGCTCCGGCCGGGGCCGGCGCGGCGCCGGGCGCGGGGTCGCGTGCAGGCGGCAGACCACGAGCTCGTCCGACTTCAGCGCGACCGCGATGCGCTCCGCCAGGCGGAGGTCCTGGTCGGTGTGTCCGGTGGGAAGGAGGACATGGCCCATGCGCCTTTTGTAACGAGGGCGCCGGACGGGTTATGACGACTCAGGTCGTCGGCAGGGGCACGTCGGGCGTGCGCGCGACGATCGCCGCGACGATCACGAAGGCCAGGCCGACGCGGGTGTCGGCGTCGGGGTGCTCCGTCCGCACCTCGTCGTAGCGGTCCAGCAGCGAGACCACCGACGCGCACGTCGCGGCCGGCTTCGTGCCCCGCTCGACGTCGCAGGCCAGGCGTGCGAGCTGCAGCCCCTCGTAGCCGTCGGCGCCGACGAGCATGCGCCCCAGCGCGGTGATGAGGAAGGTCTCCACCCGCGCGAGCAGCACGTCGTTGTCGATGCGGTCGGTGCCGATGGGCGGGCCGAGGTCGGGCGGCTCCTCGCCCGCCACGAGGGCCGCGATGGTCCCGCCGGAGACGGCGCGCAGCCGGTCGCCCGACAGCCCCGCCTGCTGGGCGCAGCGCAACCCGATGCACGCGCCGATGAGCGGCGTCCCGTAGGGCGCGTCGCTGGCCCAGACGATCTGGCCCGGCGGCACCAGCGTGAACAGCGCCAGCAGGTCGGCGGCGCTCCACCACGAGGAGTCGAAGAACAGGTTGGGCAGCTCGTCGGCCGCGGCCCAGATCCACGACAGGTCGGAGATGCCGGCGTGCGCGAGGATGATCCGCAGCCCCGGGTGGCGCTCGCACAGCTCGACGGCGTGGCGCCCGAGCGCCGGGATCCCGCGCCCGGCGTGCACCAGGACGGGCAGGCGGTGCTCGTCGGCGAAGGCGAACGTGCCCTCCAGCCGCGGGTCGGCGAGCGCGAACTGCTCGGCCCGGGGATGGAGCTTCAGCCCCCGCGCGCCCGCGGCGACCGCGCGCTCGGCCTCGGCCAGCGGCGCGTCGGCCGGGTCCAGGCGCGCGAAGGCGACGACCCGCCCGGCGGAGGCGGCGGCCAGCTCGAGCGCGGTGTCGTTGGCGGGCGGGTAGCCGTCGGGCTCGTGCATGGGGAACACCACGCTGCGCGCGTGCGCGCGCTCGAGCCCCGCCAGCAGCTGCTCGGGGGCGAGCTTGAACCCGTCGGGGTCGTTGAAGCCGATGTGGGTGTGGGCGTCGAAGAGCTCGCCCCCCGGGACGGCCGCGAGGACCTGCTCGAACCAGGGCTCGAGCCCGGCGTCGGCGAACGCCGCCGCCCAGGTCAGCTGCGTGTCGGTCACGCGGCAGCTCGCGCCGGCAGCGTGCGCCGCAGCCACGCCTGCAACTCGTCGATCCCGCGAGGGTCGACGCCGTGGCCGACCGGCGACTCGCGGTAGAGGACGTCGAGGCCCGCGGCGGTCAGGCGGTCGCGCGCCTCGTGGCCGAAGGTCACCGGGATCACCGGGTCGTGGGTGCCGTGGGCGATCGCCACCGGCAGGCCCTTGCGCGACTCGAGGTCGAGCGCGAAGCCGTCGACCTCGGGCATGAACCCGCTCATGGCCAGGATCCCGGCCGGCGCCGGCCGCCCGGCGCCGAGCCCGAGCGCGTAGGCCACGACCGAGCCCTGCGAGAAGCCGCCAAGGACCGCGCGGCCGATGCCCGGCACCTCCTCCTCCAGCCACTGCGAGAGCTGGGCGAAGCTGTCGAAGAACGTCTCCGCGTTCGGGTAGCCGACGCGCACCACCGGCCCGTACCAGTGGAAGCCGCCCGGCGGCATGGTGAACGGCGCCCGCGGCGTGAGCCCGACGAGCCGCCCCTCGGGGTCGAGCGCATCGACGATCGGCTGCAGGTCGTGCTCGTCGGTGCCACGGCCGTGGAACAGCACCAGGGTGCCGTCGGCGGGGTCGCTGTTGGCCCCGCGCCGCTCGAAGATCACGACGAGACCTCGGTCGCGCGCGGGTTGTGCAACGGCGTCAGGGTGCGCTCGAGCTGCGCATGCAGGTGCTCGTGCTGGGCCGGCAGGCGCAGGGCCTCGCCCAGGTGGGCCGGATCCTCGTCGGTGGCGAAGCCGGGCCCGAGCGTGGCGATCTCGAACAGCACCCCGGACGGCTCGCGGAAGTAGATCGAGAAGAAGTACTGGCGGTCGATGATGGGCGTGACGTGCGCGCCGGCGGCCGCGACGCCCTTGCGCCAGGCCTCGTGGTCGGCGTCGGGCGCGGCCCAGGCGATGTGGTGCACGGTGCCGGCGCCCTGGATCCCGCGCTCGGGCGGCGGCGGGTCGTAGCTCCAGCGGGCGCCGCGCTCCTCGCCGGCGCAGATCCAGTCGCCGTCGCCCTCGTGCTCGAACTGCAGCGTCTCTCCGAGCAGCGCGGCGCTGCGCTCGGGCGCCGTGGTGTAGGCGCGGGCGCCGTCGAAGCCCTGCAGCGCGTGCTCGGCCGGGATGTCGGCGGCGGCCGCGACCAGCGGGGGGTCGCCGCTGTCGACGTGGGCCAGCTCGAGCCCCAGCCCCTCGGGGTCGGCGAAGCGCAGCCGGTTGGCCTCGCGCGTCACGGCGACGCCCTCCCCCTCCAGGCGGCCGGCCCAGAAGTCCAGCGCGGCGTTGGTGCCCACGCGCCACACGATCGAGTGCAGCATGCCCGCGCCGGCGCGGCCGGGCGCGGCGCCGGGGAACTCGAAGAAGGTGAGGATCGAGCCCGGCGAGCCCGCCTCGTCGCCGTAGTAGAGGTGGTAGACGTCGGGGGCGTCGAAGTTGACGGTCTTCTTGACCAGGCGCAGGCCGAGCAGGCGGGCGTAGAAGTCGACGTTGCGCGGCGCGTCGGCCGTGATCGCCGTGATGTGGTGGATGCCCTCGAGCCTCATGCCCGCCGCGGCCGCAGCTGCACGGGCGCCGTGTGCAGGGCGCGGAAGCGGACGTCGCGCCACGAGAGCCCCTCGCGGACGAGAGCGGGCATGCCCATGATCACCGCCGTCGCGATCTCCACGGCCTGGAGGATGATGCCGTAGCCGAGCGCGTCAGCGGCGGAGATGCCGTAGGCGCCGGTGAGCACGGCCACGCAGGCGGCTTGGAAGATGCCGAGGTTGGACGGCGTGGCGGGCAGGACGGCGGTCACGTTGACGGCGAACAGCACGCCGGCGGCGGCGCCGATGCTCGCGCGCTCGTCGAGCCCGAGGGCGACCAGCAGGATGTAGCAGCTGGTCAGCTGCAGGGCCCAGGCGCCGAGCTGGGCGGCGGTGGCCAGGGCGCCCTGGCGCGGCTCACCGAAGACGCGCAGGCCGAGCCGGACCTGCACCAGGGCCCGGCGCGCGCTCGCGGCCCAGCTCTTCACGCGCGAAGAGCGCGAGTCCGCCCCGGGCCGCACGAGCGCCGGCGCGAGGATCACGAGTGCGACTAGCACGAGCGGCGCGGCCATCCACACGAGCAGCTGCTGCTCGCGGCCACTGAACAAGCCCACGGTCGCGAACATGGCCACGCCCAGGGCGAGCAGGGCGACGAGGTTCAGGATGGTCTGGGAGACGAGCGTGCCCAGCACGATCGGGAAGCGCTCGCGCACGCGCCCGGTGCGACGGGCGACGATGAACGCGCGCGAGGGCTCGCCCAGGCGAGCGGGCAGCGTCGCCGACATGAGCACGCCGATGAACGTGCCCTGGGCGGCGTCGCGCAACCGCACCGGCACGTCGGGCATGGCGGCGCGCAGGATCGCGTGCCAGGAGACGGCGCGCAGGACCATCGAGAGGCACATGACCCCGAGGCCGGCCAGCACCCAGGTCGGGCTGGACTGCAGCAGCGAGAGGACGATCCGGTGCACCCCGATGCGCTCGAGCGCCAGGCCGGCGAGGCCGACGCCGAGCACGGCGAGCACGACCATGCCGATGCGCCGCGCCGCGGCCACGGCCGGCCGGGCGGCGGTGGGGTCGGTCTCCAGGCGCGGCAGGCGCTTGGGCCGGACCCGCTTGCCGTCGGCGGGCACGAGCCCGTGGCGAGCGCCGAAGCGGCGCACCGTGCCCTCGGGCTGGGGCATGGCCTGGGCGTCCTCGTAGGCCTCGAGCACTTCGGCGGCCACACGCGGCCAGGCGAAGCGCTCGGCGCGCTGGCGCGCGGCGGCGGCCATCTCCAGCCGGCGTTCGGGCTCGTAGTAGAGCTCCTGCAGCGCCTCGGCCAGCTCGGTGGCGTTGCCACGCTGGTGCAGGATGCCGTCGACGCCGTTGCGCACGACGTCGCGGTAGCCGGCGATGTCCGACGCGATGACCGGTGTCCCGGCCGCAAACGCCTCGGTCAGCACCATGCCGAAGCTCTCGCCGCCCAGCGACGGCGCGCAGAGGACGTCGGCGCGGGCGAGGGCGGCGTGCTTTCGCTCGTCGTCGCAGCGGCCGAGGACGGTCACGCCCTGGTCGCCATCGAGCAGCAGCGGCGCGACCCCCTCCTGCGTGGCGCCGACGACCTCGAGCGTGGCCGGGACGTGCTCGCGCAACGCCTCGTACGCGCGCAGTAGCACGGGCAGGCCCTTGCGCTCGACCGCCTGGCCGACGAATACGATCCGCAACGCGTCGTCGCGCCGGCGCAGCGGCACCGCCGAGGCGCACAGCCCGGCGGCACCCTCGAGATCGACGCCGTTGGGAATCACGCGGTAGGTGCCGCCGAAGAAGCGCCGGCCCGTCCAGGCCGCGGCCTCGGAGACGGCGATGCGCACGTTGAGGCGGTTCATGCCCCGCTTGGCGCCCATGACCCTGGCCATCCCGTTGGTGATCGGGTTCTCGGAGTAGCAGTGGTAGGTGCCCACGAGCGGCGCCGGGGCGTGGTGCATCGCGTCCCAGGAGAGGATCGGCCCGATCGGCTCGTGGACGTGGACGACGTCGTAGCCGCCCTGCTCGAGCGCCCGGCGCGCACGCAGCAGGGGGTTGGCGGTGACGGCGATGTTGGAGACCGCCCCGTTGGCCGGCAGGCCCACGGTGCGGCCGAGCGGGATCAGGTAGTCCGGCACGGCCCGGGGCTCGGGACGCGCCCCTGCGTGCATGCGCACGGACAGGCGGTCGTCGGGGTCGAAGGGAGCGAGCACATCGACGTCCTGGCCGGTGCGGAGGAGCTGCTCGGCGAGGGCCTCGATGTGTCGCGTCACACCACCCGGATACGTCCAGGAATACGGTGACACCAGGGCGATCCGCATCCTCGCCATGCTAGCGAGCGCGCTCCCCGTTTCCGCCCGCGGAGGCGGTCGCGAAAGCGAGCACGACGACCCCGTAGACGAGCAGCACAGGACCCGCGTCGTTGACCAGCGAACCCACCACCGCCGCGACCAGCCCGCCCACCAGCGCCGCGCGCCAGCCGGCGTACGGAGCGACCGCCGCGTACAGGGTGCGACGCCAGCGCAGGGCATAGGCGACGGCAAGCAGTGCGATTGCGGTCAGGATCGGCATCAGACCGCGTTCCAGTGCGTCGAGCGCGAGGCGGTAGCGGCGTCCGACGGTCTCCTCCACGCTGCCGGCGGAGCTCGCCTCGAGGATCGAGCGGGTGAAGTGCGAATCGCCCCCGCTGGCGAGGTCGACCAGGGCGAGCACGATCACCGCCGCGACCGGCACGCACACCGCCACGACCAGGGCGCGGCGGGTCACGCCGCCCTCGAGCATGAGCAGCGTGGCGGCCGCCGTCCCGGCCCCGACGGTGATGACGCCGCCGACGTCGGCGCCCAGGCGTCCAGCACCGATGATGAGGGCCAGCGCCGCGCCCGCGAGCGCGAAGGTGAGCGCGCCGCGGCCGCCGCGCCGCGCCGTCACCGGAAGCACGGCAAGGCCGAGGAAGAGCAGGATCGGTAGCACGGCCTCGAGCTCGTTGCCGATCCCGTAGAAGCGCGAGCCGAAGCGCGGGGTGGGCCCGAGCAGCGAGCGCACGATGAGCTCGGAGCCGAAGGCGAGGTCGACCGCGTAGGCCACGATCCCGACCGCGGCGGGCACGAGCAGCCCGCGGGGCCAGGGCACGAGCAGGTCGGTGAGGGCCGCGAGCGCAAGCGACCCGGCGGCCACGATGGCCACCTCGGCCGTCCGCGAGGGCGCCAGCGCCGCGGTCAGCGGCAGCACGGAGGGCAGCCAGAGGACGGCCAGGCCGCCCCAGCGCAGGCCCCGACGCAGGCCGGGCCTCCCGCCGAGCGCGCCCAGCAGCAGGAGCGCGGCGACCCAGCCCGCGAGCAGGGCCTCCAGCGCGGGCAGGCGCCCGCCCGCGACCACGCGCAGGCGGTCGTCGAGGTCGACAAGGTCGGCCGCGCCCTGGCCCGGCACGGTCGTGGCCGGCTCGCCCGTGACCGCGGCCGGGACGGGTAGCCCGAGCCGGCGCAGGAGCGTGGGCGCGAGGTCGATGGAGGCGATCACGCCGTCCTGGCGCGTGGTGGACGAGCGCAGCACGCCGGGCCCCAGCCCCGCGGCACCGACCGGCAGGAGCTGGGCCACCCCGCGGCCCGGCGGGGCGCTCGCGACCAGCACCAGATCGTCGCGCGCGCGTGCGCGTAGGAGCCCGTCCAGCGCCATCCCGCCGGCACGGCCGGGTGGCAGCCCGACCACGACGAGGCGGTGGTCGGCGAGCAGGCCGCGCGTGCGGGCGGGCAGCGACGCCGCCGGGCCCAGCGAGACCTGGTCGACCTCGCCCTCCTCGTCGGCCGCGGGCACCGCCACGCCGTACGGGCGCCCGGCCACGCCCGCGTAGCCGGCGCCACCCGGGATCGAAGAGGCCAGCAGGCCCGGGCGCAGGTCACCCGGCGCGTCGCCGGCCCGGATGGCCGCGTCGTTCCAGCCCCGGATGAACCCGCGGCCCCCCAGGACGGCGAGCTGCAGCGGCGGCCGGTGGTCGGGTGAGTAGGCGGCCAGCGAGACCCGCGCGCCCTGGAGACGTCGAGCAGCACCTGCCCGGCCGCGTACTCGCCCTGCGAGGCCGCCAGCAGCCCGAGCGCCGGCCCGGGGCGCGCCGCCAGGCGCTCGAGCGTGCGCTGGGTGGCCTTGCCCGCGGGCCGGACGGGCAGGAACGCGAGCACCGCGGCGCCGCCGCGCGGGCGCTCGCGGCGGGCCCGAGCACCAGCGCGAGCGCGCACAGCGCCCCTATCCTTGAGCGTCGGTGCCCGAGCGTCACTTCGTCAAGTACACCTTCCTCTCGGTCGATCCTGCGTGGCGCCGCCGCGACGAGGATGAGCGCGCCCAGGACAAGCGCGAGTTCCTGGCCGCCTGCGAGGACTTCGCGGCCGGCCACCATCACCTGCTGCGGGCGTTCTCGCTCGTCGGCACGCGCGGGGATGCCGACCTCATGCTGCTGACCCAGTCGGTCTCGCTCGACCCCATCCACGAGTTCCACGTCGTGCTCGGCCAGAGCGGGCTCATGCGGTGGTGCTCGGTGCCCTACTCCTACCTTGCGCTCACAAAGGAGTCCGAGTATTCGGACGAGTCGCGCCTGGAGGTCCGCCCCCAGCACGCGAAGTACCTGTTCGTCTACCCGTTCGTGAAGACCCGCGAGTGGTACCGGCTGTCACCCGAGGAGCGCTACCGGATCATGCAGGAGCACATTCGCATCGGCCGCGAGTACCCCAGCATCGACCTCAACACCTCCTATTCCTTCGGCCTCGACGACCAGGAGTTCGTCGTGGCGTTCGAGACCGATCGCCCGCAGGACTTCCTCGACCTCGTGCAGCGCCTGCGAACCACCGAGTCGAGCCTCTACACGATGCGCGACACCCCGACCTTCACCTGCATCGCGACCTCGGTGGAGCGGGCTCTGGGGGCGCTCGACGGCGCGGCGCTGCCTACTCTGGTTCCGTGAGCAACGTCGCCGAGAGCGAGCCCTCCACGCTGCAGCGCGACTTCGACGAGGTCCGCGACATCACGGTCATCGGCGCTGGCCCCGTGGGCCTGGCGACCGCGTTCTGGGCCGGGATGCGCGAGGCCTCGTCGCGCATCATCGACTCGCTGCCCGAGCTCGGCGGCCAGCTCACCACGCTATACCCGGAGAAGTGGATCTTCGACGTGCCCGGCCACCCGCGCGTGCTGGCCAGGGACCTGGTCGAGATGCTGCGCGAGCAGGCCCTGGACCAGTTCGACGTGCCCGTGCACCTGGAGACGACGGCCGAGCGCATCTCGTGGGAGGACGACCTCCTCATCCTGCACACCGACAAGGGCGACCTGCGCTCGCGCGCGGTCATCGTGGCCGGCGGCCACGGCGCCTTCGAGCCCAAGAAGCTGCCCGGCTACGACATGGACCCGTGGGAGGGCCGCGGCGCCCACTACCTGGTCGGGTCCAAGGAGGAGTTCGCGGGCAAGAAGGTCCTCATCGTCGGCGGCGGCGACAGCGCCTTCGACTGGGTCGTGAACCTGCTCGAGGTCGCCGACTCGATCGCGCTCGTGCACCGGCGCGAGGGCTTCCGCGCCCACGAGGTCACGATCGGCCAGGTCATGGAGGCCCGCGAGGCCGGCCGCGTCGACGTCCACGTACCGTTCCAGATCAAGGACGTGCAGGGCAACGGGCAGATCGAGCGCGTCGTGCTCTTCCACACCGAGCGCGAGACCGAGGTGGTCGAGCTCGACATCGACGCCGTGCTGCTGCAGCTCGGGTTCAAGACCGCGCTCGGCCCGCTGAAGGAGTGGGGCTTCGAGGTGGTCAAGGGCGCGATCGTCGTCGACCCGGTCATGAAGACGTCGCTGCCTCAGGTCTGGGCCTGCGGCGACATCACCACCTTCGAGGGCAAGCTCAAGCTCATCGCCACCGGGTTCTCCGAGGCGGCCATCGCGGTCGCCCAGGCCGTGCACAGCTTCCGCCCCGACATGAAGATCCAGCCCAAGTACTCCACCAACACCGGGGTCCCGGGCGCGGTCGAGGGGCAGGTCTGAGCGACAAGAAGGGTCTCGCGCACCTGCGCAAGGCCGATCCGGTCATGCGCGGGCTCATCGACGCCATCGGGGCGCCGCGCCCGGCGCGGCGGGCCGAGCGCACGGACGAGTACGGCGCGCTCGTGCGCTCGATCGTCGGCCAGCAGCTCTCGACCAAGGCCGCGCGCTCGATCTACGGACGCCTGACCGACCGCTTCGGCGGCCGGGCGCCCACGCCGCAGGAAGTCCTGGCCGACGACCCCGAGGACCTGCGCGTGGCCGTCGGCCTCTCGCGGGCCAAGGTCAAGTACCTGCGCTCGCTGGCCGAGCACGTCGAGAAGGGCGAGATCGAGCTCGGCCGGCTCGACGCGCTCTCCGACGAGGACGTCGCCGCCGAGCTGCTCGACGTCAAGGGCCTCGGCCCGTGGAGCGTCGACATGTTCCTGATGTTCCAGCTGCAGCGCCCCGACGTGCTGCCGGTGGGCGACCTGGGGATCCGGCGCGCGGTCGAGCAGACCTACGGCCTCGACGCGCTGCCCGGCCCCGGCGAGCTGGAACGCATCGCCGAGCCGTGGCGCCCCTACCGCACGCTGGCGTCGCGCTACCTGTGGGCGTCGCTGGACAACGAGCCGGTCTGAACGAAGTCGCGGAACGCCGTCGCGGCGGGGGACAGGCGCTCGCCCGCGCGCCACAGCAGGGAGACCGGCTGGCGCACGGGGCGCGAGCCCAGCGGGATGCCGACCACGTCCGCCTGCGGCACGTCCACGAAGCCGCGGGGAAGGATGGCCACGGCCAGGCCCAGGGCGGCGATCGCGCGCACGGTCAGGAGCTCGTTGGACTCGAAGGCGATGCGCGGGGCCACGCCAGCGGCGGCCAGCGCCGCGTCGCCGGCGGCACGCAGGGCCGACCCCGACTTGAAGGCCACGAGCGTCTCGTCACGCAACGCGGCGGGCTGCAGCCGCCGGCGCTTGGCCAGCCGGTGGTCGTGGGCGACGGCCACCACGAGCTCCTCCTCCAGCAGCAGCACGCCGGCGAGCCCGGCGCCCGCCTCCTCCGGGGAGAGGAACGCGAAGCTCAAGTCCAATTCGCCCCTGCGCAGCATGGCCAGGGCGTTGGCGGCAGTGTCCTCGTCCAGGCGCACGCCGATGGCCGGATGGAGCGCGTGGAAGGCGGCGATGAGCGACGGAACGTCGAGGCGCGGCATCGGCGGCATCGCCCCCACCGCCACCCGGCCGGACCGCAGGCCGCGCAGCGCCTGCAGCTCGTCGACCACGCTGGCCGCCTCGGCCAGCACGCGGCGGGCGCCGGCCAGCAGCACCTCGCCCGGCTCGGTCAGCGCCACGTGGCGGCTGGTGCGGCGCAGCAGGTCGACGCCAAGCTCGCGCTCGAGCCGGCGCACCTGCTGGGAGACCGCCGGCTGGGCAACCATGAGCTCCTCGCTCGCGCGCGTGAAGCTGCGATGGCGGGCCACCGCCTCGAACGTGCGCAGCTGGCGCAGCTCCATATGGCCATGCTATGGCCTGCAGTCCGCATCGGTCTTTGACTTATCGATGCGGGAGGCGCATCGTGGCGATGTGCTGACCGCCGACACCACCATCCGGCAGGGGCTGCGCCCCGGCGACGTCGGCGCCGTCACGCGCCTGCACGGCGTCCTCTACGAGCGCGAGCACGGGCTTGATCACCACATCGAGGCCTCGGTGGCGGAGGGCATGGCCCGCTACGCCGACGCCTTGGCGCGGTCGGACGGCGCGGCGCTGTGGGTGGCCGAGCGCGAGGGCGAGATCGTGGGTTCCGTCGGCATGACCGATCAGGGCGACGGCGTCGCACGCCTGCGCTGGTTCATCGTCGCGCCGCAGGCGCGGCGCAGCGGCGTCGGCGGCCGCCTGCTCGACCACGCGCTGGGCTGGGCGCGGGACGAGGGCCTGGACACCGTGGCGCTGTTCACCATCGACACGCTGGTCGATGCCGCCCGCCTGTACCGGCGGGCGGGGTTCCGCATGGTGTCCGAGCGCGTGGGCACCGAGTGGAGCGACACGATCACCGAGCAGCGCTGGGAGCTCGCGCTGCGCGGCTAGGCGGCCTGCGACCCTTCGGGGCGTGGGCCGCAACCAGAGCTACGCCGTGGCGGGAGTCGCGGGCCTCGCCCTGGCCGACGCCGGGATCGTGGCGCTGGCCCTGCCACCGCTCCTGCTCGCCCTGCACACGACGGTGGCCGGCGTGGCCGCGGTGCTCGCCGTCTACGCGCTCGTGCTCGGGCTCGCCCTGCCCGCCGCCGGGCACCTGGCCGCGGGTGCCGCCGGGCGCGTGGGCGGCGTCGGCGTGGTCGTGTTCGCGCTGGCCTCGCTGGGCTGCGGCCTGGTCTCGTCGCTGCCGCTGCTGCTCGTCCTGCGCGGCGTGCAGGCCGCGGGCGGGGCGGCGATGCTCGCGGCCGCGTTCGCGCTGCTGGCCGACGGCGCCGCCGACGGCGGCCCGCAGTGGCGCGCGGCCACGCTGCTGGGCACCGCGACCGGCCCGGCGTTGGGCGGCGCCATCACCCAGGTCCTGGGCTGGCGGGCGATCTTCCTCGTGCAGGCGCCGCTCGTGCTGCTCGCCCTGCCGGCGTTCTCGCGCGCCGCACGCCCGCGCGTGGCCGAGGGCGGCCGCCTCCCCCACGGCGCGCTCGTCGTCCGCGCCGGGCTCGCGCTCGCGCTGGTGTCGGCCGCGCTGACCGCGGTGATCTTCCTCACCGTGCTCCTGCTGGTGACCGGCTGGAGCGTGGAGCCGCTGGCCGCCGCCGTCGTCGTCTCGGTGCTCCCGCTGGCTGCCGTCGCGGGTGCGCGCATCCGCGGTGCGCCGGCAGGGCGCGCCGCCGCGGGCTCGCTGCTCGTCGCCGCCGGCACGGTCTGCCTGGCCTTCGTGCCCACCGACACGCTGTGGTGGGTGGTGGGGCCCGAGGCGCTGGCCGGCATCGGCATGGGCCTGGCCCTGCCCGCGCTGGCCGGCGACCTGCTGCCGGAGCGCACGGTGCGACAGGCCAGCGCCTTGTTGAGCACCCGCCACCTCGGCATCGCCGTCGGCCTCGCCGTCCTTGCCCCGGTGATGACCTCGAGCATCAACGGTGCCCTGGACAGCGCGCGCCTGCACGGCGCGGCGCTGATCCTCGACGCCCGCATCGACCCGCTGGCCAAGCTGAACATCGCGCCGCAGCTGGCCGGCGCCGTCAACACCGAGCAGCCGCTGGCCGGCGTGCGCAAGGTCTTCCGCGACGGCGCCGACGCGATCTCCGACGACCAGCGGGCGGACTGGAACCGGCTCGGGCGGCGGGCCAGCCAGACGCTGGTCGCCTCGGTCAACGACGCCTTCTCCCCCGGCTACGCGGTCGGCGCGGGCCTGGCGTTGCTCGCGGCCCTGGCCGTCGCCCCGTGGCCGTCGCGGCGCCAGGTCGCGATCGCGCTCGCCGTGGTGGCGATCGCGGTCCTGATCCCGGTCGCCTATGCGCTGGGCGCCGACCGCGCCCGCCCGCCGCCGGTGACGCTCGGCGACCCGTGCAAGCCGCGCAACCTGCCGGAGACCGGCGGCATCGGCGGCTTCGTGCAGGACACCGCGCTGGTGGCGCTGGACCGCGCCGCGTGCCACGCCCACTCCTCGCGCGAGGCGCTCGTGCTCGCCTTGGCCAGCGACGGCGCGGCCAAGGCCTACAAGGCCCGCTACGGCCTGGACCCGCGCTCGATCACCGGTCTGCTGGGCGCGGTGATCGGGGGTTGACCAGCAGCATCCCGGCCACGCCGACGGCCGACCCGATCGCCCAGGCGAGGACCATGTCGCCGGTCGGGGTCTCGAGCTCGAAGAAGTTGCGCGCGAACGGCACCGCGTCGGCGAGCACGAACAACAGCGCCATCGCCGCACACAGCCCGTAGACCAGGCCCTGCCCGCGCCCGCCCTCGCGCTCGAGCATGATCACGACGACCAGGCCGCACACCACCACGCTCGCCGTCGCCACCGTCCGGGCCTGCGCCAGGCCGACGTCGAACGAGTAGCGCGCAAGCAGGTAGGCGGCGACGATGCCGATGCCGGCGGCGATGCCCACGGGCACGGCGAAGCGCACGACCGTGCGCAGGAAGCGGTCGGGCCGCCACGGCCCCGCGCTGGGCAGCAGCGCGAGCAGGAAGGCGGGGATGCCGATGGTCACCGTGGAGGCGAGGGTGAACTGGCGCGGCAGCAGCGGGAAGGTCGCGGTGGTGATCCCCACCGCCACCACCATCACGCCGCAGAACATCGACTTGGTCACGAACAGGCGCGCGACGCGCTGGATGTTGCGCAGGATCTGGCGGCCCTCGGCCACCATGCCCGGCACGACGGCGAAGTCGCCCTTGACCAGCACCAGGTCGGCCACCGAGCGGGCCATCTGTGCGCCCGAGCCCTGCGCGATGGCCAGGCGGGCGTCCTTCAGCGCGGGCACGTCGTTGACGCCGTCGCCGACCATGCCCACGTAGCGCCCGTCCTGGGTCAGGGAATCGACGACCTGGCGCTTGCCGTCCGGGGAGATGCGCCCGACGGCCGGCGCCGCCATCACGGCCTCGCGCAGCTCGGTGGCGTCCTCGGGGAGGTGCTCGCCGTCGAGCGCGTCGGCGTCACCGGGCACGCCGGCGTCGCGGGCGATGGCCCCGACGGTGGACGGCGCGTCGCCGGACAGTACCTTGAGGACGACGTCCTGGTCGGCGAAGAAGGTCACGGTGTCGGCGGCGTTGGGCCGCAGGCGCTCCGCCACGATGACCACCCCGAGCGGCCGCACGCCGTCGGGGAACGGCGCATCGGGCGCGGACTCGGGCAGCGGCGCGTCGGTGCGGCCGAGCGCGAGCACACGGCGCCCCGCCGCGGCCTCCTCACGGGCCTTGGCATCGAGGTCGGCGTCGGCGCCGGCGAAGCGCTCCGGCGCACCCAGCACCAGACGCTCGTCGCCGAGGTCCAGACCGCTCCAGCGCCGGCGCGAGGAGAACGGCACCTGGGCGCGCACCTCGCGCGGCGTCGCGTCGGCCAGCGCTGCCTCGTTGATCGCCTCCAGGGTCAGGTTGCGCGTCGGCGCGCTGGCGGCGTACTCGGCGAACGCGCGCGCCAGCGTGGCCTCGTCGGCGCCGTTGGCCGGCACCAGCCCGACCACGCGCAGCGTGGGCTCGGTCAGCGTGCCGGTCTTGTCGGTGAGCACGACGTCGACCGAGGCCAGCGACTCCACCGCGTTGAGCTGCTGGGCCAGCACGCCGCGCTGGGCGATCTTGAACGCCGACACGGCCGCCGTGAGGCTGATGAGCAGGATCAGGCCCTCGGGGACGAGGTTGACCAGCCCGGCGGTCAGCGCCTGCACGCGCTCGGCGGCGCCGTGGTCGCGCAGCAGCACGGAGATCAGCAGCCCCACCGCGAGCGGGATCGAGACGACCACCAGCCACACGAGCAGGCGGTCGGTGCCGCGCTCGAGCGGCGAGCGCGGGTGGCGGAACGCGCGCGCGGTGGCCGTGAGCTTGTCCGCCCGGCTGTCCGGGCCCACGGCCGTGGCTTCGAAGAGCGCCTCGCCCTCGACCGCGAACGAGCCCGACCACACGGGCTGCCCCGGCCCGCGCACCACCGGCTCGGACTCGCCGGTGAGGTTGGCCTCGTCCAGGGTGAGCCCGTCCGCGCTGACCACGCTGCCGTCGGCCACGACCTGGTCGCCGGCGGCCAGCTTCACGAGGTCGCCGACCACGACGTCGCCCAGCGGCACCGTGTGGTCCGTGCCATCGCGCACGACCACCGCCTCGGGCGCGACCAGCGCGGCGAGCCGGTCCAGCGCCCGCTTGGAGCGCACCTCCTGGAAGCACCCGATGACGATGTTCGAGACGAGGATCCCCAGGAACAGCGCGTCGCGCCAGGAGTCGAAGGTGACCGTCAGCACCCCGAACACGAACAGGATCGCGTTGGGGATCGTCAGCGTGTTGGCGCGGACGATGCTCGCGTAGGAGCGACTGGTCGGCGGGGCAGGCAGCGAGCCGCGCTCCTGCAGACGGCGCTGGGCCTCGGCCTCGGTCAGCCCGCTCGGCGCGGTGGTGATGGGCGCGACGGTGGCGATGGTGCGACGCTACCGGCTATGCCGTTCGTCAACCCTTACGACCTGGCCGCGGTCGAGCGCCTGCCGGGTTGGTTCGGGCGGTTGTTCCACTCCGAGAGCATGACCTTCGGCTACTGGGAGATCGCCGCCGACGCCGTGCCGCTGCACGAGCACCACCACCCCGAGGAGGAGGTCTGAAGCCTCGTCGAGGGGAAAACACCAGGGGTCAAGTCTTTCTTTGCCACACCGAAACTCGGTGTGGCAAAGAAAGACTTGACCCCGCTGCGCGGCTAGCGGCATTGCGCCGGCAGCGGCGGCGGTTGGTCGGTCGGGAAGCCGCGATCGCTCCAGGCCCGCAGCAGGTCGTAGGTCGGATAGGTCTCGGTCAGGCCGGTGTTGACCAGGCCGACCGGGTAGGTGTTGTCCTCGCGGAACGTGTACTGGAAGGCCGCGTCCACCCGCGGGGCCCGGTACCACACCTGCAGGGCGGCGTTCAGCGCCCGGCACTGGCCGCGCAGCGCGGCCGCGTTGGTCGGTCGCGGGCCGCCGGGCTTGGGGCCGCCGACCCCGGTCTCGGTGATCCAGATGCGCTTCTGCTGCGAGCAGCCGCGCCGGTCCAGCGCGTGCTCGAGCGCGGTCAGGAGCTGCTCCGAACCCGCCTTGCCGGGATCGCCCGCGAGGTCGGCCACGGGGCCGATGCCCTCGGTGCCGACGTAGGCGTGCTGGGCCCAGATGTCGGACGCGCAGACGACGTCCTGGGGCAGGCCGTCGACGAACTCGACCGTGGAGGCGGCGGTGGGGCGCGGCGTGTCGTAGGCCGCGGTCTCCCCCAGGACGAGCTGCTGCGCCCCAGGCGCCTCGTCCAGGGTCACGCGCAGCTCGCGCACCAGCGCCGCGTACTCGTCGGGCGAGACCGCCGGCGCGTTGACGTGGCAGCTGTCGCGCTGGGGCGAGAGGAACGCGGGCTGGTTGGGCTCGTTCCAGGCGCTCCAGTAGCGCAGGTCGGCGCCCTCCTGGCGCGCGACCTGCAGCACGCCGGCCACGAAGCGCCCGTAGGCGGCGCGCCCCTCGTCGCTGAGGGTCAGCCCGGTCGGGTCCACGTTCGGCGGCACGCAGCCGTGGCGTGGCGCGGTGGCCCACGGCGGGGCCCCGAACAGCACCACGTAGCCGATGAAGCGGCCGGGGTGGGCGCGCTGCTGCTCGGCCAGCGCGTGCAGCTGCCCCCGGAGCCCGTCGTAGGGCGCGCATGGGGGCACGTCGCGCACGCAGCCCGACTGCTGCTGGTTCCAGTCCGGCGGGGCGTTGGCCGACGGCTGGAGCTTGGACCACACGACGTCGAGGCGGATGAAGGTCGGGTCGAGGGCGGCCAGGCGCTGGCGCCAGGGCGCGAACGCCGCCGGGCCGGTCGTTCCCAGCAGGCTGGCGTTCTCCTCGTCGAGACCGAGGGCCAGCCCGCGCGGAGGCGGGACGATCAGCGTGGCCACGCCCTGCTCGGTTTGCGAGCGGAGCAAGAAGAAGGCCCCGACCGCGACGGCGATCAGGGCCAGGATCCCTATGAGGGCGGCGAGCCGCCGCCGGCGCACTAGAGCGCGCTGACCTCCTCCTCCTCCGCCACCCGGAAGGAGGAGCCGCAGCCGCAGGCGGCAACGACGTTCGGGTTGTTGACCTGGAACCCGGCGCCCTGCAGCGACTCGACGTAGTCGATGGTCGAGCCCTGGACGTACGGGATGCTGGCGTTGTCGACGAGGAGCTTGATGCCGCGCTCGGTGACCACGGTGTCGCCATCACGCTGCTCGTCGAACGCGAGCAGGTACTGGAAGCCGGAGCAGCCGCCACCGCGGACCCCGACGCGCAGGCCGGTGACCTGCGGGTTGGCCTGGCCGGCGAGGAACTCCTCGACCTTCTCGGCACCCTTGTCCGTCAACGTGAGCATGCGATCTCCATCAACTCGGTCGTGTCCAACGCTTTACGAAGTGTAGCGGTCGCTACCCTCTCAAAACATGCCCAGCGCGGAGGACATCAAGCGCCGCATCGAGACCGGCATTCCCGACGCCCGGGCCGAGGTCGAAGACCTCACCGGCGGGGGCGACCACTTCCGCGCGACCGTCGTTTCGGCGACGTTCGCCGGCCGGTCCCGCATCGAGCAGCACCGCATGGTGTACGACGTCTTCGGCGACGAGGTCGGCGGGCCCATCCACGCCCTGTCGATCAAGACGACAACTTCTTAGAGGGAGCGCATGAGCGACGACAACACGCAGATCCGCGACGCGATCAAGAACGCGATCGACGAGAACAAGGTGATTCTGTTCATGAAGGGCACGCCGGAGCAGCCCGCCTGCGGGTTCTCGGCCCGCACGGTGGCGACGCTGCAGGCCCTCGGCACGCCGTTCGCGGCCGTCGACATCCTGCCCCACCCGGCCATCCGCCAGGAGCTCAGCGCGCTGTCGGAGTGGCCGACGATCCCGCAGCTGTTCGTCGAGGGCGAGCTCGTCGGCGGCTGCGACATCGTCACGGAGATGTTCGCAAACGGCGAGCTGGCCGAGCTCGTCGGCGTCGAGCAGCCAGCCGACGCTCCGGTCGAGGCCGCCGCGGCGCCGCCGCGCCAGTCGGCGCCCATGCAGATCCAGGACCGCCCGTAGTCCCGCTTTCGCGGCTGCCCGAGCGGGTAGCCGCGAAAGCATGACCCAAGTCCAGAACGTCCCCACCCTGCGCCTGAACGACGGGCGCGAGATACCCCAGCTCGGCTTCGGCGTCTTCCAGGTCCCGCCCGCGGAGACCGAGGCCGCCGTGACCCGCGCGCTCGAGGTCGGCTATCGCCACATCGACACCGCCGCCGCCTACCGCAACGAGGCGGGCGTCGCGCGGGCGATCGCCGCCGTCGGCCTCAACCGCAGCGAGGTCTTCATCACCACCAAGCTGTTCAACGACGACCACGGCCGCGAGCAGGCGCAGCGCGCGTTCGCGGCCAGCCTGGAGCGGCTCGAGACCGACTACGTCGACCTCTATCTCATCCACTGGCCGGTGCCGAGCGAGGACCGCTACGTCGAGACCTGGCAGGCCCTCGGGGAGTTCCACCGCGAGGGGCGCGCCCGCTCGATTGGCGTCTCCAACTTCAACCTCGAGCACCTCGAGCGCTTGGGCCGCGAGACCGAGACGATGCCCGCCGTCAACCAGGTCGAGCTGCACCCGTACCTCGCCCAGCGCGAGCTGCGGGCCTACCAGCGCGACCACGGCATCGCGACCGAGGCGTGGAGCCCGATCGGCCAGGGCGGCGACGTGCTCGACGACCCGGCCATCGGCGCCATCGCCGAGAGCCACGACCGCTCGCCGGCCCAGGTGATCATCCGCTGGCACCTGCAGAGCGGCAACATCGTCATCCCCAAGTCGGTCACGCCGGAGCGGATCGCCGAGAACTTCCGCGCGTTCGACTTCGAGCTCTCCGACGCGGAGATGGCGCAGATCGACGGGCTGGACCGCGACGAGCGCCTCGGGCCCGATCCCGCGACGTTCGTGCGGCCCTAGCCGGAGGCCTTCGGCGCCGCCACGGCCAGGTCGGCCAGCAGGTCGTCGGCCAGGCGGCGCTCGATGCGCCCGCGCAGGAACGACGCCGCGCCGGGCACGTCGATGGCTGCGGTGACGTGCAGCTCCACCACCGCCCCAGCCCCGGCCGGGCGCACGGCGAAGGCGGCGGTGAAGCGCTCGTCGTCGGCGTCGTCGTAGGGCAGGCGCCGCAGCACCGCGCCCTCGGGCTCCAGCTCGAGGGCGCACTCCATCTCGGTGCTCATGCCCAGCACCTCCACGCGCAGGTGCACGGTGCCGTCGCGCACCTCGGCCTCGCGCACCAGGCGCGCCCAGTCCGGGTAGCGCGCGGGCGCGCCCAGCAGGGCGAGGCAGGCCGCCGGCGGGGCGGCGACGTCGGACCGCACGGTGCGGTCGACGCGGACCACGAGCTAGGCGGCCAGGCGCCCGTCGACCCAGGCCCGGAAGCTGTCGGGCAGCGCCGCGGCGGCCAGCAGCTCGGCGGCGCGGGCGTGGTCGTGCAGGTAGACCTCGGCCATCAGGCCGATGGTCACGGCGTGGTCCGGGCGCTCGACGATCGCGATGGCGTCGCCGGCGCCGAGCTCGCCCTCGCGCACGATGCCCAGGTAGGCGCCCGGCCGTCCCGCGGCGCCGAACCGCTTGACGAAGCCCGAGTCGCCCATGCGGTGCGCGAGCTTGTAGCACGGGGTGCGCGGCTTGCGGACCTCGAGCACGGTGGTGCCGATGGCCCAGCGCTCGCCCACGCGGGCGCCGGTCACGTCGATGCCCGACACCGTCAGGTTCTCGCCGAACGCGCCGGGACCGAGCGCGCGCCCGAGCTCGGCCTCCCACCAGGCCGTGTCCTGCGCCGCGTAGGCGTAGATCGCCTGGTCGGGGCCGCCGTGCACGCGGCGGTCGGCCTGGTCGTCGCCCTCGAGGTTGACGCCGGCCGCGCGTACCCGCCCCGCAACCGGGTGCTTCCAGATCGCGCTGGTGATCTCGCGGCCGCGCGCGCTCAGCTCGGTGCGCGGGGTTCCGACGTTGACGCTGTCCACGTGTCCGTTCATCGCCTGACCCGGAAGGCGACCGAGGCCTGGCCGTCGATCCGGTCGTGCGGATCACGATAGGCGGCGAAGCGGCCGTGCCCGCCGGTGAACGCGCCCGCGAGCCCGTCGTAACGGCCGAGGTCGGTGAACTGGCTGCGCAGGTCGTCCATCGACGTCGGGGGCTCGGTGCCGCTCGCGGGCTGGTCGGCCGGGTCGCCGCTGTCGCCGCCCGAGCCGATCTCGAGCACGACCTCGCTGGCGCCGGCGGCGAGGTCGTCCAGGCCGGTGCCGCGGAGGTGAAGCTCGTGGCGGCCGGGCCGCAGCGTGTGCGGCACGGCAACCGGGAACGTGAACGTCTTCGGGCCGCCGTGCAGCAGCCGCGTGCCCAGGACCACGCGCAGGGTCCCGCCGCGGCGCACGCTCGGCGTCGTGGTGCCGGCGCGCTCGATCTCGGCCAGGTGCAGGCCGCGCCGCAGCCGCAGCGAGACGTCGGCGGCGCGGACGCCGAGATCCGCGAACTGCGCGGTCGAGATCAGGGTCATGGCCGCGTCGAGGTCCTCGGCGGCCAGCGGCGCCAGCGGACCGAGCATGTCGCCGGACGCGAACGAGGAGCCGTCGTCCTGCACCACGTAGCGGTCGCAGAAGCGCAGCGGCCGGTCGTCAAGTGCCAGCAGCACCCGCACGCACATGTCGGCGCTCTCGCGCGCCGGCGTGCCGTTGAGGATCGTGGTCGCCTGCTGCAGGAAGGCCAGGTCGGCGACCTGGCCGAGCGGCGAGGTGCCGGTGGGGAAGCCGGCACTGGCTTCGTCGGCGACCTGGGCGCTGATCGCGCGCTGGGCGCCGGTGTCGCCGTCGGTCGCGTTCACGGTCAGCGCGGCGGTGTCGGGCAGCACGCCGACCTGGCCCACCACGCCGTTGGGCGTGTCGTTGGAGAGCGTGCCCAGCGCGTGCCCGGGCGCGGCGAGCTTGTACGAGGTGCTGTCCTGGGTGTCGAGCGGGTTGGCGATCACGGTGTAGACGAACGCGTCCTGCAGCAGCAGCGCCCGCTTGCCGGCCGAGTCGAACGGGTGGCCGAAGGCGTAGACCAGGTTCCCGTCCGTATAGGTCACGGTGCCGATCGCCCCGACGGCGATGTCGCCCACGGAATAGCCGGCGCCGACCGAGGCGCCCGGGACCAGCGGCTGGGGCGGGTAGCTGCCCAGCGGCCCGGGCGGCACGGCCAGGAACGCGCGGTGGTCGCGGCGGGCGGTCGCCTCGAGCGCCGAGCCCAGCGGGCCCGAGACGCCGCCGACGGTGAGCAGCCCGCGCATCGGCTTGCCCTGCGCGAGCAGGTCGGGCGCGTAGCGGGCCGTGGCAGGCGGGTCGGCCGGCAGCCCGATCATCTGCTCGATCGGCGTCGCCAGCCCCACGGTCTCCCCGTACTGGCCCAGCGTCTCGGAGATGGCGCCGATCACGCGCCGGGTGCCGGAGGCGTCCGGACAGGAGATCGGCGCGCCCGAGAAGCCCTCGGCGATCCCGGCGTCGCCCAGTGCCGGCCCGGAGACGGAGACGAGGATGCGCGGGTCCTCGGGCGGGCGGCCGGCCACCACGTCGAGCACGTCGACGTCGAACGAGGCGATGTCGGTGCCGCGCACAACGGTGAGCCCGGTGCAGTGCATCCCGCGCCGGACCTGGTCGAGCGGCATGATCGGGTCGGCGCGCGCGGCGGGCGCCGCGGCGAGAGCGACGAGCACGACGACGGCCACCATCCAGGCGCGCAAGGGCGACCGACCTTATCGGTCTACATTCACCCCGATGGCCACGCCGCCGCTGCGCTGGGACGGGACCCGGCTCCACGTGCTCGACCAGACCGCGCTGCCCTTCGCCGAGGAGGTGCTCCTGCTCGAGCACGCCGACGCGGTCGCGGACGCGATCGGCCGCCTCGCGGTCCGGGGCGCGCCGTTGATCGGGATCGCGGCCGGCTACGGGGTGGCCATGGCAGCGGCCGGCGGCGCCGACGTCGCCCGCGCTGCCGCCGTGCTGCGCGACGCGCGCCCGACCGCCGTCAACCTGGCCTGGGCGGTCGACCGCGTGCACGCCGCCGCGCGCGCCGGCGGGGTTGACGCCGCCCGTGCCGAGGCCGAGCGCATCCACGCCGAGGAGGACGCCGCCAGCGCCGCCATCGCGACCGCGGGCGCCGACCTGCTGCGCGGCGCCTCCACCGTGCTCACCCACTGCAATACCGGTGCCTTGGCCGCCGGCGGCCGCGGCACCGCCCTGGCCGTGATCCTCGCCCTCGACGACGTGCGCGTGCTCGCCACCGAGACCCGCCCGCTCCTGCAGGGCGCGCGGCTGACCGCGTGGGAGCTGCGCCGCGCCGGGGTCGCGCACGAGCTCGTGGTCGACTCGGCCGCGGCCGGGCTGATCGCTCGCGGCGAGGTCGACGCCGTGATCACCGGCTGCGACCGCGTGGCCGCCAACGGCGACGTCGCCAACAAGGTCGGCACGTATCCGCTGGCGCTGGCCGCGGCCGCCGCGGGCGTTCCGTTCGTGGTCGCGGGCCCGACC
This sequence comes from Solirubrobacteraceae bacterium, assembly GCA_036270095.1. GTDB lineage: Bacteria > Actinomycetota > Thermoleophilia > Solirubrobacterales > Solirubrobacteraceae > DATBDE01. The sequence continues at coordinate 12,296 of DATBDE010000075.1, read as the reverse complement.
TCCTCGATCGACCCGACGACGCCGACCGGGGCGGGGATCGCCCTCGAGGAGCGCGCGCCCGACGAGGTGCGCCAGGCCGGCGGCGCCGCGGTGGCGCTGCCGGACACGCCGGTGCGCAACCCGGCCTTCGACGTCACCCCGGCCAGCCTCGTCACCGCGCTGGTGACCGAGCGCGGGGTGGCCCGGCCGGTCAGCGCGGAGACGCTGCGACCGCTGCTCGATGCGCGAGGTGCTCGATGATCCGGCGTGAGTCGCAGATCGCGTCGCCCTCGAGCACGACCACGGGCACGTGGGCCTGGCCGGTGAGCGCCTTGACCTCCGAGCGGTCGCGCTTGGCGTAGGGCACGCGGACCTCCTCGTACTCGATCCCCTGCTTGCGCAGGGCGCGGGCCACGCGGCCGCACGGGCACAGCCAGTCGGTCGGGGTGATGCACCTGTACAGCGTGGCCATGGCCTTCAGACCACCCTACCCACGAGCCCGCCCACCTGGCGCAGCAGGGCCCCGGCCGCCCGCAGCTGCAGCGGCTGGCGGGCGCCGGGCTTGGCCAGGCGCCCGCCGTCACGCTCGCGGTACCAGTCGACGGTGGCCTCGATCGTGTCCTCGTGCGGGGACGGGCGCCACCCGAGGTCGCGCTTGGCCTTCGTGTTGCGGCACGTCCACCACAGGCTGGAGGCGCGCACCTCGGCCACCGTGACCAGCGGCCGCCCGGGCAGACGGGCCTGCGCCTCGGCGAAGGCGAGCGCGACGTGCAGCGGCAGCTTGACCGCCGGCGGCTCCACGCCGGAGACCCGCCCGAGGTCGGCGAAGAGGCGGTCGAGCGTGTAGTTGCGGTTGCCGAGGATGTAGCGCTCGCCCGGCTCGCCGCGCTCGTCGGCGGCCAAGTGGCCGCGGGCGACGTCGCGGACGTCGATGATGTTCAGCGCCCCGTCCACGTAGGCGGGGATCTGGCGGCGCAGGAAGCGGCGCACGATCTCGGTCGACGAGCGGTTGATGTCGCCGCGCCCGAACACGAACCCGGGGTTGACGATCACCACCGGCAGCCCGCGGGCGGCCAGCCGCAGGGCCTGGACCTCGGCCTCGTGCTTGGCGTTGACGTAGGGGATGCCGTAGGCGCCGGCGTCGAAGACCTGGGTCTCGTCGACGGTCGACCCGCGCCGGGCGGGGCCGATCGCGGCCACCGACGAGGTGTAGACCACGCGCTCCACGCCTGCCCGCAGGCACTCCTCGAGCACGATGCGGGTGCCGTCGACGTTGATGCGGTTCAGGTCGGCCGCGGGCATGCGCAGCGACGTCCGCCCGGCCGCGTGGAAGACCCGGTCGACGTCGCGCAGGGCCCGCCGCACGCTGCGACGGTCGAGCACGTCGCCGGTCGTGCGCTCGTAGGACAGGTCGGCCAGGTTGTCCTCGCGCGCGGAGGAACGCAGTAGCGCGCGCACGTCGTCGCCGCGCTCGCGCAGCGCCCGCACGAGGTTGGACCCGACCAGCCCCGAGGCCCCGGTGACAAGGGTCTTGGGCACGGCGGGAGTGTAGGGTCGCCGCCGTGAGCCCACCGGTCGCAGTCGTCTCCGACACCACCCACTACCTGCCGCGCGAGCTCGTGGAGCGCAACGACATCCACGAGGTCTCGCTCTACGTCAACTGGCAGGGCCGCACCGACCGCGAGGCCGACCTCCCCGGCTTCGACGACTACTACACCTACCTGGGCACCGCCGAGGACCTCCCCACCACCTCGCAGCCGTCGGTGGGCGACTTCGTTCAGGTCTACGAGCCGCTGCTGGCCGAGGGGCGCGAGATCGTCTCCGTGCACCTCGCGGCCGGCCTGTCGGGCACGTGCGAGTCGGCCTCGCAGGCCAAGCAGCACCTCGAGGAGGAGGGCGAGGGCGGTGAGCGCATCTTCATCATGGACTCGGCCACCGCCTGCGGCGGCGAGGGGTTCATCGCCATGGTCGCGGCCGCGGCGTCGCGGCGCGGGCTTTCGGGCGCCCGTGCCCTGGCCGAGTGCAAGGAGGCGCGCGAGCACCTGAAGATGTGGTTCGCGATCGACACGATGGAGTTCCTGCGCCGCGGCGGGAGGGTCGGCGCCGCCCGCGCCTGGCTGGGCTCGACGCTGAAGATCAAGCCGATCCTCACGGTCGAGTCCCAGATCACCCCGATCGAGCGCGTGCGCACGTCGCGCCGCGCGTTCGAGCGCATGGTCGAGTACATGCGCGAGCGTCACGAGCAGGGCGCCGACGCCTGGGTCGTCCAGCACATCCAGGCCCCCGATGAGGCGGCCGAGCTGGTCGCTCGTGGGCGCGACGTCTACGGCACCGAGCCCGCGTTCGTGTCCGAGGTCGGCCCGGTCATCGGCACCCACGTCGGCCCGGGCCTGCTCGGCTGCGGCGGGCTGCCGCAGCGCTACCTGGACGGCTAGCCCTAGCTCTCGGGTTCGGGCTCGACGTCCGGCGGCAGGATCACGTCGTCGCTCCGGAGGGCCTGCCGCCGCTCCCACCAGTCGCGCAGGATGATCTGCACCGTCGCGGCGACCGGGATGGCCACGAGCGCGCCGAGGACGCCCAGCAGCGCCGCCCCGATGAGGATCGAGATGATGACGACCAGTGGTCGCACGTCGACGGTCTCGCGGTACACGATCGGCTGCACGACGTGGTTCTCGACCTGCTGGTAGACGACCGCGACGATGACCCACACGATGGTCGCGGTCGGGAAGTCGACGAACAGCGATACGAGCCCGACCACCACGGCGCCGATCGTCGCCCCCACGAGCGGGATCAAGTCGAGGAAGGCCACGAGCACGGCCAACGGCACGGCGAAGGGCACCCCGAGCAGCTCCAGCGTCGCGTAGGTCACCAGCCCGGCGACCAGCGAGATGATCAGGTTGCCGGCCACGTAGCCCGCCACCGCCCCGTAGACCTGCCCGGCCACGCGGCGGTAGCGCTGCTCCCGGTCGGGGCGCAGCAACCCGAACAGGAAGGTCGTTAATCGCATCCCGTCGAGCAGCAGGAAGAACGTGATCGACAGGACCGCGATGAGCTTGACCGCGGCCGAGAACACGCCCACGGTGACGCTCTGGAGCGTGCCCGCGGCGGAGCCGAGCACGGACGGAAGCTTGTTGGCCTGCTGCTCGAGCTTCTGGGTGATCTTGTACTTGTCGTCGTACTCGCGCAGGGTCGGGTTGTTGCGGATGTCCTTGATGTACTGCGGGGCCTTCCTGGCGACGTCGCGCACCTGGTCGACGATCGGCGGCACGACGAGCAGGCCGACCAGGAACACCGCCAGCAGCCCGAGCAGGTAGACGAGCAGGATCGACGCTGCCCGGGGGATCTTGCGGCGGTGGAAGAAGTCGACCGCAGGGCCGAGGGCGACGGCGAGGAACAGCGAGATGAACAGCAGGACGGCGACGTCCCGCACGAGGTAGACCAGGTACAGCCCGCCCGCGAGGACCACCAAGCTGAAGAAGACCCGCGCGATCGTCGCGAACGACGGGCCGCGCGAGCCCGACGGCGGTTGCGGCGGAGGAGGCGGAGGCGACGCCCCGAGCAGTCCAGAGGCTTCCACCGGCCGCAGCGTACGGTGGCGTGCGGACGCGGAAGGCGGGCGGCGCTAGCCCTTGCGGCGCCGGAAGCGGCTCGCCACGGCGGCGATGCCGCCGCCGAGCAGAAAGCCGGCTGCGGCCGCGCCGATCAGCACCTCGGTGCGGTGGCGGCGCAGGTGGCCGCGCCAGTCGGCGAGCTCGTTGGCCTGCGACCGCAGGCGCTCCACCGCCGCGCCGAGCTCGGCCCGGTTGGCCTCGATCGAGGCGCGGATCTGGTCCGGCGTGCGCTTGACGGGCGTGGCGCTCACCGCGGCGTCCCCTGGGTCGAGGTCGGCGGCGTCGCGCCGGCCGGGTCACGAGCCGGGTCCAGCGGCTCGCCGGTCACGGTGGCCTTGACCCGCTGGGCCTCCTCGATGGCCATGTCCGGCGTGGGCGGGCTGCCGCCCTTCAGCCAGCGATAGGCCACGAAGCCGGCGATGGAGGCGAGCACGAGCAGGATCACCACCACGATCGCGTAGCCCACCCACACGTCCACGTCGAGCCACACGTAGAAGCCCCACGCGAGCATGTGGAGGAAGAAGATCCCGGCCAGGGACAGGAAGATCCCCGCCGCGACGGCGACGCCGGCCCCGCGGCCGAGCTTGCCGACCTTGGCGAGGACCTCGGCCTTGGCGAGCTCGATCTCCTCGCGGACGATGACCGTCGTGCGGTCGGCCACCTCGCCGATCGCGGTGACGACGTTGTCGGGACGGGGGCCGTCAGCGCCCACGGCGGCGGATGAGGTTGGCGAGGACGATCCCGCCCACGAACGCGGCGCCCACGAGGATCTCGGGGTGCTCGTCGATCAGCGACGGGGGCGCGCCGATGGGCTCGGTGACGCCCTCGATCGCGGGCGGCGGAGGGGGTGGGAGGGGTTGGGCCGGCGGGGGTGCAGCCGCAGGCGGCGGCTCCAGGGCCGGGGTCGGGGGCGCCTCGCGGACCTCGGTCGGCGGCGGCGAGACAGCCTCGCTCTCCGCCGTGTCGGGATCGGTTGGGCGCTCCTCGGTCACTCCGGCGGGTCTTCCCCGAACACGCGTCGCCAAATCAGGCTGGCGACCTTTGTCGTGGCGATCGACGCCAGGGCTCCCAGTCCCGCGAGCAGTCCGGACCAGAGCAGGCGCTTTGTGATTTCGTTGTCCATGGCGGCCGCTGAGTCAATCACACCGCGCCCGCAGACCGCTCGAGGCCGCCGCACACGGTCTCGACGATCAGCGTCTTGGCCTGCTCGAAGTCGTCGACGCCGGTGGGCAGAACGTCGAAGATCCAGCCGGTCAGGACCTGCTCGATGGCGCCGTAGTAGGCCATGGCCGCGAACTCGGCGGTGACCGTAGCGGTGAACACGCCCTGCTCCTGCGCCCGGCGGACGATCTCGGCGATGCCCGCGTAGGCCTCGCGGATCTCGGGCAGGTGGGTGGCCCCGAACGTGTTCGCCGCCCGCGTGACCTCGACGATGATGACCTTCATCAGGTCGGGGTCGTGGCGGTAGGAGTCGATGATGAAGGCGGCGATCGCCCGCAGCTTCTCGCGCGCGGGCAGCTCCTCGGCGTCGGTGTCGGCGATGACCTGCAGGAGCACGCTCCAGCGCTCGGTGAACAGCGTGTCGAGGATCTGGTCCTTGGACTGGAAGTAGTGGTAGACGAGGCCGTAGGCCACGCCCGCATCCTCGGCGATGTCGGACACGCGGCAGGTGTGGAAGCCCTGGCGGGCGAACACGCGCACGGCGCCCTCGAGGATCTGCTGGCGCTTCTCGGCCCGAGCGGAGCTCACGCGTAGACCTCCGGGCGGCGGACGACGAGTTGGGCGCCGGCCGACGCGGCGCGCCGGGTGAGCGAGTCGGCGCGCTCGCGGATGGCATCCTTGTGCTCGGTCGAGGTCAGCTGAACGGTGGCGGCGCGCATGTTGAGGGGCGATTGACGAGTCAGTCAAAGGGTATCCCGTGGCGCGGCCCCGGGCCCGAGCGGCCCGACGGTCTCCCCCTTCCGCCCGCCCGCATGCCGCTCGTGCGCGGCGGCCGGCCGCTGAAGCGCTGGACCTACGTCGGCGTCTACGAGGCGGGCCTGATGCTGTGCGTCGGCATCGTGCGCATCGGCCTCCTCGGCCAGGCCTTCTGGGCGGTGTGGGACCCCGGCGCCGGGCGCCTGGCAGAGCGCACGCGGTCGCTGCGGACCGGAAGCGTCGCGGTCGACGCGCGCAGCGCGCGCGTGCGCGACGGCGGCGTGGCCATAGACCTCATCGTCGACGACGGCGCGCCGGTCGAAGTGGTGAGCCCGCACGGAGACGAGTACGTCTGGACGCGCAAGCGCGGCGGCGTGCGCGCCCGCGGACGGGTGGTCGTGGACGGGCGCGAGCGGGCGGTCGAGGCGCGCGCCTTGGTGGACGAGTCGGGTGGCTACCACGCGCGCGAGACCGCGTGGGAGTGGAGCGCCGGCGTGGGCACGGCCGCCGACGGCCGCGCGGTCGCGTGGAACCTCGTCACCGGTATCCACGACGCCCCGCACGCGTCGGAGCGCACGCTCTGGCTCGACGGCGAGCCGCGCGAGGTGGGCCCGGTGCGGTTCGCGCCCGCGCTGGACGCGATCACCGGCCTCGACGGCGAGACGCTGCGCTTCGCCCAGCAAGCCGAACGGGCGCGCGAGGACAACCTGCTCGCCCTCCGCTCGAGCTACCGCCAGCCCTTTGGGCGCTTCACCGGCGTGCTGCCCGGCGGCGTGGAGCTGGCCGAGGGCAGCGGCGTGATGGAGCGGCACACGGCGCGCTGGTGACGCGCCCTAGCGGTGGACCTTGACCTCGTAGTCCAGGTTGGCCTGGCCGAGCTTGGTGTCGACGATGGCTCTGAAGACGAGGTTGAGGCCGATCGTGCGCTTGGACCAGGCGAGGTGGCGGTCGCGGAAGTCGCCCACGAACCTCTTGTCCACCTTCGGGTTCAGTCGCAGCACGACCTCGCCCTGGTAGAGGAACGCGTAGCGCACCGAGCCGCGGACCGCATGGCCGTCGGTGTCGCGGGCGGTGATGCGGATCGGCCACCGATCGCCCGCCTTGGGCGCGTGGGTGGTGGCGAACAGGTGGGCGACGAGCTTGCTCTGCGGCGTGTCCTCGCGAGCCGCCGGGGCGGGCGAGGCAACGAGCACCGCGAGAACGAGGCCGACGATCACCGGGAGGTGCAGTCGGCGCGACGGGAGCATGGGCGTCGCCCGATGCTATGGCCGTGGCGCACGCGCGCTACGGGTTCATACCGAATCCCGCCCGAGGAACGCGCGTACTAGTCTCGCCCGCCGTGCTCGCGGTGATCGGCTCCAACCTGTTCCGGCGCCCGGCGCGGACCGCGCTGACGGCGATCGGCATCGCCATCGGGGTGGCCACGATCGTGGCGCTGCTCTCGGTCACGTCGGGGCTGAAGAAGAGCGCGGGCGACCTCATCCACCTCGGCGACGCCGACATCGGCATCTTCCAGAAGGGCGTCGCCGACCCCACTGCGTCGATCCTGCCCGACCAGCTCAGCCACCAGCTCGAACGGGCCAACGGGGTGCAGCTGGCCACGCCGCTGCTGCTGGTGGTCGAGGGCATCGCCCCGCAGCCGTCGGCCATCGTCTTCGGCATGGACCCCGACGGGTTCGTGGCCCACCGCGAGGTCTATCTCAAGGGCCGCTTCCCGGCCGCGCCCAACCAGATCGGCGTGGGCAGGCACCTCGCGGACGAGCTCAAGGTCGGCCTGGGCGGCACGGTGAAGGTCATGAACAAGCCGTTCACGGTCAGCGGCGTCTACCAGTCGGGGGCGTTCTTCGAGGACGCTGGCGCGTCGCTGCAGCTCAAGGCGGCCCAGACGCTCGCACAGCGCACGGCCGAGGCCACCACGATCGCGCTCGTGCTCAAGCCCGGGACCCGCACCGCGGCCGTGCGCCGCGCCATCCTGCGCGCCAACCCGAACCTGCAGGCGATCGCCAACCCGGACGACGCGGCGCGCGCGGGCGGCAACTCGCAGCTCATCGGCAAGGCGGTCGTCGTCATCGTCGTGCTGGCGCTGATCATCGGCGGGATCGCCGTCGCCAACACGATGGCCATGGCGGTGCTCGAGCGCCAGCGCGAGTTCGCGCTCATGGCCACCATCGGCTGGAGTCCGGGACGCGTGGCGGCGCTCGTGCTGGGCGAGGGCGTGGGGGTGAGCCTGATCGGGGCGGCGCTCGGCCTGCTGCTCGGGGTGGTCGGCGCCGGCCTGCTCGTGGACGCGCTCGGCGCGTCCAGCTACGCGTCGCCCGAGGTGACCGCGTGGGGCCTGGGCCGCGGCCTGCTCGTGGGCGTGGCCATCGGCGTGCTCGGCGGCCTGTACCCAGCCTGGCGGGTCAGCCGCCTGGACCCGGGCGCGACGCTGGCGCGGTCCTAGCCGGAGCCCTCAGCCGGCCGTCGGTCAGGTGGAGCTCGCGGCCCGCGCGGTCGGCCACGGCCGGGTCGTACGAGACCACGAGCATGGTGGTGCCGCGCCGCTCGCGCACCGCTTCCATGAGGTCGAGCACGCGCGCCCCGGCGACGGTGTCGAGCGCGCCGGTGGGCTCGTCGGCCAGCAGCAGGCGCGGCTCGTTGGCCAGCGACCGCGCGACGGCCACGCGCTGGCGCTCGCCGCCCGAGAGCTCGGACGGGCGCGCGCCGGCGCGGTGGCCGAGTCCCACCTCGCCGAGCAGCTCGCGGGCGCGGTCGGCCCGCTCGGCACGGCTGCGGCCGGTGCCGATCATGGCCAGCTCCACGTTGTCTGCCGCCGTCAGGTGGGGCAGGAGGTAGTGGAGCTGAAACACGAAGCCGATGACGTCGCGGCGGAAGCGCGACGGGTGGCGCAGCCCGGGCACGGAGATGTCGTCGACGCGCACGTCGCCGGTGTCGGGCCGGTCCAGCCCGCCGATGAGCTGCAGCAGCGTGCTCTTGCCCGAGCCGGACGGGCCCGTCAGCGCGACGAACTCGCCCGGGTCGAGGTCGAGCGATACGTCCCGGAGCGCGTGGATCTGACCGTCGTAGCTCTTCGAGACGCCATCGACGGCGACCGGAGCTCCGCTCAGCGCCTCACCTTGACCGCGTAGTCGAGGTTGCGCTGGCCGCTCTTCATGTCGACGACAGCGCGGAACGTGAGCGGAATCCCGATCGCGCGCTTGGGCCAGATGACGGCCGGGTCCTTGAACGTGCCGCAGAAGTTGCCGCCGACGCCGGCGTTCTGGTGCGAGACGACCTTGCCCTTGAACAGGAAGGCATAGCGGACATGGCCGCACACCTTCTTGTTGCCGTCCTTGGCGGTGATCGTGATCGGCCACTTCTTGCCCGCCGTCGGGTTGTGGGTGGTCGCGTGCAGGGTCACGGAAACCTTGGCCTGGGCGATGGGGGCGACCGCCGCCAATGCGGCGATCGCGAGCGTGATGAGCAGTACGAAACGACGCATGACTGTCATCGTAGAACTCCGCGTGCGCGCGCCGGCTCAGGACCGGCGGCCGTTACGCTGGCGGCGCAGCTCCGCGAGCAGCAGCTTGGAGTGCACGGCGCCGATGAGGTCGCGCAGCGGGTCTGAGCCCGCCGCGATGATCGCCACCGCGCGCTCGACCGAGACCTCGCCGGCGAGGCGGTCGAGCAGCACCCCGACCTCCTCCTCGACCAGCGGCTGCAGGTGCTCGCGGTAGCGCAGGGCGTCGTACACGGTGAAGCCGAGCGACTCGTCGTAGCCGCCGGCGCGGAAGCGCGAGATCGCTTCGATGATCCCCACGTCGTCGGCGTCGTAGCCGCGTGAGGTCGGGCTCAGCACGCCCAGCTCCTCCATGCGCGCGAGCACGTTCTCGGGGATCTCGTAGCGGCGCTTGACCTCGGCCCGCGAGACCCGGCCCGACTCTTGCACGCTGATCGCGCGCTCGAGGATCCGGTCCTCGAGCTCGACGAGCGCCGCTGCCCGCTCGGGGTCGTCGTCGAGGACGTCCTTGATCACCCGCAGCGGCATGAAGCGTTCCTCCTGCAGGCGCTTGATCAGCCGGATGCGCTCGACGAAGTCGGGCGGGTAGTAGGCCATGTTGCGCGACGTGCGCACCGGCTCCGGCAGCAGCCCCTCGCGCAGGTAGTGCTTGATCGTGCCCGCCGAGACGCCCGACTGCTCGGACAGCTCGCTCATCTTGAGCATGTCGCCGCGTCCTCCGCTCGCTCCGTCGCGCTCTGTCGTCATGCCATGAAGGACCCCTGGGCACCGCTGACCGGCCCGGCGACGGCGCCCGCCTGCTTGAGCGCGGCCACCTGCGCCTCGTCGTAGCCGAGGGCGCGCAGAACGGCGTCGGTCTGCTCGCCCAGGGCCGGGCCGGGCTTGCGGTTGGTGTCGGCCGGCGTGCGCGAGAGCTTGATCGGCGCGCCGAGCAGGCGCACCGGACGCTGGGCGCCGGGCTGGTCGAGCTCGGTGACCATGTCGCGCTCGCGCACCAGGTCGGAGGCCAACGCCTCGTCCAGGTCGAGCACGGGCTCGAGGCAGCAGTCGTGCTCGGCCGCGAACGCGCTCCACTGCTCGCGCGAGCGCTCCATGATGATGCCCTGGACCTCGACGTGGGTGGGCGAGCCCGGGGGCTCGAACTGCTTCTCGATCAGGTCCTCCCGGCCCACGCCGCGGCACCACGCGGCCCAGAACTTCGGCTCCAGCGCGCCCAGCGTCACCCAGCCGTCGGCGCAGGCGTAGGGGCGGTAGCAGACGAGCCGCCCCGCCAGCTCGAGCTCGCCCCGGTGCGGGGACCGCTCCTCGGCGAAGAAGCGCGCCGCCACCATGGCCAGCCAGCTCAGTGCCCCGTCGGCCATGGAGACGTCGACGAACTGGCCCTCGCCCGAACGGTCGCGCTCGCGCAGCGCGGTGAGGATCCCGATCGCGGCCATCTGGGCCCCGCCGCCGATGTCGGCGATCTGGCCCGCGGCCTGGACCGGCGGGCCGCCCTCCTCCCCGGTGAGCCCGAGCAGGCCGATCAAGCCGAGGTAGTTCATGTCGTGGCCGGAGCGGTCGCGCAGCGGGCCGTCCTGGCCGTAGCCGGTGATCGCGCAGTAGACGAGCCCGGGGTTCTCCTCGCGCAGGCGCTCGTAGCCCACGCCGAGGCGGTCGAGCACGCCGGGGCGGAAGGACTCGAGCACGACGTCGTGCTCGCGTGCCAGGCGCAGGAAGACCTCGCGGCCGCCGCCGGACTTCAGATCGATGCGGATGGAGGACTTGTTGCGGTTCAGGGCCAGGAACAGCGCGCCCGCCGCCGAGTCCTCGGCGCCCTCGTACTTCGGCGGCGCCCACCGCACGTAGTCGCCCAGGTTCACGTCCTCGACCTTCAGCACCTCGGCGCCGAAGTCGGCCAGCAGCAGCGAGCAGAACCCGCCCGGGAGCAGCCGCGAGAGATCGAGGACCTTCACGCCCTCCAACGGGAGGCTCATGCAGCGACCCGCCGGGGCACGCCGAGCATGTCGCGCGCCTCGGCCACGGTGGCCGGGCGCCGGCCGACGTCCTGCGCCATCTGACGCGCCTTGGCGATGAGGTCGCCGTTGGAGCGCGCCATGGTGCCGTCGGGGAGGTAGAAGTTGTCCTCGAGGCCGGCGCGCACGTTGCCGCCCAGCACCAGCGCGGCGCCGAGGAGCCGCCACTGGTCGCGCGAGATCCCGATGACCTGCCACGCGTTGGGGCCCTCGGCGCCGTCGGGGATCTGCTCGGCCATGAAGGCCACATTGCGCGCGTTGGGGCGGATGCCGCCGTTGACGCCCATGACCAGCGAGATCTGCAGCGGCGGCGTCAGCAGGCCCATGTCCAGCAGCGGGTCGAGGTTGGCGACGTGGCCCGCGTCGAAGCACTCGTGCTCGGGCTTGACCCCGGTCTCGCGCATCGCCTCGATCAGCGCGATGATCGTGTCGAAGCTGTTCTCGAACACGGCCTTGAACACGAAGTCCTTGCGCCGGCGCGAGTACTTCGCGTAGTTCATCGAGCTCATGTTCAGCGCCGCCACGTCGGGGCGCAACGCGCGCAGGTAGGCGATGCGCTTGTCCAGCGGCACCCCGATGGCCCCGGTCGAGTAGTTGATGATCACGTCGTCGACCTCGGCCCGGATCGCCTCGGTGATCGCGCGGAAGTCCTCGATCTCGTAGGACGGCGTGCCCTCGGGCGTGCGCGCGTGGATGTGGATCTGCGCGCCGCCCTCGTCGACGATGCGCCGGGCCTCGGCGGCGTACTCCTCCGGGGTGTAGGGGATCGCCGGGCACTGGTCGCGGTTGGCGATGGCGCCGCTGATGCTGCAGCTGAGGATGACGGGGTCTTCGTAGCGGCTCATGAGCGTTGGGCGTTGGGCTTTGGGCGTTGGGGGCGAGAGTTCATGCCGTCTGCGCTACCTCGGTACGTGGGGACATTTCGGGAACTCGACGTGTATCGGCGTTCGGTTGGCCTCGCGGATGCGCTGCACGCGTCGGTGGCCGGGTGGGCGAGCTTCGACATCTGGACGGTGGGCGTGCAACTCGTGCGCTCCGCCGATTCGGTAGGCGCCAACATCGCCGAATCCGCCGGACGGTCGACGGATCGAGACCGGTGCCGCTTCCTTGTCGTCGCCCGGGCTCCAGCCCTGGAGCTGCAGCACTGGCTCGACCGCGCCGACATGCGCGGACTGGCGTTGCCCGACGGAGCCCAGGGCGAGGCGCAACGTCTCGGGCGCATGATGAATGGCCTGATCAAGACCCGCCACCAACGTTGACGCCCAACGCCCAACGCCC
>DATBDE010000074.1:0-22416 GCA_036270095.1 Solirubrobacteraceae bacterium | reverse complement strand
ACGAGTTCGTCGAGGAGTGGCTGCTCGTGCTCGACGGCGAGGTCGTGGTGCGCACGCCGGAGGGCGAGGAGACCGCGGTTCGCGGCGACGCGGTGTGCTTCCCCGTCGGCCCCGCCGGCGCCCACAAGGTCACGAACCGTGCGTCGCACCCGGCCCGCATCGTGATGTTCTCGAGCGCCCGCCGCCCGGCCGTGGCCGTCTATCCCGACAGCGACAAGCTCAACGTGAACCCCGGGAATCCCGAGGACCGCGTGATCCTGCGGCGCGAGGACGGCAACCGGGACTACTGGGACCGCGAGCCCTGAGCGGGCACGAGCCGCGCGAGACCCCCCTGTACGCCGCGCACGAAGGGGCCCACGTCGAGGATCAGCTCGATCGAGTGGGTGATCCCGATCGTGAGCACGTTCTGGGCGCTCAGGGCCACGAGCCGGATGCCGTGGTCGTTGGGCAGGCTCCCCAGCGCGACGATGGTGGAGATCGGGTGGCCGCGGAACCACAGGTCCTGCTGGATGCCCTGGATGTTCGAGACGACGGCGTTGAACACGCGCGCGCTCGCGAGGATGCGCCAGGCGCGCTCGCGCTCGCGGTCGGGGAGCATGAAGACCATGTCGAGCATCTCCTCGATCACCGTGGCCTCCCGCGTCTTGCGGATCTCGGTGCACTCCCGGATGGCCACCAGCCGCTTGTCCAGATCCTGCTCGGCCAGGTGCATGTCGACGACCATGTAGGCGTCGCGCTCGTCGAAGCTGACCTGGCCCTGGGTGCGGCGCGCGACGCTGATGGGGACGTTGACCCGCGGGCTGGGCAGAGGGTGCGAGAGGCCGGTGGACAGCAGCAACTCGCGCAGGCCCTCCGACACCAGGGCCAGGACGACGTCGTTGACGGTCACGTGCTCGGCCGACGCCTTGGCCGCCGCCTTGATCTGCGGCAGCGACAGCGAAACCCACGAGACCTCGCGCCGAATCCCGATCGGGCCGTTGATGGGCAGCCGCGGCGCGCGCGGGGCCACCTCGTCGCGCACGGTCTGGGGGACGGCGCCCAGCGCGTCGAGCTCGCGGCGGCGCAGCTCGGGGTCCTTCGCGGCGCTGCCAAGGCTGGACACACGCTTGCGCACGGTTTGCGTCCGGTGGGCCACGGCGTGGCGCGCCGCCTCGCCCTTGGTCGGCAGCGGTGGCGGCGCCCACTCGGCCCGGTCGATCTCCATGCCCTCGGGCATGAGGTCGACGAGGATGGCGGTGATGCCCTGCCAGGCCATGAGCCCGTCGAGGATCAGGTGGTGGCCCTTGATGACCAGCGCCATGCCGCCGTCGTCGAGCCCGTAGATCAGTTGGATCTCCCACAAGGGGCGGAACCGCGCCAGCGGGCGCTGCATGCTCGCGCCGACGATCTGGTGCAGCCGCGCATCGGAGACCTGCTCGCCGCGGATGACGATCAGGTGGTAGTCGATGTCGAAGTTCGGGTCGTCGACCAGGAACGGCGGCCCCAGCCGCGCGGGCGGCACGACGAGCCGCTGCCGCAAGTGCGGCATGAAGTGGATGCGGTCGAGGATCTGCTCCCGGATCTCCTCGGGCGCGGGCAACGGCTTGCCCGCGCCTTCGACGCGCAGCACGGCGAGGTTGTGGTTGAGGTCGAACGGCGCCCTCGGGTCGAGGAAGCGCTGCGCAGCCGGGCCGATGTCCTCCATGGCCATCGACGGGCGAGAGTACCGGCCGCGCATCGGACATAGACTCGCGCCGTGTCGAGCCGGCGCGGGTTGACCCTCGGCTTCGCCTGCGTGGCCGCGTTCATGAGCGGGGTCGACCAGACCGTCGTCACCATCGCCCTGCCCGCGATCCAGCGCGACCTGGGCGCGTCCGGCCCCGAGGTGCAGTGGCTCATCACCGGCTACTCGGTGGCCTTCGCCGCGCTGATGATCGCCGGCGGGACGATCGGCGACCGCTACGGGCGCAAGCGCGTCTTCCTCGCTGGGATGAGCCTGTTCACGCTGGGCTCGGCCTGCGCGGCCCTGGCGCCGAACATCGGCGTGCTCATCGCCGCGCGCGTCCTCTCCGGGGTCGGCGCGGCGTTCATGGTGCCGACGACGCTGGCACTCATCGCCTCCGTCTACCCGCCGGACGAGCGCGGTCGCGCGATTGGGATCTGGGCGGCGACGAGCGGGCTTGCGGTTGCGTTCGGGCCCATGGTCGGCGGCGCGCTGGTCCAGAGCGCGGGCTGGGAGTGGGTGTTCTGGATCAACGTCCCGGTGGGCATCGTCGCCGTGCTCGCCGGGGCGCGGCTGCTGGGCGAGACTGCGGGCGAGGAGCGCACGGGCCACCTCGACGTGCCCGGGCTCGCGCTCGTGGTGCCGGGCCTGTTCGCGCTGACCTACGCCATCACGGCCGGCGGCCACGACGGCTTCGGCAACGCGACCGTGCTCGCGTGCCTGGCAGCGGCGATCGTGCTGCTGGTGGCGTTCGCGGCCTGGGAGCGCCGCTCGCCCGCGCCCATGGTCCGCGCCGAGATGGTGCGGCGACGGCGGTTCCTGGGCCCGCTCGCCGTGCTGACCGTCATGTACTTCGCGCTCATCGGGATCCTCGTCTACCTGTCGCTCTACTACCAGAGCGTCCGGGGCTATTCGCCCCTGACCGCGGCGCTCTTCTTCCTCCCGACGACGGTCGTCGTGGTGATCTGCGCGCCGGTGGCCGGCGGCCTCGCCGACCGCCTCGGGCCGCGCCGCTTCGGGGTCCTCGGGGCGCTGTGTGTGGCCGCGTCGCTGGGCGCGCTCGTCGGGCTCGGCACCGACACCGCGGTGTGGGTGCTGCTGGTCTCGCAGCTCCTGCTCGGGCTCGGCGTCGGGCTGGCCGACCCGCCGCTGTCGGCCACGATCCTGAGCTCGGTCGACGTCGAGGACGCCGGCGTGGCCTCGGCCACCGAGGGCATGGTCGAGACGCTGGGTGGCGCGCTCGGCGTGGCCATCCTCGGGGCGCTCGCGGGCGCATTCTCGTCCTCGGCGTTCTCCGACGCGATCGGCGACAGCGCGCTGAGCGCGCCGGCGAAGGCCAACGCGGTGGCGGCGTTCGAGCCGTTGCAGCTGCCGCCCGTGCCGGCGGGCGGGTCGGCCGCGGCGCAGGCGGCGGTCGACCACGCGGCGCAGAGCGCCTTTGCGAGCGGCCTGGGCAGCGCGGCATTGGTCGGGGCCCTGCTGTGCCTGGTCGCGGCCGCGCTCGCCTATTTCACGATCGCGCCGAAGGCGGCCCCGGCGCCCGATCCCGACCGCGCGTTGCACCCGGCGCGAATTCGCCATCATCTCGGTCGCCTTCGTCTCCGCCGGCCGTGAGGTGCCCGTGACCGACAAGCCCAAGCTGCTCTTCGTCAACGACGAGCCCCAGAAGTTCCACGACAACTGGTACGGGTTCTCCCTGCTGCCGCAGATGGACATCGAGCTGTACCTGGCGCTGCCCGCCGACGCAGTGGACAGCTCGATCGTGGACCGCGAGCGCACGCTCGGGACCGACCCGTTTAACGCCAACCGGCTCACCCAGGACGTCGGCATCTTCCAGGCCAGCCGGGGAATCACGTTCGACGGCTGCGGGACCGTGATCGAGGAGCTCGTGCCGTCGGTGGCCGATCTTGCCGCCGCGCTGGGCCTTCCCGGCCTCGACCCCGGCGCGGCGCGGCGCACGTCGGTGGACAAGCTGCTCATGCGCCAGGCGGTGGCGGCGGCGGGGATCGACCAGCCCCGGTTCGAGATCATCTCCGAGCTCACCGAGGCGAGCCTGAGCGCCGCGGTCGAGCACGTGGGGACGCCGTGCGTGGTCAAGCCGCTCGGCGGCTTCCTGTCCTTCGGCGTGCGCAAGCTCGAGCGGCCCGAGGACGTCCAGGACACGGTGGCCGAGGTCACCCGGTCGTGGACGGCCGACGTCAACCCCGACCTCGAGAACACCGCGGGCGCGTGGCTGCTCGAGGAGTACGTGTCCGGGCAGATGCTGAGCTGTGAGGGCCTGGTCCAGGACAGCGAGATCCACTGGGCCCCGGCGGTGGTCGAGCAGCACCTCGGGCCCGAGCCGCATTTCGTCGAGGAGGGGTTCTCCATCCCCGGCGACTTCACGCCCGAGCAGGTCGCCGAGATCCGCGAGCGCGCCGGCGCCATCGTGCACGCGCTCGGCCTGGACAACTGCGCCTTTCACTGCGAGATGCGCTATACGGACCGCGGCCCGCTGCTGGTCGAGATCGCCGGCCGCGAGCCGGGCACGGCGGTCGCGTTCCTCGGCGCGTACGGCGTGTCGTTCGTGCAGGCCCAGGTCGACCTGTGGCTGGGCCGGCCCGCGAGCCTCGAGCCCACCCAGGACCAGGCCCTCGCGGCGCGGCTGCTCTACCCTGAGCGCTCGGGCACGCTGCGCCGCTTCGACGGGATCGAGCAGGCTCAGGCGGTCCCCGGCATGTGGGGGTTCATCCAGACCACCCAGGTGGGCCAGCAGGCGTCGACGTACCCGGACCCGCCGAGCCCGATCGCCTACTTCGGCGCGATCGCGCCGACCAAGGCCGAAGCGGAGCGCATCCTCGCCGAGGCCGAGGCGCAGCTCACGATCAAGATCGACTGAGGGCCCGGCGTCAGTCGGGCCTGTGGCACCCGCAGCGCGTGAACGAGGTCGCGGGGCAGCCGCAGGTCTCGGTCGCGGGCGAGGGCTTCGTCGGGTCCTCGGCGTGGTGCCGGGTCACCGGTGCAAGCCGGACGTCGAGGTCGAAGTCGTGCTCGTCGCGGTGGGCCTGGGACGGGGCAGGGGCCATGGGGTTCTCCTTCCGCCTACGCGGAACAACCGACGCACGAGTACTGGGTGCCGCACTCCTTGCAGCTGACGGTGTTGGGCCGCTCGGTCCGCTCGGCCGAGTCGTGCCGCGCCAAGGGCTGGAGCCTGACGTCGAGATCGAACTCGGTCTCCTCGCGGGACGTCTCGGACAGAGCAGGCGTCATGGTCGCCGTCCTTCGTGGCCGGTGGGACGGGGACGGCCCACAAGCGATTCGGGCGCCTGCCGGCGCGCAAGCTCAGGCGGCCTGCACGCGCAGCCGCCGTGATTCGGCCTGCAGCGACGCGTAGGCCCCGCCGGCGCGCATGAGGGCGTCGTGATCGCCCTGCTCGATCACGCGCCCCTGCTCGAGCACGACGATGTGGTCGGCGCGGCGGACCATGCCGAGGCGGTGAGCGATGACGATGCGCGTGCGCCCCGCGAGCCGGCGGTCCAGCGCCGCGAGCAGGCCCGCCTCGGTCATCACGTCCAGGCCCGACGTGAACTCGTCGAGGATGAAGATCGCCGGATCGGCCAGGATCGTGCGCGCGAGCGCGATCACCTGGCGCTGGCCCGGCGAGAGGTGGTCGCCCGACGGGCCCACCTCGGTGTCCAGGCCGTCCGGGAGGCGGCGCACGATGGCGAGGCCGCCGAGGTCGGCGAGGGTGTGGTCGAGCTCCTCGTCGGTCGCGTGGGGCTTGGCCAGCAGCACGTTGGCCCGCACCGTCCCGGAGAGGAGGTTCGTGTCCTGGAGGCTGAAGCTGACGGCGCGGCGCAGGCTCGTGAGGGTCACGTCGCGGACGTCGGTGCCGTCGATGGTGATGCGGCCGCGGTCGGGCTCGTAGAAGCGCGAGATCAGGCTGACCAGCGTCGACTTGCCGGCGCCGTTGTGGCCGACGATGGCCGTGATCTTGCCCGCAGGGAACACGATGTCGGCGTCGTCGATCACCGTGCGCCTGCCGTCGTAGGAGAAGGTCACGCCCTCCATGCGGACCTCGCCCGGGCCGTGCGCGAGCGGGCGGGCCCCCGGTCGCTCGACGATCGCGGGCTGCTCGTCGAGCAGCGCGTTGATCTTGTCGAGCGCGGCGCCGCCCTGGCTGTAGAGCGAGGCCAGGTTGGTCAGCTGGGTCAGCGGCGCGAACAGCCGCTGGAAGTAGGCGATGAAGGCCACCACCACGCCGACCTGCAGGTCGCCATTGATGACCTGGAGGCCGCCGACGATGAGGATGACGGTGACGCCGATGGAGGGCAGCAGGGTCATCACGCCGCTGAAGCCGAAAGCGATCCGCTTGATCGCCATCTGCGCCTGGCCGTCGGCCGCGTTGAGCCGTCCGAAGCCGTCGTGGTGGCGTTGCTCCTGGCCGAACGAGCGGACGATCTTGATGCTGCCGAGGGTCTCCAGCAGGTAGCCCGAGACCGCGCCGATGGTGTCACGGGTGTGGCGGAACCGGGGGCGGGCCAGCCGGCCCCAGACCGCCATGGCCACGAAGCTGGCAGGGAACACCCACAGCGCCACCAGGGCGAGCTCCGCGTCGAGCACGAACATCGCGACCAGCGTGCCGACGAGCGAGAGCAGGGTGCCGGTCATGTTCACGAGGGCACCCGAGACGAGGTTCTCGAGCTGCTCGACGTCGTTGGTGATGCGGGAGACGAGGTCGCCGGTCTGCGAGCGGTCGTAGAAGGCCGGCGACAGGACCTGGAGGTGGGCGAAGATGCGCGAGCGCAGGCTCGCCAGCGCCCGCTGCGCGATCCAGGCCGAGGCATAGGTCTGCGCCGTCGCCGTCAGCGAGTAGAGCGCCACCGCCACCACGAGCACGACCAGCGCCTCGTCGAGCGCCGCGATGTCGCCCTTGACGATGCCGTCGTCAATGGCCTTGGCGGCGACGTAGGGCGGGACGAGGCTCGCCGCGGTGGAGACGATGACCGCCACCGCGGTGAGAAGGAGCTGGCGCCGCCACGGGGACAGCAGCCGGTAGAGCTGCACGAGCACGTCGAACTGCCGCCGCAGGCGCGCGATCACTCGAGCTCCCACAGCTCCACCATCTCGCGGTAGGGGGGGCAGGAGGCGACCAGCTCGTCGTGGGTGCCCACGGCGAGCACGCGGCCGGCGTCGAGGACGACGATGCGGTCGGCGAGGGTCAGCGCGGACTGCCGGTAGGTCGCCATGACCCGGGTGGTGCCCGTTGTGCCTTGCGCCAGCCGGTCCAGCACCTCGTTGGCCGCCGGCGGGTCGAGGGCGCTGGTCACGTGGTCGAGGAGCAGGATCGGGCGGCCAACGAGCAGTGCGCGGGCCAGGCCGATGCGCTGGCGCTCCCCGCCCGACAGCTGCCCGCCCGACTCGCCCACCTGGGTGTCGTAGCCGTCGGGCCGCCGGGCGGCGACCTCGTCGGCGTGGGCGCGCCGGGCCGCGTCCTCGACCTCCGCGGCCGAGGCGTCGGGGCGGCCGTAGGCGATGTTGTCGTGGATCGTCATCGCGAACAGCTCGCCCTGGGCTGCGGGCGCGGAGAGCATGCGCAGGCGCGCCAGGTCCGCCCGCTCGAGCGGGCGGCCGTCCAGGTCCACCGTGCCCGCGTCGGGCTCGAGCAGGCCGTTGACGACCTCGAGCAGGGTCGCCATGCCGGCGTCGGTGGCGCCCACGAGCGCCACCGTCTCGCCGGCGCGCACGTCGAGGCTCACGTCCTCGAGCGCCGGCTCGCCGCCCCGCCGCGCCACCGACACCGAGCTCAGTCCGACCTCGGGGGCGTGGGGCGCTTGCGTCGCCGCAGGGGCGGCGCCGGTCTCCTCGGCCTGGTCGAGCAGCTCGACGATCCTGCCCGCCGAGCCCGACGCGCCCGCGCCGAGATAGGTGAGGTAGCCGAGCTGGGCCGACACCCCGGCGAGCATGCCGCTGTAGCCGTAGAAGGTCACGAACTCGCCCAGCGAGATCTGCCCGTCGATGACGGCGCGGCCGCCGATGGCGAGCACGAGCGCGAGGCCCACGTAGGGCAGCGCGCCCAGCAGTGGCCCGTAGATCGCGTCGAGCTTCCCAACCTGGACCCAGCCTCGGAACAGCGCCCGCACGGTGCGGTCAAACGCCTCGCGCTGCTCGGCCTGGCGGCCGAGCGACATGACCAACCGCGCCGCGTGGATGTTGTCGGTGGCGGTTGCCGCGACCTCGCCGCGCTGCTGTTCCGCCGCGGCCGTGGCCTTGCGGGTCAAATGTCCGTAGTGGAACTGGACGAAGATCGAGAGCAGGAACGGGCTGACCGCGAGCGCCGTCAGCTCCACGTCGATCAGGAGCATGACCGTGACCGCGAACACGAGCGTCCCGATCGACTGCGCGGCGATGCCCGCGCCGGCGCTCACGAAGGTCTTGATCGGCTCGACGTCCGCGGTCGCACGCGCCACGAGCTGGGCGGGGGGCTGGGCCCGGTAGAGGTCCAGCGACGCGGCGAGCAGGCGGTCGTAGAGGACCGCGCGGATGCGCATCCCCGCGGTCACCGCGTAGCGCCCGAGCAGGTACGTCGCCCCGCCGGTGGCCACCGCGGTGAGCAACCCGGCGCCGGCGACGCCCAGCGAGATCAGGACCAGGCTCTCGGTCGACCCGCGCTGGAGCTCGTTGACGGCCTTGCCGATCAGCCACGGCGCGGCCACGAAGCCCGCCGCGCTGGCGAACACCAGGAGCGTGCCGGCGACCAGGTCCCGGCGCACCCCGACCATGCCGAGCACGCGCCGCAGGTCCGCGGGGAGCAGGACGTTCAGGGCCTTGGGCGCCTTCATTGCCGCGCCATGTCGGCAGCGGGCGTCGCGACGCCCACACAACCCAGGAGCAGGGCCGCGGTCCCTACGGCACGCCGCATCGCAGGCAGGCTATCGCCAACGCGCTACAGGCGGTAGACGGTGCGGGCGTTGTCGCGCAGGACCATGCGCGCGGCGCGCTCCACGGCCGTGTCGGGGAGCAGTTCGGGGAGCACCGCGGCCAGCGCGTCCCGCCACCACGTCGCGCCCAGGAGGTACAGCTCCGGAGTGCGGGCGGCGTCGGACGCGTACAAGAGCTTCGACACCGGCGCTAGCTCCAGCGCCTCGGCCAGCGCCGTCGCCGGCCGCGCCACGAACGGGATCGTCAGCGACAGGTCGAAGAAGACGTTGGCGTACGCATGCGCGAGCCAGCCCGCCTCGCGCACGAACGGATAGCAGTGCAGGAGCACGAAGGTCGTGGTGCGAAAGCGCTCGATGAGCGGCTTGAGCAGGCCCGGCCGCGCGGTGGGGAGGAGGAGGTCGGGGTCGCCGAAGCCCGTGTGCACCTGGACGGGCAGCGGGTCGCCGGTGGCCTCGTTGCACGCAAGCGCAGCGACCACCCGGTCGCCGACCGCGACGAGCCCGCCTCGGTAGGCGGCGATGGTCTTCAGCGCGACGTAGCCGTTGGCGCGGGCCGCCGCGACCGCGGTGCGCACGGCGTCGACGGACTCGAGCCGCTCGATGCGCAGCACGGCGCGTGCCTCGCAGCCCGCGAGCGCGCCCATCTCCTCGCGGGAGACCGAGTCCTCGGGCGGCGGGAAGCCGTCGTCGAGCAGCAGAAGCTCGGTGCCGGTGGCGCGCAGGAACGTGGCCGGGTCGGCGGCCCTGCGCGCCGCGAACACCGCCTCCTCGGTCGGCTCGCAGCCCAGGTGCGCGGCCAGCACGGGCAGGGCGCGTAGGTACATGGCGGACCACGCGACGTGCGGCCACTGGCGTGGGTCGGGGCTCTCCGAGAACCGCCCGCGGAACGCGTCCAGCGTGTCGGGCGCCGCGCGCAGGATCGCGTGCGCGTGGTGGTCGACGAGCGGGACGGCGCTCAGTACTTCTCGAAGTGGCCCTGCTGCTCGAATGACTCGTCTCCCGCGGAGTAGGCCTCCCATTCGGACCTTCGCACGGCCAGGTAGGGGGTCGCCAGCCCAGGGCCCAGCGCGCCGGTGAGGACCGCGTCGGCCGCGAGGGCGTCGAGCGCCTCGCGCTGGGTCGCGGGCAAGCGTGCGATGCCGCGCGCGGTGCGCTGGTCCTCGGGGATGGTGGCCGGGTCGACGTCGACCGGCGGGGGCGGCTCGAACCCGCGCTCGATCCCGTCGAGCCCGGCGGCGATCAGCCCGCCGAGCGCGAGGTACGGGTTGCCGCTCGCGTCGGCCGCCTTCAGTTCGGCGTTGGTCGAAGCCTCCTCGGTGGCGGCGAAGGTCGACGCCACCCGCACCGGCGCCTCGCGGTTGTCGTAGCCCCAGCAGACGAACGCGCCGGCCCAGAACTGGGGCACGATGCGGTGGTAGGAGTTGAAGCTCGGAGCGGTCAGGCCGCAGAGGCCGGGGAGGTGCTCGAGCACGCCGCCGATGAACGCGCGGGCCGTGGCGGAGAGCCCGTCGGGCGTGCCGCCGTCGTAGAAGCGGTTGTGGCCGCCGTCCCAGAGCGAGAAGTGGATGTGGCCGCCGTTGCCGGCGTTGTCCGGCCAGGGCTTGGGCGCCAGCGACGCGACAAGCCCCCGCCCGGTGGCGACGGCGCGGATGGTCTCGCGCACGAGCAGCTGCTCGTCGGCGGCCCGGAGCGCGGGTGCGTGCGGGGTCGAGATCTCCTGCTGCCCGTGGCCGAGCTCGGCGTAGTACTGCTCGACCGGGATGCGCTGCGCGTCCAGCGCGGCGACGAGGTCATCGACGTAGTCCTGCGACGCGGTCGTCCCGATGGTCGAGAAGCACAGCGACGAGTCGACGGGGATGTAGGCGCCGTCCCGCTTGGTCGCGAGCGAGAACTCGTTCTCGAACGCCGCGCGCAGCGCCAGGCCGTGGGCGGCCAGCGCCGTCTCCATGCGCTTCAGGAACGAGCGCTGGCAGACGGCGGCGGGCGGCCCCTCGCGGGTGAGGTGATCGGTCAGCACCGCTCCGGCGTGGGGCGCGTAAGGCAGGACGCGGAACGTGTCGAGGTCGGGCACGAGCCGGATCTCGCCCACCGGCCCGAGCGCGGGGACGGGCTGCAGCTGGTCGAGCGCGCTGATGGCCTGCATGGCCACGGTGAGCCCGATGCCGGCGCGCAGCCGTCCCTCCAGGCCGTGGCGCCCGGACGCCTTGGCCCGCACGGTGCCGTCGTTCCCGCACCACAGGAAGCGGAGGAGGCGCAGGCCGGCCTCGTCGAACTGCGCGACGACGTCGTCGACGCTCACGCGCGGAAGGCTAAAGCCGCTCGAGCTCGGCGCGAACAGCTCGTCGGGGTCGCGCCCCGGGGGCTAGTCGCCGGCGTGGCCGTTGCCGCGACCCGGCGGCAGCAGCCAGCGGCTCACGTAGAGGTCGTTCCCGGCCGAGCCGGCGAGCACGGCGGTGTGCGGGCGGGGCAGCACGAGCGCGTTGACGGCGACCTGGTCCGGCGTCGTGATGGTCGTGATGCCGCCGTGCGCGAAGTTCCTGTTGGGTGCGCCGTCCTGCAAGAGCTGCGCGAAGCTCGAGCCGGCGCCGACGGTGAAGACCCCCGCGGCGCCCGCGGCGCCGCACGTCGTGTCCTCGCCGCCGCTCGCGCCCGAGATGACGACGCGGCCGTCGGTGCCGAACGTGGGGTCGAGCGCGCCGGCCGCCGTGAGGCGTGCCGCGAGGATGGCGTTCCCGGCCGCGGTCGAGCCGTCGCCGGTGACCGTCGCGCGGCCGTTGGGGTTGAGCGCCATCCCGCACGGGAACCACTGCGCGAAGGTCCCGTCCGGGTTGGTGAACGCGACCTCGACGCTGCCGCCGGTGCCGTAGCTCGGGTCGAGCTGGCCGGCGGTGGTGACTGAGAACACCCCGGCACTGCCGTGCCCGTCGCCACCGATGTAGTCGAGGTGGCCGGCGCCGACGATGGCCCCGTTCGGCCTCGTGGCCAGGGCGGCGACGCCGGCCGAGGCGGCGCGGTTCGGGTCCCAGAACAGGACCTCCGTCTTCCCGTTCGTGCCGAAGCTCGGATCGACCGCGCCGTTCGGCGCAAGGCGCACGACGACCATCGGCCGTCCGTTCTCGTTCGCGTTGGAGGACCCGAGAAGAATCCCGCCGTCCTTCTCGATCGCCACCGACTGCGCGACCCCGCCAGTGTCGACCACGGTGCGGCCGCCGGTGCCGAAGCTGCTGTCGACCTGCCCGGTCGCGGTCAGCCGCAGCACCAGCACCGAGCCCCCGCCGTACCCGCCGGCGACGACCAGCCGCCCGTGGGAGTCCTCCGCGATGCCGTTGGCGATGAACGGCCCGTCGGCGTCGGGGAACGAGCTGCGGTACACGCCGAGCGTCCCGAAGGCGGGGTCGAGCCTTCCGTGCTGGTCGTACTTCGCGACCAGCACCTGCCCGGCCCCGCTCCCGCTCGAGGGGGTCGCCTGCCCCGCCACGACCGTGCCGCGGGAGACCGCGGTCACGGCGTACGCAATCGTGTCCTGGCCGCTGATCTCGAGCGTCGCGTACCCGTGCCCGTCGCCGAACGACGGGTCGGGCTGAACGCCGTTGTGCGGCTTGGCCTGGGCGGCGGTAGGGGCGAGGGCGAGCGCGATGAGGACGACGAGCAAGCGGCGCATGAGCGGCGTGTATGTTGCCAGTCCGGAGCGGGTGCAGGAAATCCTGCGCCTAGCGTTGGGCCAGCGTCTCGTCGAGCCAGTCGAGGATCCGCGTCTCGGCCAGCGCGCGGTTCAGCGTCTCCTGGTGAGCGCCCGCCCCTTCGGCGGCGGTGAAGGTCAGGAGCGTCGTGGGCGCCCCCAGGCGCGACAGCGTCTTCTTGGCGTCCTGGGCCAGGGGATCGCGGTCGGCGAATGTGCCCAGGACCGGGCAGCGGATGCGGTTGGCCCGCCCCTCCAGCGTGAACAGCGAGACCTTCTGGAGCCACTCGCGTAGGTCGCTGGCGCCATTGACCCAGAACCCCCGCTGGACGAAGACCCAGCGCAGCTGCTGGCTGGCATCGATGGCCGCCTGCAGTCTGGCCAGGTCGGCGTCGGAGATCTCGGGCAGGCGCGCCGCCGCCTCGGGTGAGAGGCCGAGCGCGGCGGCCGAGGGGACGAGCTGGCCTCCGATGAGCGAGAACGCCGGCGGGTCGGAGACGACGGCGGCAATCCGCGGCTCGCCGGTCGCGCCGCGGAGGCACAGGTGGCCGCCCAGGCTCCAACCCTGCAGGACCAATCGCTTGCGGTCGACGTCGTCGCGCTTGACGACGACGTCGACCACGGCCCGGACGACCCGCTCCCAGGCCGCGATCAGCGTCGCGCCGTCCTGGACGAGCAGCTTCCCCTGCCCCGGGCCGTCGACGAGCACGACGTGGTACCCGCGGGCCAGCGCCTGGTGGCCCATGGCGAGGTACATGTCCGAGATGCTGGCGTCGTAGCCGTTGACCAGGATGATCGTCGGCCGGCGGTGGCGGCCGCTGCCCTGGGCGCGCATGAAGAACGCGCTCAGCCGATGGCCGTCGAGCTTGATGTCGAGCGGCTCGGCCGGCGGATCGGTCAGAGCGAGGGCCCGCAGGAACGAGCTGAACTGAGTGTTGAACGCCGCCTTCAGGCGGGGGTCGACGGGCGTGCCGAACAGCAGCTTGTAGCTGACGCTCGCGTACACCACCGCGCGCAGGTAGTGGTAGCGAGCGGTGTGGCCCCGGCCCCGCTGCTTCGCCTCGTCGGCCTGGGTCCGGTGGCGCTTGGCGTGGCCGTACCACGCGTCGTAGTAGGCGTCGTCGCTGTCGTTGGCCATGTCGTTGGCGATCGCTTCGAGCTCGCCGACGTCGGCGCCCTCGGCCACGTACTCGAACGCCCACCCGGCGAACTGGTTCTGCAGCGGGGTGGCGAACATCCCGACGGAGCGGGTAGCGGCGCCGGCACCCTCGCTCTGTTGCGCCGCGGCGCCGGCGCCCTGGGCACGCCCGAGGGAAGCAGCAGCAGCCGCTGCGCCAGCGCCGACCAGGAACCCGCGGCGACCGACCGCGGATGCCGGCCGCCTATCGGAGGGGGCGTCGTCCACGAGAGCGGGGCGAGCCTACCGGCGCCGCCGGTTCTAAGGCAACGGCAACCGCGCAAGGCCGCAAGCCCGCCGTGGACGGACGAGGATCTCGTCGAGGTCGTCGTCGAGCCCTGAGCCGTATAGTCGCCGGCTCCGGGAGGAACCCCTGTCATGACGCATCGCCGTACGACCCTCGCGCTTGCCGCCGCAGTGGCGACGCTCTGCCTCGCCGCAGCCCCGTCCGCGTTCGCCCAGCTGAGCTTCAACGCGACCGACTTCGCGCTGTCCGGCAGCGAGAGACCCGAAGCCGTGGTGGCAAACGACTTCGACGGCGACGGACACCTCGACCTGGCCACCGCCGAGAACGGCTCGGACTTCCCGCCCGACGAAGGTGGCGTCGAGGTCATGCTCGGTGACGGCACCGGCAACTTCACCGACTTCGGCGAGGCCACGGCCGGCGACGGCCCGTTCGCGCTCGCCGCGGGGAACCTGGACGCCAACACGCAGACCGACCTCGCGGTGGCAAACAACAGCTCGGGGAACGTCTCCGTGCTCCTCGGCAGCGGCAGCGGCACCTTCGGCGCCCCGACCGATTTCCCGTCCGGAACGCGACCCACCTCGATCATCGCGGGCTTCTTCAACGCCGACGCCCACGCCGATCTCGCGGTGACGAACTTCATCGACCAGACCGTGTCGGTCCTGTTGGGCAACGGTGACGGCACGTTCAGCGGCCCCACGACATATCCCGTCGGCGACGGGCCCGACGACGTGGCCGCGGGGGACTTCAACGGCGATGGGAACCTCGACCTGGTCGTCGCCAACTCCGGCGGGGGATCCGAGACGGCCTCCATCCTGCTCGGCCGCGGCGGCGGCAGCTTCCGCCGCCCGACCAGCGTCCAGGTCGGACCCAACCCGAACGCGGTGGCCGTCGGCGACTTCAACCGCGACGGCGTGCCGGACCTGGCTTTCTCGATCGCGTTCTTCTCCTCGGGAGGCATCTCGATCCTGCTCGGCGCGGGCGACGGCAGCTTCAACGCGCCGAGCGAGACCCAAGTCGGCGAGTCGACGACCTCGGTGGCGGTCGCGGACTTCAACGCCGACTCGGTGCTCGACATCGCGACGACGGACCGGGAGGCGAGCGCCGTCCTCGTGCTGCCCGGACAGGGCAACGGCACGTTCTCCACCCCGCTGAGCTTCCCGGCCGACGGCGCCAACGACGTCGCCACTGGCAACTTCGACGCCAACCCGCTTCCGGACATGGTCACCGCCGACACCAGTCCCGGCAGGCTCACCGTGCTGCTGAACGCCACGCCGTCGCCGGGCGCCGGCCCCGGCGTGCGTGTGGCCGCGGGCGCATCGTGCGCGCCGAGTGGGCAGGAGGGGACGATCACGCTCGCGCTCGGCGCCGGCGACGATGCGCTGAGCGTGACCTCGTCCGACCAGGCCCTCGTGCCGACGCAGAACATCAGCATCGGGGGCAGCGGCGGGAGCCGCACGCTCACCGTCGAACCGGCGCGCGGCCGCAGCGGCACCGCGGTGGTCACCGTCAACGGGCTCAGCAACGGGCAGGTGACGGGCTCGGTCGGGGTGACCGTGGGCGTCGGCAACGGCGCGACCGGGGGCGACGGCCCCGACATCCTGTTCGCCCAGAACGGCGCCGACACGCTCGACGGTGGCGGCGGCAACGACCTGCTCTGCGGGGGCAATGGCCCCGACACGCTCTCCGGCGGCCCCGGCGACGACACCCTGGACGGGGGTCGCGGGCCCGACCGGCTCGCCGGCGGCCCGGGAGCCGACCGCTTCGCCGGCGGCCAGGGCAAGGACGTCGCGGTCGACTTCGACCCGGCCGGTGGCGACACCCAGGACGGGACGATTCCCTGAGGCCAGCCCGGTGCGCGCTGCCGTCCTTCGGAAGCACGGAGCCACGCCGCGGGTGGAGGAGTTCGCGGACCCCGATCCCGTCCCGGGCGCGGTCCCGGTGGACGTCCTGGCCGCGGCGCTGCATCACCTCGACCTCCACAAGGCGACCGGCACCTTCTACACGGGCCCGCCCCCGCTGCCGAGCGTCGTGGGCACCGACGGCGTGGGCCGGCTCGCCGACGGCCGGCGCGTGTACTTCGACGCGACCGTCACGCCCCACGGTTCGATGGCCGAGCGGACGCTGGTGCCGAGCGACGCGCTCCTCGACGTCGCCGAAGGCGTCGACGACGCCGTCGCGGCCGCCCTGGGGAACACCGGCCTGGCCGCCTGGCTGTCGCTCGCCTGGCGCGCCGAGCTGCAGCGGGGCGAGACCGTCCTCGTGCTCGGTGCCACGGGCGCGGTGGGCCGCGTCGCGGTGCAGGTCGCCAAGACGCTGGGCGCCGAGCGCGTCGTCGCGGCCGACCGCGCGGGCCAAGGGCTGCCGCACCTGCTCGAGCGGGGCGCCGACGCGATCGTCGAGATCGACGCGACCGACGACCTCGCCGCCGCGTTCCGCGAGGCCGCGGGCGGCAACGTTGACGTCACCATCGACATGCTCTGGGGCGCCCCGGCGTTCGCGGCCATGTCGGTCGCGGCCCACCGCGGGCGCCACGTGGAGGTCGGCAACATGGCCGGCGAGACGATCACCCTGCCCGCGCCGCTGATCCGGTCCAAGTCGCTGGACGTCCGCGGGTTCTCCGTGGACCACCCGCCGGCCGAGCTGAAGGGCGACGCCTACCTGCGCCTGACCGAACACGCCGCCAACGGGGACATCACCGTCGACGTCGACCGCCGGCCGCTCGACGACGTGGCGGCGGCGTGGGAGCGCCAGCGGCAGGCGGCCGGCGGCGCGAAGATGGTCCTGGTCCCCTGATCACAGCGAAAGGAGCACAGCGCTCATGAGCCCCGATGCCCCTACCCCGGCGCCCGGCCGTCCGCTCGTCCTGCGCGGCGGGACGGTGCTGACGCTGAACGACGCGCACGACGTCCTCGACGACGCCGACGTGCTCGTGGTCGACGAGCGCATCGCGGGCGTGGGGCCGAACCTCGAGGCGCCCGACGAGGCGTTCGCGATCGACGCGTCGGGGGGCATCGTCATGCCCGGCATGATCGACACGCACCGCCACATGTGGCAGACGGCGCTGCGCGGCTACGGGGCCGACTGGACGCTCGCGCAGTACTTCACCTGGTTCTACCTGGAGTGGGGAAAGATCTTCCGCCCGCAGGACGTGCGGGCGGGCAACCTCCTGTCGGCGATCGAGTCGCTCGACGCCGGGGTCACGACGACCGTGGACTGGTCGCACGGCCTGCAGACCGTTGACCATGCCGACGCCGCCGTGGACGCGCTCGAGGCCGTGCCCGGCCGCTTCATCCTCGCCTACGGCAACCTCCAGCAGGGACCGTGGGAGTGGGCGACCTCGCCCGACTTCCGCAGCTTCGTCGAGCGGCGCCTGCAGGGCAGCAGCGACATGCTCGGGTTTTCGATGGCATTCGACGTCACCGGCGACCCGGAGTTCCCCGAGAAGGCCGCTTTCGAGGTCGCGCGGGACCTCGGCGTCCCCGTCACCACGCACGCCGGGGTCTGGGGCGCGACCAACGACGACGGCATCCGGCTCATGCACGAGCACGGCTTCATGACGCCGGAGACCATCTACGTACACGCCGCCACGCTGGACGAGGACTCCTACCACCGCATCGCCGCCACGGGTGGCTCGGCGTCGGTGTCGACCGAGAGCGAGCAGAGCGCCGGGCAGGGCTACCCGCCGACGTGGCGGCTGCGCGAGCACGGCATCCCCGTGTCGCTGTCCATGGACACGAGCACGTGGTGGAGCTGCGACCTCTTCTCGGCCATGCGCAGCACGCTCGGCGCCGACCGCTCGCGCGAGCACCTCGAGGCCCACGCGCGCCAGGACACGGTCACGAACCACCACCTCCGCGCCGAGCAGGTGGTCGACTGGGCCACGCGCGGCGGCAGCAAGGCGCTGGGTCTCGACGCGACCGTCGGCAGCCTCGAGCCGGGCAAGAAGGCCGATGTCATCCTCATCAAGAACGACGAGTCGCCGGCGATGTTCCCGATCCTGCACCCCTACGGGCACGTCGCCTTCCAGACCCAGCGCGGCGACGTCGACACCGTCGTGATCAACGGACGCGTCGTCAAGCACGCGCACCGGCTGGTGGACGTCGACCTCGACGCGGCGCGGCGCGCGGTCGAGCAGACCGTCGACTTCGCCATGGGTCAGTTGGGCGAGGACGAGTGGGTCGCGGGCATGCATCCCGACATCCCCGAGAGCAAGGTCCTCGACAATCCCTATACCTATACCGAGTGGGGGAAGCAACGCTGAGAAGGAGAACGCCATGAGCACGCCGACCGAAGTGGGCGGACGGGAGCGGCTGGGGCGCGTCGTGCCGGACGCCATCGCGGCCCTGCATGAGGTTCTGCGGCGCCACAACGTGACCGAGGACGAGTGGTACGCCGTGCTCGAGTACCTGACCGCCGTGGGCAAGGCGGACGAGTTCGTCCTGCTCTCGGACGTGACCCGCACGTCGGTGCTCATCGACGCCATGTCCCACAGCGCCGACGGGGACGCGACGGCCAGCGACGTCGAGGGCCCGCTCTACCGGGCCGACCCGCCGTGGCGCGAGCCGCCGGTCAAGCTCTACGAGGACTACGAGGGGGCCGAGGAGGGCGAGGTGCTGTTCGTGCGCGGCCGTGTGACCTCGACCGACGGCACCCCGCTGCCCGATGCGGTCATCGACATCTGGCAGACCGGGCCGAGCGGGGGCTACGACATCTGGGACGAGCGCCAGCCCGACTACAACTTCCGCGGCCGCTTCGGCGCCTCCGACGCGGGCGCGTACGAGTTCCAGACCATGGTCCCGAAGCCCTACGCGGTCCCCACGGAAGGGCCCGTCGGCCGGTACCTCGCCGCGGTCGGCCAGCATCCATGGCGCCCGGCGCACATCCACTACAAGGTGACCGCCGACGGGTACCAGCCGCTCGTCACGATGGTGTTCTTCACCGGCGACCCCTACCTCGACGACGACACCATCGGCGCCGTGAAGGAATCGCTGGTGCTGTCGCCGGAGCGGCACGAGGACGGCGCCGAAGCCCCGTTCTCCACCTGCGACTTCGACATCCGCCTGCGCCCGCTGGGCGCCTGAGGAACCGGGGGTGCGCTTCGCGAGCTGCCTGCTCGGCGGCCGGCGGTTCGCCGGGCTGGTCGAGGACGGCGTAGTGCGACCGCTGCGCGACGTCCTCGAGCTCGGTCGTGACACCCCCTCGGAGGTGCTCGCCGACCCCCCGCTGACCGACGAGCGCGTGCCGCTGGCCAAGGTCAAGCTCCTGCCCGTCGTGCCCTCGCCGGGCAAGATCATCTGCGTCGGGCTGAACTACCGGGCGCACGCGGACGAGGGCGGGTACGACGTGCCCGACTACCCGGCGCTGTTCACCAAGTTCGCCGAGACGCTCGTGGCGGCCGGCGACCCGATCCTGCTCCCGCCGGAGTCCTCGGCGGTCGACTACGAGGCGGAGCTCGCCTTCGTCGTCGGCCGCCCCACCCGGCGCGCCGCGGGTGCGTCGCCGCTGGAGGCGGTCGCCGGCTACACGCTGGGCAACGACATCTCGATGCGCGACTACCAGTACAAGACGGCGCAGTGGCTGCCGGGCAAGAGCTGGGCGGCGTCGACGCCGCTCGGCCCCTTCCTGGTCACCCCGGACGAGGTCGGCGACCCCCACCAACTCGACATCGCGCTCGAGCTCAACGGCGAGCGCATGCAATCCGCGAACACCAGCCAATTGATTTTCGACGTGCCCACGCTGGTGGCGACCATCTCGGAGTTCGTCCCGCTGGCGCCGGGTGACGTCGTCCTCACGGGGACGCCGAGCGGCGTCGGGTACCGGCGCGATCCGAAGGTCCTGCTGCGCGACGGCGATCGTGTCGTGGTCGAGATCGAGCGCGTCGGACGGCTGGAGAACCCCGTCGCCGCCGAGCGTTGAGCGGGGCAGCGGTCACGGTCTCGTTCGACAACCTGGGCGAGGTCACCGAGCTGGCGCGCGGCGAGTGGCCCGCCGACGAGCCTCTGGGACGGCACTTCTCGGTCACGCGGGCGCTCCCGCGCATCCTGGGGCTGCTCGATGAGCTCGCCCTTCGCGCGACGTTCTTCGTGGAGGGCCGCAACGCCGAGCTCTATCCGGACGCGCTGGTGGGACTCGACGCGGCGGGGCACGAGGTCGCCTACCACGGCTGGTGCCACGAGCAGTGGACGGAGCTGAGCCCGAGCCGGGAGGCGGAGCTGCTGCGGCGCGGGGTCGAGGCCATGGGGGCGCTCGGGCTGCGGCCGCGGGGCTTCCGGCCGCCGGGGGGGCGGCTGACCGGCACATCAGCGACGGCGCTGCGCGACCTCGGGTTCACGTACTGCTCGCCCGCGGAGGGTGACGTTCAGGAGATCGTCACCCTCCCCTTCGCGTGGGCGATGGTCGACGCCTACTACTACCTGCCGCGCTTCGGGCCGCTCCGGGAGCGCGAGGAGGGCGCCGCCGACGTGCTGCCCCCGCGCCGACTGGGGGCGGCCCTCGGCGCCGGCCTGCGTGATGCGGTCGAGCACGGCCGGCAGGTGTCGTTCGTCTTCCACCCCTTTCTCACGGAGCCCGCGGACCGCTTCGCGGTTCTGCGCGAGGCGCTTCTGTCCGTGCGCGCGCTCGTGGACGACGGCGTCGTGTGGTGCGGCCCGTACCGCGAGCTGGCCGGGTAGGCGCGCTCTATCGTCCCGGCGATGCTGCCGCTCATCCCCACGACGCTCGTCGGCAGCTACCCGCAGCCGGACTGGCTGATCGATCGCGACCGCCTGCTCGACAGCCTGCCACCGCGCGTTCGGGCCCAGGAGCTCTGGCGGGTTCCCGAGCCCTACCTGGCCCAGGCCCAGGACGACGCCACGGCGCTCGCCATCCGCGACCTCGAGCGGGTCGGGCTGGACATCCTCACCGATGGCGAGATCCGCCGCGAGAGCTACTCCAACCGGTTCGCGACGGCGCTCGCGGGGCTGGACATCGACAACCCGGCCATGGTCGAAGGGCGCACGGGCAAGGTCAACGCGGTGCCGCGGGTGGTGGGCCCGGTCCGCCGCACGCGCCCGGTCGAGGTCGACGACCTTCGCTTCCTTCGCGCCAACACGGACCGGACGATCAAGATCACCCTCCCCGGACCCTTCACGATGAGCCAGCAGGCGCAGAACGAGGCCTACGACGACCCCGCCGACCTCGCGCTCGACTTGGCAGCGGCCGTCAACGAGGAGGTGCGCGACCTGTTCGCGGCCGGCGCCGACGTCGTGCAGCTCGACGAGCCGTGGCTGCAGGCGCGCCCGGAGCAGGCGCGCGCCTACGCGCTGCCCGCGATCGACCGGGCCGTCGCGGGCGTCGAGGGAACGACAGCGCTGCACACCTGCTTCGGGTACGCCCACATCGTGCGCGACCGGCCCGCCGGCTACTCGTTCCTCGCCGAGCTGAACGACTGCGCGGTTGACCAGATTGCGGTCGAGTCGGCCCAACCGCACCTGGACCTCTCGCTCCTCCGCGACCTCGGGTCAAAGACGATCATCCTCGGCGTGCTCGACCTGTCCGACGAGACGCCGGAGACCGTGGACGAGGTGGCGCGCCGAATCGAGGCCGCGCTCGCGTTCGTGCCCGCAGCGCGCCTGCAGGTGGCGCCGGACTGCGGGATGAAGTACCTCCCGCGCGACGCGGCTCGGGCGAAGCTGCGCGCGCTTGTCGAGGGCGCGCGACGCGTGCGCGGCTAGTGCTGTTCCCCGCCCTCTCCGACCCGAGCGACAAGCCGGCGATCCGGTTCCCTGAGCGCACGCTCTCGTACCGCGCGCTGCGCGACGCGGCCGCAGCCGTTGGCGCCCAAGTGGAGGGCGCGGAGCGCGTGGCGGTGTGGGCGGCGCCGGCGCCGGAGACCTGCGTGGGCGTGATCGGCGCCCTGCTGGCCGGTGTGCCCGCCGTGCCCATCAACCCCAAGTCGGGGGAGCGCGAGCTCGCCCACATCGTGTCCGACAGCGCGCCGGAGCTGGTGCTGAGCGCGCCCGGCGCCGACCTGCCCGAGGGCGTGGCGACGCTGCCGCGGGCAGAGGTCGACCTCGACGCCCGCGGGAGCTCCCTCCCGCCCGAGCCCGACGACGAGGCGCCGGCGATCGTCGTCTACACGTCCGGCACCACCGGCCCGCCCAAGGGCGCGGTGCTCCCCCGGCGGGCCATCGCCTCGAACCTCGACGCGCTCGCATCGGCGTGGGAGTGGACGGAGGACGACGTGGTCGCGCACGCACTGCCGCTGTTCCACGTCCACGGGCTCATCCTCGGGATCCTCGGCCCCGTCCGGCGCGGCGGCACGGCGCGGCACCTGCAGCGCTTCTCGTCCACGGCGGTGGCCGCGGCCTTCGACGACGACGCGACCGTGCTCTTCGCCGTGCCGACCATGTACCACCGCCTCGGTCAGGACGCGGAGGACGACGGTCGGGTCGCGGACGCGCTCGGGCGGGCGCGCCTGCTCGTCTCGGGGTCGGCCGCGCTCCCGGCCGTCGAGCACGGGCGCATCGAGCGCCTGACCGGGCAGCGGGTCGTGGAGCGCTACGGGATGACGGAGACCCTCATGAACACGTCGATCCCGGCCTCCGGCGAGCGCCGGCCCGGCTACGTGGGCCTGCCCCTGGAGGGCATCGAGCTGCGCCTCGTCGACGACGAGGGCGACACGCTGGAGACGAGCGACGACGAGACCTTCGG
>DATBDE010000073.1:0-13595 GCA_036270095.1 Solirubrobacteraceae bacterium | reverse complement strand
GACGATGTCGACGGCGTGCTCGAAGGCGTCGACGTCGAAGCTGCCGTCCGGGCGGCGGAACTTCATGAGGTTCAGCGAGGCCAGGTTGCAGGCCGAGTCGTCGACGTGCATGTACTCCGAGCACGGGTTGGACGCGTTGATGCGGCCCGAGTTCGGCGACGTGTGCCACTGGTTGATCGTCGTGTCGTACTGCACGCCCGGGTCGGCGCAGCGCCACGCGGCCTCGGCGATCTCGCGCATGAGCTCGCGCGCCGGGACCGGGTCGCCGATCGGCTCGCCGGTGGTGCGGGCGGTCAGGTGCCAGTCCTCGTCGTTCTCGACCGCGCGCATGAACTCCTCGGTCACCCGGACCGAGTTGTTCGCGTTCTGGTACTGGATCGAGTAGAAGCCCTCGCCGTCGATCGACATGTCGAAGCCGGCATCGCGCAGGGCCAGGGCCTTCTCCTCCTCCTTGGCCTTGCACCAGATGAAGTCGCGGATGTCCGGATGGTCGACGTCGAGCACGACCATCTTGGCCGCACGCCGGGTCTTGCCGCCCGACTTGATCGTGCCCGCCCACGCGTCGGCGCCGCGCATGAACGAGACGGGCCCGCTCGCGGTGCCGCCCTTGGACAGCGGCTCCTGCGAGCCGCGGATGTTCGAGAGGTTGATCCCCGAGCCGGAGCCGCCGCGGAAGATCATGCCCTCCTTGGTGTTCCAGTCGAGGATCGACTCGATCGAGTCGTCGACGCTGAGGATGAAGCAGGCGCTGCACTGCGGGTGCTCCTCGAAGCCGACGTTGAACCAGACCGGCGAGTTGAACGCCGCCAACTGGTGGAGCAGGATGAACGTGAGCTCGTGCTCGAAGGCCTGGGCGTCCTCGTCGGTGGCGAAGTAGCCGCGCTCGCGGCCCCAGCCGGCGATGGTGCCGGCGACGCGGCCGATCATCTGCTTGACCGAATGCTCGCGCGCGGGGTTGCCGAGCTGGCCGCGGAAGTACTTCTGGGCCACGATGTTGGTCGCGTTCTGCGACCAGGTCGCGGGGAACTCGACGTCCTCCTGCACGAAGCCGCCGACAGCGGCCGTGCGCGACTCCCACTCGACCTCGTCGAACGGGTTGACCCCCGGGGTCGAGAACCGGCGGTGGATGGACAGCCCCTGACCGGTTCGGACTTGGGGGGACCTCAGTGCGGTCTGGGGGGTGTTCTCCATCGGGTGCCGGCTCCTCTCCGGTCGTTCCAAAGTGCTGCCCGCCGGTGGCGTTGCGAGGCCGTCGGGGCCTCGTTGACGGGCGGTCGATCTTCCGCCTCGGGTCGGACGGAAAACTGCCTCCCGGTCCGACCCCGCCAACCCCTCGGAGGAGGAGCAATCAAGGCCACGAATTCTATCGAAAATGACCCGTTTCCACGGGTCGATCGCGCCTGTGAAAAGCCGCTCTGCGCGGGGCTTTCTCAGCGCCCGAAGCGGGCCCAGTCAGCAAATTCCGAGATCGCGTTCTCGGAGCGGTAGCCCGCCTCGCGCAAGGTCTGCAGCGCGGGCGCCCAGCGGTCCAGGCCCCAGCCCATGAAGCGCGCGAACCACACGACGAGGCCGATCACCAGCAGCAGGCCGCCGAGGATCGCGAGCAGGATGATCGGCAGCGGCGTGCCGGCCTCCGACGCGCTGGCCGACGCGGGGATCGAGGCGGCCAGAGTGCCGCCGGCGGCCTTGGCCACCGGCGGTGGCGTCGGGGGCGCCCCGGCCTTGGGCTTGGCCGCCGGAGTCGGAGCGCTCTTGGCGCTCGACCCTCCCGAGCTCGGTGCAGAGGAGCCGCCCGACCCGCTCGAGCCGCCCGTGGAGCCCGAAGACGCCGACGCCGACGTGCTCGTTCCCGACCCGCTCGACGTCTTGTCGCACGTTCCGGCCGCGCGCTGGCGCAGCGCCGCCGACAGTGCGTCCGGGAAGTCGGGCGCGTACTGCTCTATGTCGTTGGGGATCTGGTGCTGGGCGTCGCGCAGCGCCTGCTCGGAGTGCGCGCACTGGTTGATCTGCCCGTCGGACTGGTAGTCCTTGAGCACCTGGTCGAACGCGCTGTCGGCCAGCGCCACCGAGGCGGGCAGGAGGATGAGCGCAAGGCCGCACGCGGCGGCCAGAGCGGCGATCGTCTGGCGTGCCATGAGGCGGCCCCATGCTAGCTTCGCACCTCCCTCATGGCCGTGACCGCGCCCGCAGCGGAGCTGCACTCCGCGACGCCCGGCCGTCATGCCGCATACGCGCGCCGGATCCGGGTCCCGCGGGCTCCGACGCTGCTCCTGAGCGCCCTCCTCATCGCGCTCGCCTACGGCGTCTTCTTCCACGGCGCAGCGCAGATCCCGGACGAGAACCGCCTGCAGGTGGCGCTCGCCGTGATCGCGCTCGTCGCCTGCGGCGCCTGGCTGCTGGGCGGGAGCCTCCGCGTCGAGGCGTCGCGCTGGGCCTGGCTCGGCTTTGGGCTGATGGTCGCGTTCGTGGCCTGGACGGCGATCAGCCTCGCGTGGTCCGTCGCGCCCGACGGCACCTGGACCGAGTTCAACCGCGCGACGGCCTACGCGGTGATGCTCGGGCTCGGGCTGTGCCTGGGGTCGTCGCATCCGCGCGGGGTGGAGCGCCTGGCCGTCGGCTGGCTGGTGATCGCCGTCGGGGTGGCGCTGTGGGCGCTGGGCGGGAAGGTGGCGCCGTGGATCAGCGTGGGGCCCATCGACCTTAATCACACGGCGGGCTTCTCGAGGTTGCGGGCGCCGCTCGATTACTGGAACGCGCTCGCGCTCGTGCTGGCCATGGGGGCGCCGATCGCGCTGCGGGTCGCGGCGCAGCGCACGCTGGCCTGGCGCTGGCGGTTGGCTGGCCTGGCGGCGCTCTATCTGTTCGTCGTCGTCATCGCGCTGACCTATTCGCGGGGCGGCGTCGTGGCGTTCGTGATCGCGATCGCGGTGGCGACCGGGCTCGCGCGCGCGCGCGGCCATTGCGTGGTGCTGACGGTGGCGACCTGCGTCGCGGCGGTGCCGGCGCTCGCGTTCGCACTCACGGCCCACGCGCTGACCACCGACGGCGTGCCGGTGGGCGACCGCACCGACGACGGCCTGATCCTCGGCGGCCTGATGGTGGTGTCGTGCGCGGCGCTGTTGCTCGGCGCCTGGCGCCTGGACGGGCTGCACGTGCGGGTCCCGCTGCGGGGCTCGCGCCGGGTGGGGCGCGCGGTGGCGCTCGGCGCCGCGGTCCTGCTCGTGGCCGCCATGGTCGGGCTCGGGGTCTCGGACCGCGGTCTCGGCGGCACGGTCTCGGCCCAGGTCAGCACGTTCACCCAGGTCAAGGCGCAGAAGCTCACCGACCCCAAGCGGCTGCTCTCGACCAACGCCGGCAACCGCTGGGTGTGGTGGAAGGAGGCCGTGGGCGCGTGGTCGGACCGGCCCGTGGTCGGGTGGGGCGCGGGCGCGTTCCCGGTCCTGCACCTCGAGTACCGCCACGACCACCTGTCGGTGCTGCAGCCCCACTCGGTGCCACTGCAGTTCCTGGCTGAGACCGGCGTGATCGGCGCCGTGCTCGCGCTCGGGTCGGTGTTGATCCTCCTCGTCGTCGGCGTGGGGCGGGTGGCGCGGATGCCGTTCGACGCGAGGCGCGGAATCGCGGCGGCGGTCGCGGCGGCGGCGATCGCGTGGGTGGTGCACGGGTTCGTGGACTGGGACTGGGACATCCCCGGCGTGACCCTGCCGGCGATGGCCTTCCTTGGCGTGCTCGCGGCGCGCTACGGGCCGCCGCTGCGCCCGATGCGCGGGCTGCAGTCGATCCCGCTGCGCGCCCTGGGCGTTCTCGGCGCGGCGCTCGTGCTCGCGTGCGTGGGGCTGTCGGCCGCGTTTCCGGCGCTCGCGGACTCGGAGGCCGGCAACGCGCTGGCCGGCGTGCCCGACCGGCCCACCGCCGCCGACCTGCGCGCCGCCGCCGCCGAGGCCGGCTCGGCCTCGTCGCTGAACCCGCTCTCGGTCGAGGGGCCGCTGGCCGAGTCCGCGCTCGCCGTGCGCCGTGGGAACCTCGTGGCCGCGCGCAACAAGATCCTCGAGGCTGCGCGCCGCCAGCCCGACAGCGTCCAGGTGTGGCGCCAGCTGATCGGCATCGAGCTGGCGCGCCGGGACGCGCCGGCCGCCGAGCAGGCGCTCGAGCGCGCGCTGGCGCTCGACCCGCTCGACCAGGGCCTGCTGGCGCTCGCGCCCGGGATCGTCGCCGGGCTCACGCCGCCCAACGGCTCGGCGACGGCGACGGGGACGCCGCTGCCACCGAAGGCTCCGGCGACCGCCGCTTCCGCGCCGGCCGGCTGACGCTCAGGACCCGCGCACGAGCAGGAACAGCACCAGCAGCGCGGCGATCAACGCCACGGCGATGACGCCGAGCAGGATCCCCGACGCTGCCCGGCGCCGCGGCGCCGGCGTGATTGGCGGCGCGTGGCGCGCGGTCGGCTCGGCGGCCCGGCGGTAGCGCGGCAGCGTGACCTCGCGGCGCCGCGAGCGGTCGCTGCGCGGCTCGGGCGCCTGCGCCTCGGCGGCAGCCTCCTGGGCCGCCGGCGTGCTCGGCGCATCCGGCGGAGTGGGGGTCGGCGCCGGGTGGGCCTGGGTCTCCTCCTCCGCCGGCGGCGGCTCGGCGCGTCGGGACTGGCGCCGCACGCGCACCGTCCCGCCACGGGGCACGTCGGTGGGGTCGCGCCGCGGCTCCTCTGGAGCCGGCGCGGGCCGCTGGGGCGGGGGTGGCTTCGGGCGCGCCGGCGCCTCGGCCCGCGCCTCGGCCTCGCGCTGGGCCACCTCCGAGGCGGTCGGCGGGCGCCGCCGCCGCGACGTCCGCATCTTTTCCAGCGCGGCCAGCCGCGCCTCGAGCGCGGCCCGCACGTCGGTCTCCTGACGCAGCTCGTGGGCGAGCTTGTCGCGGGTGCGCGTGGCCGCGTCGAGCTCGCGCCGCAGCCGGTCGATCGTCGCCGTCTCGATCCGGCCCGACTCCAGCATCTCGATGTGGACCGCCGCCTGCTCGAGCGCCGCCTCGAGCTCGGCCACCGGCTGGGCCAC
This sequence comes from Solirubrobacteraceae bacterium, assembly GCA_036270095.1. Taxonomy (GTDB): domain Bacteria; phylum Actinomycetota; class Thermoleophilia; order Solirubrobacterales; family Solirubrobacteraceae; genus DATBDE01. The sequence goes on along the minus strand of DATBDE010000073.1, from coordinate 8,553 downwards.
CTGGCGCTCCATCTCGGCCTGCAGCTGCTCGCGCTGGACCGCGGCGTCCTCGAGCTGGGCGCGCATCTGCTCGCGCTCGGCCTCGACCGCGGTCAGCCGGCCCTGGGTCGCGTCGCGTTGGGCGGTCAGGTCAGCGATGAGCGCCTGCGCGTCCTCCACCTCGTGCGCCGAGGCGGCCGCGCCCTGACGGACCTTCTCGCGTTCGGACTCCAGCGTGGTTGCGCGCTTGCGCGAGGCGTCGCGCTCGGCCATCAGCGAGGCGACCTGGGTGGCCGTGTCCTGGGCCTGCTTGCTCAGCCGGGCGATCTCCTTGCGCGCGTCGTCGCGCTCGTGCTCGAGCCCCTCCATGCGCTGGGCGGCCTCGTCGAGCGCCGAGGCGAGCTCGGCGTCGCGGTCGCGCCCGGTGGCGGCGATCTGGCGCTGGGTGGCGTCGCGCTCGTGCTCGAGCGAGCGCGCCTGCTGCTCGTACTCGTCGGCGGCGCGGCGGGCCTCGCGGACGTTGGCCTCGGCCGTCTTGGCCCGCGCCTCGGCCGCGGCCAGGCGCTCGGCCATGCGCGCGTTCTCGATCTCCAGGTCCTGGACGCGCTGCGCGGCGTCGTTGAGCCGGGCGTCCAGGGTGGCCGAGCGCGAGGTCTCGTGCGCCCGGGTCGCGTCCTGGCCCTCGGCGCGCCTGCGCACGTCGGCGAGCTCGTGCTCGGTGGCGATGGCGCGGTTCTGGGCCTCGCGCACCGCGCTCTCCAGGCGCACGATGCGCTCGGCCGCTTCGGCCAGGGCAGACTCGAGATCTTGGGGTTGCTCACTCACGACGGCAGCGATTCAAGCGCAAGAGGCATGCGCAGGGACTATTCGCCAGGATGACGACATGCGGCTCCTGGTCACCGGCGGCGCAGGGTACATTGGCAGCGTGGTCGCGGCCCTGCTGCTCGGGCGCGGGCACGACGTCACCGTGCTCGACTCGCTCGAGCGCGGGCACCGCGCCGCCATCCCCGCGGGGGCGACGTTCGTGGAGGCCGACCTGCGCGATGCCGACGCCGTCGCGGCCAAGATCCACCCCGGCCTCGACGCCGCCCTGCACTTCGCCGCGCTGGCCCTGGTGGGCGAGTCGGTCGAGCACCCCGAGCGCTACTGGCGCACGAACGTGGGCGGCACGCGCAACCTGCTCGACGCGCTGCGGGCGGCGGAGGTGCCGCGGCTGGTGTTCTCCTCCACCTGCGCCACCTACGGCACGCCCGACCGCGTGCCCATGGACGAGACCACGCCGACCCGACCCGAGAGCCCCTACGGCACCTCCAAGCTCGCCGTCGACATGATGATCAGCGACGAGTGCGGCGGCCACGGCCTCAGCGCGGTCTCGCTGCGCTACTTCAATGTCGCGGGGGCCAGCGGCGGGCTGGGCGAAGACCACCACCCCGAGACCCACCTCATACCCAACGTCCTGCGCGCGGCCATGGGCGAACTGGACCACGTCTCCGTCTTCGGCACCGACTACCCGACCCGCGACGGCACGGCGATCCGCGACTACATCCACGTCGAGGACCTGGCCGAAGCCCACCTGTTCGCGCTCGAGGGGGGCGCCCCCGGTGAGCATCGGATCTTCAACCTCGGCAGCGGCGACGGCTACTCCGTGCGCGAGGTCATCGCGACCGCCAAGGCCGTCACCGGCATCGACATCCCGGTTCAGGAGACCGGGCGCCGGGCCGGGGACCCGCCCGAGCTCGTGGCCTCCAGCGAGAAGATCGGCCGCGAACTGTGCTGGGAGCCGGGCAAGGACCTCGAGACGATGATCGAGGACGCCTGGACCTGGCACCGGGCACACCCGGCCGGCTATGCCGATCTCGAGGGCGGCTCGACGCCCTCGAAGTAGGGCACCGCGCTGTCGCGGCGGAACCACAGGCGCAGCCCCCCGCCCCGGGGTGGGCGCTCGAACGCGCCGACCTTGCCCTCGTCGATCTGGACGACGATGTCGGGGCCGTACTGGGTGCTGACGGCCAGAAACCGGACCAGGCCGTCCGAGCGGTTGACGAGCTGGTGCGCCCCCTCCTCGCCGCGCGGGAACGAGAGCACCTCGCCCGGCTCGACCTCGCGCCAGCCCGACGGCGTGCGCAGCGACGGCGTTCCCTCGAGGACGAAGAGCAGCTCCTCCTCGGCCAGATGCGCGTGGTAGGGGTAGGCGGCCTCGCCCGGGTCGAGCTCCCACAGCGAGGCCCCGAGCATCTGGGTCGCCAGCTGGTGGCCGAGGCGCGCGCGCCGGGCGTTGAACCCGGGGTGCTCGCGCAGCTCGTCGAACTCGGGGTCGTTGAGGTTCGGATTGCTCACAGCAGGTCCGCCATGGCATCAAGCGCGCCGGACAGGACCGCCGCGGGCGGGAGCGTGGCGTCGAGCACGCGGATGCGCTCGGACTCGGCGGCCGCGAGCTCGTCGTAGGCGGTGGCGATGGTGCGAAAGAAGGCGTCGGCCTCGCGCTCGAGCCGGTCGGGCGCCTCGCCGCGGCCGGCTTGGCGCGCCCGCCCCTGCACCGGGTCGATGCGCAGCAGCAGCGTGCGGTCGGGCTGCAGCCCACCGGTGCCGAAGAGGTTGATCGCGCGCACCGCGTCGATGCCGAGCCCGCGCCCCGCGCCCTGGTAGGCCAGCGACGAGTCCAGGAAGCGGTCGAGCACCACCCAGGCGCCGGCGTCGAGCAGCGGCCGCAGGGCCTCGTCGACGAGCTGCGCTCGCGCGGCGGCGTAGAGCAGTGCCTCGGCCCGCGCGCCGACGCGCAGCTCGGGGTCCTTGACCACGGCGCGGACGCGCTCGGCCAGGGCGACGCCGCCAGGCTCGCGCAGGGCGTGCGCGTCGATGCCGCGCTCGCGCAGCGCGGCCACGAGCCCCGAGGCCAGCGTCGTCTTCCCGGCCCCGTCCAGGCCCTCGATCGTGATCAGCCGACCCATCGCCTAGATCTCCAGCCGCGATTCCTCGAGGTCGAGCTCCTGGATGATGCGGTTCATCGTCTCGGCCGAGACGCCACCGTCGGTGTGCAGCTGCACGAGCGCCTCGCGCTGAGCCCCGATCACCGCCTGCAGCGTGCGCTGGTAGGCAAGCGAGCGGTCCTCGTAGCCGTCGTCCTCGATCTTGCCCGCGCGGGCGCCGAAGCGGCGCTTGCGGTACCGGTAGAGCGCGCGCATGCGCTCGAGCGTGTCGTCGCGGGTCCACTCCTCCTCCTCGAGCACGTCGATCTCCTCCAGCGCCGCCCGGGCGGCGATCATGCGCGCGCGCAGCTCCTCGCCCTCGGCCTCGTCGTCGGGCGCGAGATGGACCGCGCGGATGACCGCGGGCAGCGTGAGCCCTTGTACCACGAGCGTCGCGAAGATGACGGCGAACGTGAGGAAGATGATGAGGTTGCGCTGCGGGAACGGCGCGCCCGAGTCGGTGGCGAACGGGATCGCCAGCGCGGCGGCGAGCGAGACGGCGCCGCGCATGCCCGCCCACGCGCCGACGAAGCGGGCGCCGGCGCCCATGCGCCGCCCGCGCTGCTGCGGGCGACGATCGATCGCGCGGACGAGGTACGGGACGGTGAACTGCCAGACGATGCGGGTGAGGATCACCGTGCCGCTGACCGCGAGGGCGTAGCCGGCCAGTTCGCCCGCCGAGTACCCGTCGAGGGTGTCTACGATCATCCGCAACTGCAGGCCGACGAGCACGAACAGCGTGGCGTTGAGCAGGTAGTCGAGCACCTGCCACACGTAGGTGCTCTGCAGGCGCACGCGCGGGGGGATGACGCGCGGGCCGCGGAGGCCGACGAAGATGCCGCAGGTCACCGCGGCGAGCACGCCCGAGGCCCCGAGCGCGTCCGCGGGCACGAAGGCCGCGTAGCCCGACAGCAGCGAGACCGTGATCGAGATCGGGGCGTCGGCGATGCGCTTGCGGATCTCGACCATGAGCCAGCCGATCACCAGCCCGATGGCGATCCCGCCGGCCGCGCCGCCCACGAACCGCGCGCCGGCCTCGGCCAGCGAGAACCCGGTGCCGATCGCCGCCCCGATGGCGACGCGATAGGCGACCAGGGCGGTGGCGTCGTTGAACAGCCCTTCGCCCTCGAGCCCGCTGACCAGGCGGGCGGGCACGTCGAGGCGGCGCATGATCGACGTGCCGGCGAGCGGGTCGGTGGGCGAGACCACCGCGCCGAGCACGAACGCCGCCGCCCACGGCAGGCCGGGGATCGCTGCGTGGGCCACGACCGCGACGGCGACCATGGTCGCGAGCACCAGGCCGATCGAAAGCAGCATGATCGGGCGCAGATTGCGACGCATCTGTTGAAAGTCCGCAAAAAACGCTGCCCCGTACAGAAGCGGTGGGAGGAACACGAGCAGGACGACGTCGGGGTTGAGCACGAAGTCCGGGATGCCGGGGACGAAGCCCAGCGCCGCGCCCCCGATCACCAGCACGATCGGGTACGGGACGTCGATCATTCGCGCCAGCGCGCCCAGCCCGGCCACGCCGATGAGCAGCCCGACGATGAGGGCCTCGGTTTCGTTCACCGTGCGAAGTTTGGCGGGTGCGCCCTCTACGATCGGCAGCGATGACGACCCTGCCTGCCCTCGAGCACCATCCCCACGCCCGCGCCGTGCTCGAGCCCGCGCTGGCCCCCGGCGCCACGCCCAGCCACGCGTACCTGTTCCACGGGCCGGCGGGCACCGGGAAGCGCACCGTCGCCCGCGCCGTGGCCGCCGCGCTGCTCGGCGAGCACGAACGAGTGAGCCGCGGATCGCACCCCGATCTCACGTGGGTCACTCCCTCCGGCGCGCACGAGCTGCTGGTCTCCGACGTCGACGAGGCCGTCGTCGCCGCCGCCACGCGTACCCCGTTCGAGGCCTCCCGGCGGGTGTTCGTGATCGAGCGCGCCGACACGATGATCGAGGCGGCCGCCAACCGCATGCTCAAGACGCTCGAGGAGCCGGCCGACTTCGTGCACCTGATCCTGCTTACCGACCGGCTGGGCGAGGTGCTGCCGACGATCGCGTCGCGCTGCCAGCTCGTGCGCTTCGACCCGCTGCCGCCCGAGGAGATCGCTGCGCGGCTGCCGGTCGACGACCCGAGCACCGCCTTGGCCTGCGCGCGCCTGGCGCTGGGCGACGGCGGGCGCGCGGAGGCGCTGGCGCTGGGCGACGGGCCCGAGCTGCGGGCCGAGGCCGAGGCGCTGGCGAGCGCGGCGCTCTCGGGCGATCTCGCGGGCCGGCCGTGGGTGGCGCTCCTCGAGCGCGCGGGCGCACGGGGCGCGCTGGCCCGGGCCGAGGTCGACGCCGCCTTCGCGGCCGAGCGCGAGCTCATCGCCAAGCGCGACCGCCGCCGCTCCGAGACCGAGCACGCCGAGCGCGCCCGCCGCGTCCAGCGCCGGGCCAGCACGCGAGCGCTCGACCTCGGGCTGCAGCTGGTCGGCCTGTGGTTCCGCGACCTCGCCGCCGTGGCCTGGGGGGCGGAGGACGTCGTCTACGCCGTCGACCGCCTGCCCGCGCTGCGCGCCGAGGCCGAGGGCGGCGACCCCGCAGCGTTCCGCCGCGCGGTCGAGCTGGTGGAGGAGACGCGCGAGCGGCTGCTGGTCAACGTCAGCGAGGAGCTCGCGGTCGAGGCCCTCACCTACCGGCTCGAGGGCGAGGTGGGTCGGGTGGCGGTGGCGTGAGGCGCTTGGTGGCGGCCGTTCGCTGCGGCGCGCGGTAGGGCTAGCCCCACCGCGCGCTGGCCAGCCAGCCAGGTGGGAAACCGGCCCGCCGCGCCGTACCGTTCTGCCATGCCCGCCGTCCTCCACCAGTTCCGCGCGGCCCAGCTGTGGCGGGACACCTTGTACGTGTTCGGCGGGATCATCCTGGCGGCGTTCTGGCTCACCGTGCTGTGGACGCTCGTCAGCCTCGGCGTGGGACTGGCGGTGCTCACCGTCGGGATCCCGATCCTTTTCTTCTCGTTGCTGCTGTGGCGCTGGGGCGCCAACCGCGAACGCGAGCGGGCCACGCTGGTGCTCGGCGCGCCCATCGCCAACGCCCACCGTCCGCTTCCGCCGCAGGGGTTCTGGAAGCGTTGGGGGGCGCGGTTCCGCGACCCGGCGACGTGGAAGGACCTGCTGTTCCTCGGGCTCGTGGGCCCGATCGTCTGGGTCGTCTTCGGCGCCGTCGTGGTGGCGCTGTGGGCGGCCGCGCTTGCGGCGCTGCTCACGCCGGTGTTCACCGGTTCGGCGCCCGATGGCTCGTGGTTGGGTGGGCTGCGCCCGGCCGAGGTGGTCGGCATCGCGGTGGCCGGCCTCGTCGGCATCGTGCTGGCGCTTGCGGCCACCCGTGGCCTGGCCGCCGCCTCGGGCGCGCTGGCCCGGAGTCTGCTCGCGCCCGCCGACCGCGCCGCGCTGGAGGCCCGTGTGGCCGAGGTCGAGGCCACCCGCGCCGGCGCCGTCGAGAGCGCCGACGCCCGCCTGCGCCGCATCGAGCGCGATCTCCACGACGGCGCCCAGCACCGCCTCGCCTACGTGGCCATGGAGCTCGGCCGGGCGCGCGAGAAGCTCGCCGACGACCCCGAGGGCGCCGACCGCCTGATCGCCGAGGCCCACCAGGAATCCAAGAAGGCCATGGTCGAGCTGCGCGACCTCGCGCGCGGGATCCATCCCTCCGTGCTCACCGACCGCGGCCTGGACGCCGCCGTCTCCGCGCTGGCCGAGCGCTGCCCGGTGCCGGTCGACGTCGACGTCGCGCTGGACCGCCGGCCGCCGCCCGCGGTGGAGACCGCCGCCTACTACGTGATCGCCGAGGCGCTGACCAACATCGGCAAGCACGCCGGCGCCACCCACGCGGACGTGCGCACGCGCTACGACGACGGCCGCCTGGTCGTCGAGGTGGCCGACGACGGCAGCGGCGGCGCCCGCCGCACGGCGGGCTCGGGGCTTGACGGGTTGGCCCAGCGCGTCGAAGCCCTGGACGGGACGCTGGCCGTGGACAGCCCCGGCGGCGTCGGGACGACGGTGCGAGCGGAGCTGCCATGCCGCTGACCCACCCCAACGCGCGGAGGCCGCCATGCGCGTCGTGATCTGCGAGGACCTCGTCCTGCTGCGCGACGGCCTCGCGTCGCTGCTCACCGACGACGGCAACGAGGTCGTCGCCGCGGTCGGCGACGGCGACGCGCTCATCGCCGCCGTGGACGAGCACCACCCCAAGCTGGCCATCATCGACGTGCGCCTGCCGCCGACCCAGACCGACGAGGGCGTGCGCGCCGCCGTCGACGTCCGCCGCCGCCACCCCGACGTGGCCATCCTCATCCTCAGCCAGTACGTCGAGGAGCGCTACGCCTCCGACCTGCTCGGCGGCGGCAGCCAGGGCGTGGGCTACCTGCTCAAGGACCGCGTCGCCGACGTGCGCGAGTTCCTGTCGGCCGCGCGCCGCGTGGCCGGGGGCGGTACCGCCATCGACCCCGAGGTGGTCTCGCAGCTGCTCAGCCGGCGCCAGCGCACCGACGTGCTCGACGAGCTCACCCCGCGCGAGCGCGAGGTGCTCGGGCTCATGGCCGAGGGGCACTCCAACGGCGCCATCGCCGATCGCCTCGTGGTCACCAACGGCGCGGTCGAGAAGCACGTCAGCTCGGTGTTCATGAAGCTCGGGCTGCCGCCGACCGACCAGCAGCACCGCCGCGTCCTCGCCGTCCTCACCTACCTGGGCGTCTGATGTCGACCGTCACGACCGCCACGCAGCCGCTCCCCGCCCGCATCCGCCGCACGCCGGGGCCGATCCGGGTGGTCCTGATCGTGGTGGTGATCGGCTACGCGATCTTCGCCATCGGCTCGGGCGTCGTCGCGCTGCTCGACGTGGCCGCGCGCCACACGTTCACGGCCCACAGCACCTTCGCCGGGGTGCACCGGCTGATCGTCGACAACTCCGTTGGCGACGTGCACCTCGTGCGCGCGCGGGCGGGAGCGCCCGTGGGCGTCACCGCCCACGTCACCGAGGGGCTGGGCAACCCGCGCCGCACGACGCAGCGCAGCGCCGACGGCACGCTGCGGCTATCGGCCTCGTGCGCGAACGTGTTCGCCGGCCCGTCCTGCGACGTGGGCTACACCGTCGCCGTGCCCACCGGCGTGCGCGTGGGGATCGAGTCCTCGGGCGGCGACATCACCGTGCGCGACTACGTCGGGCGCACGCCGCTTTCGCTCTCCTCCAGCGCGGGCGACATCGACGCGAGCGGGATCACGGTCCCCTCGCTGCAGCTCGACAGCAGCGCGGGCGACGTGCGCGCCGACGCCATCCGCGCCCCGGTCGTGCACGGCGAGAGCTCGGCCGGCGACGTCGTCCTGCAGCTCTCCGCGGCCTCGCGCACGCTGACCACCGAGTCCAGCGCCGGCGACGTGCGCCTGACCGTGCCCGACCAGGTCTACCGCGTGAAGGCGTCGTCGAGCGCGGGCAGCGTCACGGACGGCGACATCCGCCAGAGCCCGCGCGCGCGGCACAGCATCGAGGCCTCCTCCAGCGCGGGCGACGTGACGATCGCCCCCGGGCCCTAGCGCGACGGGAGGGGGTCAAGTCTTTCTTGTTGCACCCGGTGCAACAAGAA
>DATBDE010000072.1:0-64994 GCA_036270095.1 Solirubrobacteraceae bacterium | reverse complement strand
TGGAGCTTCTTGAGCGACTGGTTCTCGATCTGGCGGATGCGCTCGCGCGTGACGTTGAACGTGCGCCCGACCTCGTCCAGCGTGCGCGGATGCTCGCCCCCGAGCCCGTAGCGGAGCTCGAGCACGCGGCGCTCGCGGTAGGAGAGGTTCTCGAGCGCCTCGCGCAGCGCCTCCTTGGTGAGGATCTCGGCCGCGCGCTCGTACGGCGACTCGGCGCGCTCGTCGGCGATGAACTGGCCGAACTCCGACTCCTCCTCGTCGCCGACCGGCTTCTCGAGCGAGACCGGCGCCTGGGCGGAGCGCTTGATCGAGTCGACCTCGTCGGGCTCGATGCCGGTGACCTCGGCGATCTCCTCCGGCGTCGGCTCGCGCCCGAGCTCGGTGACGAGCTTGCGCTCGGCGCGCCCGATCTTGTTGAGCTTCTCGACCACGTGCACCGGGATGCGGATCGTGCGCGCCTTGTCGGCGAGGGCGCGGGCGATGGCCTGGCGGATCCACCACGTCGCGTAGGTCGAGAACTTGAAGCCCTTGCGATAGTCGAACTTCTCGGCCGCGCGCACGAGGCCCAGCGTCCCCTCCTGGATGAGGTCGAGGAAGGGCAGGCCCTGGTTGCGGTAGTTCTTCGCGATCGAGACGACGAGGCGGAGGTTGGACTCGACCATCTTCTGCTTCGCGTCGAGGTCGCCGCGCTCGATGCGCTTGGCCAGGTCGACCTCCTCCTGCGCGGTCAGCAGTCGGACCTTGCCGATGTCCTTGAGGAACAGCTGCAGCGAGTCGGTGGTCATGTCCGGCCGCAGGTCCAGCGCCGTCTTGACCTTGGCGCGGCGGCCGCGCTTGTCGGGCGCGCGCTCGACCTGGGCGGCCGCGATGGCCGGGTCGACCTCTTCGACGAGCTCGATCTCGGAGCGCTCGATGAAGCCGTTGAGCTCGTCCATCTCGGCCTCGTCGAGTTCGAGCTCGGCGACGGCGGTGGCGACGTCGTTGTGCGTGAGGACACCGAACTGCTGTCCCCGCGCGATCAGGGACTTGACCTCTTCGAGCTCTTGGAGTTCCGCGACGGTCATGCTCAAGCGTTCGATCCCCATCCTAGGCGTTGCATTACGAAAAACGGCGGAATCGTCCTCAAGTTTCGGGCGCCGGCCCCATCGACTGTATCGGCCGCCTGTCCAGGGGTGGATGCGTTGTGCGTTCGCGTCCGCCATCATGCGCGCATGTCGAACGGGTCCGAGGGCAAAGACGTGCTGTCTTCGCTTCCGCGGTCGCGTCCGGAACGTCGCAGCACGAAGCGCGACGGCGCCCGCGCGAGCAAGCCGAAGGCGAAGCCGGCGACGAAGCCGACACCCAAGCCGGCGGCCGCGAGCAAGCCGAAGGCCAAGCCCAAGGTCAGTCACGCGACCCGTCCTAGCGCGGCCACCCGGCGCGCCCGCGCGGAGACCGCCAAGACGCCGTCGCCGAAGGCCGAGCAGGTCGCGCCCGCCGACCGCGACATCGTGACCACGACGGTCCAGGCCGCCGGCGAGCTGGCCCGGATCGGGATCACGGTCGGGACGCAGATCGTGCGCGAGGCGACGCGGCGCCTGCCGAAGCCCTGATCGCCCTCGTCAGCGAGGCGAACACAACAACGCGTTACGGGCAAACCGCTCGGTTTGCAGGCGGTTTAGGTCGGGATGCTCACGAGGTGCTCACGAGCGCGGAGGCAGCGCGTGACCGTCACCGCAGAGACGCCGAAGCGCTCGGCCAGAGCGCTCCTCGTCCCGTAGGCCGCCGCGGTCGGCAGGAAGCGCATCGCGGTGCTCGAGGCGCGCGCCCGTGCTCACGAAATGCTCACGAACGCGTGAGCACGGGCCGTCATGGAGGTGGAAGCCGTCGACCGCCAGCGCCACGAAATCCCTGCTCTGGCTAACTTCCTGCAAGTGGCCGTAATTGGCCGTCATAGGAATTACATAACAACGCGTTTCAGAAGGGACGCGCAGGGCTATGATCCCGCGGTCGCCGAACCGCCGCGCGCCCCGCGCCCGGCGGACGGGGGAACCACATGCGGGCCAGTCCGGCCTGCGGGGGCGAATCCGATCACGTGATCGGTAGCGCACTGCGCGAGCCCGTCAGCTCACCTCGTAGGCGTCGCCAAAGCTCAATCGAGGAGTTGTCGGACCTTGCGCCGCAGGATCGGCATGTTTACCGCATTACTGACCTTCGGGACACTGGCCACGTTGCCCGGAACCGTCGCCAGCGGCGACTCCGCCGGCGGCGCGTCGGCGCCCGGGGGCAGCGAGGCGCCGACGCCGACTCCCTCCTCCGCCACCACCGGCATTCCCGGACCTCCACCGGCGCCACCCGCGCTCGCGGCCACGCCAGGCCACCCGGCGCTCGAGCCGCCCGCCGGCGCGGTGGCCGGCCAGTACGTGCCGCTGAGCGGGGCCGTCGACCACGGCGACGTGGGCCGGCCGGTCGCGGTCCAGCAGCGCGCGGACGGGGGCGACTGGGCCGACGTCGGCACGACGACGAGCCAGCCCGACGGCAGCTTCTCCGTGCGGTGGCGCCCGAGCAAGCCGGGCGCGGTGGCGCTGCGCGCGGTGCTCGCCGACGCCGACGGCGCGACGGCCCAGGCCGCGTCCGCCGACCCCGAGATCGACATCACCGTCCTGCGCCGCGTGCGCGCGAGCTGGTACGGCCCCGGCAGCTACGGCGCGCGCACGGCGTGCGGCCAGCGGCTCACCCCGTCGCTGCTCGGCGTCGCGCACAAGACGCTGCCGTGCGGGACCGAGATCCAGCTCGTCTACGGCGGCCGCTCGATCACCGTGCCGGTCATCGACCGCGGCCCGTACGCGAACGGCGCGAGCTTCGACCTGACGAAGGCCACCGCCGACCAGCTCGGCGTCGACGGCGTCTTCAACGTCGGGTACGCGATCATCCCCGTGTGATCACCATCGACGAGGCGCGGGGGATCGTGCTGCGCGCCGTCCGCCCGCTGCCCAGCGAGACCGTGCCGATCGCCGACGCGCTCGGCCGCGTCCTGACCCGCGACGTCGCCGCCGCCGGCGACGTGCCGCCGTTCACCAACTCGGCCATGGACGGATTCGCGCTCCTCGCCGGGCCCGCCGGGCGCTCGCTCGTCGTCGTGGGCGAGTCGCGCGCGGGCCGGCCCGCCGAGCGCGCGCTGGGCGACGGCGAGGCCATCCGCATCTCCACCGGGGCCGTCGTGCCGGCGGGCGCCGACGCCGTGGTCCGCGTCGAGGACACGACCGAGAGCGACGGGCACGTGGAGATCCGCGCCGCCGTCGTCCAGGGCGAGAACCTGCGCGCGCCCGGCGAGGACGTACACGCGGGCGAGCAGGTGCTGAGCGCCGGCACGCCGCTCGGCCCGGCCGAGCTCGGCGTCGCGGTGTCGGCCGGGCTGGCCGACGTGCCCTGCGCGCGCCGCCCGCGCGTGGCCGTTCTGGCCACCGGCGACGAGCTGGTCGAGGCCGGCGCGCCGCTTGCGCCCGGCCAGATCCACAACACCAACGGCGTCGCCCTCTCCGCGCTGGCGGCGCGGGTCGGCGCCGAGGTCGTCGTCCGCGGCACCGTCCCCGACGACCGCGACGCGACCGTCGCCGCGCTGGGCGGCGCGCTCGACGCCGCCGACGTCGTGCTCGTGTCCGGCGGCGTCTCGGTCGGGCCGCACGACCACGTCAAGCCGGCGCTGGCCGGTCTCGGCGTGGAGGAGCGCTTCTGGCGCGTCAAGCTCAAGCCGGGCAAGCCGACGTGGTTCGGCGTGCGCGACGAGCAGGTCGTGTTCGGCTTGCCCGGCAACCCGGTGTCCGCGCTGGTGACCTTCGTGCTCTTCGCCGCCCCGGCGCTGCGCGCGCTGCAGGGCGCGCCGGCGCTGCCGCCGCGGCGCCACGCGCGCCTCTCGGAGCCGGTGAAGCAGCTCGCCGACCGCGAGCAGGCGGTGCGCGTGCACGTCGACGAGCGTCCCGACGGCGCCCTGGCCACGCCCACGGGCGCGCAGGGATCGCACCGGCTGAGCTCGATGCTCGGCGCGGGCGCGCTGGCCATGGTGCCGGCCGGCGAGGGCCCGGCCACCGCGGCCGAGCTCGAGCCGCTCCCTTAGAGCTCGGTCACCGCGTCGCCGACCGCGATGCGGCCGCCGCGCACGATGTCGGCGTTGATGCCGGCGCGGTGGACGAGGCCGCGCAGCACGCCGGGCTTGGTCAGCCGCTGCAGCAGCGAGCACGGCTCGCACAGCTCGACGCCCACGCACTCGAGCTCGCCGACGGTGAAGCGCTTGCCCACGAGCGCGTTGAGGTCGATGCCGCGGGTGAGCACGTTGCGGCGCGACTCGGCCGCGCTCAGCGCGATGCCGTGCTCCTCCTGCAGCGCCTCGAGCGCTTCGGCCGCGATGAGCGTCAGGTCGTCGTAGCGGCAGCCGCTCAGGCCGACGCCGGCGACGGCGTCGATGGTCTCGAAGGGCTCGCACGGGCCGTGGAGCTCCGGGGCGATGTTGATCGCTTCGACGCGTCCGGGCACGCAGCGGAGGCTAGCCCGCCCAAACGGCAGCGGCGGGGACCAGGGCGCGCGCGGCCAGCTCGAGCAGCGCCACCGCTGCCAGCTGGGCGAGGAGGTCGGGGAGGTCTTCGGTGTCGATGTCGGTGCGGTCGGTGTCCATGCCCCGCAGTCTCCGCCTCGCGCGGGCGCGCGCCTATGCGGTCAGCCGCCGACCCGGCGGCGGGGAACCGAACCCCGGCCAGGGCGGGCAGAATCCGTGCCATGAGCGTGTGGGTCTGGGTGGCGATCGTGGCCGGGGCGGCGTTGCTGGTCGTCCTCGCGGCCAACGTGGTGCGTGTCGTTCGCCACCCGCGCGTCGCGCGCGTCACCATCGTCGACCCCGAGCAGAGCACGACGTGGGACCCCTCGGGCAAAGCCCGCTCGGTGCAGGCGGCCGACCTCGTGCTGCCCACGGAGGCGCTCGACGCGATCTGGACGCCCATGCACCTCGAGCGCCTGGCCCGCACCTACTGGCGCTTCCTGACCCGGGTGACGCTCGGGCTCATCCGGATCGCGTACACGTCCCAGGAGCGGATGGTCGTGCTGCTCGTGCGCCCGTTCGTGCTGCTGCGCTTCCAGGCGCCGGAGTACGAGATGGACGACCAGCACGGGCTCGTGCGCTGGCGCATCGAGCGCGGCGTGCTGGTGGCGCGGCGCGGGCGCGGCGGCGACGGCTACCTCGAGATCGAGATCGAGCGCCGACCGTGCGGCGAGCCGGGCATGGCGTGCGCGCACGTGACCATCGAGGTGGCGAACTTCTACCCGATGATCGCCTCCACGTTCTCGCGCCCGGTCTACCGCCTCACGCAGTCCTTCATCCACGTGCTCGTCACGCACGCGTTCCTGCGCTCGCTGGCCCGCCTCGACCTGGCGCCGTCGCGCACCGGGCGGTTCGAGGGCGTGGCGGACCTGCTCAGTAGCGGCCGCCGCTGAGCGCCTGCAGCTTGGTGCGGTCGTGGCGGGCCGAGACCCGGCGCACGGTGCCCGAGCGCGAGCGCATGACCATCGACTCCGTCGACGCGCCGGCGCGGCCCTGGTAGCGGACGCCCTGGAGCACGTCGCCGTCGGTGACGCCGGTGGCGGAGAAGAAGCAGTTGTCGCCGCGCACGAGGTCGTCGACGGTGAGGACCTTCTCGAGGTCGTAGCCGGCGTCGATGGCGGCCTGGCTCTCCTCGTCGTCGCGCGGCCACAGGCGCCCGAGCAGCTGGCCGCCGATGCACTTCAGCGCTGCCGCCGAGATGACGCCCTCGGGCGTGCCGCCGATCCCCCACAGCAGGTCGACCGCGGTGGTGTCGGTCGCGGCCAGCAGCGCCGCGGCCACGTCGCCGTCGAGGATCAGGCGCACACGCGCGCCGGCGCCGCGGATCTCGTCGATCACGTCCTGGTGACGCGGGCGGTCGAGCACGACGACCATGACGTCGCGCACGTCGGTGCCCTTGCGCTCGGCCACGAGCTCGACCGTCTCGCTCATGGGCCGGTCGAGGTCGAGCAGGTCGGCGACCTCGGCGCCGCCGGCGATCTTCTCCATGTACACGCACGGGCCCGGGTCGAACATCGTGCCGCGCTCGGACAGCGCGATGACCGCGAGCGCGTTCGGCATGCCCAGCGCGGTCAGGCGCGTGCCCTCGAGCGGGTCGACGGCGATGTCGACCTGCGGCGGCGTGCCGTCCCCGATCTCCTCGCCGTTGTAGAGCATGGGCGCCTCGTCCTTCTCGCCCTCGCCGATCACGACCACGCCGTCCATCGAGATCGAGCGCAGCTGGTGGCGCATGCCGTCGACCGCAGCCTGGTCGGCTTCCTCCTTGTCGCCCCGCCCGATCAGCCGCGCAGCGGCCAGCGCCGCCGCCTCGGTCACGCGCACGAGCTCGAGCGCGACGTTGCGGTCGGGGACCTGGCCCCGGTCGGCGCCGCTCACAGGACCCCGGGGGGCTTGCGCGTCCTGCCGATCTCGGTGGAACGCACGAAGGCGCCGATGAGGATGAGGATCGAGGCGATGAGCGCGAGGAAGTAGCCGTACGAGAGCGAGATCTGCCCGGTGGGCTCGCCGGGCTTGAAGATGAAGCCCTTGACCAGGATCAGGGTCAGGGCGGTGAGGCCGACCACGGCGGTCAGCTCGCCGCGCGGCCACGACAGCCGGTGCTCGCGCACGATGATCCACGCGAGGATGAACGGGGCGATGGCGGCAAGCAGGAGCAGGAAGCGCCACACCGGCAGCACGTTCCAGGCCGAGAAGCCCTGGTTGGCGATGTCGGGCCCGTTGCCTCCGATGGTGGTGTTCGCGTTCCCGGTCTCGTACCAGGGGAGGAACACGGAGAGGGCCAGAAGCGCCCCGCCGACCATGGCCACGACTTCTCCCCACCGGAGATCCCCGAAGTGCATCCGGCGCGGAGCCTATACGCTCCGCCGCCGTGGTTCGCCAGGGTCTGACCATCCCGTTCGCAGGGGTTTCGCTGCCCGATCACGAGCCGCTGCTGCGTCGCGCCGACGCCCTCGGCTACCACGACCTGTGGAGCGGCGAGGCCACCGGCTACGACGGCTTCACCCCGCTCGCCCTCGCCGCCGCGTGGACCGAGCGCGCCCGCCTGGGCACCGGCGTGGTCAACCCGTACACGCGCGGCCCCGCGCTCCTGGCGCAGTCGGCGGCGGCGCTGGCCGACGCCAGCGCCGGGCGCTTCGTGCTCGGCATCGGGTCGTCGTCGGATCGCATCGTCGAGCGCTGGAACGGCATCCCATTCGAGAAGCCGCTGACGCACGTGCGCGAGGCCGTGGCGGGCCTGCGCCCGGTCTTCGCCGGCGAGCGCGGCGCCGGCGGCTTCAAGCTCGAGGCGCCCCCGCCCGAGCCGATCCCCATCTACGTCGCCGCGCTGCGCGGGCGCATGCTGCGCCTGGCCGGCGAGGTCGGCGACGGCGCCTGGGTGAACTTCCTGCCCCTGTCGGCGGCCGAGCAGGTGGTGGGCGAGGTGCGCGCGGGCGAGCAGGCGGCGGGCCGGGAGCCGGGGTCGGTGGACATCGTGTGCCGCTTCTTCAACGTGCCGGCGCCGCCCGAGGAGGGGCTGCCGTTCGTGCGCTTCATGTTCGCGGCCTACGCGACCGTGCCTGTCTACGCCGAGTACTTCCGCTGGCTCGGCTTCGCCGACCAGATCGACCCCATGGTGGAGGCCTGGGAGGGCGGCGACCGCAAGCGCGCGGTCGAGCTCGTGCCCGAGGACCTCGCGCGCGACGTGTTCGTGTTCGGCGGGCCCGACGAGCAGCGCGAGCGGCTTGCCGCCTTCGCCGCCAAGGGCATCACCACCCTGTGCCTGACCCCGATCGCGCCGCCGGAGGCCGTGGCCGGGTGGATCGAGGCGATGGCGCCGGGCTAGGCGGCGCTGCGCCCCTCACTCCAGCGCCGTCGCCGCCCCCACGTCCTCCCACGCGTCCAGCTCGGCCACGAGACCGTCCGTGCGGTGCCGGATGGCGGCGATCGCGTCCGCGCCGAGCACGAGGCGCAGCGGCGGGCGGTCGGCGTCCAGTGCGGCGAGGATCGCGGCCGCCGCCTTGGCCGGGTCGCCCGGCTGCTCGCCGTCGCCCTCGCGCACGTAGGCGCGCGTGGCGCCGACCACGTCGGCGTACGCGGGCAGCTCGGCCGACTGGTAGGCGGCGTCGGGCCGGAACAGGCCGGTGCGAAATGCGCCCGGCTCGACGATCAGGGTGCGGATGCCCATCGCCGCGACCTCGTCGTGCAGCGCCTGGGTCAGGCCCTCGAGCGCGAACTTCGTCGCGCAGTAGGCGCCGAAGCCCGGCGCGGTGGTCTGGCCGCCCACGCTCGACATCTGCACGATCGCGCCGCTCCCGCGCTCGCGCATGCCCGGCAGGACCAGCCGCGTCAGCGCCGCCGGGCCGAAGAAGTGCAGCTCGAACAGGTCGCGCAGCTCGTCGTCCGTGGTCTCCTCGACGGCGCCGACCTGGGTGCGGCCGGCGTTGTTGACGAGTACGTCGATGCGGCCGAACCGGTCGAGCGCCGCGGCGACCGCGGCCTCGCGCTCGGTGGCGTCGGTGACGTCGAGGCGCACGGCAAGGACGCGATCGTCGTCACCGAGGGCGCGCAGCGTCTCCACGTTGCGCCCGGCGGCCACGACGGCGTCCCCGCGCGCGAGAGCCGCGTCGGCGATCGCCCGGCCGAAGCCGCTGCTGGCTCCCGTGATGAACCACACCCTCACGGGAGCCACGGTAGCGCCCGGGGCTAGACGGCCTCGAGCACCATGGCGTTGGCCAGGCCGCCGGCCTCGCACATGGTCTGCAGGCCGTAGCGGGCGCCGTTCTGGGCCATCGCGTGGACCAGCGTCGTCGTGATCCGCGCGCCGCTGGCGCCGAGCGGGTGGCCGATGGCGATGGCGCCGCCGTTGACGTTGACCTTGTCGAGGTCGGCGCCGGTCTCGCGCTGCCAGGCCAGGACGACCGAGGCGAAGGCCTCGTTGACCTCGAAGAGGTCGATGTCGTCGATGCCCAGGCCGGCGCGGTGCAGCACCTTGGCCGTGGCCGGGATCACGCCGGTGAGCATGGCGATGGGGTCGTCGCCGACGACCGCGAACGTGTGCAGGCGCGCCTTGGGCTCGAGGCCGAGCTCGCGCGCGAGCGCGGGCGTGGTGATGAGCACCGCGGCGCTGCCGTCGTTGATCGGGCTCGAGTTGCCGGCGGTCACGCGCCAGTCGATCTGGGGGAAGCGCGCGGCCATCGCGGGGTCCTCGAAGGCCGACCTCAGGCCGGCCAGCGCCTCGAGCGTCGTGTCGGGCCGGATCGACTCATCGGTCTGCAGGCCGTCGATGGGCACGGTCTCGTCGGCGAAGCGCCCGGCGTCGGTGGCCGCCGCGGCGCGGCGATGGCTCTCGAGCGCGAAGCGGTCGAGGTCGGAGCGCGGCAGCTCCCACTTGGACGCGATGAGCTCGGCGCTGATGCCCTGCGGGACGAGGCCGTCGGGGTAGCGGGCCGCGATGCCCGGGCCGAACGGGTCCTGGCCGATCGTGTTGGAGAACATGGGCACGCGGCTCATGCTCTCGACGCCGGCCGCGATGACCATGTCGTAGGCGCCGGAGATGACGCCCTGGGCGCCGAAGTGGACCGCCTGCTGCGACGAGCCGCACTGGCGGTCGACGGTGGTGGCGGGGACGGACTCGGGCAGACCCGCCGCGAGCGCGCCCCAGCGGGCGATGTTGGCCGCCTGCTCGCCGACCTGGTCGACGCAGCCGGCGATGACGTCGTCGATGCGCTCGGGGTCGATGCCGGTGCGCGCGACGACCGACCGGATGCTGTGGGCGAGGAGGTCGACCGGGTGAATCGGGTTCAGGCCGCCCTTGCCGGGCTTGCCCCGGCCGACCGGGGTCCGGACCGCCTCGACGATGACCGCTTCGCGCATGTTCAGCTCCTGAGTTTGAAAAGCAAACCGACTAGTCCTAGTCTAGCCCGTCATGACCGCACACGCGCAGCGCCACCGGTGGCGCCATTGACCCCCGCCGCCGGCACCACGCCCCGCCCGTGCACGATCGCCCACGCGCTGGACCTGCTCGGCGAGCGTTGGGCGCTGCTCGTCGTGCGCGAGCTGTTCTGGGGCAATCACCGCTTCGCGGATATCGCCCGCCACACGGGCGCGCCGCGCGACGTGCTCAGCGCCCGCCTGCGGCGGCTGGTCGACGCCGGCGTGATCGAGAAGCGCCGCTACTCCGATCGCCCTCCCCGTGACGCCTACCACTTGACGCAGGCAGGCCGCGACCTCGCCCCGGTGCTCGCCGCGCTGACCCAGTGGAGCCGGCAGCACCTGCCCACGGACGAGCGCCGGCCCAACGTCGCCCACCACGACCACGAGATCGATCCCGTGGTCGAGGTGCGGTGCCGGACCTGCGGCGAGCGGGTCGCTTAGTCTTTGTCATATGAATGACCAACAGATCCAACGCCCCACGATGGTGATCGGGGGCGAGGACGTCGAAGCGCTCGCCGGCGAGCGCTTCGAGGTCCGCAACCCCGCCACCGGCGCGGTCATCGCCGAGGTCCCGCTGGCCGCCGACGAGGACGTCGACCGGGCGGTGCAGGCCGCCAAGGCGGCGTTCGACGGGCTCTGGCCGCGCATGAGCGGCTTCGACCGCGCCCGCATCCTCAACCGCTTCGCCGACCTGCTCGAATCCAGCCTCGAGCAGCTCTACGTGCTCGAGACGCTGAACAACGGTCGCCCCGTGGTCGAGACGCGCGCGCAGCTCGCGCGCCTGGCCGAGTGGTACCGCTACGCGAACGCGCTGCTCGTCGCCCAGCGCGACGCGGCACCGCCGAGCTCGGCGGCAAGACGCCGGTGATCGTGTTCGATGACGCCGACCTGTCCGACGCCGTCAACGGCGTCGCCTTCGGCGGCTTCGTCGCCGCGGGCCAGACTTGCATCGCCGGCTCGCGCCTGCTCCTGCAGGAGACCATCTACGACGACTTCGTCTCCGCCCTGTCGGACAAGGCCGACGCCATCCGCGTCGGCGACCCCAACGACCCGGCCACGCAGATGGGGCCGCTGATCTCCAAAGCGCGCCAGGAGCGCGTGCTCGAGTACCTACGGATCGGGGCCGACTAGGGCGCGACCGTCGTCGACGACGCCGGCGTGCCCGGCCTGCCCGCGCCGCTGGACGGCGGCTACTTCGTGCGGCCGACGGTGCTGACCAACGTGGCCAACGCGATGCGCGTGGCCCAGGAGGAGATCTTCGGGCCAGTACTCGTCGCCGTCCCGTTCACGGACGAGGACGACGCCGTCGCCAAGGCCAACGACTCCCGCTACGCCCTCGGCGCGGCCGTGTGGACGAAGGAGGTCGCCCGCTCGCACCGCGTGGCCTCCGCGGTCTCGGCCGGCATCCGCTGGGTCAACGACCACCACCGCATCGAGCCCTCGATGCCGTGGGGCGGGACCGGCGCATCCGGCGTGGGCAAGGAGTGCGGGGTCGAGTCCTTCGACGACTTCAGCCATCAGAAGGTCGTCGTGGTGCGGGCCGCGTCGGAGGGCTTCGACTGGTACGACGAGGCCGGCGTCAGCCGGTTGAACTAGCCGCGCCCTCCACCGCCAGCGCCTTCAGGCCGGCGGCGAAGACCGTCCACATCGTCGCGTGGAGGTCGTCGGGGTAGTCCGCGGGGTCGAGCAGCTGGTGCATGGCGAACCCGTCGATCATCGCGTCGGCCATGCGTGCGACCTGGTCGGGCGGGAACGGCGCGGGGAACGGCAGTCGCTCGGTGCGGCGGGCGATGATCTCGGCCATGCGCGCGCGCAGCGCGCGCTCGCGCGTGACCAGCTCGTCGCGGAAGCTCTCGTCGCGGGCGGCGTGGGCAGCGAACTGGAGGTAGAGGCGGACCCACTCCGGCTCGTCGGCGAGGTCGTGGGCGAAGTCGGCCGCGGCCTCGCGCACCTGGTCGCCCAGCTCGCCCTCCGCGGACAGCGTCTCGTCCAGCTTGCGCAGCTGCTCGGCGAAGCGCTCGTCGAGCATGGCCAGGAACAGCTCTTCCTTGGAGCGGAAGTTCGCGTAGAAGGCGCCCTTGGTGAAGCCGGCCTCCTCGGCCACCTCGTCGATCGAGGCGCGCTCGAGCCCGCGCTTGGCGCACACTTTGGACGCCGCCGCCATGAGCAGCCGCCGCGTGCGTGCTGCGCGCTCGGCGCGCGTGAGCCGCTTCGCCGGCATGTCAGCGACCTTCCGCAACGATCTCCGCGCCGCGGCCCGGCACCAGCGTGACGGCGCGGCGCTTGACGCGCTCGCGCTGCGTCCGCGCCGGGCGCAGCCTCAGCCGCTCGGTCATGACCTGCAGCACGATCGTCATCTCGTACATCGCGAAGGACGCACCCAGGCAGCGGCGCACCCCGCCGCCGAACGGGAACCACGTGTACGTCCCCGCCTTCGTGTCCAGGAAGCGTTCGGGCACGAAGCGCAGCGGCTCGGGGTAGACGTCGCGGCGCCGGTGCACGAGGTAGATGCAGGGCGCCAGCGTCACCCCGGCGGGGATGAGCCGCCCGCCGATCTCGATCGGCGCCTTGACCCGCCGGGCCACGATGGGCAGCACGGGGCGCAGGCGCAGGGTCTCCTTGAGCACGGCGTCGGCGTACTCGTCGCCGCCGTCGCGCAGCCGCTCGAGCTGCTCGGGGTGGCGGACCAGCCGCTCGAGCGCCCAGGACAGCGTGGTCGCGCTGGTCTCGTGGCCGGCGACGAGCAGGGTCATGAGCTCGTCGCGCAGCTCACGGTCGCTCATCTCGCTGCCGTCCTCGTGCCGCGCTTGCAGCAGCAGCGAGAGGATGTCGTCGCGCTCGGCCAGGTCGCCCGCGCCGCGGCGCTCGCGGATCTCCCCG
This sequence comes from Solirubrobacteraceae bacterium, assembly GCA_036270095.1. Taxonomy (GTDB): domain Bacteria; phylum Actinomycetota; class Thermoleophilia; order Solirubrobacterales; family Solirubrobacteraceae; genus DATBDE01. The sequence goes on along the minus strand of DATBDE010000072.1, from coordinate 52,135 downwards.
ATGATCAGCCGATCGACGGTGTCGAGCAGGCGGATGGCGCTGTTGACCCGCATCATCTTGCCCGGCCCGATCAGGTTGATGAGCATGAGCGTGGCGACGCTCGTCGTGCGGTCCAGGAGCTGGCGCAGCGCGACGCGCAGGCACTCCAGCCGTTCGCCCTCGCCCAGGCCGAAGACCGCGCGCATGATCACCTCGAGCGTGACCGCCTGCATGCGTGCCTGGAGCACGAGCGGCTCGCCCAGCGGCCAGCGAGCGACCTCCTCCTCGGCCACCTGTCGCATGAGCTCGCCGTACTGCTGCATGCGCTCGCCGTGCAGCGGCGGCAGCAGCAGCCTGCGCTGGCGCAGGTGCGGCTTCTCGTCGAGCAGGAGCACCGAGTGCTCGCCGAGGATCGGCTTGAGGATCACGTTGCCCTCGCCGGCGTGCAGGAGTCGCGGGTCGCCGGTGAAGACCTGCTTGACCGCGTCGGGGTCGGAGAGCACAACCCACGGCGGCTCGTCGCCGATCTTGATCGTGAACTGATCGCCGAACCGCGCCCGGTTGCGATCCAGGAACGGGCCCGTGCGCAGCGTCCACGCCAGCGTCTGGACCGCCCGCGGGGCGCTCGGCCCGGGCGGCAGCGCGGGGACGCCCGCGAGCGCGTGCGGGGCGGCGGGGGCGGTGGCGGTGCTCATGCGAGGGCCTCCGGGAGGTTGGGTGGCGTGGGCAGGGTCATGCGGCCGCGCATGCAGGGCAGGCGCGCGGTCAGGCGGGTGGTCAGCGACGGCGCGGCCGAGGCCGAGTGCGCCGTCACCGGCTCGACCACGTTGCGCAGCCAGTGCAGGCGCGGCTCGCCCAGGCGGACCTCGCGCAGCGGCGCGGCGGCCAGCGCCGTCGTGCACAGCCGGCTCGCGAGGGTGACGGTGGTGCCGTACCAGTCGCCCGCGCGGTGCACGGCGAGGCCGGTGTGCATGCCCACGCGCACGGCCGGGAAGCCCGCCACTGCGGCCAGGCCGTCGACGAGTTCCAGGCCGACGTGGACCGCGTCGGCGTCGTCGCCGCGCTCGGCGGTCAGCGCGGTGAACCCCACGAGGTCGGTGAACAAGAACGTTTGCAGCCCCGCCGGCATGACGTACCGGAGAGTATTCACATACCGGCCGGTATGTCAACTGGGAGAGGATCCGCCGTGGCGAGAGACCGCCCTCAGGAGGTGATCTTCCCCTTCGCCGTCCCGGTCACGGAGCCATCCGCGGCGATGGTGCCCGACAGCGTGCCCGACCCCGTCGCACCGGCGTAGTCGCCCGTCCCGCTCTTCAGCGTCGTCTTGCCGGTGTAGGTGGCCGACAGGTCCGGGTTGGTCGTCGCCGTGATGTTGAACGTCCCGCTCAGGCTGCCACCCGGATAGAAGACGGTCACCCGCCCGGTCGTGCCGCCGACGATGACGATCGCGCCCTTGCCCAGGCTCCCGGTCACGATGCCGGCGTCGGTGTTGGCCACGTTCGGCAGCACCGCGGCCTGGAACGACAGCGAGAACGGCCGCGTCTTGGCCTTGGGCGCAGCGGCCTGCGCCGGCGCCGCGACCACGCTGGCCAGGGCCACGACCCCACCGAGAACCGCGAGTCGCTTCAGCATGTGGGTCCCTCCTCATCCTGGAAACCGGTGAGCGCCGACCCTACGCCGTCTCCGCGGCCGCGTGTGTACGTTTCGCCGGTTGCGAAGCCCCATGCGGCTAGCCTCACGCGCCCATGGCCCTGCGCCGTCTCTACCCCGAGCCCGGCGAGGTCGCCGTGGAGGACGCCATCTCCGGCCTGCGCCTGGGCGAGCGCGCGCCGGACGGGCGGCCCTACGTGGTCGACAACATGGTCTCCACCGCCGACGGCCGCGCCACGATCGACGGCAGGGCCGGGCCGGTCGGCGACGACCTCGACCGCACGCTGTTCCTGCGGCTGCGCACCCAGGCCGACTGCGTCCTCATCGGCGCGGGCACGCTGCGGGCCGAGCGCTACGGGCACCTGGTGCGCGACCCCGCGCTGCGCGCGGCGCGTGAGGCCGAGGGACTCGAGCCCGAGCCGCTGGCCTGCGTCCTGACCCGCACGCTGGACGTGCCGTGGGACACCTCGCTGTGGACCGACCCCACCTCGCGTGTGGCCGTGTACACGTCCTCGCCCGACAACCCGCCGCCCTGCCCGGCCAACGTCACGCTGCACCGCATGGCCGAGGCCGAGCTCACGGTCGACCGCGTGCTGCGGTCGCTGCGCGCCGACCACGGGGTGCGCTCGGTCCTGTGCGAGGGCGGCCCCACGGTCAACCGGCAGTTGCTCGAGGCCGAGGTCCTCGACGAGCTCTTCCTGTCGGTCGAGCCCAAGCTCGCGGGCGGCGGCGACGCGCCGACGATCGTGGCCGCGCCGCCGCTGGACCGCCCCGGCCGGCTCGAGCTGGTGTCCGTCCACGAGGGCCACGGCGCGCTCTTCCTCCGCTACCGGGTGGGCGGCCCGTAGACGGATAGGGTTCCGCGCCATGAAAATCGAGGGAAGTGGAGCGCTCGTCGCCGGCGGGGCGTCGGGGCTCGGCGAGGCAACCGTCCGCCGGCTGCACGACGGCGGCGCGAGCGTGACCATCGCCGACGTCAACGACGAGCGCGGGCAGGCGCTGGCCGACGAGCTCGGCGACGGCGTGGGCTTCGTGCACGCCGACGTTCGCGACGAGGACGAGGTCAAGGCCGCGGCCGAGCAGGCCGCGCAGGCCGGCGGCGGGCTGCGCATCTGCGTGTGCTGCGCCGGCACGGGCTGGGCCCAGAAGATCACCGGCAGTCGCGGGCCGCACGACCTCATGCCCTTCGAGACCATCATCGGGATCAACTTGATCGGCACCTTCAACGTGCTCCGCTTCGCCGCCACGGCCATGCTCGCCAACGAACCGCAGGGCGACTCGGGTGAGCGCGGTGTGTGCGTCAACACCGCGTCGGCGGCCGCCTACGACGGGCAGATCGGACAGGTCGCCTACTCGGCCTCCAAGGGCGGCGTCGTGGGCATGACGCTGCCGGCGGCGCGCGACCTAGCCGACAAGGGCATCCGCGTCATGGCTATCGCGCCGGGCCTGTTCGACACCCAGCTGCTCGCGGCGCTGCCCGAGGAGGCGCGCCAGCGGTTGGGCGAGACCGTGCCCTTCCCCCACCGCCTGGGCCAGCCGCCCGAGTTCGCCCTGCTCGCCTGCTCCATCGTCGAGAACGAGATGCTCAACGGCGAGGTCATCCGGCTCGACGGCGCGCTGCGGATGGCCCCGAAGTAGCGCGTGGCCTCCGAGCCGCTCAGCGCCGCCGACCGGTCGTCGCTGGCCAGCGAACGCGGCCCAGTCAACATGGCGGTCGGCGGCGCGCTCGTGTTCGAGGGCGGGCCCGGGCTCACCTACGAGGCGGTGCGCGAGCGCCTGCAGGCACGGCTGCACCTGATCCCCCGCTATCGGCAGAAGCTGGTCGAGGCCCCGCTGCGGCTGGCCGGCCCGGAATGGGTCGACGACGAGGACTTCGACCTCGACTGGCATCTCGACCACGCCACCCTGCCCACGCCCGACGGGCTGGCCGACTACGTCGGCCGGGTGATGTCGCGCAAGCTCGACCGCGCGCGCCCGCTGTGGGAGCTGCACGTGGTCGACGGGCTGGCCGACGGCCAGGTGGCGCTGGTGACGAAGATGCACCACGCGCTCGTGGACGGCGTGGCCGCGGTGGACGTCGGGACCGTGCTGCTCGACCCCTCGCCGGAGCCGCTGGACATCCCGCCGCCCGACGAGCCCTGGTCACCGCGCCCCTACGACGCTGGCGCCCACATCGCGCGCCTGGCCGCGACCCCGTTCATGCGCACCCAGCGGTTTGCGCTCGACGCCGCCCGGCGCGCGCTCGAGACCTCGCCGCGCACAGCCGCGGACGAGCTGCGGCGGACCACGGACCTGCTGGTCGAGCTCGCGCGCCAGCGCCCGCAGGCGCCGATGACGCCGCTCAACGAGCCGCTCGGCCCCAACCGCCGCTACGCGATCGTCCGCACCGACCTCGCGGCGGTCAAGGCGGCGGGCAAGGCCACGGGCGGCACCGTCAACGACGTGCTCGTCGCCGCCGTGGCGGGGATGCTCCGCCGCTACCTGCCCGAGCTCGGGGGGTCGGCCGGGCAGGAGCCGGTCGCGCTCGTCCCCGTGTCGCTGCGCAGGGAGGACGAGCGCGGCCAGCTGGGCAACCGCATCTCGATGGTGTTCGTCGACCTGCCCACCGACGTGGCCGACCCGCGGCGGCGCGTGAGCATGGTCAGCGCGGAGACGCGCGCGCTGAAGGGCTCGGCCGCCGTGCGCGCGGGCGGGTTCCTCGTCGGCGCCACCGGCTGGGTGCCGCCGGCGGTGTCGTCGGTGCTCGTGCGGGCGATGGGCGGCGTGCGCGCGCACAACCTCGTGATCTCCAACCTGCCCGGCCCCCAGCAGCCCTTCTACCTGAACGGCGCGCGGCTGCTGTGGGCCTCGCCGGTGGTGCCGATCAACCCGGCCAACCAGCGCTTGACCGTGGGGATCCTCTCCTATGACGGCGGCGTGGCCTTCGGGCTGCTCGCCGACCGCGACCTCGACCCGCCGGTGACCGCGGCGGCGGCCGCGCTCGAGGCCGCGCTGGACGAGCTCCTGGGCTAGCCGGGATCCGCGTCGAGCGGATCGAGACCCAGGTCCGCCCGGCCGTCGGTCTGCGGGTTGAAGCCCTGGTGGTTGAGGACCATGAAGATTCCCTGCCGCGTGGAGGGAAGGAAGCCGACGAACGATTCGAAGCCCTGGGTGCCGCCGTTCTTGGTCCAGCCGATGGCGCCGTCCTTCGTGATGCCGGCGAACCAGCCGATGCCCGACGAGACCGTGGCCTTCAGCTTGCGGGGCGGTGGCTGGCTGCCCTCCGGGATCCCCCGCTTGTAGGTCTTCAGCGAGCTCTGCGTGAACCGGATGGCCTGTTGAAGGGCGGGTGTGGGCGCCTGACTCGGATCGATGTTGACCTGGATGAACCTCACCATGTCCGCGGCGGTGGACACCAGCTCCCCGCCGCCGCCGAGGAAGGGCGCGCCGAGCAGGGGCGGCGCCTCGTGATCCTGGTCGTCGTACCCGGTGGCCGTTCGCAGCTTCTGATCATCGGTCTGCGTGCCGCTGCGAATGGTGTCGGTCATTCCCAGGGGCGCCGTCAGCTGGTCGCGCACGAGCTCGGTCCAGCTCGGGTATTGCCAGACCTGAGCCAGCGCGTAGCCGAGCAGCCCCCACGCGATGTTCGAGTAGTAGTAGACCTTGCCGGGCTGGCAGGGGTGCTGCAGGACGTCGGGGCCGTTCAGCCACTCGGCGAGGTCCTGGAGGGTGTAGTCGGGGTTGTCGTGCCCGGGCGGGTCCGTCGTCAGGCAGCTCGCGTACTGGGCCAGCTCGCCGAAGGTCAGCCGCTCCACCTTCTTGTTCCTGACCTCCTCGGGCAGCTCATGCAGGAACGGGTCGAGCTTCGTGTCCAGCGTCACCCCGAAGCTGGGATCGACGGTCAGGCCGAGCAGGATCGCGGTGAACACCTTCGTCGTCGACCCGATCTCGAAGATGGTGGTCGAGTCGGCGTCGGGTGCGTCGGACTGCTTGCTGAGATGGCCCAGGCCGTTCGCGATCACGCCCTCCGGCCGCACGACGTCGTAGGCCACGGCCGAAGGCTTCCCCGTGTCGAGCTGACGTTGCGCAAGCGCCGGCCACTCCGTCGCGAGGTCGTTTCCGCTCGCGCTCTGGGCCAGCGCGCGCAACGGCCAAGGCGTGGCGGCGACCATGCCTGCCGCCACGGCGCTCCCCAGCAGCGCTCGCCTCGTCATCCCCACAGACGCCATAGTGCCACGAAATGGCACCCGCCGCCGCCATCATCGTCGTGGACGACGACCCGCCGATCCGGCGGATGCTCGAGCGCACGCTCGCCGCCGAGGGCTACGCCGTGCGCACCGCCGCCGACGGCGGGGCGGCGCTGGCCGCGGTGGAGAAGTCGGTGCCCGACCTCATCGTGCTCGACGTCGCCATGCCCGGCGTGGACGGCCTGGCGGTCGCGCGACGGCTGCGCGCCAAGGGCCTCGGCGTGCCCATCCTCATGCTCACCGCGCGCGACGGCGTCCCCGACCGCGTGGCCGGGCTGGACGCCGGCGCCGACGACTACCTGGTCAAGCCGTTCGCCGTGCAGGAGCTCACCGCGCGCGTGCGCGCGCTACTGCGCCGCGGCCACGTGCCCGAAACGCTGGCCTTCGCCGACGTCGCCCTCGTCCCCGAGAGCGGGCACGCCACCCGCGGCCAGCGCGACCTCGGCCTGACCCGGCGCGAGTCCGAGCTGCTCGGCCTGCTGCTGCGCAACCCGCGCACGGTGGTCACGCGCGAGCGCGCGCTCGAGGAGGTGTGGGGCGGCGAGGCGGAGGCCAGCCCCAACTCCGTCGACCGCTACGTGGCCTACCTGCGCCGCAAGCTCGGCGACCCGCCCCTGATCGGGACCGTGCGCGGGGTCGGGTTCGTGCTCCAAGAGGGGGGCTGAGGTGTCGCGCGTCTCGCTGCGCTGGCGCGTCGCGCTGGCCTCGGCGGTGGCGATCCTGCTCGCGGTGGTGCTGTTGGGCGTGGCGACGCTGACCCTGCTCGACAACCAGCTCCACGACACCCTGGACCGCAGCCTGCGGGCGCGCGCCGTCGAGGTGGCGCGCTTGGCAGCGGCCACCCCGCGCCTGCTCACCGTGCCGGGCACGCTCGAGGGCCGCGTGGGCAGCGGGCCGGCGCTGGTCGAGGTGGTGGACCGGCGCGGGCGGATCGTGGCCCGCTCGGGCGCGCTGGGCGGGCGCGTGCTGCCCGACGGGGTGCCGCTGAGCGGCGCCGTGCGCGCGCGCCGCGCCGCCTACGGGGACGAGCGCCTCGGCGACGAGGTCGTGCGCGTGTACGCCGCGCCCCTGGGCGAGATCGGCGGCGGCCCGGCGTCGGGCGGCGCGGTCGCGGTGGCCGGCGGGACCGGCGACATCGAGGACACCCTGCGCACCACCCGCGGCCTGGTGGCGATCAGCGCCGTCGCCGCGGCGATCCTCGCCGCGCTGCTCTCGGTCCTGCTCACCCGCCGCGCGCTGCGCCCGCTCGGCCGGCTGACCGCGGGCGCCGAGGCCATCGCCCGCACCGGCGACCCCGAGCGCCGCCTCCCCGCCCCCGCCTCGCGCGACGAGGTGCGGCGGCTGGCCGACACGCTGAACGCGATGCTCGAGACGCTCGACCGCGCGCGCGAGAACGAGCGCCGCTTCGTCGCCGACGCGTCGCACGAGCTGCGCACGCCGCTGACCGCGCTGCGCGGCAACGCCGCCTACGTGGCCCAGCACGGCGCCGACGCCGAGGTGCTGGCCGAGCTCGAGCGCGACGCCACCCGGCTGTCGGCGCTGCTCGACGACCTACTCGCGCTCGCCCGCGAGGACGCGGCCCGCGCGCGCCCGGACGAGCGCGTCGACCTCGACGCGCTGGCCCGCGACGTGGCCGACGGCGACCCGCGCGTGGTGGTCGAGGGCGAGGGCGGCGCCGTGGCCGGCGACCCCGAGGCGCTGCGGCGCGCGCTCGCCAACCTGGTCGAGAACGCGCGCAAGCACGGCCCGCCCGACCGCCGCATCACCGTGGCGCTGGACGGCAGCCGCGTGAGCGTGACCGACGCGGGGCCGGGGCTGGACGACGAGGCCGCGGCGCACGCCTTCGAGCGCTTCTGGCGCGGCCCCGGGGCCAGCGGCGAGGGCTCGGGCCTGGGCCTGGCCATCGTGCGCGCGATCGCCGACCGCCACGGCGGCAGCGTCGAGGTGCACGGCGCGACCTTCACCCTGGACCTGCCGCCTCTCAGAGACATCTCAGGGTCCCCGGCTAGAACACGGGTAGACACCGACGTGGAAGGAAGCCGATGAAGCGACTGCGGACCATCTCGACCCGACGCCTGTTGATCGTCGTGGGCGTCATCGCCCTGCTCGGCGTGAGCGCCGGCATCGCGCAGGGCGCGCTGTCCGACAGCAACCCGACTCCGGCCGCCAAGCCGCTCAACCAGGCCGTCGTGGACGCGCTCAACGCGCCCAAGGTCGACGGGCTGACCGCGTCGGTGACCTTCACGAACAACCTCATCCCGGCCGGCTCGCTGCCCGAGGGCTCGACATCGCCGCTGCTGTCCGGCGCCAAGGGCCGCCTGTGGGTGACCAACGACGGCCGTTTCCGCGTCGAGCTGCAGTCCAGCGCGGGCGACGCCCAGATCGTCTCCGACGGCAAGCAGGTCACCGTCTTCGACGCGAACTCCAACACCGTCTACCGCTTCGACGCCCCGCAGGGCAAGGACAAGGGCGGCGCCGACCAGGCCGACCAGCACAAGCCGGTCACGCTGGAGCAGGTCGACAAGGCGATCAACCAGATCTCCCAGCACTGGTCGCTGTCGGGCGCCGACCCGACCTCGACCGCGGGCGCCCCGACGTACACCGTCCGCATCTCGCCGAAGGACGACGGCGGCCTGCTCGGCGCAGCCGAGCTCGCCTGGGACGCCAACAACGGCATCCCGCTGCGCGCCGCCGTCTACGCCGACAACCAGAGCTCGCCGGTGCTCGAGCTCCAGGCCGACGACGTGTCCTTCAACCCGGTCTCCGACTCCGACGTCGACGTCGCCCCGCCGTCGGGCGCGCGCGTGGTCGACATGAGCTCGCGCCAGCCGCAGGGCGGCATGGACCACCAGGGCGGCAAGCCCGACAAGGTGCAAGGCGTCGACGCCGTGCAGTCCAAGCTCGACTTCAAGCTCGTCGCGCCAGATGCGCTGGCCGGCCTGCCGCGCCAGGAGGTCCGCCTGATGCAGCACGAGAACAGCGCCGGCGCGCTGACCACCTACGGCAAGGGCCTGGGCGGGGTCGTCGTGCTCCAGCAGAAGGCCGGCAACGGCCAGGACAAGCAGGGCTCCGGCGGTGGCGGCGGCAACCGCGAGCGCGACCTGCGCCTGCCTCAGGTCAACATCAACGGCGCCACCGGCACCGAGCTCGCGACCGCGCTCGGTACCGTCGTGACGTTCGAGCGCAACGGGATCAGCTACACGGTGGCGGGCTCGGTCCCGCCGCAGGCAGCGGAGCAGGCGGCCCGCCAACTCCAGTGACCGCCTCGAGCCGCCTGACGGCGTCCTCGCGGGAGGGCCGTGCAGAGCACTGACCCTCCGGCTGCGTCCTTGTCAGCCGACCCGAGTCGGGCACTGGCTGGCACCCCGCCGATCGAGGCCCGCGGGCTGATCAAGCGCTACGGGCACGTCACCGCGGTCGACAACATCGACCTGACCGTGCAGCGCGGGGACGTCTACGGGTTCCTGGGCCCCAACGGGGCCGGGAAGACGACGACCCTGCGCATGCTGCTCGGCCTGATCCGCCCCGACGCGGGCGTGGCCAAGCTGTTCGGCCGCGACCCGCTGGTCGAAGGGGCGAAGGCGCTGGCGGGCGTGGCCGGGTTCGTCGAGGCGCCGCGCTTCTACCCCTACATCTCGGGCCGGCGCAACCTCGAGCTCGTCGCCGCGCTGGACGGCGGCGGCGCGCGCGACCGGATCGACGGCGCGCTGGACACCGTCGAGCTCGCCGACCGCCAGGGCGACAAGGTCGGCGGCTACTCGCACGGCATGCGCCAGCGGCTCGGCATCGCCGGGGCGCTGATCCGCGACCCCGCCCTGCTCATCCTCGACGAGCCCACCACCGGCCTGGACCCCGCCGGCATGCGCGACATGCGCGTGCTCGTGCGCCGCCTCGCCGACCAGGGCATCACCGTCCTGCTCTCGAGCCACATCATGGACGAGGTCGAGGAGCTCTGCGACCGCCTGGCCATCGTGCGCAGCGGCAGCGTGATCTACGAGGGCCGGCTCGACGAGCTGTTGCACTCGACCGGCCAGCGCTACCGGCTGCGGACCACCGACGACGAGCGTGCGCTTGAGGTCGCCACCCACCAGCCCGGCGTCGGCGACGTGCGCCGCGACGGCGACGGGCTCTCGGTCGCCGCCGACGAGGATGCGGCCGCCGGGCTGTCGATCGCGCTGGTCGACGCGGGCCTGGGCATCCGCGCCCTGGTGCCCGCCGCCGCCAGCCTGGAGGAGCTGTTCTTCCGCCTCACCGAAGGTGAGACCAACGGCGCCGCGCCGTCCGAGGAGCGCGTGCCGGCATGACCGCCGCCGCCCCGGTCCTGCCCGCCGTCGCCCGCCGCCCAAGCACGTGGACGGTCTACCTGTGGGAGCTGCGCAAGCTGCGGGCCCAGAAGCGCACGTACCTCGGGCTCGGCGCCGCCGTCGTGGTGCCCTGCCTGTTCATCGTCGCCCTGATGGTGGAGACCGGCGGCCCCGAGCGCGTGCCGTTCGGGCGCTACGTGCGCGAGACCGGCCTGGCCATCCCGCTCGTGCTGCTGCTGTTCGGGTCGATCTGGCTGTTCCCGCTCATCGTGTCGCTCGTGGCCGGCGACATCGTCGCGGCCGAGGACCGCAACGGCACGCTGAAGACCATCTTCACCCGCTCGGTCGAGCGCCAGCAGCTGTTCATCGCCAAGGTCGCGGCGTCGTTCACCTACGCCGCGGCGGCGCTGCTGCTCTTCGCGCTCGTCGCCGCCGTGTTCGGCGGGCTGCGGTTCGGGTTTCACCCGCTCACGACGTTGAGCGGGAACACGGTCGGGGTCGGGCGGGGGCTGGTGCTCACCGGCGGGGCCTTGCTCGCGTACCTCATGCCGGTGCTCAGCGTGGCCTGCATCGCGCTGCTGCTGTCGACGGTCACGCGCAACTCGGCCGCCGCGATCGTCGGCGCGCTGATGATCTCGCTGGTCATGCAGCTGCTGGGGATCATCTCCGGCCTCGAGTTCCTGCGGCCTTACCTGCTCTCGACGCAGTTCGACGCCTGGCAGGGCCTGCTACGCGACCCGATCGACTGGGCGCCGATCGGCCGCGCGGCCTGGGTGTGCGCGGCGTACGCAGTGCCGTCGCTGTTCGCGGCCCTGGTCGTGTTCCTGCGCCGGGACGTCACCGGCGGCTAGGCCGGTGCCGGCGCGCGAGCACCTCCCGCAGCTCGACGGCGGCCTGTTCCTGACCGACGGCGGGATCGAGACCACCCTGATCTTCCTGCGCGGGATCGACCTGCCCGAGTTCGCCGCCTTCCCGTTGCTGCTCGAGGACGAGGGCCTCGACGCGCTCCGGGCCTACTACGCCCCCTACCTGCGTCTGGCCGAGGAACACGGCGCCGGCTTCGTGCTCGAGAGCCCGACCTGGCGCGCGAGCCCGCGGTGGGGACAGATGCTCGGCTACGACGCCGACCAGCTCGACGCCGTCAACCGGGGGGCGATCGCGCTGATGGAGGAGCTGCGCGCGAGCACGGGGACGGCCGCCGGCCCGGTGGTCATCAGCGGCTGCATCGGTCCCCACGACGACGGCTACGACCCGACCGTCCAGCTCGACGCCGATGCCGCGCAGGCGTACCACGCCACGCAGATCCGGACCTTCGCGGACACCGCCGCGGACCTGGTCACGGCGCTCACGATGACCTATGCCGAGGAGGCGATCGGGGTGGCTCGCGCCGCCGCGACAGCCGGCATCCCGGCCGCGATCTCGTTCACGGTCGAGACCGACGGCAGGCTGCCCAGCGGCCAGCCGCTGGCCGACGCGATCGGCCAGGTCGACGCCGAGACCGCCGGCGCCCCGGCCTACTTCATGGTCAACTGCGCCCACCCGACGCACTTCGCCGACGTGCTCGCGCCCGACGCCGGCTCGACCGCACGCATCCGCGGGCTGCGGCCCAACGCGTCGCGCATGAGCCACGCCGAGCTCGACCTAGCGACCGAGCTCGACAGCGGCGACCCGGCCGACCTCGGCGCCCGCTCCGCGGCGCTGCGTACGGCGCTTCCGCGCCTCAACGTGATCGGCGGCTGCTGCGGCACCGACGACCGGCACGTCGGCGCGATCGCACGCGCCTGGGGGTGACGGAGGCTCGCAAGGCGCGTAGAGCGCCGCGTGACCGCATCCGCGCCCCGCTGGCTCCTCGGACTCGCCCTCACGGGTGCGGTCGTGCTGTTCGCGGCGGGCTGGTTCGTGCTCGGCGAGCTCAGCATCGTCGCGTGCAGCGGCGACGGCGGCGCGCCGTTCGCCGCGCGGGCCTCCACCCTCGGCGCGCTCTGCGACGCGCGCGACCACGGTTGGGCGCTGGCGCCCTACCTGGGCGGGATGGTGGTGGCGCCGCTGGGCCTGGTCGCGGCCGGCGTGGTGGCGGTCGTGCGCCGCGACTGGCGCGTGCTCATCGGCGCCTGTGGCGCGGCGTCCGTGCTCGTGCTGGCGGTCACGTTGCCGTTCCTGCTGCTCTCCGGCGACTGCTCGGCCGCGCAGCGGGCCACCCTCCCGGCCGAGCGCTGCGAGACCTACTAGCCCGTCGCTTTCAGCCGGGCGCTCGTACGCGACCGGTTGCCGGCGGCGTCGGTCGCCGTCACCGCGACCTGGAGGCTGAGCCGGCGGGCCTTGCCCACGAGGCGGCGGCTGGGCCGCAGCGTGACCGTGCGCGCGCCGGCCGCGAGCGGCAGCGCCTTGTGGCGAGGGTCACATTGAACGCCCGCGAGCGTGGCCTTGCTGGCCGCGCCGTCGAGCTCGACCGGGAGCGCGCTGGGCTCGTCGGGCGTGACCGTGACCTTGATGCCCTTCAGCGCCCGCTTGAGGGTGAGCCGCTTGGGCACTGCGCCCAGTGTGAGCCCCGGCGGCGTGGTGTCGGAGGCCGCAGCCGCCGTCGGGGGGCCGAGCACCGTCGTCGTGATGACCGGGCCGGGGACCGCGAGCGTCTTCGTCTCCGTCACCGTCGTGGTCGTCGTGGTGGTCCCGCCGGCCGGCGGGGGCGACGGGGGACCGACGGGCCCGTCGACCGTCTCGCAGTTGCCCGCCGCGGTGTCGAGCGCATCGGCGCGCACAGCGTCGGCGCCGGGACCGCAGTCGACGGTGTCGCCGGCGGCATCGTCGACGGTGAGGCTGTCGGCGCCGCCGTTGGCGTTGAACGTCATCGGGAAGAGACCGTTCTTGACGATGGTGTCCCCGCCCGAGCCGCCGGAGAACGTCGCCTTCTCGACGCCCGCGCCCCACGAGACCGGCGCCTGGGTGTCGATGAAGGCGATGCGGTCCCCGACGAGGACCGTGCGCCCGGCGGCGTCGCTGGTGTCGTCGAACGCGACCGCATCGCTGCCCGGTCCCCCGTTGAGGTCGACGGGAGCGGTGATGTCGTCGATCTGCCCGACGTTGCCGACGCTGAAGGTGTCCGCACCACCTGCCGCGCCGATCGTCGCCGGCGAGTCGGCGCCGACGATGTTGATGGTGTCGTCCCCGTCGCCCAGGGTCGCGCTGACCGACTCCGCATCGCCGAACTGCACCGACGCGCCCGTGAAGGGGATGAACATCTGGTCGAAGATGCCGCCCAGGACGCTGAACGTACGGCCCGACGGGTCACCCGAGTCCTCGTAGATCACGCTGTCGGATCCGTCCTGGCCGTTGAAGTCGAACAGGCCGGCGACGGTCGCCGCGGGAACCCTCGGTGCTCCCGGCCGAGAAGGTGTCAGCGCCGCCGCCCGCGTTGATCGTCACCTTGGCCGAGGCGTCAGCGGTCAGCCTCTGGTCGCCGGCCATCGTGGAGTCCCAGTCGACGTTGCCGAAGAACCCACCGTCGGAGAACCGGTTGTCGCGGAGGAACCGGCCAGGACGTCGATCTGGAGGGGGTCCGAGGCCCCGTTGCCGGTCATCGTCGCCGCGTTGGTGCCCGTTGCCGTGCTCGTGTAGGACCCATGGGCGGCGGGCACCGCGAACGCCGCCATCGCCAGGACGACCGCCGCCGCCGTGCCACCCGATCGTGCGACGCCCACCATCTCCCACGGGCGAGGGACGCCCGTGGGGAGCGGGTTGTCAACCGCCGCTAGTTCAGCCGCTCGACGATCATCGCCTGGCCCATCCCGCCGGCCACGCACATGGTCTCGAGCCCGTAGGTCTGGTCCAGCGTCTCGAGGTCGTTGAGCAGCGTGGTCATGATGCGCGCGCCGGTCATCCCGAACGGGTGGCCGAGGGCGATCGCGCCGCCGAACGGGTTGAGCTTGTCGGCGTCGATGCCCCACTCGTCGCGACAGGGCAAGACCTGGGCGGCGAAGGCCTCGTTGAGCTCGACCACGTCGATGTCGTCCATGGTCATGCCGGCGTGGGCGAGCACTTTCTCGACCGCCGGGAGCGGGCCGAGGCCCATGATCTCGGGCCGGATGGCCGCGGCCGAGGCGGCGACGATGCGCGCCTTGGGCTTCAGGCCCAGCTCCTCGGCCCGCTCGGCGGACATGATCAGCACCGCGGCGGCGCCGTCGTTGAGCGGGCACGAGTTGCCGGCGGTCACGGTGCCGTCCTCGCGGAAGGCGGGCTTGAGCTTGGCGAGCACGTCCATGGAGGTGCCCGGCCGGGGGCCGTCGTCCTTGGTGACCTCGGCCTCGGGCACGTCGACCTCGTTGCCCTCCTTGTCGACGTCCTTGTGCGCCGCGACCGTCACGCCGACGATCTCCTTGTCGAAGTGCCCGCTCTGCTGGGCGTCGACGGCGCGGTTCTGGGAGACCACGGCCCACTCGTCCTGGGCCTCGCGCGAGACCTTGCAGCGCTCGGCGACGTTCTCGGCCGTCAGGCCCATGGGGATGTAGACGTCGAACAGCGAGCCCTCGGAGCCGTCGAGCTTGGGGTGCTTGAAGTCGTCGGGCATGCCCGCGCCCAGGCCGGCGCGCGAGACCGCCTCGACCCCGGCGGCGATGTACTGATCGCCCTCGCCGGCCGAGACCGCGTGGTAGGCCATGCGCATGGTCTGCAGCGAGGAGGCGCAGAAGCGATTGACGGTGGCGGCCGGGACGTGGTGGTCGATGCCCGACAGCAGGGCGGCGTTGCGCCCGACGTTGTAGGCCTGCTCGCCCACCGCGGAGGCCGCGCCCATGTAGATGTCGTCGGTCTGCCCGAAGTCGACCTCGGGGTTGCGCTCCTGCAGGGCCGTGAGCGGGACGGCCGCGAGCTCGTCGGCGCGAACGGTCTTCAGCGACCCCTTCATCGCGCGCCCGATGGGCGTGCGGATGGCGTCGACGATCACTGCTTCGGGCATGCGTGGTCTCCTGTTCCGAGCAAATCCGGTCGGCCCATGGTACGAACGGCGGTTCAGCCAATGCTGCGGAGGCGGCCTAGCGACTCAGGTCACTGCGTCAAAGGCCGAGGCCGCGCACGCCGAGCTCGTCCCAGCCCAGGTGGTGGGCGAGCTCGTGGCGCACCGTGCGCACGACCTGGTCGCGCAGCGCGTCGGGGTCGTGCCCGAAGTCGCGCAGCAGCGTGTCGCGGTAGATCACGATCCGGTCGGGCACGTTGTCGCGGGCCACGCCGTCGCCGTGGTAAAGGCCGTAGGCGTGCCGGCGGGCGCCGTCGTCGGAGATCATCACGGCGACGTTGCTGCGCTCGATCGGCCCGCGCAGCTCGGGCGGGAGCTCGTCGAGCGCGTCGCGGACGATCTCCTCGAAGTCGTCGTCGTCGTAGGGGTCGAGCCAGTGCTCCTCCACCGGCTCGTCCTCGACGCCCGCCGCCGCGAGCTCCTCCGAGCGCACGACCACGCGCTCGAACTCCTCCTCGTCGTGCGGGTTGCGCCAGTCCGCCATCCGCAGGCCCAGCCACAGCAGCGGCCCGAAGAGCAGCACCGCGCCGGCGCCCACGACGGCGATCCCCTCGAGCAGCCGCAGCGGGTAATTCGGGTCGAAGCCCTGGAACAGGACGACGACCGTCAGGCCAAGGCAGAGGGCGAAGCCGGCCGCCGCGGCGACCCTGCCGGGCGTGGGGGTGCGCATGGCACCGAGTCTACGGAGGGGGGGTCCTAGAGCGCTCGGGCGATCACGAGGCGCTGGATCTCGTTCGTGCCCTCGTAGATCTGGGTGATCTTCGCGTCGCGCATCATGCGCTCGACCGGGTACTCGCTCACGTAGCCGTAGCCGCCGAGCACCTGCACGGCCTCGACCGTCACCGCCATGGCCGTGTCGGAGCAGAACAGCTTGGCCATGGCCGAGTACTTGCCGATGTCGGCGTCGCCGCGGTCGACCTTGGCGCAGGCCTGGTAGAGCAGCTCGCGCGCGGCCGCCGTGCGCGTCTCCATGTCGGCGAGCTTGAACTGGATGCCCTGGAAGCTGGCGATCGGCTTGCCGAACTGCTGGCGCTCCTTCGCGTAGGCCGCCGCGTAGTCGGTCGCGCCCTGGGCCAGGCCCAGGCCCTGGGCGGCGACGCCCAGGCGCGAGTGGTCCAGCGTGCCCAGCGCCACCTTGAAGCCCTGGTCGACCTCGCCGACGAGGTTGGAGGCCGGCACGCGCACGGAGTCGAAGATCGGCTGGCCGGTCGGCGAGCCGCGGATGCCCATCTTGTGCTCGAGCTTGCCGACCGAGAAGCCCGGCCGGTCGGCCTCGACCACGAAGGCGCTGATGCCGCGCGAGTGGCCGGCCTCGGGGTCGGTGACCGCGAAGACGACGTAGAAGTCCGCCACGCCGAGGTTCGTGATCCAGTTCTTGGTGCCGTCGATCACCCACTCGTCGCCGTCGCGCACGGCCTTCGTGCGCATGCCCCCGGGGTCCGAGCCGGCGTCGGGCTCGGAGAGGGCGAAGGCCGGCGTCCACTCGCCGCTCGCGCACTTGGGGAGAAAGCGCTGCTTGAGCTCGTCGGTGCCGTAGCGCCGGATGGGCAGCGTGCCCAGCTCCTGGACCATCAGCATGAGCGCGGTCGAGGCGCAGGCCTTGGCGACCTCCTCGATGGCGATGTTCAGCATCAGCGTGCCGGTGCCGGTGCCGCCGTACTCGACCTCGAAGGGCAGGCCGAACAGGTCGTGCTCGGCGAACAGCTCGCGCAGGTCCTGCGGGTACTCCGCTTTCACGTCGATCTCGGCCGCCCGCGGGGCCACCCGCTCGGTGACGATCTGGCGAATCGCGTCACGGAAGTCGATGTGCTCCTGCGGGAGCGCGTAGAGGTCGGTGAACGTGTCGGACGTGGTCACGCGGGGGGCGAATGATTAGCAGGCACCGGGGGTAGCTGGCAGAGGGTGACCCTAGGAACCTCACTCTTCCTCGTGGCCGTCGGCGCGATCCTGCGCTATGCGGTGACGGCGACGGTCAGCGGTATCGACCTGCAGACCGTGGGCCTGATCCTCATGATCGTGGGCGTGATCGGCGCGATCGTTTCGGTGATCTGGATGTTCGTGGCCTCGCGCCGGCGGGCGGCCGTCACCGACCGCCGCGACGCCTACTACTGATCCTCACGCAGAACGTGCGCGCGCCCAGCGCGGTCAGATCGTCGGCCCGGTGGCGGTGGGGATCGTCTGGACCTCGGGGTTGGTATTCGCGCCCGGTGGCAGGCGCGGCGCCTCGGGCGGATGCCTCCCGGTCGACGGCACGACGCCCTCGGGCGGGATCGTCCGCTCGTCGACCCGGCGCCACTCGACGATCTTGCCGTGCCGGACGACGAAGGCCGTACCCGCCGACTGCCCGACGCCCTGGCCGCAGTCGCCGCCCACGCGCTCGGTCAGCCGGAACACCACGACGGTGAAGCGCGCGATCTGCACGGCGCGGCGGAACACGGCGCCGCACGGCAGCGAGGCGTTGAATGCGCGCGCCTGCCCGAAGCTCTTGATCGCGATCGGCGGCGTGCCGTTCTGGACGATCGAGGGCAGGGCGAAGTAGCGCGCGGCGGCCTCGACGTGGCCCTCGCGCAGGGCGTTGGTCCACGCCTTGATGACGCGGGTGGCGTCGGGGTCGGGGGCGCGGGCCGCGCGGCCGGGGACCTGCTGCTGGCGCGGCGTGCCCCGCGGCGGCTGCGTTGGGGTCGTCGGCATCGCCGTCGACGTCGACCGGGGCGCAGCCGCGCGCTGGGGCGTGTCGTCGCCGCTCCCGCCACAGGCCGAGAGGGCGAGGCTGCCCGCAAGGAGCGCGAGGCACGCGACACGGCGCACCCCGCGCATTTTGCCGTATTCGGGCCTACAGGTTGGCGGGGTGACGCGCCACGTAGTCGCCCGTCTCGCGCATGTCCTTCTGCCAGCGCGACCCGCTGTCGGTGCGGCCGCTGGTGTCGAAGCGCAGGCCGGCGACGGTCATGAACGCGTGTCCCTCGTTCGCGTACACGGTCACCCACGAGCCCGTGCCGCCCTGGCCCCATGACTCGAGGTCGCCCGAGGGCAGCGGCGAGTCGATGAGGTTGGCGCCGTGCAGCGCGTAGGAGACCGAGCCCGAGCAGTCGTAGGCCGTGTCCTGGAAGGACTCGTTGTGGCCGCCGCCGTAGCGATAGGGCAGCTTCGCGATCTTGTTGCCGGCGGTGATGATGTCCTTGACCGCCTGCGGCGCGGAGGCCGGGGCGACGGCCATGCCGTCGCCGTTGATCGTGGCCTTGTCGCCCGGCGCCGTCGCGGGCGGGTTGGGGTTCGCCGGCGGCTGCACGGGCGGCGGCAGCGCGGGGTTGGCCTCGGCGCCGCCGGTCAGCTCGGCCGCGTTGGCCACGAGCACCTTGCGCATCACGACCGCGTCGTGGCGTGTGAGCAGGCCGTTGATCCTGAGGTCCTCGGTCTTCTGGAACGACTTGACCGCGGCGACGGTCACCGGGCCGTACTGGCCGTCGGCCGGGATGTTGAACCCGAGGCGCGCCAGGTTCTCCTGCAAGGTCTGGACGTCCCCGCCCTTCATGCCCGGGCGAAGGGTGCGCTGACCGAACTGCATCGCCTTGCCGGCGAACGCGGTCGGCGCGAACGTGGCCATCGCGAGCAAGGCGATGACCCCGATCATCATGATCTTGGTGCTTCGCGCGTCCCACGCGCAGCGAGCAATCACAGCGAGAACCCCCGTTCTCTTTCGGGCGCCTACGGGGTTAGCTGTCGGGCTCGCGCGGAAAGAGTCGCGCTACGACCACCCACCGCCGTGGCGGTGCCGGTCGATTCGCCCCCGAGGCTCGTCCGCGCCAATGCTCGGATCTGCCCCTCTGGTTCCCCCGCTCCCCGGCCGTCAGGCGGCCAGGGACTCGGCTATGGGCTTACGACGCGCGGCAATATATCGCCTGTGCGGGAGTTATGTCACGGTACCCCGCCGGCCCGCTCGTCATAAGCTGCGCTCCCCGTGGGGTGGGAGCCCGAACTCGATGAGCTGCGCCGCCGCCAGGCGCTCGCCCGCCGCATGGGCGGCGAGGAGCGCGTGGCGCGCCAGCACGCGTCCGGGCGGCTCACGGTGCGCGAGCGCATCGACCGCCTCTTCGACGCCGGCAGCTTCCACGAGACCGGCTCGGTGGCGGGGCGCGGCACGTACGGGGATGACGGCGAGCTCGTCGACCTGCTGCCCGCGAACATGGTCGTGGGCAACGGGCGCATCGACGGCCGTCGCGCCGTCGCCCAGGGCGACGACTTCACCGTGCGCGGCGGGGCGGCCGACGCGGCCATCTGGGAGAAGGCGCTGTGGGCCGAGCGCGCGGCGGCGGAGCTGCGCGTGCCGCTCGTGCGCCTGGTCGACGGCACCGGCGGGGGCGGCTCGGTCAAGACGCTCGAGGACACCGGCTTCTCCTACGTCCCGCCGCTGCCGGGCTGGGAGCAGGTCGTCGAGAACCTGGCCACCGTCCCGGTGGTCGCGGCCGCGCTCGGCCCGGTCGCCGGCATGGGTGCCGCGCGCGTGGTGGCCTCGCACTTCGCGGTCATCGTGCACGGCACCGCGCAGCTGTTCGTGGCCGGCCCGCCGGTGGTCGCCGCGGCGATGGGGGAGGCGCCCGACAAGGAGGCGCTCGGCGGCGCCCGGGCCCAGACCCGCTCCGGCGCCGTCGACAACCAAGCCGCCGACGAGGAGGACGCGTTCGCGCAGATCCGGCGCTTCCTGTCCTACCTGCCCGCCAGCGTGTGGGAGGCGCCGCCGGCCCTGCCCGCGGGCGACCCCGTCGATCGGCGCGAGGATGAGCTCTCCGAGCTGATCCCGCGCGACCGGCGCACGCCCTACGACGCCCGTCGCCTGCTGGCGTTGGTGTGCGACCGCGGCTCGGTGTTCGAGCTCGGCGCCCGCTACGGCCGCCCGCTCATCACCGCGCTCGCGCGCCTGGACGGGCAGCCGGTCGGCGTGCTCTGCAGCGACCCCAAGCACTACGCCGGCGGCCTGACCGGCGACGCGTCGGACAAGCTCGCCCGCTTCGTCGACCTGTGCGACCAGTTTCACCTGCCGGTGGCGTCGTTCGTCGACCAGCCCGGCTTCGTGATCGGCACCGAGGCCGAGCGCGCGGGGACGATCCGCCGCGGGGCGCGGGCGCTGTTCGCCCTCTACCAGTCGACCGTCCCGCGCGCCGTCGTGCTCGTCCGCAAGGTCTACGGCGTGGCCGGGGCGGGCATGGGCACTGCGCCGTTCCGGTGGGCGTGGCCGTCGGGCGACTGGGGCTCGCTGCCGATCGAGGGCGGCCTGGAGGCCGCGTACCGGCGCGAGCTCGACGCGGCCGAGGACCGCGCAGCGCTGCGGGCCGAGATCCAGGCCCGCCTGGACGCCGTGCGCTCTCCCTTCCGTACCGCCGAGCGCTTCAGCGTCGAGGAGATAGTCGACCCGCGCGACACACGGCCGCTGCTGTGCGATTGGGCGGCGCGGGCGAGCGAGGTCGCGGCCCAGCGGCTCGGCCGCAAGGCCCGCGGGCCGCGGCCCTAGCTAGTGACCTGAGTCGGAAGTTCGGGCTCAGCTTCCCGAGTGGCTGGGCGTGAATGGCGACGCACAGGCGATGAGTCGATGCAGAGCATCGGCGATTTCCCTGGGTGGCGTCAGATGCGTCCAGACGCCGGGAAGGTGCCCGCGAACTGACGAGTCAGGTCACTAATTCGACACGCGGGCGATCACGCGCGGGACGAGGAACATGGTCAGCCAGAAGTACTCGGCCGTGCGCGCGCCGAACAGGAGGGCGACGGGGATCGACAGCCCGAACACGATGAGCACCGAGAGCGCCCGCACCCGGTGGGGGATGCCCGAGGTGTCCTCGCGGACGAGGTGGTTGCGCTCCGCGTAGACGAACAGCGCGAGCAGCAGCGTCGAGAGGATGAGCACGTTGACGGCGTAGATCACCACCGCGACGTTCTGCCCGCCGTACTTGCCCAGCAGCTCGGTGGGGAACGGCAGCACGGCGATGAAGGCCAGGAAGACCATGTTCAGGGCCACGAAGCGGGTGTCGTGGGTGTGCACGCGCCCGAACAGCGCGTGGTGGCGGAACCAGAACAGGACGATCACCGCGAACGAGATGAAGTAGGAGGTGAGCTGCGGGACGATGTCGTCCAGCGCCGGCGGCAGGAGCCTGGACACCTCGTGGTCGGGAATGTTCGGGATGTCGATCGAGACCACGAGCAGGGTGGCCGCGACGACGAACAGCCCGTCCGTGAACGCCGTCACGCGGGTGCTGTCCATGGCCTTCCTCGGGCTGCCGGGCACCGCCATGGCCACGTATGCTCGCGCCAGGCCACGACGGAAGCGGGGGCGCGGGCGCTCGCTACGCTGGCCGAGATGGACCTGCCGCCACAGAAGGTCAAGGAGCTCGCCGACGCGGGCGAGATCCAGCTCGTCGACGTGCGCGAGGACTACGAGTGGGACGCGGGGCGGATCGCCGGCGCGACCCACATCGAGATGCAGAAGCTCTCGGACGAGGCCGACAGCATCGACCGCGCCACGCCGGTCGTGTTCGTGTGCCGCACGGGCGCGCGCTCAGGCATGGCGGCGCGGGCCTTCGCCGGCGCCGGCTACGAGGCCAACAACCTCGAGGGCGGCCTGGTGGCGTGGGCCGGGAGCGGCCTTCCGCTCGAGCCCGACGGCGCGGGAACGGTCGCCGACCACTGAGCAGCCGCAGACTCTGCTGAGCTTCGGGCATGGACCTGCCCGACGGTTGGACGGCGGTGGTGCAGGAGGGCCCGGGGCCGTTCGTGACCCGAGCCCGGCTGCGACGCCCCGACGGGTCGTTCGCGAACTGGCGCTCGCGCACGCACCGCACGCGCCCCGGCCGGATGGCGACGTGGATGAGCGCGCTGTTCGCGATCGGCTCGGCTTGCTTCGCGGTCGCGGCGGTCGCGTCGCAGTTCGGGTCATCGTCGCTGGAAGCGGCGATCGGGGCGGTCTTCTTCGCCGGCTCGCTCTTCTTCACCAGCGCGGCGTTCCTGCAGTGGCTGGAGGCGGTCAACGTCTCCTGGCGGGGCCGGGGGCGCCCGACCGCCCGCGCCGCTGGCGGCCGGCCTCGTGGGAGCCCCGCCGGATCGACTGGCTGGCCGCGCTCATCCAGCTCGCCGGCACGGTGTTCTTCAACATCAGCACCTTCGCCGCGCTCAAGCAAGGGCTCGACGCGCGCCAGACCAACCTGCGCGTGTGGACGCCCGACGCCGCGGGGTCGGTGTGCTTCCTCGTGGCCAGCGCGCTCGCCTACGCGGACGTGTTGCGGGCGCTGGGTATGCTGGCGCGTGCGCTCGCTGCCTTGATCGATCACCGCGATCAACCTCCTCGGCTCCATCTTCTTCGGCCTGGCGGCCATCGGGGCGCTGGTCGAGCCCTCCTCCCAGCAGCCGGTGGCGGCGCGGCTCGACAACGCCGGGACCGCGCTGGGCGCCATCTGCTTCTTCGTCGGGGCGCTGTTGCTGCTGCCCGAGGCGCGCCGGGCGGCGAGGGCGGCGTAGCCTGTGGTGGGTCATGACACCGCTGCCCGCCGGGACCCCGGCACCCGACTTCGAGCTCCGCTCGACCGCCGACGAGACCACCAGCCTGAGCGACCTGCGCGGCCGCCCCGTGGTCCTCGTCTTCTACCCCGCCGACTTCAGCCCGACCTGCACGGACCAGCTCGGCCTCTACCAGATGCTGCTGCCCGAGTTCGAGCGCTACGACGCCGTGCTGCTAGGGATCTCGGTCGACAACCTGTGGGCCCACAAGGCCTTCGCCGCCGACCGCAACCTGACCTTCCCGCTGCTGGCCGACTTCGAGCCCAAGGGCGAGGTTTCGCGGGCCTACGGGGCCTACAACGACGAGGCCGGAACGAGCCGCCGCGCGCTGTTCGTGCTCGACGGCGACGGCGTCGTGAGCTGGAGCTTTGTCTCCCCCAACAAGGTCAACCCCGGCGCCGACGGGATCCTGGCCGCGCTCGAGGACCTGCAGAAGGAGCTGGCGACGTGACCACGACGGGCTGGCAGTCGACGCTCACCGTTCCGGTCGACCCCGAGCGCGACCACATCCAAGGCCCGGCCGACGCGCCGGTGACGCTGGTCGAGTACGGCGACTACCAGTGTCCGTACTGCGGCAAGGCCCACCCGATTGTCCAGGCGGCGCAGGCGCAGCTGGGCGACCGCATGCGGTTCGTGTTCCGCCACTTCCCCATCACGACGTCGCACCGGTACGCGGAGGAGGCGGCCGAGGCGGCCGAGGCCGCCGGGGCGCAGGGTCGCTTCTGGCCCATGCACGACGCCCTCTACGAGCACCAGGACCGGCTCACCGACCCCGACCTGCGCGGCTACGCCGAGGAGGCCGGCCTCGACCTCGAGCGCTACGACGCCGACATGGCTTCCCACGCGCACGCCGAGCGGGTGCGCGAGGACTTCATGGGCGGGGTCCGCAGCGGGGTCAACGGGACGCCGTCCTTCTACATCAACGGCGCCCGCTACGACGACTCGTACGACCTCGAGACGCTGGTCGCGGCGCTCGAGCGCGCGGCCCGCTAGGCCGAGCGCGCGCGCTCGCTACGCTGTTGCACGTGCAATCAGTGCGGGTGCAGCATTTCTCGGATCCGGCCTGTCCCTGGGCCTACAGCGCCCGCCCGTTCCACGCCCGTCTGAAGTGGCGCTTCGGCGCTCAGCTCGACTGGCAGCTGGTCACCATCGGTCTCAGCGAGACCGCCGCCGACTACGAGCGCCGGGGCTACACGCCGCAGCGCCAGGTGGCCTCGCAGCGCACCTTCCGCGACCGCTTCGGCATGCCGTTCGCGCTGCGGGTCAAGCCCCGCATGGCCGGTACGGCGCGCGCCTGCCGCGTGATCATCGCTGTGCGTGAGCAGGCTCCCGATCGCGCCGACGCGGCGCTGCGCGCGCTGCAGCTCATGCAGTTCACAACCGATCACCTGCTCGACATCGACGACCACGTGCGCGAGGCGCTGCACGGCGTTTCCGGCATCGACGCCGACAGCGCCACCGACCGCATCGACGACCCCGAGATCGTCGCGCTCTACCAGGACGACAAGGAGAAGGCGCGGTCGGCCGCGGGCACGGCCATCGAGGCCCAGGACCGCCACTCCACGAGCGACGGCCCGGTGCGCTACACCGCGCCGTCGATCATCTTCGAGCACGACGGCGCGACCATCGTCGCCGGCGGCTTCCAGCCCTTCGAGGCCTACGACCTGGCGCTGGCCAACCTTGCGCCCGACCTCGAGCGCCGGCCCGCACCGGCGAGCGCGGCCGAGGTGCTGGCCGCCTTCCCCGATGGTCTTACGACGGCCGAGGTCGCGTCGGTGCTGCGGCCCAGCGACCTCGTCGACGCCGACCGCGTCGCGGCCGAGGAGGAGCTGCTCGGGCTCGTTGCCGGGGGCGAGGCCACGCGCGAGCCGCTCGGCCAGGACGCCCTGTGGGGCGTGCCGGCCGCCGTGCCCGCCTAGGCGCGCCGGAACGTCAGCTCGAAGTCGAGCTCCCAGGTCGCGCCGCCGTCCTGCGAGCTCTCCCAGCGGCTGTCGATGGTGCTGCCGTCGGCGCTGAACGCGCCGAGGAAGCGCTGGGCGAAGCTCAGCGGCGTGAAGTCGGGCTTGGTGCGCTCCAGCGTCCAGGCACCGTCGCCGAAGGTCATGGCGTAGATGCGCACGACCCCGCGGGAGTCGAAGTAATGCTGGGTATAGCCGTCGTCGTCCGCGTTGGGGTCGACGAGCATGAGGCCGTTGGGGGCCGGGTCGGGCGCTTCGGAGCGCTCGAGCAGGAAGGCGCCGTCCAGCGTCCAGTCGAACACGGCGTGGCCCGTGGCCCCGGGCGCGATCGACGCCTCCTGAGTCCACGCGCCGAGGAGCGGCTCGAGGCGGGCAAGGGCGGCGCTGCGGTCGGTCGGCATCGCCCCAAGCTAGCGCTCGACCAGCACCTCGCCGCCCCGGTCGGGCGTGACCACGAGGGCGCTGCGGCGCGCGTGCTCGCCTTCCGCCCGCACCGGGTGCAGCGTCAGCGGAGCGGCCGCGCGCAGGACCTCGCGCATCTCCATCTCCGCGAACGGCGCCCCGGCGCAGCGGCGCACGCCGCCGCCGAAGGGAATCCACGACAGCGGGCTCGGAGGGGCGCCCTCGAGCCAGCGCTCCGGGCGGAAGGCGGAGGCCTGCGGCCACAGGTCCTCGCGCCGCATGGCCAGCCACAGGCAGGCGGTGACGTGCACGCCCGCGGGCAGCGCGTGGCCGGCGACGGTGACCGGCTCGGTCAGCCGCCGCGGCGCGATGGTCAGGGCGGGACGTGCCCGCAGCGCCTCCTTGACGACGGCCTCCAGGTAGGCGGGGTCGTCGGCGCGCAGGCGGGCCTGTACCTCGGGGTGGCGGGCCAGGCGCTCGAACGCCCACGCCAGCGACGCGGCCGAGGTGTCATGGCCGGCCACGAGCAGGGCCACGAGCTCGTCGCGCAGGTGCCGGTCGGTGGGCGGGTTGCCGTCCTCGTCGCGCTGCTCGAGCAGCAGGGCGAGCACGGAATCGCCCGCCGGTTGCGCGCGCCGGCGGGCCACGACGTCGAGCAGCAGGGCGTCGAAGCGCTCGACGGCGAGGCGGAAGCGGCCCCACGGGCTGCGCGGCCCGAGGTCGCGCTGCACGAGCGCCATCGCGAGCATGCGCGGCATCGAGCGCACGGTGTCGAGCGTGCCGTGGACGGCGTCGCGCAGCGGCGCGAGCTCCTGCTCGCCGCGCGCGCCGAACACCACGCGGAGGATGACCTCCAGCGTCAGGTGCTTCATGCGCTCGAGCGTGACCACGCGGCCGCTCCACGTCCCCACCTCGGCCGCGGCGAGCCCGGCCACGGTGCTGCGGAAGGCGCGCATGCGCTCGGCGTGGAACGGAGTCTGCAGCAGCCGCCGCTCGCGCAGGTGCTCCTCCCCGTCGAGCACGAGGATCGAGTGGGCGCCGGCGAACGGGCGCAGGTACTCCCAGCTCTGCCCGGCCGGCGCGATGGCCGGGTCGAGGCGGAAGATCTCGCGCACCGCGGCCGGGCTCGAGAACAGGACCATGGGCTCGTCGGCCCAGTACGTCCTGATGGTGACCGGGTCGCCGTAGCGCGCGTGGACGCGCTGCAGGAACGCGGCCGGACGCAGCATCCAGCCCAGCGTCTGCCACGGGGCGGGACCGCGCGGGCCGGGCGGAAGGGCCATGATGCGAGCGTACGCACTGCAACGAGGAGACCCCATGAAGCTCAGCGCCCGCAACCAGCTGCCCGCGAAGGTCACCGGCATCACCCGCGGCGAGGCCACCGCGAACATCGAGCTCGACGTCAACGGGCAGCGCCTGGTCTCCTCGATCACGGTCGAGGCCGCCGACGAGCTCGGCCTCAGCGAGGGCGCCAGCGTCACGGCCGTGATCAAGGCCTCCGACGTGATCCTCGGCGCCGGCTGAGCGTCAGCGCACGCGCACCACGACCCGCGCCGGACGGGTCGGGTCCGCGAGCGACAGGAAGTCGCGCAGCGGCGCCCGATGCGCGCAGTACGGACAGGTCAACGCGTCGGTCAGCGCCGCCGGGCCCGCAAGCGCGACCGGTGCGTCGCAGCAGCCGCACGCGAGCGACCCCGACGCGACGCGTCTTGAGCGCGTCGTCGGGCGCAGCTCCTCCTGGGCGGCGCCGGCCCGGGTGATCGGGCCCGACCGGGCGTCGTCGGAATCGTCGATGCCACGGAGGATGCTCACGTAGCGGAGTTTAGGATCGGCGCGTGGCGGAGGAGGACATCGCGAACGCCCGGCGCTCCTACGCCGCCATCAATCAGGCCTACCGGAGTGGCGACCCCACCGACTACCTCCCCATCCTCGAGGAGCTCTTTCATCCGGACGCCGTCTTGGGGCCGGCGGACATCCTGCCCGAGGCGGCCCCGGTGCAGGGCTGGGACGGGGTCATGGGGTTCATGGCCGAGCAGATGAAGGCGTTCACGCACGGGTCCATCTGGATCGAGCCGCTGGAGTACATCGACGGCGAGGACGTCATGGTGGTGCCTTACCGGTTCGGCGGGCGCGCGGCCTACATCGAGTGGCGGGCCGTCGAGGGTGCGGTCGACGACGTCGGCGTCTTCCGCGGGCGCGAGCGTATGCGGCGCTACTACGCCGACTGGCTCGCGCCGTTCGACGAGCTCGAGAGCGACGTGGAGTCCGTCCTGGGCGAGGAGGGCGACGTGGCCGCCGTGATCATCGTGACGCGGGCGCGCCCGCGCGGGACTGACGCCTGGGCGCGCGGGCGCTACGCGGTCGTCTACACGGTGCGCGGCGGGCTGGTCGTGCGCGGGCGCGAGTACCCGTCGGCGGACGCCGCGCGCGCCGCCGCGGCCGCCCTGTCCGGCTAGGCGGGCAGCTGGGCCACCGGCGGACCCTCGACGAGCCGCGGTGCGCGGTCGACGTGCGCGGCGCCGGCGGGGATCTCGACGTCCACGCGGGCCTCACGGTCGGCACCGTCGGAGACGTGGACCACGATGGCGAACCGCTGGACGTTCTGCTTCGCGAGCGCGACGCCGGTCACGCGGTAGGTGCCGGCCTCCTTGTAGGTGTGCGAGAACACGCGGCCCTGGTAGTCGGCCTCGTTGTCGCCCCACCGCACGGCGGTGATCGCCTCGTCGCCGTTGAAGCCGGTGAGCTTGACGTGCAGCTCACCGCCGGGGTCGAGCGTGGCGTCGTCGTGCTGCGCGGTGCCGCTCGAGAAGTCGTACGCGTCCGCGGTCTCGCTCGGGTCCGCGAATGCCTCGTGCACGATGTCCGTGTAGGAGTCGCCGAACGGCGCGTCGATGGCGGCGGCGGCTGCGGCGCGAAGCTCCCCCGAACCCTCGGGCGTCTTGTGGTCGGAGTTCTTGAACACCGCGTTGCCGCCCGAGATGTTGCGACCGCCCTGCTCGCGCCACAGCTTCTCCATCTCCTTGGCCACGCGCTCGGGGTCATAGACCCCAGTGCCGAGCGCCCCGGCCGGCGGCAGCTTCATGCCCGCCGCCTTGCCCACCTTGTAGGCCCAGTCCGTGCAGCAGGTTGCGCTTGCCCTGGTCGGGTCCGCTGTCGGGCAGCAGCTGAACGAACGCGTCCCCGGTCAAGGCTCCGCCGAGGACGTTGCGCTCCTGCGTGTAGACGCACACCCGTGGGGCGGCGGCGGCCGGGGCAGCGGCGGCGAGGGCGGCCAGCAGGCCGACGACGAGGCAAACCAGCCCGACACGTGATCGCATGGGTGCGAACGTATACCGCTAGCCGGCCGGCTGGTAGGGCCGGCAGGGCTCGCCGCGCAGCCCCGGGCAGGGCGGCAGCCCGGTGGGCACGTCGATGCCCGAGACGGCCGGCAGGGTCAGGCGCGAGGGCATGTTCGGCGCGTGGGCGACGCTGAGGTCGGCGCGGCCGCCCTGCGGCGCGGTCGAGCCGAACGCCCACACCGGTTGGTCGCCGCCAGGGGCCGAGATCGTCACCCGGGCACGGGACCCGGCGCGGTACACGTGGCCCTCGTAGTACAGGGGAATGGTGAGCCGCGCGTAGCGCCCGCGGGGCATGGGCTGCGCGTCGGCCTTCCTGAGTGTGGGCTGGGCATCGAGCAGCGTGCTCGTGGGCGTGAGCTTGCGTGCGTCGCTGCGCAGCCAGCCGCTCTGCACGAAGGTCTCCATCCCGTCCGGCCGCACCTCGGAGACCGTGACCTGGAGGTCGACCTCAGGCGCCGCGGAGCGGACCCAGGCCAGCAGCGACCCCTCGCCCACGATGGTGGTGTCCGCGCCAAGCGGGTCCGTGGCGTAGGACGCGAAGGTCCCGGTCGGGTTCTGCGTCCAGTCATAGGGCGGCGTGGTGGTCCACAGCCCGTTCGGGCCCGAGCCGGTGTTGCCGGTGAAGTCGGTCGGCGGCCGCGCCGCCTTGTCCCAGGTGAACGGGTCGGAGCCGGCCGCGCTGGGCTTGGCGTCGGTCAGCGTGCCGTTCGCGCCGAGGTACCACGAGCGCGCGCTCGTGCCCGGCAGCGGGAAACGCCCGAAGGACTGCTCGAAGGCCGGGACCGGCATACCGGCGGCCGACCCGCCGGCGCCGTTGTCGAACAGGATCCGCACGGGCGGAAGCGCCTCGAAGGCGGCGCGCGCGGCGGCGTAGCTGGGCTCGCTCTGGATCGGGTCGGCGGGCAGGGTGACGCCGGGGATGCCGAACACGGTCTTATAGATCGTGGGCGCGAACCCGGGGACGCCGGCCGGGAGCTGAGGTTGTCGTCGCGCGACGTAGAGCTCGAGGAAGTCGAACCAGCGGTTGAACGTGGCCGGGTCGAGCGAGTCGGTGTGTACGCCGTTGGTGAACGTGAACCACTTGCGGCGGGTGCCGGTGAAGTGCGAGGCGAGGTCGGGGCAGTGGCCGCCGGTCTGCTCGTCGGTGAACTGGCAAGCCAGGAACACCGGCACGTTGATCTTGTGGACGAACGTGACCGGGGCGAGCGGGTCGGCGACCTTGGGCACGTAGTACCGGTTGGCGCGGATCTTCGAGATCAGGTCGACGGCCTGGTCGTGCAGCACCTGGTTGGCCTTGCAGGTCTTGTCGCCGGACTGGATGCGCTCCAGGGCCCACTTCTGTCCGCCCGTGGCCGACGCGGGCTTGGCGTCGTGCACCCGGTCGAGAGCCCATGAGAAGGCGAACCCGGTGTTGAGGATGCCGCCCGGGTACAGCGTCGTCGCCGTTTGGTCGATCACCGAGAGCGGCGTGATCGCCGCGAGGCTGGGCGGCCGGGTCACGGCCGTGAAGAGTTGGCTGATGCCGCCGTAGGAGACGCCCATCATCCCCACCACGTGGTGCAGCACCCACGGCTGGCGGGCCACGGTCTCGATCACGTCGTAGCCGTCGAGGCCCTGCAGCGGCTCGAAGAAGTCGAAGGCGCCGCCGCTGCAGCCGGTGCCGCGCATGTTGACGTCGACGACCGCGAAGCCGAGCAGGTTGGCAACCTGCGCGATGGAGCTCTGCCCGCCGGTGGGATCGGCGTAGCCGTAGCCCGAGTACTCGACCACGGTCGGGTACGGCCCGGGGACGCTGGCGTCGGGCAGGTGGACGTCGATCGCCAGCTTGGTCCCGTCGCGCGTGGTCAGGTAGCCGTAGCCCTCGGTGGGGATGCGCTGGCCGTAGCTGCGCGTGCTCGGCGGGGCCGAGCGGTCGGGCATGACGCCGAGCGGGCGCGAGCGGTCGACCCGGTAGCCGCCGCCGGCGGCGACGCCGCGGAACAGCGCGCCGCCGAGCGCGCCCGCGCGCTGGGTGGCGATGCGCCTGCCGGCGCGCGTCAGGGTGACCTTCGCGCCGGGCCGCACACCCGTCACGTCGACCTGGTTGACGCTGCCGCGCGCCTGCACGGCCGCCTCGGCGGAAGCCGGCACGGCGAGTGCCAGGAGCACGACGAGGACGGCGAAGGCGGGGGCGCGGATCGCGCAACCCTTTCATGCGCCGCCCTCCGCCGGGGCGCCAGGGTTCGGTCAGAAAACCGGCTAGGCGCTGCTCTCCTGCCGGTCCAGCTCCTCGGGCACCGGCTGCGGGGCCCAGGTGGTCCCGTGGCTCTCGACGATCGGCGCCGGCGGTTGCTCGTCGCGGCTCGCGAGGAACCGCTTGGCGATTACCGCGGCGATAAGGCCGACGAGGGCGGCGGCGATGAGCGCGAGGGAGCGGGGCGGCGGCGCCGCGTTCGCGGCCTTGCGCGCAGCCTTCTCCAGCTTGCGCTTCTTGGTGTTGCGAGTGAAGGGGTTGAAGTTCATGCGGATTCGCCTACCCGGCCCACGGGTACCGGATGCACGTGACCGAGGAACACCCACCCGAGCGCGACGTGGAGGAGATGGAGGAGCGCACCGAGCGCCTCGAGCGCGAGATCTCCGATGCGAAGCAGGACTGGGAGCGCAAGCGCAGCGACCCCGGCGTACCCGGCGCGCTCGAGGCCGACGAGGACGACGACGCCGCTTAGAACAGGCTGTCGCCGTCCGGCACCCGGCGGGCGCCGCCGGCGCGCCGTCCCGGGATTCCCGCGTCGTCGCTGAGCGCAGCCTCGAGATCGCCGAGGATCGCGCGCTCCGAGCGCGACGCGATGAGCGGCTCGCCGAGCCCCTCCACGTGGACGTAGGTGCGGCGCCCGTCGCCGCGCTCGCCCGCCTCCAGCGGCACCACCGCGTAGACGCGATCGGCGCGCACCCACTTGCCGTAGCCGAGATGGACCATGCGCCCAGGCATGCGCTCAGCGTACATTTTCGGCGTGCGCCGCTGCATGGGAGCCGTCGTCGTCTGCCTCGTGCTCGGCGGCTGCGGGGGCAGCGACGCGTCCTCGGCGCCGACCGGGCACATCGCGGTGCGCTCGCCCGCCTTCGCCGACGGCCAGCCCATCCCCGCCGCCTACACCTGCACGGGCAAGGAGATCTCGCCGCCCCTGTCCTGGTCCGGCGTGCCCAAGGGCGCCCGCAGCCTGCGCCTCGAGATGGACGATGAGACCGCCAACTTCGTGCACTGGAAGGTGCGCGGCATCGCTCCCGACGTGGACTCGGTGGCCGCCGGCGCGGTCCCCAAGGGCGGGAGGCAGGGGCGCAACAGCTTCCACAAGGTCGGCTACGGCGGGCCGTGCCCGCCGCCGGGCGACAAGCCGCATCGCTACGCGTTCACCATCACTGCGGTGGGCAAGGGGGGCAAGACCCTGGACAGGGGCTCGCTGACCGGGACGTTCTCGCGCTGAGCTTTAAGGGCGTCACAACCCACGTGCGTACGTTGGGGTGCGATGGGAGTCGTGGTTCGGGCCACCGGGCTCGTCAAGGTCTATGGAGCGGGAGCGGCGCGCAGGCGCGTGCTCGACGGTGCCGCGCTGGAGGTGGCGGCGGGCGAGCTCGTGGCCGTGGTCGGCCCGTCCGGCTCGGGGAAATCGACCCTGCTGCACGTCCTGGCCGGGCTGGACCGCCTCGACGACGGCGCCATCGAGGTCGCGGGAGCGCCGGTGCACCGACTGGGCGAGCGCGCCCTGACCCGGCTACGGCGCGACCAGATCGGCCTCGTCTTCCAGTCCTTCCACCTCGTGCCCGAGCTGACTGGGGCCGAGAACGTCGTCCTGCCCGCGCGGGCCAACGGCGGCGGCGCCGCCGGGGCGACGCGGGCGCGGGCGCTGATCGAGCAGCTGGGACTGGTCGACGCGGCCACGCGCCGCCCGGCCGAGCTCTCGGGCGGCGAGCAGCAGCGGCTGGCGATCGCGCGGGCGCTGGTCAACGAGCCCGCGCTGGTGCTCGCCGACGAGCCCACCGGCAACCTCGACGACGCGGCCGGCGCGGCTGTGCTCGAGCTGCTGCGCTCGGTCGCGGTCGGCGGCCGAGCCGTCGTGCTCGTCACCCACGACACGCGCGCCGGCGCCGTGGCCGATCGGACGCTGCGGCTCGTGGAGGGACGGCTCGAGGCGGCCCCGCCGGCATGAGACGCGCGCTGGGGCTGGCCGTCGCCCGGCTGCGTGCGCGCCCCGGGCGCACCGCGCTGGCCGGGCTCGGGATCCTCGCCGCCGGCGCCATGGCGGGCGCGGCCCTGACCGTCAGCCTCGGGCTCGCCACCGGCTTTGACCGGGCCGCCGACCGCGCCGACCTGCCGGACGTCATCGCCCGCTTCGACAACACGCGGACGCCGAGCTTCGTCGACCGGCGGGTGCGTGCGCTGCCCGATGTCGCCGCGCGCTCGTTCCGGCTCGAGATCACCAACGTCCACCTCTCCGGCAACGGCCACCGGTCCGGGCAGGGCTCGCTCGAGGTGCTGGTCGCCGGCCGGCGCCGGGGCTACGCCGTCGTGGCCGGCCGCGACGTCTCGAACCGCCGTGGCGGCGAGGTCGTCATCGAGCGCGGCTTGGCCGACCAGTTCGGGCTCGGGGTCGGCGACAAGCTCCACATCGGGCGGCTGACCGTGCGCGTGGTCGGCATCGCCGTCGGGCCCGACAACGTGGCCTTCCCGCTCGCGCGCACCGCGCGCGTGTACGTGCCCTCGGGCCCGCTCGCGGCGCGCTTCGGCCCGGCGCCGGTCAACGTGGCGGAGCTGTGGCTGCGCGACCCGAGCAAGCTCGACGAGGTCCTCACCCAGGCGCGCGCCGTTTCCTACGGGCTGCGCGACCTGCGCTTCATCACTCGCGGCGGCGTGCGGGCCACGCTCGACCAGGCCGCGGGCCTGATCGTGGCGCTGCTCAGCGCGTTCGCGCTCGTGACCCTCGGCGCCGCCGCGCTCATGCTGGCCGCGTCGGCCTCGGCCGAGGTGCAGCGGCGCATGCGGACGATCGGGGTGCAGCGCGCGCTCGGGTTCACGCGCGGCCAGGTCACGCTGCAGCACGGCGTCGAGGGCGCGCTGCTGGCGTTGCCCGCCGCCGTGGCCGGGGTGGGGGCGGGCGCGCTGGTCGTCGGAGGCCCGACGAGCGACCTCCTGGCCACGCTGAACGAGCTGCCTCCGGGCGCCGCCCTGCTGCCCTGGCTGGCCCTCGCCGTGGTGGCCATCGTCGCCGTCGTGGCGGCGGCGTCGGCGTGGCCGGCCTGGCGCGCCGCCGGCCGGCCGGCGACGGAGGTGATGCGCGGCGGCGACCTCGGGCGGCCGCGCCGGAGGGGGCGAAGGGTTTCCTCCGGCGGCGGATATTTCGCGCTCGGCGCCCGCCTCGCCGGCGCGCGGCGCGGACGGCTGCTCGCCACCGTCGCCGCCCTTGGCGCGGCCGTCGCCGTCGTGCTGCTCATGCTCTCGCTCGCGTCGCTGCTCGACCGGCTCAAGGAGGACCCGGCGCTGTTGGGCAAGCGCTACACGTTCACGGTCGGCGACGTGGGCGCGCGCCAGCTCGTCAGCTCGGTGCCTGGCGTGGCCGCGGTCGGCGAGCGCTATCAGGTCGACGGGGCCGACGCCTTCGCCCTCGGGTCGCCGGTGCGGCTCATCGCCTACCCGGGCGACCACACCCGCTTCGAGTCCCCGCCGCTGGCCAGCGGGCGCCGCGTCCGCGCGGCCAACGAGGCCGAGGTCGGGCAGGGCCTCGCGCAGGCGCTCGGCCTCGACCTCGGCGCCACGCTCGCCGTTGAGCTCCAGGGCGGGGAGGCACGCTTCCGCGTCGTCGGCATCGACCGCGCGCTCGACAACGAGGGCCGCATCGCCTTCGTGCAGCCCGCGCGCGTGGCGCGCGCCGACCCGGCGGTGAACCCGGTGCTCGCCGTGCGCCTGACCGAGGACGCCGACCCCGACCGCGTGGCCGCGCGCCTGACCGCCCTGGGCGTGCCGCCGCAGCGCGCGGGCGGCGCGACGACGTCGAACGCCGCCTTCCTCGGCGTGCTCGCCGACGTCCTGCGCGTGCTCGCCGGCCTCACCGGCGTGGTCTGCCTCTACGCGCTCGTCCAGGGCCTGGCCCTGACGGCGCGCGAGCGCCGGAGCACCGTCGCCGTGCTGCGGGCCACGGGCGCGGGGCAGCGCGAGGTGGCGGCGCTGTTCGCCGGCGCCGCGGTGGCGGCGGTCGTGCCGGCGCTGCTGGTCGGCATCGCCGTGCACCAGTGGTTGCTGGCGCCGGCGGTCGCGCACCTGGCCGCCGGCTACGCCGACCTGCCCGTCGGCGCCGGCGCGCCCGAGATTCTCGTCGTGGCGCTGGCCCTGGCCGCGCTCGGGCTGGGCGCGGCCGCGTGGATGACGCGCCGGGCCCGGCGTGAGCCCGTCGTCGTGGGGCTGCGTGAGGAATGAGATGACCCGCGCCTCCGCCCTCGCCCTGCTCGCGACGCTCGCGCTCGCGGGCTGCGGCGCCGCGTCCTCGCACGACGACGACAACCCGGCGACGTCGACGCTGCGCGCCACCTGGGTCGACCGCAACGGCGACGGCACCCTCGAGCGCGGCCGGGGCGAGCCGATGGTGGCGCGCACGGAGCTCGCGCCCGCCTCGCGCCCCGTGGGCACGCTGGCCACGCTGGGCTTCGTCACCGACGTCCATGTGCGCGACCCCGAGTCGCCGGCGCGGGCGTCGCTGCTCGATCGGCTCGGGCCGCCGTTCTCCTCGACCTTCCGCCCCCAGGAGGCGCTCAGCGGCCAGGTGCTCGCGGGCGCGGTCC
Source organism: Solirubrobacteraceae bacterium (assembly GCA_036270095.1). GTDB lineage: Bacteria > Actinomycetota > Thermoleophilia > Solirubrobacterales > Solirubrobacteraceae > DATBDE01. The sequence continues at coordinate 16,924 of DATBDE010000072.1, read as the reverse complement.
GGGCGATCGACGCCGCGAAGCCGACGGCGGTCATCGAGGGCGGCGACCTCATCGATGACGACCAGGCCGACGAGCTCGACCAGGCGCTGCGGATCGTGCACGGCGGTCGCGTGCGCCCGGACTCCGGCGCGCCCGGCTACCAGGGCCCGCAGCAGGCCTCCGATCCTGACCCCGCCTTCTACCGCCCCGGGCTGGACGCGCCGCGGATCCCTGACCTGCTGGCGCGGGCGACGGCGCCGTTCCTCTCCCCCGGCCTGCGCGCGCCCTGGTACCCGGTGCCCGGCAACCACGACCTCCTGGTCGAGGGTGAGGTGCCGCCCACGCCGGCGCTGCAGCAGCTGGCCACCGGCGACCGGCGGTTGGTCGAGGTCGACCGGTCGCGCCTGCGTTCGGCCGACGCGCTGCGCGCCGACCCGCCCGCGGCCGTGGCCGCGCTGCTGCGCGGCGGGGCGCTGCCGGGGCGCAGCGTGCGGGTCGCGCCCGATCCCGACCGCCGGCTCCTCTCCCCCAGCGAGCTCGTGGCCCGCCTGCGCGGCGCGAGCGCCGCGCCAAAGGGCGGCGGCCCGCGCATGGACTACACGTTCGACGCCGGCCCGTCGGTGCGCGGCATCGTGCTCGATGGGATCGAGCGCGACCGCGACGCCTTCGCGCTCAGCCCCGCCCAGCTCGGCTGGCTGGCGCAGCAGCTGCGCGCGGCCGGCAACCGCTGGGTCGTGGTCGTCTCGCACGCGCCGCTCCCCCGGTCGGCGAGCGGGCGCGCCGCGCTCGCGCTGCTGGACCGCGACCGCCATGTCGTGGCCGCGCTGAGCGGCGACACGCACAAGAACCGCATCGCGCCCCGGCGCACGGCGGCGGGCGGCTACTGGTTGATCTCCACCAGCTCGCTGGCCGACTGGCCCATGCAGGCGCGCATGCTGCGGCTCGTGCGCACGGCCGACGGCGGCGTGGCCCTGCAGACGTGGATGCTCGACATCGCCGGCGGCCCGGCGAGCCTGCCCGGCATCGCGCGCCAACTCGCCTTCCTCGACGCCCAGGGCGGCCGGCCGCAGGGCTTCCGCGGCACGCGCCGCGACCGCAACGCGGTGCTGTACCTGCCGCGGCTTTAGTACGCGGCAACGCCGGGGCCCTACGGTTCGTGGCGTGTCCCTGCCGTTCGACTGGACCTACGTGGTGCTGGTGCTGGCCCAGGCGGTCCTCGTGGCGCTCCCGCGGACGGGCGCCGTCGAGCTCCCCTGGCTCGCACGGCTGCGCAGCCGCTGGTGGGCCCTGGTGCCTTTCGCGTCCATCGTCGCCGTGGTCATCGCGGTGCAGCCGGGCACGCTGACCGGCGAGCGGCTGGCCTGGCTCGCGCTGTTCACCACGCCGCCGCTGGCGGCGCTCGCGCTGGGCTGGGGCATGCGCGGCGCGCGCCCGCTGCTGGCCCTGCTCGTCGTGCCGTTCTTCGCCGTGGCCTGGGCCGAGGGCGGCACGGTCGTCGGCGACCTGGCCACGCTGGCGCTGAGCGGCCTGGGCTGCGTGACCCTCGGCGTGCTGCTGGCGGCGGTGGCGCCGGTCAGCTGGCTGCGCTGGGGCATCGTCGCCATGGCGGTCATCGACGCCATCCTCGTGCTCTCGCAGAACCTGCAGCCGGCCGCGCACCTGCTCGACATCGCCGGCACCGCCGGCGGGCTGCCGCAGTTCCAGCGGGCCTCGCTGGCGGGCTCGACCATGGGCTACGGCGATCTGTTCATCGCCGCCACGCTCGGCGCCGTGCTCGCCCGCCAGGTCCGGCCCCAGGGACGGATCGCGCTGGCCACGGCGGTCATCGGCGTGGCCTTCGGCCTGCTGTTCTGGACGCTGGACACGCTGCCGGCCACGGTGCCGGTGGCGCTCGCGCTGGGCGTGGACTCGCTGCTCGCGCTGCGGCGGCGGCGCCTTTACACCCGGCCCGCGCCTGCGGGCTAGGGTGGCCCATCCGCCGCCTCCTGCCGCTTCTCGCCCTCCTCGCGCTCGGCGTCGCCGCGCCGGCGGCGTCGGCCAGCAGCGCGGTGGTACTGGTCTCCGGCTTCACCACCTCGACGCCGTTTTCGACCCCCGACCCGAGCTGCGCCGGCAAGGAGGGCGACACGTGGAGCCTCTCGGTTGCGCCCGCGCTCAAGGCGGCCGGCTATCCGGTGTTCACGGCGCCGGAGGGCCCGAACTCCGACGGCAACGCGCCCGGCAACGCGCCGTCGCCCTGCGTCGGCCCGGGCAGCAGGCGCCGCCGCCGGACGTGACCGTCAACACGGGCGGCGAAGTCGACCAGAACGGGCAGCGCCTGGGGCAGTTCCTGGCGTTCGTCAACCCGGACTACGGGATCACCGACGTGCAGCTCGTCGGGCACCCCGACGGCGGCATCTGGTCGCGCTCGGCCATCACCCAGTCGGCCAACTACCCCGGGGTGACCATCACCTCGCTGACCACGCTGGGGACGCCGCACGAGGGGTCGTCCGTCGCCGACCTGGCGCTGGGCATCGGCGGCCTGGACTGCCAGTCGGGCGGAAACGGGGTCCTCAAGTACCCGTGCGAGGGCGCGACGACAAGGTCGACCTCGACGTCGGCGGCCCCGCGGTGCACAAGGTCGAGACCCAGGTGAGCACCGGCGGGGCCTACCGGACGCTGCGCCTCGACCGGGCCGGACGTGGCACGTTGCCGCCCGACGACAACGGGACCAGGGTCCGCGTGTTGTTGACCAAGCACCGAGCGGGGCCGCGGTCCTGGCGCGCTGGTCCGCGAATAGTTGGCGGCTCCAACTATTTGCTACCCTATGCAGGTGCCAGCTCGCTCCACGCTCCAGCGTATCCGCCCACTGTTCCGGCCCTATCGGCGCAAGCTGCTGGCGGTCATCGCGCTGATCATCGTCTCCGCGGGCCTGGGCATGATCTCGCCCTTCCTGCTGCGCGACGTACTCGACGAGGCGATCCCGGAGAAGGACGCCCAGCTCCTGACCCTGCTGGTCGGCGGCATGATCGCCATCGCCGTCGTCACCCAGGTGCTCGGCGTCGGCCAGACCTGGCTCTCCAACCTGGTGGGCCAGCGCGTCATGCACGACCTGCGCACGCGCGTCTACGAGCACCTGCAGCGCCTGTCGCTGGCCTTCTTCACGCGCACGAGGACCGGCGACGTGCAGTCGCGCATCGCCAACGACATCGGCGGCGTCGAGTCGGTGGTCACCACGACCGCCACCTCGACGGCGTCCAACCTCACGACGGTCATCGCGACCGTCGTCGCCATGTTCCTGCTCGACTGGCGCCTCGCCGTCTTCGCGCTGATCCTGGTCCCGTTCTTCGTCCTGCTCACCAAGCGCGTGGGCGCACAGCGCAAGCGCATCGCCGCGAAGCGCCAGCAGTCGATGTCCGACATCTCCAGCCTCGTCCAGGAGTCGCTGTCGGTCTCGGGCATTTTGCTCGGCAAGACCATGGGCCGCGCGCCCGACCTGGCCGACCGCTTCCGCGGCGAGTCCTCCAACCTGGCCGACCTCGAGGTGCGCTCGCGCATGGCCGGCCGCTGGGTCATGGCCAGCATCCAGGCGACCTTCGCCATCATGCCGGCGCTCGTGTACTGGTTCGCCGGCATGGGCTTCGGCGGGGCGACGATCTCCATCGGGACCCTGGTCGCCTTCACCACGCTGCAGACGCGGCTGTTCTTCCCGCTCGGCCAGCTCCTGCAGGTCCAGGTCGACCTGCAGACCTCGCTGGCGCTGTTCGAGCGCGTCTTCGAGTACCTCGACCTGCCGGTCGAGATCACCGAGCGCTCCGGCGCCCGCACGCTCGATCGCCCGGCCATCACCGGCGAGGTCGCCTTCGACGACGTCTGGTTCCGCTACGCCGAGGGCGACTGGACCATCGCCGGGGCCTCGTTCGCGGTGCCGCGCGGCACCAAGACCGCGATCGTGGGCGAGACCGGCTCGGGCAAGACCACGCTCGGCTACCTGCTCGCCCGCCTCTATGACCCCGAGCGCGGCCGGGTGACCATCGACGGCACGGACATCGCCGACCTGCGCTTCGCGTCGCTGGCCGACGCCCTCGGCGTGGTCGCCCAGGAGACCTACCTCTTCCACGCCAGCGTGCGCGAGAACCTGCGCTTCGCCCGGCCCGAGGCCGGCGACGGCGAGATCGAGAATGCGGCCCGCGCCGCGCGCATCCACGATCTCATCGCCTCGCTGCCCGAGGGGTACGACACCGTCGTCGGCGAGCGCGGCTACCGGTTCTCCGGGGGCGAGAAGCAGCGCATCGCGATCGCGCGGACCATCCTGCGCAACCCGCCCATCCTGCTCCTCGACGAAGCCACCAGCGCCCTCGACACCGGCACCGAGCGCGCCGTGCAGGAGGCGCTCGACGCCCTCGCCGAGGGCCGCACCACGGTGGCCATCGCGCACCGGCTCTCCACCATCCGCGACGCCGACCAGATCCTCGTCCTCGACAGCGGCGAGATCGTCGAGCGCGGCACCCACGACGAGCTCCTGGCCCGCGGCGGCCGCTACGCCGCCCTCGTCGCTCGTGACCACGGCCTCGAGCAGCCGAGCCTGGCGGCCTGACGTGTCGATCGAGACGCCCGAGCAGCTCGAGGGCCTGCGCCGCGCCGGCGCCGTCGTGGCCGAGGTCCTGCGCGTGCTCGAGGCCGCGGTGCGGCCGGGCGTGACCACCGGCGAGCTCGACGCCCTCGCCGCCGAGACCATGGCCGCGCACGGCGCCCGCTCCGGCCCGATCATCACCTACCGCTATCCCGGCGCCGTGTGCCTGAGCGTGGACGACGAGGTCGTGCACGGCATCCCCGGCCACCGCGTGCTGCGCGAGGGCGAGCTCATCACGCTCGACGTCGCGCTCGAGCTCGACGGCTACCACGCCGACGCGGCCACCACGGTCGCCGTCGGCGCGGCCGACGCTGCCGCTCAGCGCCTGCAGGCCGCAGCCCGCGCTGCCCTGCGGGCCGGCCTCCGCGCCGTCCGGCCCGGCGCCACGCTGCGCGAGGTCGGCGGCGCCATCGAGCGCGTGACCGAGGCGCGCGGCTTCCACGTCGTCCCCGAGCTGCATGGCCACGGCATCGGCCGCGCCATGCACGAGGACCCGGCGGTCTACAACTGGCCCGACCCCGAGGGCACGCTGACCCTCACCGAGGGCATGGTGTTCACGATCGAGCCGATGATCGTGGCCGGCAGCCCGGCGGTCTACGTCGACCGCGACGGCTGGACCGTGCGCACGCGCGACCACAGCCGGTCCGCACACGAGGAGCACACGGTCGTCGTGGGCGCCGAGGGCGCGCAGGTCCTCACCGCAGCGGCCTAGCGCAGCCCCGACCGCAGGTCCAGCGTCCGCCGCGCCGCCGCCGCGAACGCGGCGCGGTCCAGCGCGCCGTCGGCCAAGGCGGCGGCCAGGCCCCGCGCCGCCGCGAACCCGTTGCTGGCGTTCTGGGCGAACAGCAGCAGGTCGTTGCCCGCCCGCGCCGCGCTGACCGCCCGCGTCGCCGGCGACCCGGAGCGCGCGATCGCCGGCACCTCCAGGTCGTCGGTGATCGCCGTGCCCGTGAAGCCCAGGTGGTCGCGCAGCTCGCCGGTCGTGATCCGGCGCGAGAACAGGGCCGGTGTGTCGTCGAGCGCCGGGTAGACCCCGGTCGAGACCATGACCAGCTGCGTGCGGGCCCGCACGAACGGCGGCTCGTCGACCCGGCGCAGGCGCGACAGCGGCTCGTCGATGCGGTTGAGGTGGAAGTCCTCGTCGCCGCGGGCCAGCCCTAGCCCGGGGAAGTGCTTGGCCGTCGACAGCACGCCGCCGGCCCCGAGGCCGGCCGCGAACGCCGTCGCCAGGCGCGTGACCCGCCCCGTGCGCGGGCCGAAGGACCGATCGAGATCGTCCATGTTGGTGCCCGGCCGGGCGACATCGACCACCGGCGCGAGGTCGACGTTGATGCCCACGCCGGCCAGGCTGCGCCCGGTGGCCCGGCCCTCGCTGCGCGCCACCGCGACGCTGTCGGTGTCCCCCACCTCGGCCGGTGAGCGCCCCGGCGGCCCGGGCAGGCGGCTGACCTGCCCGCCCTCTTGGTCGATCATGATCAGCAGCCGCCGGCCCCCGGGGGCCCGGCGCGCGGTGGCCTGGAACGAGGCCGCTAGCCGGCGCACCTGGCTGCGCGAGCCCACATTGCGCGTGAACAGGATCACGCCGCCGAGCTCGCCTGCCGCGGCCTTGTGCCGGAGCGCGCCCGGCGCGCTGCGCCCGTCGAACCCGACCACGAGCCGCTGGCCGGCGAGCTGAGCGTCGCTGAGCCCGGCGATCGGGTCGGGCGCGTCCTGCACTCGCGTGCCGATGAGCTCGGTCCAGCGGGCCGCCTGGTCGGCGACGCGATCGGCCCCTGCGGCCGGGGCCGCCCAGCCGGCCAGGGCGCCAACGATGGCGAACAGGCGCAACGAACGGACCACCCGTGGTGTCATGGCGTGCAAGAGACTAGGCCGATGCTGCTGCGCGCCCTCCCACTCATCGCCGCTATCGCCTTCGGCCCGACGCCGCCGACGGCGAACGCGGTCCCGACCGTCGACGCGTACCGCGGGCTGGGCACGTGGGTCTCGATCTACTCGAAGAGCACGCTCGACGACCCGGGCGGCGCCGTGGCGCGCATGAAGGCGCAGGGCGTGCAGACGGTGTACCTCGAGACCTCGAACTGGCGCCAGAGCACGGACATCGTGCGCCCGGGGACGCTGGCGGCGATGATCGAGGCCGCGCACGCCCAGGGAATCAAGGTCGTGGCGTGGTACCTGCCCTCGTACGAGCCGGTGCGCACCGACCTGCGCCGATCCCTGAACGCGATCGGCTTCACCACCCCGACGGCGCAGCGCTTCGACGGCTTTGCGCTCGACATCGAGGCCACCGAGGTCGGCTCGATCCCACGCCGCAACCGGCTCCAGGGCCGGCTGGCCGCCAACCTGCGCCGCTCGGTCGGCCCCGATTACCCGCTCGGCGCCATCGTGCCCGAGGCCGGCGCCCTCTACTGGCCGGGCTTCCCCTACGCCCAGACCGCGCGCTACTTCGACGTCTTCCTGCCCATGGCCTACTTCACCTTCCGCGTGCACGGCGCCGGCGCGGTGCGCAGCTACGTGGGCCGCAACATCTCCACCATCAAGTCGATCGTGGGGGCCGACACGCCCGTGCACCCGATCGGCGGCGAGGCCGACCACGCCACCGCGTCCGAGGTCGCGGCCTACGTGCGCGCCGCCCGCGCCGGCGGCGCGATCGGCGCGAGCCTCTACGACTTCAACGGCACCACGCCGGCGGCGTGGTCGCAGCTCGGCCGCTTCCCGGCCGCGAGCTAGGGCGCGGCCATCGCGACGACGTCGGGCAGCTCGAGGTCGAGCCGGGTCCAGCTCTCGCCCGCGTCCTCGCTGGCCATGAGCAGCCCGCCGCGCAGGCCCGCGACGACGACGCCGGGGCGGCCCGACAGCGTGGCCAGCGCGTAGGGCATGCGCCGCAGCTCGGGCGTGTCGCCCCAGCTGCCGGTCGGCGACCAGCCGCCGTTGTGCGTGCGCATGACGCGCGCCTCGCCGTCGCCCCGGCCGTGGGCGACGAACGGGCCGGTGCTGACCGCGACGTACCAGAGGTCGGCGTCGTCGCGGTCGACCGCGGTGGCCCAGGCGTAGCCGCGGTCCAGGCCGGCCTCGACGTGGGTCCAGCTCGCGCCGGCGTCCTCGGAGCGGGCGACGCCGTCGCCGGCGGCCTCGTAGACGCGGTCGGGGGCGAGCGGGTGGGTGGCCATCTCGTGGGCGTCGCGCGGCGCCTGCGGGTTGTGGTCGGCCCAGCTCGCGCCGCCGTCGGTCGAGCGCATCACGCCGCCGAGCTCGACGCCGACGAGCAGCGTGGCCGCGTCGGCCGGGTGCAGCGCGATCGTGCGCACGTGGTGCGTCCACGGGCGGCCGGGGAACGACCACTCCGGCTCGCTGGGCAGCTCGCGCAAGGCGGGCAGCAGCTCCCACGTGCGCCCGGCGTCCTCCGAGCGGTAGAGGTTGGACGGCTCGGTGCCGGCGTAGGCGACGTCGGCCGCGCGCGACACCGCAAGCGCGAGCACGCGCTCGTCGGCCGGGCGCGCGTCGGGCTCGCGCCAGCTCACGCCGCCGTCGTCGGACACGCGCACCCCATGGTCGAAGGTGCCGACGTAGACGCGGTCGGGCTCGAGCGGGTCGACGGCCAGGCAGCAGGCGCCGCTGCCCTCGAGGCCGACCACGGCCGAGGCGGCGGCCCCGCCCTCGAGGGTGATGCGGGCGATGGCGTCCCCGGTGGCGGCGTAGAGAACGCTCAAGGCGTGGTCGCCGCGGCCGGGTGCTCGAGCGCCTTGCTCAGCAACCGGCGCAGGTCCTCGCGGTCCTTGTCGTCCAGGCCCGCCAGCACCTCATCCTCGATGCTCTCCATCGAGCGCTCCGCGCGCTCGATCGCCCGCTTCCCCTCGGTCGTGACGCCGACGATGTGGCGGCGTCGGTCGTCCGGGTCGCGGCGGCGCTCGATCCAGCGGTGCGCCTCAAGGTCGTTGAGGAGGAGGACGAGGTTGTTCGGGTCCATGTACAGCGACTCGCCGAGGTCCTGCTGCAGCACGGGCCCGCGGTCGCGGATGTAGCAGAGGGTCCCGAACTGCTTGACGCGCATGCCGAGCAGCTGCTCGGTGGAGCGCCGGTGTACGACGCGCGAGAGGCGCGTGAGCAACACGAGTGCGCCCGGGCGGGTGGTTGTCTCCATCCCCGACTCGGAGCCTAGCGCCTCCCGATGATATTCATTGATCATAGGATGGTCCATGATAGGGTGACGATCATGGAGCTATTGAGCAGCGCGCGGCGGCGCTGGGTCGCTCTGGTCGTCGTCTGCATCGGACAGCTGATGATCGTCGTGGACGCGTCGATCGTGAACGTGGCCCTGCCCGCGATCCAGCATGACCTGCACTTCTCCCAGTCGTCGCTGACCTGGGTCATCAACGCCTACATGATCAGCTACGGCGGCTTCCTGCTCCTGGCCGGTCGCATGGGCGACCTGGTCGGGCGCAAGCGCGTGTTCCTGGTCGGGCTCGTGCTCTTCACGCTGGCTTCGGCGGCGTGCGGCTTCGCCGACTCCCAGGCCCTCCTCATCGTCGCCCGCTTCGTCCAGGGCTTCGGCGGCGCCGTGTGCGCGGCGGTCATCGTCGCCATCGTGGCCACGGAGTTCCCGCGGCCCGCCGAGCGGGCCACCGCGATGAGCGTCTACACGTTCACCGCCGTCAGCGGCGGCACCATCGGCCTGCTGCTCGGCGGCGTGATCGTGGACTCGATCGACTGGCACTGGATCTTCTTCATCAACGTGCCCATCGGCATCGTCACCTGGGTGCTGGGGCGGGCGCTGATCGAGGAGAGCGAGGGCATCGGTCTCGACCAGGGCGTCGACGTGGCCGGCGCGCTCCTCGGCACCGCCTCGCTCATGCTCGGCGTCTACGCCATCGTCAAGACCAGCGACTACGGCTGGGGCTCGGCCCACACGCTGGGGTTCGGCGCGGGGGCGCTGGCCCTGCTCGTCGCCTTCCTCGTCGTCGAGGCGCGCGTGCGCAACCCGATGATGCCGCTCCGCATCCTGCGCCTGCGCGGGCTGACGGGGTCCAGCGTGGTGCGCGGCCTGACCGCCAGCGGCATGTTCACGACGTTCTTCCTCGGCGCGCTCTACCTCGAGCACGTGCGCGGCTACGACGCCCTGCAGATCGGGCTGGCCTTCCTGCCCACGACGCTGATCGTGGCCATCCTGTCCTCGGGCGTGACCGCGCGCCTGGTCAACCGCTTCGGCGCCAAGCGCACGCTCGTGCCCGGCTTGACCGCGATGGCGGCGGGTCTGGCCCTGCTGGGCGGCGCCGGCGAGCACACGGCCTTCTTCCCCACGCTGTTCTTCGCCTTCGCGCTCATGGGCATCGGCGGCGGCACGTCGTTCATGCCGCTGCTGCACATCGCCATGGGCGACGTGCCGGCGCGCGACGCCGGGCTGGCCTCGGGCATCGTGAACGTGTCGATGTGGATCTCGGCCTCGCTCGGGCTGGCCGCGCTGGGCGCGATCGCTGCGGACCGCACCAGGACGCTGGCCGCCGCTGGCCACAGCGCGACATCGGCCCTGACCGGCGGTTACGACCTCGCGTTCCTGATCGGGGCGGCCCTGGTCGCCGTCGGCGTGGTCGTGGCCATCGTGGTCCTGCCCGCGGGCGAGCGGGAACGCGAGCGCGAGCCCGACGCCCAGCCCGCGCTCGGCTAGCCCGCCGAGCCTTTCAGCGCCGCGACCCGGCCGGCCTTGCGCGCCTTGGCCAGGTTGCGCCGGGCCAGGAACCCGTTGCCGAGCAGCAGCAGGGTCTTGTTCGCCGGCGCCTTGAAGCCGCTCTCGGTATGCGGCGCGTAGCGGGTGCTGCCGTCCGCGACCTCGAGCCAGCCGGTGTGCTGCCGGGTCTCCAGGCCGATGAGCTTGGGGTTGTACCGGTGCGCCACCACGCCGGCCCGGCGGCCGCCGGGCGGCAGACCGGCCGCGCTCGTGATGCTCACCCCGCCGCTGTCGGCGCCGGTCACCGCGAAGGGCAGGATCACCGGGTACCCGTCCGCGTCCACGTAGGCGATGAGGCGGTGGGGCAGCTCGCCCGCCCGCGTGCCCGCGCGGGCGGCGTCCACGCGCGGCGCCGGGCCATTCTTGGGCGCCTGCTGCGGCTCGGGCGGCTCGGCCGGCCGTTCGCTCCCCACTACGAGCGGGGCGCCCTCCGTCTGCAGGTCGGGCCAGGCCACGACGCGCTCCACCGCGACGGTCACCAGCACGCGGTCCGCGTAGTAGGTCTGCAGCCAGCGGTCCCAGAAGAACCCGCGCCGCGGTTCCCCCAGGTAACGGGCCGAGCGCGGGCCGATCTCGTTCTCGAGGTAGTCGGGATCAGGGTCGGCGTCGAAGCTGGCGCGGCCCTGCACGAGCACATAGCGCCGGTTGGCCCCGTCGCCGAGGCCGTGCTCGCGCGCGTGGTAGGCCATTGCGATGCGGGGCTCGGTGCGCAGGCGGTCGAGCTTGCGCCCGAACCCGAGCGACGTGGTGAAGCCGACCGTCTTGGCCTCGCGGTCGCGCAGGCCGATCGGGGCCACGGCGGTCACGACCGCGCCGCCCGCGGGCGTCACGTAGGCGATGGCGCAGGTCAGGTCGCCGCCGAGGACGTCGTCGACTTCGTCGGGCCACACGGGCCCATCCTCTCCGACCGCCGGTCGCGGCGTCGAGTTGCTGAGTTGGAAGTTCGGGCTCAGCTTCCCGAGTGGCTGGGCGTGAATGGCGACGCACAGGGGATGAGTCGATGCAAGGCATCGGCGATTTCCCTGGGTGGCGTCAGTCGCGTCCAGACGCCGGGAAGGTGCCCGCGAACTGACGACTCAGGTGACTAGCGGCGTGGGCGCCGCGGGTGCGTGGGCGCGCCGGGGCGCGGGATGCGGCGGACCGACTCGATCGACGGGTCGCCCTCGTCGACGTCCCGCGCCTCGTCGGAGAGCGGCGGCGGCGCCTCCTCGAGCTGGGTGTCGGGCTCGGGCTCGAGCTCCGGCTCGGGGGCCGGGGCGGGCTCCGGCTCGGGGATCGGTGCGGGCTCAGGCTGGGCCGCGCGCGCAACGGGCGGGCGCGGCGGCCGCGGCGGCGGCTCGAGCGGGGGGCCGCCGTCCTCGGCGGGCGGGAAGCGCTCTAGCGCTTCGTCGGCGAGCCGGATCAGCGCCTCCCCCGTTGAGCGGGCGTCCTCCAGGAGCCGGCGCCGGTCGGCCCAGACGTCGTCGGTGTCCTTGTCGATCCGCTTCAGGCGGGCCTCGGCCTCGCGGCGGATCTCGTCCGCCTGGCGCTCGGCCTCCTCGATGCGGGCGGCGGCGCGGGTGCGTGAGCGCCGCGTGATCTCGTCCGCGGACTCATGGGCGCGCTGCAGGATCGCGGAGGTCTCCTGGCCGACGCGGTCGAGCTCGCGACGGACCGCGGACTGCGGGGTGCGCGTGGCGTGCAGCTCGGCGACGTCCTCCTCGAGCGCGGCCAGGTGGGCGTCGACGACCTCGCGGTCGTAGCCGCGGAAGACGACGGGGAACTCGGCCCGTATCCGCGGAGGCGCGTCGATCGGGCCGCCGACCAGGCCTTCGGTGAACCTGTCCGGGTCCGGGGTCAGCCGCTCGGGGATCGCGGGGTCCTCCACCGCCTCGGTGGGCGGCGGCTCCTCGACGGTCTCCTCGTCGACGATCGGCTCCTCAGCCGTCGGCGGCTCGAACTCCTCGTCCGGCTCCCGCTTCTCGGGCGTCTCGCTCACGCGCCCCGCAGGATAGAGCGGTCAGCGGTCGGGAGTGACCTCCTCGATCACCTCGTAGAAGTCGTCGGCCCCGGTGGAGACGACGTGGCGGCCCATGCCCTCCTGCCGCAGGCGCTCCGAGTCGGCGTTGCGCTCGCGCCAGGCCATGAGCTCCTCCTGGGTGGCGTCGAACATGCCGAAGGACACGATCTCGTCCGGATCCTGGACGCTGCGGGCATGGATGGCGCGGACGAAGCCGGGCGGGTACTCGTCCCCCTTCGGCTCCCAGCCGGCGCGGAATCCGTCCCACTCCCCGGGCTTGAGCTTGCGGGTGGTGAGGGCGATGAACATCTCAGACCTCCTGGTCGGTGTCGAGGGAACCCTCTCACCTCCGCGTTACCCGGCCGTCAGCGGAGCGTGAAAGCGGGTTAGGCTCGCCGCCCATGCTGCGCGTGCGTCTGCTTGGGGAGCTGGCGATCGAGGCCGACGGCGAGCGGTGCGAGCCGCCCGCACCGGCGAAGGCCCGCGGGCTGCTGGCCTGGCTGGCGCTGCACCCGGGGCCGCACTCGCGCTCGGAGGTGGCAGGGACGTTCTGGCCCGACGTGCTCGAGGAGAGCGCACGGGCGAGCCTGCGCACGGCCCTGTCGGCCGTGCGCCGGTCGCTCGGCGGCGCCGCCGACGCCCACCTGCTGGCCACGCGCGAGTCGGTGGGGCTGCAGCACGCCTGGGTCGACGCCCTCGCGTTCGCGGAGCTGGTCGCGGCCGGACGGCTCGAGGACGCGCTGGAGCTCGGCCAGGGCGAGCTGCTCCCGAGCCTGGACGACGAATGGGCCCGCGACGCCCGCGACGAGCAACGCCGGGGCCGGGCCGAGGTCCTGGCCCAGGTGGCCGAGCGCGCCGGCGACCCGGCCGAGGCGGTGCGCCTGGCTCGGGCCCGGCTCGCGCTCGACCCGCTCTCCGAGGAGGCCGCGCGCGACCTCATCGAGCGGCTGGTCGAGGCGGGCGACCGCGCCGGGGCGCTCGTGGCCTACGACGAGCTGCGCCAGCGCCTGCGCACCACCCTCGCCATCGCCCCTTCGCCGGCCACGCGCGCGCTCTACGACGCGATCCGCCGGCGCGTGCCGAGCCGCCCCGCCTCCTCGCCCCTGCTGGACCGGCGCACGGCCGGGGTGTTCGTGGGCCGCGAGGCCGAGCGCGCCGGCGCCGCCGGCGAGCGGGGCCTGGTCGTGATCGAGGGCGACCCCGGCGTGGGCAAGACCCGGCTGGCGCTCGAGCTCGCGCGCGACGTGCGCGACGCTGGCGGCGTTGCCCTGGTGGGCCGCTGCTCGGAGGAGCCGCTGCGGGCCTACGAGGCCTGGGCCGAGGCGCTGCGCCCCCTGCTCGACGACGCCGACGACTCCGAGCGCGAGGCGGTCGCGCCCCTCTTCGGGACCGGCGCCGCGGGCGACGCCGAGGGCGAGCGCTACGCGCTGTTCGAGGCTGTGCGCGAGCTGCTCGCGAACGTCGCCGACGCGTGGCCGCTGCTGATCGTGCTCGACGACCTGCACTGGGCCGACCGGCCCACACTGCTCCTGCTCGCCCACCTCGTGCGCGCCCCCGAGGGCCCGGCCGCCCGCCTCGTGGGCACGTATCGCTCCAGCGAGCTCGCGCGCGACCATCCGCTCGGCGCCCTGCTGGCCGACGCGCGGCGCGAGCAGCTGGCCGACCGGGTGGCCCTGCGCGGCCTGGGCGCACGGGCCACCGCGGAGCTGGTCGCGGCCAGCACCGGCCCGGACACGCCCGAGCGGGTGGCCCTGGCGGTGCACGCCGAGACCGGCGGAAACCCGTTCTTCGTGGTCGAGGTCGCGCGCCACCTGGCCGAGACCGGCGCCTCGTCACTGGGCGAGGTGGGCCTGCCCGAGTCCGTGCGCGAGGTGCTCGGGCGTCGCATCGAGCGCCTGGGCGACCGCACTCACGCCGTCCTCCGCGACGCGGCGGTGCTGGGCGAGCGCTTCTCGATCGACGCCCTCGACGGCGAGCCGGGACCGCTGCTGGACGCCCTCGACGCCGCCGTGGCCGCCGGCCTGGTGCGCGAGGAGGCCGGACCGCCCGGGTCCTACGCGTTCGCCCACGCGCTCGTGCGCCAGACTCTGTACGAGGAGCGCAGCGCAGCCCGCCGCGTGCGCGCCCACGCCGCCGCGGCGCAGCGCCTGCTCGCGCTGCGCGAGGCGGGTCGCGCCGTCTCGGCGGCCGAGGTCGCCCACCACCTGCTCGAGGCCGCGCCCGCCGGCGACCCGGTGGCCGCCGCCCGCGCGGCCGGGCGTGCGGCGGCCGAGGCCACGGCGGCACTGGCCTGGGAGGACGCGGCCGCCCACGCCGAGCGCGGGCTGCAGGCGCTGGAGTGGCTCGACGCTCCGCCCGCGGACCTGCGCGCCGACCTCCTGCTGGCGCAGGGTGAGGCGCAGATGCGCGCGGGCGAGCCCGCCCCCGCCCGCGCGGCCCTGCGTGAGGCCATCGCGGCCTACGCCGCCCTGCAGCGGCCCGACGACCTGGCCCGCGCGGCGCTGGCCCTGGGCGGGGTGGGGATCTTCATCGGCCACCCCGACAAGGAGCTGGCCGCCGCGCTCGAGGCCGCGCTGCAGGCGCTGCCGCCCGACGCCGACCGCCTGCGCGCGCGCCTGCTCGCCCGCCTGGCGGTCGAGCGCTACTACGAGCCCCCGGGGGAGACGCGCCGGCGCCTTTCCGACGACGCGCTGGCCGCGGCCCGCCGCGCTGGCGACGACGCCACCCTGGCCGCGGCGCTGAACGCCCGCCACGTCGCCCTGTGGGACTCCGACCACGTACACGAGCGGCTTGACGTGGCGGAGGAGATGATCGCGGTGGCCGAGCGTGCCGGGGACCGCGAGGCGGCCCTGCAAGGGCGCAACTGGCGCGTGGTCGACCTGTTCGAGCTCGGCCGTATCGACGCATGCTGGGAGCAGATGGCGGACCATGCGACCATGGCGGAGGCGCTGCGGTTGCCGACCTATCGGTGGTACACGCCGCTGTGGGCCGGCGTGCGCGCGCTGCTCGAGGGCCGCTACGCCGACGCCCGGCAGGAGTGCGAGCGGGCGCGCATCCTCGGGCTGGCTGCCGGCGACGGCAACGCCGAGCTGTTCACGGCCATGGTCGAGTGGGGCGAGCACGTCCTGCGCACCACCTGGGCGGAGGCGGACTGGGGCTGGATCGAGGAGCAGCTGCGCACGTCCCCGGCCGCGATCGCCTACCGCCCCGCCTACACGTGGATGCTCGCCGCGGTCGGCCGCACCGACGAGGCCCGCGCCTCGCTGCACGCGCTGGCCCCCGACCGGTTCGGGGTCATCAGCTTCGACGCCAACTGGATCTCGGCCATGGTCGAGCTCAGCGAGGCCTGCCTGCTCCTCGAGGAGCGCGAGCTCGCCGCCGTCCTGCACGAGCTGCTCGCCCCCCACGCCGGCTCCACCGTGCCCGCCGCGCGCGCGGTGGGCCAGTACGGGCTCGTCGACGAGTTCCTCGGCCGCCTGGGGCTCCTGCTGGACTGGCCCGAGGCGCCTGCGCGGATCGAGCGGGCGATCGCGTTCTACGAGCGCCACGGCTGGGCGCCGTACGCACAGCGGGCCACCGCGGCGCTCGCGGCGTTCGACACTGGGTCGAAACGTCCGGACGAGGCATTGGACTGACGTCCATGGGTCGCGAGCTGAAAATCGGGTAAAACGCTGCCTTTCATGCCCGACGTCCGCCCCCTCATCGGTGTCTCGACCTCGGAGCTGCGCGAGGCCCGCACCGTACGCCCCCTGGCCCAGGGCGAGCCGCGCCAGCACGAGATCGCGCTCGGCCTGGACTACCCCGAGGCCGTCGACGCGTCCGGCGGCTTGCCGGTCATCCTGCCCCCGATCGAGCCCGAGGGCGTGGGCGATCTGGTCAGCCGCGTCTCCGGCCTCATGCTCTCCGGCGGGCCCGACCTGCACCCGAGCGCATACGGGGCCGCCGTGGACCGCAACCTCGGCCCCACCGAGCCCGAGCTCGACCACTTCGAGCTCGCCCTTCTGCGCGAGGCCGACGCGCTGGGCATGCCCATCCTGGCCGTCTGCCGCGGCATGCAGGCGCTCAACGTGGCGCGCGAGGGCACGCTGCACCAGCACCTGCCCGACGTCGTGGGCACCGACATCGAGCACCGCCAGGCCGTGGCCGGCAGCCGCCCGACCCACTGGATCTCGCTGCAGCAGGACAGCGGGCTGGCGGCGACGCTCGGCCGCGGCCGTAGCAGAGTCAACTCGTTCCACCATCAGGCCATCCAGCGCCTCGGCACCGGCCTGACCGAAGTAGCGTGGGCCGCCGACGGGACCATCGAGGGCGTCGAGGACCCCTCGCGGCCGTTCGTCGTCGGCGTCCAGTGGCACGCCGAGTCGCTGGCCCACCGGCCCGAGCACCGTGCCCTGTTCGCGGCCTTCGTGGCGGCGTGCAAGCGCTACGAGCGCAGGGCGCGGCCGTTCGCGCGCGCGGCCTGACCGTTGCCCGAGCGGGCCAGGAAGGCATCGGCGAGCGCGGCCACGAGGCCGGGGAGGCGCGCCTCGTCGCGGGCGATCTCGAGCTGGCGGTCGGCGCCCGTGCGGGCGGCGAGCGGGCGGATGCCCTCCAGCTCGGCCGCGCACCCGAGCGC